>CAYOTT010000035.1:0-2974 GCA_964406965.1 uncultured Desulfurococcales archaeon | reverse complement strand
GCTGTCGATGAACTTTTTAAAATGGAAAAAGACCTTGGAGAACCACCCATAAAGCTCAATGGTGCTCTAAAGAACCTTCTAAGGGAGAGAGGTAGATTCTAAATGTCATATATTGACACAAGCGTTATTGTAGCTTCTCTAGATCCCGAAGACCCGAGAAGCAATGAAGCTAGGAAGATACTTGAAAACGAGAAGGGCAAGATAATTTCCGAACTCGTCCTCATAGAATTAGCTAGCGTAATTTCAAGAAGAAAAACCCTACTTAAAAAGCTCTCTGACAAGCTCAAGCTCGATGAGAAGAAAACATTGATCGCATTACTACTTTACATATTAAAGAAGTTTAAGCTAAACTATAAGGCAATTAAGAATTCTCATTTAAAACACCCCCTAATAAATAGCATGTATAGGCCAGTAACCGTAGGCATTGAGCTTTCGCATGAAGTAAAACTTAAAACACTAGACCTACTACACGCAGCATACGTTAAGGCCTTAAAAGAACAAGGAGAAAAACTAGAGAAACTAGTAACAGCCGATACGGAATTTAAGAAGGCAGAAGAACAGCTAAGGAAAATTGTGAAAATACACCTACATACCGTAGAGTAAGCATGTATATGCTAAATAAAATAAAAATTAAGGGTAAACAAGTAGAAACTTTCATTTAAGAGTAAAATAGTACTCCTCAAGTTTACTAAGAGAAAACTTACTCTCAATAAGCCCTTTCATCTAAGAAGTTACCGATTTCCTTCTATAGAGCAGTTCATTGACTTTTTCGGAATCTTCCCTTCTTCCTTCGCTAGCATACTTTAACGTTTCAAGGAAAACCTTAGGGTCGCCATGGAATTTATCGAGTTCCTTTTCAGCTATTTCAACAAGAATAGATATTAACTCTGCCATACTTCTAGCACCAACTTCAACCTTAAGTCTCCTAAGTCTCTCATAAACATCCTTTCTAACCCTAATAACGCTCATAATACATCACTAAAAGTTTACATGCAATATGCTAACAAATATAACTTTCCCTAATATTGTAAAGTGTCAATAGTGTCCAATAAGGAATGAGCTGTTTAGATTATGGCTAACTTTCTTTTATTATAGAATTAGAATTATTTGCATACAACTCATGTTCCTCTAAAAATTCGTTACCACTTTCATTGTAGATATTAGCTGTTTTCCATACTTCACTATAGCGTATTTGAGTACGGGATCTGCTATTTCATATTCGCTTTCACGCCTCACAATGAAGCCTGCATCCAGCAGGTTTCTTAGGAGTTTCGTGAATATTGAATCGCTTATTTTCCCTTCTTCCTCTATTTCTAGGAATGATTTTATTTTACTCCACGTTTTAGCACCTAACGATATTGCGTAAAGTATTCTTAGATATCTTACTGAAGCTATGGGTCTTAATTTTAGGAAGTTCATGAGCTCACTTAGAACAAGCTTACTTCCTTCTTCTAACGTTTTCTCCAGCGCTTGCTTGCTAACTCCTTCCCTTACAGATAGTGCTCCGAAAAAGGTTAGCCACCCTATGTTTCCACCGAGTTTTTCAACAGCTTCCTCAATAATGTGTTTTGGCGGCTTAATTCCATACTGTCTAAATCCTTCTTCGAGAAACTCTAGCGCCTTCTCTCTTGAGAGATTTTCCAACCTTATTTCGGTTCTTACCCTACCGTAAACTGGCGAGGAAGGATCATGTAGCTTTAGGAACCTGTATAGTAATCCTACTTGGGAGCCCGTTAGTATGGTAGTTATGTTTCTAAGGCTATCGTAGGTGTAAGCTATTGCCGGTAGTACTCTTATTCCCCTTAGCTTAATTAGTTCCTGCGCTTCATCAAACGCTACAATGAACCTTATGTTCTCACTTGAAGCATAGCTATTTAGTGCTTCTAGGAGGCTTATTAGCGTAGGTTTCTCCTTAAGCGAAAACTCTATTTTAAACCCATGAACACTTATCCCACGAATACCTCTAACAAACTTAGTTAGCCTCCTAATCTTGGGCAGAACCTTGTCTATAGAGTCCTCTAATGCCTTAACGAAGTCAGCGTAGGTAACATATGTTTTCCCCTCAAAAACACGGCAATCAACAACAATACTAGGGTAATTTAGCTCATTCAAACCCACACGTAATAACGAGGTCTTACCTGTACGCCTCAAACCCAAAATTAAAATTAAAGGATCACCCCTACCAATAGCCTCAATAAGCTTCCTAAGCTCCTCCTCCCTATCAAACAGATCCTCAATTCTCTCCTTAGGCCTAGGGTCAAAGTAGGGCAAAAGCTTCTACCTCTAGAAGTAACTTCTACCCCTAGAAGTAAATAAGCATTATTATATAAGCATTTAATGGAAAATACTTTTCAGCAGTTATGTGTTAAAGTTAAACATGTGTAGCTCAAAATGCCTAGTAGGTGCTTCTTTCCATGATTATTTACGAGAGAATTGCGAAGCAAGCAGAGCTTGTTGAGGACCTCCTTAGGGAACTTAGCGTCGAAACGAGCTATAGGGGTATTGAGAGGCTTGTGCAATTAGTTATTCAAGCTCTTTTAGATATGGGTTTAATGGTTATTTCAGCCTTGGGGGCTAGGGAGCCTAAGGCTTACTCAGAAATAGGCTACATACTTTGTGAATTGGGAATTATAGGGGAACGGGATGCTGAAATCTTAAGGTCGATGGCTGGTTTGAGGAACATATTTGTACACTCGTATGCTAGGGTTGATAGAAGGAAAATAGTTAAGTTCTCCAGAAATCTTAGAGATGATGCATTGAGAATAGCGAACACTATCCTGAGAGGTGTTAGAGAGAAAAACGTTGACCCAAATGAGGAAGGCTTAGGGGAAATTATTAGTAAGCTTTCCAAAGTTCTTAAGGGTAAAGTTGAAGCAGCATATTTGTTTGGTGGGAGAGCTAAAGGCTACGTTTTGAAAGGGGATTACGACATAGCTGTTCTAATGAGGGAAAACTATAGCCTCTACGAGCTAGG
>CAYOTT010000034.1:0-3390 GCA_964406965.1 uncultured Desulfurococcales archaeon | reverse complement strand
CTTTCACATGTTTTGCTGAAACTATTTGTAATGCGTCAGCTTCGTATATGTGATATTTCTCGATAAGAGGCCATGTTCGCATAAGCAACCTGGTTTTAACAGGAACTACCCTTAGCAATTTCAGTTTCAGTAGCCTCACAGTTTCACCTATGAACTGTGTTCTTGCTTTCTCATATTCCTGATCGCTCAGCCATTCTCTCCTATGGTATCTGTCGATTACGCCGAAAACTTCACCTATATTCCATGCTGAAAACGATAATGTAAGTTCACCGTTTAATGCTCTATAGTACACTTCACTAACTACATCACTACCATGCTCTAGTATGTAGCTTTTCACAATAGCGCTTGAGTCTAAATAAACAATTGTCAAAGCCTTGAATCCCTCAATCCCCTAACTACTTTGCCAGCATCTGTAGTATCTCGGGGCTTAACAGGAACTATAGTTAACGGAATTTTCCTTTCAGAACCAAGCATTTCCTCCAAAGCCTTAACTATTAGGAGTTCACTAACCTCCTCTTCAATAGCTTCTTCAACAGCATGACTAAGCATTTTCAAACCCTTTTCACCACTAACCTTTAACTTAAACTCCTCCCAAAGTCTACGGTCAATAACTATGCTAGTCTTAATCTTATCTTCCATACACTAAACCTCAAATACGGTTCAGAGTAAAAATGCTAATAAAGCTTACCGTACAGCTCAAGCACAGCATTCGCATAAGCAATTCAGTAGCTATACGAACAAATTCTACGAAGCATACATGAGCTTCAATAATAACACTTTTGGGTTAAGGAGGAAAAGCAGTTGCAAAAACAGCTGCTGGAGCATCAGTTAAACTCAGAGCTTCTGAGGCAAAAGTGGAAATAAACAGAAATACTATGAGAGCATGGTTGAAGTGGAAAAGCGTTTTATGCTATAAAGATTTATTAAATGATTCCTGGTATACTTTTCTACTAGGTGGCATTTGTGTCTGGAAAGTATAGTAGTGTAAAGTTGCGTGTTGAAGCCAAAAGGAAGCTTGAGGAGTTACAGTTGAGACTTAGACTTCGCGGCATTAAGGTAAGTCTTCATGAAATACTTGAGAAACTTGTTGAAATAGGTTTAGAGAACGAAGACTCATTAGCGGAGAAGTTGCGAGGAGAGGGGAGAGAAATAGAAGATCCCGCGTTAGAAATGCTTGATAAGCCTCTTGACTGGAAGTTGAAGGATGCCTCCATAACTATAGATAAGTACCTATATGGTGAGTGATTTGTCTATTTTCATAGATACGGGGGTTTTTTGTTGCAGCTAGAAACAGGAGCGACATTAACCATGTGAGGGCAGTGGAATTATTGAAAAAAGCTTTGAAAGGGGAGTATGGGGAACCATATACTTCAGACTACGTGTTTGATGAAGCAGTAACTGTAGCTCTAGTTAGAACGGGTTCTCCAAGAATAGCTTTAGACATAGGAAACTTCATTTTATCTTCGAGAAAACTGAAAATACTTTACGTAGACAAAGCTGTTTTTAAGGAAGCATGGAGTATTTTTGCAAAATACTCTTCCAAAGGTCTTAGCTTTACTGATGCAACAACAGTAGCTTTAATGAGGTTTTACGGAATAAACTACATTATGAGTTTCGATAAACACTTTAACGGAATAGTGCCTAGAATATGTTGATCAGTAAATGAGATTGAGAAGTAGGGTTTTTCAACCATTACTTACTGTTTAGACTACGCGGTGTTTTGGTGAGAGTCCTTTTGAAACTCTTACAATGTTTTCCGCTACTTCTTTAGCTATTCTATCGTAGGCTTCATGGGTTACTCCTGCTACGTGAGGGGTTACTATGATGTTGTCTAGTTTGAACAGTGGGTCATCGGGGTTTGGGGGTTCTTCCCAGAAAACGTCTAACGCTGCTCCCGCTATCCACCTTTCCTTTAAAGCCTTGTATAGTGCTTCCCTATTTACAATAGGTCCCCTAGCTATGTTTATGAGGTAAGCTGTTTTCTTCATTAGCTTAAATTCTCTTTCACCTATTAGGTTTCTCGTTTCACTTGTTAAAGGAACATGTATTGATATGAAATCTGAGTTTTCCAGAACAAAATCTAAATCCCCGGGTCCCCCTAGGAAATCCAGTTCAAGCTTCCTAGCTAATTCTGAGTTAGGGTTTTTCTTTATAGCTAAAACCCTCATACCTAGTGCTTTAGCTCTTTTAGCTAGTTCCGTTCCACTCCTACCTAACCCTATTATTCCCAGGGTTTTACCGTAAATTTCGTGCCCAGCTGGTTCCCCTATTTTCCCTTCTCTAAAACTTTTTGAGGCTTCATTGAATTTCCTAGCTAAAGCTAGCATGAGGAATATGACGTGTTCAGCTACTGAAATAGCGTTTGCTCCGGGTACGTTAGCTACGTAAATTCCCAGTTCCCTAGCTGCTTCAAGATCTACTCCTTCTAGGCCAACGCCGAATTGCTGAATAAGCTTCAGTTTAGGTGCAGCCAACATGACTTCCCTAGTTATTTTGGCCATGGCGGGTATTAGTACTTCGAAATCCCTAACTTGCTCGGTAAATGGGATATTTTCGTTTCTAGCAACAACCTCGAATCCTTTAGGCAAATATTTTCTTAAAGCATTTATGGCTTGGGAGAACCCGGCGGTACAGAACAGTATTTTCACTTTTGAAAACACCCTATTAATCAGTAATGTTGCCGGGTTTTTAGTTCTTATTTTGAAACTATTTTATCTACAATGTTTAATTTGTTTTGCTGTTTTAAACCAGTATTTTCCTAAGTATTGTTGTGAAAACCTGTGTGAGCATTGATAGGCCAACTTTTTTCTCTTTAGCTATTGTTTTAACCCACCATATTGGTCTGAAGTAGAATTCCTCATATGCCTTAATTAGCATTTTCTTAACTTCATCTATTTTTAAACTTGTCGTTTCAATTATTGGTGTTAGTAGTGTGTATTTGGACCAGTCCCTTATTTTCAAAATGCCTTTGTCCAAGCATTCCCTGAAAAACCTTGTTCCAGGATATGGGGTTGCTATGGAGAAAACTACGTAGTCTGGTTTAAGCTTTTTAGCTAACTCTATTGTTTTCCTTATAGTATCCAAGGTTTCACCTGGAAACCCTAGGGCGAAGCTTGCGATAACTCTTATTCCTAGTTTTCTGCACCATTCGAAAACCTTCATAACCTTGTTTAAAGTAAATGTTTTACCAATGTTTTTAAGGATAAATTCTACTCCAGACTCTACTCCGAAAAACAGTGTTTCACATCCTGACTTCCTCATTTTAACTAGTGTTTTAAAATCTAAAGTGTCTACTCTTGCAGCAGCACCCCATATTATATCCAGTTTTCTCTTGATTATTTTATCACATAATTTGTTAACCCATTTCCTAAACAGTGTGAATGTGTCGTC
>CAYOTT010000033.1:0-3706 GCA_964406965.1 uncultured Desulfurococcales archaeon | reverse complement strand
ACTATATTTCTCTATTTTGGAAAGCATTATTTAATTATTTTAAATCCTTAAACTCTAAGGGATTACTCTTGGGAGAAACAGTAGTTTCTGCAGCATCGACAACTACTAGTGTTCAGAGAGTATTAGTTCATGATAGTTCTAAATGTACAGCATGCTGTACCTGTATGATAGCTTGTTCTATGAGGCATTTTGGCGTAGCTGACTTAGAGAAGTCGTTTATCAAAATAGTTTTCAATGAGGAACTTAAAGCTTTCGAGGCGGTTTACTGTCACCACTGCGATAATCCGTACTGCCTTAATGTATGCCCTGTAGACGCTATTTCTAAAGATCCCGTCTCTGGAATAGTTAGAATAAACCCATTAGTATGTATTGGCTGCGGTTCTTGCAATTTTGCATGCCCCCTTGGTATTCCAAGGAGAGACCCCCAAATGCGTGTCGCAGTGAAATGTGATTTATGCGAAGGAGACCCTGAATGTGTTAAACAATGTCCTACGCAAGCCATTAGCTTTGTCCCTAGAGAGGAAGCATACACTTTTCTTAGCGAAAAATTCGGGTGAAGACAGGTGTTTTTCGAATTAGTTGCTACATTAGGTATAATTACACTCACTATTCCCGCATTCTTAGCTTTAATAGAGAACGATATCAAGAGAATAATTGCTTACTCAACAGTTAGCCAAATGGGCTACATAGTTTTCGGAATAGGCATAGGCACCATTCTAGGCGTAGCTGGAGCCCTATTTCACGTAATAAACCATGCGTTATTGAAGTCAATGCTCTTCTTAGCTGCTGGAGCAGTAATTTACGCTACTGGTACAAGAAACATTAGAGAACTAGGTGGTTTAGCATATAAAATGCCGATAACTGCAGCTGCAGTTTTAGTAGGCGGACTTTCCGTTGCAGGTCTTCCACCATTAAATGGCTTTGCTAGTAAATTATTAATTTATGAAGCAGGCTTTGAAAAAGCGCTTAGTAACACCGCATTTGTTGGAAGACTTTACTTATTCTACACTGTAATCGCGATTTTCGTAGGCGCTATAACATTACTTTACTTTATGAGGCTCTTTTACTCCGTATTTTTAGGAATACCTTCTAAGTTAGCTGAAAAAGCTAAGGATCCCCCATTAACTATGAAGATAGCATTAGTGTCTTTAATTATTCTTTCAGTATTTTTTGGAATATTCCCACAAGTACCTTTAAATTCCCTAGTGAATCCAGCGTTAAAATACTTGTTCCCGCAAACATTACTGCCAATAACAGTTTCATACTTTGGTTATAGCACTAATGTTGGATTTTATGCCGCAACAATACTTACAATATTACTTATGATCACTGCGGGAATATCTTATGCAATATATGTTTCTGGAAAGAAAATGTATGAAAAAGTAACATTAACTCCGCCGATTGTTAGAGAACTTCATGAATTTAAGTACGAAGTATTTACTGGAGGCGAATATGGTGGAGAACTACTACCGCTTGAAGAGCTAAAAGTGTCTCCTGAAGAGTTCAATTATGCACTTAAGGAAAACTTCTCATCACTTTACAGTTTCTCAAAGGAGGGAGGGTTTGAAGGAGTAGTAGTTTTAATGTTCCGCGAGTTCTTAGCTAAAGTAAAAACCCTTGACATAATAAGATATGTTAGAGTTAGTTCGTACATACTTGCTTACATGTTCTTCCTAATAATAATACTTTCCCTAACGTTAATGCTTTAAGGTGGAGTTTATGTTTCCAAAGGAGATAACATCTAAGTTAAAGAACATGGCTTCAGAAGTTTATGAAACAGGCCCTAATAGATACGTTATAACGTTAAGTGATTTAGAGAAAATAAGGGATGCTTCTAAAATTCTTTTTGATGAAGGATTTAGAATATCAACTATAAGCACTTTAGATAGAGGATTTTACTTTGAACTACTTTATCACTTCGTTAAAAAGAACACTGTTGCTTCAATTAAAATAATAGTGCCTAAGGATAAGAATGTGGTTCCATCAATAACTCCAATAATACCTGGTGCAAACTGGCTAGAAAGGGAAGTCAGAGATTTGTTTGGAATAGAGTTCACAGAGCATCCTGAGCCGAAGAGAGTAGTCTTACCTCCCGAATGGAAAGATAAGCCACCACTTAGGAAACCTAAAGTACCTGAGTTACCGCAAACCTACGCTAATTACCTAATATCTCTTGCTTCAAAAGCTGCGTTAGCGTCGCTAAGTGGATTAGCTAAAAGGAGAAGAAAGCAAATGGGATTACCCGAAGTAGTTGTACCAATTCATGAATCTAAAGAAGTTATTAAAACCATCAGGGAAATATCTAGGAAACTTAAGGTAGATAGGAAGGTTCCATTAGGAGGTGAGTAGTAAGTGTCTCTCAAATACATATTCTTCCCTGGATGCTTCATACCTGCAATGTTGCCTCATGTAGAGTACTGTATAAGATATGTTTTAAAAACCCTTAACGTAGAAATTCAAGAGACCCCTGAGTTATCATGTTGTCCACCTAAAATAACAAGTATAGGTGATTTTAGGGAATGGTTAACTATTTCAGCACGGAACCTTGCAATAGCTGATAAGTACGGGTTAAACATACTTACACCATGTAATGGATGCTTCGAATCTTTTTTTGAAGCGAAACATTTCTTAGAGCATAGAGTGGATTTAAGTAGAGATACTATTGATATTCTTAAAAAACTTGGCTTATCACATGAAATTAAGACTACAGTAAAACACTTTGTTGAAGTATTATACGAGGATGTAGGTTTAGATAAAATAGCTGAAAAAATTGTTAAACCGCTTAATGGACTTAAAGTTGCTGTGCATTATGGTTGCCACCTTTTTGTAACAGAACCCGGTGGAGACGTGTGGAAGAAACCTAAAATGATGGATGAAATATTGAGAACTTTAGGTGTGGAAATAGTTAGGGATGGTTTAGAGAGGATATGTTGTGGATTTGTATTATCAACAATAAATGATGAGAAAGCGGTTCTTGAAAGAGCTGAAGTGAGAATAAAGAGTGTTAAGTCTCTAGATGTTGATTGTTTAGTTACACCATGTCCGCAATGCCATATAAGGCTTGAATATAGTCAAATTAAATTAAGATCCATTAAAAACGTTAGATACGATCTTCCAGTTTTACATTTAGCAGAATTAGTAGCTATAGCTTTCGGCTTAGATCCATTAAAAATGAGGTTTGATAGACTACATAGATCTCCTGTGAAACCAGTTTTTGAGAAGCTTCTAAGGGAAGGTGGTGGTTAATGGACGAAACTACATGTAAGTTTTGTTCAATACCTGTAGGTCCCTATCACCCTGCTTTAGAGGAAATAGCTTTCTATAAGGTTTACGTTGACGGCGAAAGAATAGTTGATGCTCTCATAAAACCCGGATTTAATCATAGAGGAATAGAGAAGCTAGCTATGCAGAGAAGTTACCGTAGAAATGTTCAGCTTTTTGAAAGGGTTTGTGGAATATGTTCTGATGCTCACACAACTGCTTACTGTGTTGCTGTTGAGAACTGTTTGAAAATAAATGTTCCTAAGAGAGCTCAATACATTAGGGTTATTGAGCATGAAGCAAATAGAATTCATAGCCACCTTCTATGGTTTGGCGTTGCAATGCACGCAATAGGTTTTGACACTTTATTCATGCATTCATGGGCAACCAGAGAAGCAATAATGGATGTTGTCGAAACATTAACAGGTAACAGAGTAAACTATTC
>CAYOTT010000032.1:0-5466 GCA_964406965.1 uncultured Desulfurococcales archaeon | reverse complement strand
TTTCCTGCTAAATAGTTAGAAATATGTTGTTCTCTAGTTGAAATATAGTTTGTAAAAAGTGAGGTAAGTATAGTGGTTTCAGAAAAATTTATTGCCGCAATTGTCATAACAGTGTTTGTAATGTTGTTTTCAATAATTTACGCTACTAACTTATTAGGGAGAAGTGTTGAAGAGAAATATTATAAGATTATAAAGCGCTACATAAGTTTAACCAAAGGCTTCACTGAATTTATTAATATAGAAAACTACAATCCTGTTCACATAAAATTTCATAGTCCAATAAGTAATGTGACTGTTAAGTTAGAACTTTACCTTTCAGACTTTAATAAGCATTTAAATGAAACCTTATCTTTTCATGAGAAACCTGAAGCTACATGTATTTTAAACACTAGCATGATAGGTAAGTCGTTTCTTTGGGTAACTATAACCCTCCCTGAAAAGTTAAGATACATTAATATACCTTATAATTGGGAGGCATTGGATAAAGCAAGTAGCAAGTTAATTGCTGAAGCTGAAGACACATATTATGGGTTAAGTATAGAGGGTTTAGAAAACCGAGGAGATCACGGCATTATCGATCTTATAGATCCTTCTAATCCATATTATAAGTATCATTTAATATTCAAGAAGCATAATAGAACATCAACCGAAGTGATATTAGAAATAATGCTTCATAACGATATAAAGTATAGTTCAGATATGCATGGTGAAATAAGTGTTAGCATCATTAACGCTAGTCGAAGGGAAATAGTGTTAGCAATAGATTACCCTCTTTTAGTTGAGTCTTTAGTAAGAGTAAGCATTGATAACTACTCTATTGCATCACTAAAGTGGGTTATCGATAACACATTAATACGTGAAGGTCTAAACATAGTGTGTCTTAAGTCTGTAACTGAAGCGTCTCAGCTGACCAGCGGTGAACACATAGTCGCTGTGAAGTTAATGGCGGAAAATGGGAAAACGATTTATGAAGTAGAAAGGAAAATTACTATTACTTGAATGTGCAATTATTCTAACTAATACTCTTAGATAAGTTAACATATAAAATACTTATAAAAATAGGTGACTTGGATAAAATAGAGGTAATAACAATGGAAATTACTTTAAAACCTATAGGAATAATTCATGTTGATAAGAGCGATGAAGAAGTCAAAAATAGTTGGGAAGGCGTTGAAGGAGTTGTTGAAGTGTTTCAAGAGTATGAAGAAGGGTTAGAGGGTATTGAAGGGTTTTCTCATATAATCTTGGTTGTGTTTCTTCATAAGACTACTGAGGAGCATAGGAAGGTTCTTAAGGTTAAGCATAGAAGACTTAGAAGATTTGGTATTGAAATAGACGATATTCCCGAAGTTGGTGTTTTCTGCACGGATTCTCCGCATAGGCCTAACCCTATAGGGTTAAGTATTGTTGAGCTTGTTAAAAGGAAGGATAGATTCCTATATGTTAAAGGGCTTGATTTATTCGATGGAACACCCGTTCTCGACATTAAAGCCTACACTAAAGACAGGGTTGTTGAGAAAATTAGGGTTCCATGGTGGGTTGAAGTTTTAGAGAAGAGGATTATGGAGAAAATGGGTAAACACTTACCTTTATAGTTTCTTCCCCATGTTTGCCAATATTATTTCCAAAGCTCTACTAACTCTCTTTACGGGATTATCTGTTGCCCCTATGAAGTACACTTTGCTTCCGAAGAGCTCTAGGTGTTGAAGAATTATTTCGTAATGAACTTTTCTTGCGTAGTCCAGATTCTCCCATCTCTCCCTATCGGTAAAGTATTCGCTGAGTTCATCAGTAATTAGGACAATGTCTACTTTGTCCTTAAACTTCATCAAGTATTGAACCCATTTGCTAGGGAGTTTAACGTTATCTACTTTGCAATAGGAGAGAGCTAAAAATGGGCCTCCATCCTCTAAAACTACATCGTACTTTTCAAGCTTAGAATATTCAGAAGCATGTCTCTTTATAACCTCTATTTCGAAAGCAACTCTGTTTTTCCAGGGAAGAATTTCTCCACCAGATTCCTTCTGCTCCTTAATTATTTCCCTAGCCCAATCTCTTATAACATAGACAGAGTAGCCTCTTCTAGAAAGTTCGCACTTGAGATTACTAACTAATGTTGTTTTCCCTGTACATGGACCTCCAGCAACTATTACATGCACTCGGTAGCCCTAAACGAAAATTAGGACGATACGCGGGAATTAATGTTTTCGACGCATAACTGAAAGTTTAACATTATAACTGTGTATGTTTTATGGGTAAATTCTTTCCCTAAATCTCGGGAAGGGTATAGCGTCTCTTATGTGCTCGAGGTCAGCAACCCACATAACAATTCTTTCAATACCTAATCCGAATCCTGAGTGAGGTACTGAACCATACTTTCTAAGGTCAAGGTACCATTCATACTCCTTAGGGTTAAGCCCTACTTCCAATATTCTCTTATACAGTGTTTCATAATCGTCCTCTCTAACACTACCCCCTATTATTTCACCGTACTCTTCGGGAGCTAGCATGTCGAATCCTAACACTATTTTCGGGTCTTTAGGGTCAAGTTTCATGTAGAATGCCTTAATTTCCTTCGGGAAATGTGTTACGAAAAATGGTTTATCGAATTCTCCCGTAAGAACTCTTTCCTCATCTGCTCCTAAATCTTCTCCCCAACTTATTTTAACACCTTTCTTTTGGAGAATTTCTATTGCTTCATCATATCTTATTCTAGGATATGGTGTTTCAAGAGCCATTTCCAAGGGCTTGACGTTTCTTTTCAACAGTTTAAGTTCTTCCTCCCTTTCCTCAAGAACCTTACTTACAATGTAGGAAACAAGTTCTTCAGTTACTTTCATCATTTCCTCCATACCGTACCATGCTGCTTCAGCTTCTAAATGCCAGTATTCTGCAAGATGCCTCCTAGTACGTGATTTTTCGGCTCTAAAGGATGGTGTGAGACTCCATACTTTATCTAAACTATAGATTAATGCTTCGAGATAGAGTTGGACGCTTTGGCTTAAATACGCTTTTTGGCCGAAATAGTCTACTTCAAACTGTGTTGCGCCGCTTTCACAAGCAGAACCAGTAAGTATTGGAGGAGTGACTTCCCACCAACCATTACGGTTAAAATATTCCCGACCTGCCTCCAAAACAGTGTGTTTAATTTTCATTATTGCTTGCATTTTACGTGCTCTAATCCATAAGTGCCTATGGTCTAGTAGGTAATCTACTCCCTCAGTTCCCTTAATAGGGAACCAAGCTGAAAGACCAATTGTTTTAAGCTTAGTAACCTTAACCTCATACCCTCCAGGGGCTCTAGGTTCCCTCCTAACAACGCCTTCAACAATACAGCTACTCTCTCTAGTTATTTCCTCAGCTTGTCTCCATGAATCTTCACTAACAACTCCTCTATCTACAACACATTGAATAATGCCACTTGAATCTCTGAGAACAATAAATATTTTTCCACCAACATTTCTCTTCCTATAAACCCATCCTTTAAGCTCAACACTTTTGTCGACGCAATTTTCGTTTAAAGCATCCTCTATTAACATTATCCCAGCCTCCTACCTTATATATCGAGAGTACAGATCTTAATTAATATTTCATAGTACATTAAGATAACATATAAAGATTAGAATTTCATTGAAAATATAAGACATATAAAAGAAATTACATATGTAAAAACAAATAAGCTTTTAAACATATCCTTACTTAAGGGAGGATGAAAGTTACATGCACTTTAAACTCTATATTCATCCGCTATGTTCTCTATGTTACCGTATTGTAAAGAGACTTATGATGAAAAACCTAGTTGAAAGAGTTAAAATTCTAAGTGTGAGCACAAAAGGTTGAAGAAGCAATAACGTATAATGTATGGTCAGTACCGTGGCTTATTATAAATGACGAATACGTTATTCCAAGCCCTATAAGTCCTGAAGAGATAGAAAACTATGTTAAAGGAGATTTTTCTTTACAAATCGAATATAACGTTGATTCTCTTCTTGAAAATTTCAAAAACGCTGTCATTTATAGTTTAGCCGCGTCTGCAATAACCTATTTGCATAAATCGTTGAAACCTTTGCTAAATACAGCATTCCCTAAGATAGCTAGTAGAATTCTTATGCTTAAGCCGGAGTTGAGAGCTAAAGCATTAAATGAGCTACTACAGGAAATAGGAAGTAACGAGGATAGAATATATTCTGAAATAGAAGACTCAATTATCAAGTATTTGGCGATAAACTTTGTTAGGGAAAGATATTGGCTAGTAGGGGATACTACTGGAGAGAATATTTCAAAATACTTAGTAGCACACTGGTTATTAGCTAAAGCAACCTTCGGTAGAGTAGGCTTACCATATCCTGCACCAGTTCATCTACTAAACAATGTAAATGAGCTCTACAGCGAAATTGTGAACAATTATTCTAAATATATGAGATCCGTAATTTTCAGACTAAACATGATAAATAGAGACACTAAATATCTCGAATTCATCTCTAAATTAGCTTAAGTTAAGGTGGTTTAGGTATGAGAGCTGAAGAATTGTTTAGGAAAATAAACGAATACTACATAGTAGATGTTAGAAGTCGTGAAGAGTACTTAAAGAAACACATACCAAACGCTATAAACATCCCTTACTGGGACATGGAGTACTACGTTGATTTCATTAAGGAATTAAGATTTCATAAAAAAGTGATACTATATTGTAATAGAGGATTGATCTCTGGCTATGCTAGAAAATTTCTGAAAGAGAAAGGGATAGAATCCGAGGTTCTTACGGGAGGACTAATTTCATGGGTTAATAAAAACCTACCTACTGTTAAAGGAACTATTGTTGCTGTAGATGAAATATACGAAATACCTATGGACCGTAGAGGGGAGTTTGAGAAGTTTATTTTGAACCTATACCTTAAAGTGGTTGTAGCAAAAGGCCTAGTTAATTTTAGAGTTTTAAAGCATGAGAACAGAGAGTATCATTTAATGTATTATTGGAAAACTGTTGAAAACTATAGAGAATTCAGAAGTGGTCTTAAAGATTTAGAATCAGCAACAAAGTATGTGCCTAAGGAAGTTAAGGTTATGGAAGTTATCATTTGAAGGCTAAATTAACATTATAATTTAAAAACGTCTTTGAGCTCTGGGAATTTAGCCACTAAGTTGAGTTTGGAGACTGGCGGTCTAGCACCTATAAACAAACAGGCATATGCGCCTAATGAATTCGCTAGTAGCAGTGTTTCTTCTAGAGATAACCCATTAACTATGCCGTAGATTACTCCTGCATCGAAAGCATCTCCCGCACCTGTAGTGTCTTTCGGAACTATCTTATGTGCTTGTTTAAACACAGTCTTATCTGGGGTTATAGCCATGCTTCCCTTATATCCCATTTTCAAGTACACGTGCTTTGCTCCTAAAACACCTACCGCCAGGTCTCTTAGCTTATCTAGTTCAACATGTGTTGCTCTAATCAATGTTTGTGCTTCG
>CAYOTT010000031.1:0-7789 GCA_964406965.1 uncultured Desulfurococcales archaeon | reverse complement strand
CTATGTCTTCTTTTGTTGCTAGGTTTTCGTAGAAGTTTTTATGCATTGAGTCTGCTAGTTTGAACGCTATTCTAACCCATTCCCCTATTTCCTTTGCTACTTCGTTCTTGTATATCCATAGGTCTCGGTGGGATTCTATTCTTAAGCCTTTCTTAGCTAGCGCATGTGCTTTTATTGCAAACACACAAGCACCCCACATTTTTCGGTGGCTTGCCTTAAATTCCCTCTTTTAAGCTCATGTTCTGCTTGATCAATGAGCTCTAATGAGGCTTCAAGATATTTTCTGGAGCCAGTATGGGGCAGAAACGCTAGATTATAGCTTTCTGTATCGTAGTGTGTCTTTCTATACCTTTCACGACTATTAGATGTGCTGATGCTGTATGCCTGTCCAAACCATGCCTTTTCATGATTACATCATGTATTTCTGAGTGTGTTGTTCCCTTGGGGTCTATGTACTCAACATTGATAGCATAAAGCGGTGCTTTCATGGATATTGCTTCTATTACTGAACTACGAAATACTGATACTTTCCAGTTATAGTTCCTATGTAGTCTCCTCCCATTCCTAATCCATAACAGTCTCAACTTACCTAGTACGCTCGGATTCTCTAGGAATAATGTTCTTACTCCGTGATGGTAGGCGTACCTAAGCATCCCATGTATGGCCATGCCGACTAGTATTCTAGCTTTTCTCTTTGGATAACCCTTTCTAGAAGCATCCTCAAACCAGAAGGTCTTGACATTCCTCAACCTACCATACTTATCCACGATTACTAAGTTAATCCTGTCAGAATTGACGTCTACACCAGCATAGAGTTTACCATTATTCTTCCTGTATCTTGTCATGTACTTGTAGTAAAAGTCTATGGGTATCGTTACCTGTATCTCCCCATGAATCCATAATTTACTCTTTCTAACACCATAATCTTTAATAACTACTCTAGCTGTATGTTTTTGTTTCTCTTCAAGTATCTTGTCTAGTAGTAATTTGTAGGTCTTGGGTATTGTTGGCTTGAGAACAACCCTTTCTGAACCGTCATTATAATCTATGGTAGTTATATGGAATTCATAGCCCTGCTTGAGTGTTACGTTTCTTACAGGATATTCTTTCTCTACTTGTTGAAACATAAGCCAGTCTCCAAGCTCTACCTCGTTGAAGCCCACACCTAGTTGTCTACATGATTCATAGATTCCTCTTACCAGTACTATTACTCCATCAGTACATCTACGGTTAGGGATGATTTCATAGATTGTCTTCCTAAAGGTGTTTTTCCAGCCAATATCAGTAGCAGGTAAAACAGGGAGTTGCTTAGCCAAGTTAAGCATTCTATGAGAAGCTATTTTGAATAACCAAGCAGTACTAAGCAACCTCCCAGCTATATTATCACTAACATTAAATGGTAAGCATAACGTTATGTAGTTCATATAGGGGAATCCCCAGATAAACTTATAAGGATTAGAATTAATAAGTTTACATGGTGACTGCTGGGTTCCCGAGGGGAGCTAGGGCTCCCGTAGGTGGCTCAGCGGAGACCGTAATGAACCCATCCGTAGCAGACACAGAACGCTATAGTTTAATATATGAAGCTACGGATGAGGTGAACGGTCTAGGTCTTTTAGCATTACATCTATTAGTAGTTCATCGACGCTAACGCCGCGTTCTCTAGCTCTTCTTAAGATTTCTTCAACAACAACTTTAGGTAAGGTACATGCCAGTGTCTCCGAGGATAGCTAATAAATTAGCCATTAATAATACTTACCGACTAAGACAATATAGTATCATCAAAAGTAAGCTGGGAACATTTGGATGTTCTCCGTAGGTTTCGGATAAGAGGGACGGTTGTAGGGAAATGAATTGTTATTTGGTAGAGTTTTGTTTATTGTCTTAGGAATATTATTTCTTTTCCTACCCATTTGCTTAATTCTTCTATTATGTTTCTAAATTCTTTCTCGAATTTGGAGAATATTGCTGGGCAGTTTAGATGTTTTGCTAAGGATAATGTTGTGCAATCCGCTATGCTTATTGGGTACTTACATTTACATTCCCCTATTATGTTTCTGATTTCGCTGATACTGTGTATGTTAAAGTATCCTGAGTTAACTAAAGTATTTATTAAGTTTAGAGAGTTTTCGAAACCTTGTTTTCGGCATATAACGTATAATGTCTCTATGAGGTTTAATTCCGTTATATGGGGAACTATTTTCTCTCTATAAATTAGTTCAACGAGCTTTACTCCAAAATCCGTACCTCCCATAACCTCTATTAGCACACTAGTATCAAATACAATATCTCCTTTGAGCGATTTCATTTTCTCTTGCCCTCTCAATTCTAACTATTTCTTGAAGATCCTTTACGGTTTTATCACTAAACCTTTTACTCATGAACTGTAATAGAAGCTCAGGTCTCTTGGCTCTTAAGCTTCTCTCTATCAGCATCCTTAAGGCCTCATCGTAGCTAAGTCTTCGACCTAATTCTCTTTCCAATTCAATAACTAACCTATCTAGTAACTCCTTAGTTTTCTTAGAAACACGAATTGTAGTGAACATGATCCCACAATATATGATATGCATAGTATACTTAATATATTTCGTATATTCAATTTTATGTTGCCTCAAGTATGGTTTTTAACAAAAACTGAGCAGCGCATAGTAGTATTATTTTGGTTAACGTTTCTTCGAGCTTATTTCAGAGAAATAACATTTCAAAAACTGTAATAACATTTTGCCCATAGTGTCTTAATGGTTTAAGGGTGTTTTGGATTTTACCGTTCTGTTTTGAATGCAATTAATGATTGCTGGTCTAGATACTGTATTATTGTTTTTCTTTCCCATTTCTTCCTTAGTTCTTCGCTTCTGCAGTATATTATTTTCCCTTCCTTCAGAACCCTGTATTTTAGTAGTGGATCTGCTTTGTTAAGTAATACTATGTCTATTTTATCCACTGGTATTTTCAAGGCTTCAGCTATGTCTAGTGCTAGCTTTATTTCATCGATTATTGATGTGTCTTGTTTTTCTAGAAGCACTGCTATATCGTAGTCACTTTCCGATACGCTATGTCCTTTAGCTCTGCTTCCGAAAAGATATGCTATGATCACTCCATGCTTTTCAAAAACCTTCCGTAACTTTCTACCTAGAAGCTCTATTTCCTCTGATTCGGGATCAATGTTTTCTTTCTCCAATATGTTTTCTAGTTTCATGGCTACTTCTTTTACTTTAGGAAGTATTTCGTTTACTATTTTTTCCAAATCTGTTGTGGTTAATTTACGGTAGGCATGTGCTAAAATATTCCTAGTTGTTGCAATAATCTTTATGTTTTCATGTGTTACCGCATCTATGAGTCCTGCTTCGTAAAGTATGGAGCCTAGATCAGCATATGATCTTGGCCTTCTCAGCTCTAAATCTGAAACAATCATTGCCGCAGAGTCTAAAAGGTTTTGAACTGCTGAATAAAGCTCCCATCTAAGGGCGGAAACTTCAACGTTACTTTTCGGTGGAAAAATCTTCTTAGCCATTCTTACAGAGTTTAGCGAGTCAGCTAAAACAGCCTTTATCTCCAATAATTGGGCGCCTCCGAAAACTACTACTGCGTTTATCCTTTTAAACAATATTACGTTTTATGTAAAATTAACCGTTTCTAACTATATGAGATAGCTGCTTTCATTTTCAGATGCTATTACTAATTTTTCTTGGCTTGAGAAGTTATTAGCTTATTTAGCTCCTTTATCATACTCTTTAAAAGTTGAGGTTTCGGCTCAACGTTTAAATCTAGTTTTAAGGGTGTTAAAGCAATGTTTCCTTCTTGAAAAACTACATAAACATCCGTGTTTGGAGGCGGTTCTCTTGGGTGACCGTAGAGCCAGAAATACTCTTTTCCTCTTGGGTCAACTCTTTTTTCAACATACTCTGTGAATCTCATTTTTGCTGCTGGAACAAGTTTTACAGTAGGTTTTTTACTTGGTTTTCCCGGGAAGTTTATGTTTAAAACATCTATTCCATATGGAAAACCATTTTCAATAATGTACTTAACTATTTCACGGGAAATCTTAATTATGAGCTTTTGAAGTTCAATGTTTTCTTCAAGTTCTTCAGCTGATGAAACAGCTACTGAAAAAGCTATTGCAGGTATTCCTTCCAGTGATGCTTGAGCTGCCGCACCCACGGTTCCTGAAGACAAAATTACCTGTATGCTTGTATTGTCTCCTACGTTTACTCCTGAAACAACAAGGTCTATTTTCTTAGCTATTTCGTGAAGAGCTAAATATATTATGTCGCTTGGTGTTCCATTTACAGCATAAATCTCCATATCGTCTATTTGAAGCTTAGTTATTCTGAGGGGTTTATGAAGTGTTAATCCTAAGCTACTAGCGCTCTTAGGTACTTCCGGTGAAACAACGTAAACTTTCCCTAAATCCTTAACTGCTTCGTAAAGTAGCTTAAGCCCTGGACTATACACTCCATCATCATTAGTTACAAGTATAGTTTTCACACTAGCTCCCCTAAAGCTGGCCTTTCAGTTTAAAGCCTATACCTTACTTACACACTTAATATGTTTTTCTACCCAGCAAAGGAGAAGTTCTAAGGTTTAAATTAAGAACCTCTATGCTTTAAGAAATTAATTAGGACATGCATGTAGCTATTTTCTGGCACCAACGGTTTCAACAACTTTTTTAACAACTTCGGTAAGGCTTAGCGATTCTTTTACGGCTCCTAAATCTATGAGGAATACTTTTCCTCCATAAGACACCCTTAAAACGTCATGTTCTTTCTTACTTCGTGATGCATTATATCTGTAAATGTCTAACAGTTTTATTTCGTGTTTTTCTAACTCCATTTTTAAAGCATCAACTAGTTTAACCATGGCCTTACATCACCTAAGAATGTTTACTTAGTTTTCGGGAATACTTTTGCTAAAGATAATTTTAATGTTTCTGTTTATACAATAATTGTTTGGTGAAGCAACCTATGAGGGAACATTACCTTGCATGGTACGATCAGATTTTCAGCCAGCTTAAGGTTATGGAAGAGCTTGAGATAGCTTCTCTTTCTAAAATGCCTCGTTCAATAATTATTTCTGGTATGGGCGGTTCTGGAATAGTTGGAGACTTATACCAAACAGTTACCTCTGATAGGTTAAACATACCAGTAGTCGTTATTAAAGACTATAAGCTTCCAAAATGGGTTTCAAGTAAAGACCTTGCTGTAGCGGTTAGTTATTCAGGAAACACCTTGGAAACTATTGAATGTTTCAAGCATGCATTAAAAGTTAATGCCAAATTATTAGCCATATCCTCAGGTGGTGTGCTTGAAAAACTTGCCTTAGAAAACAACATACTTTACGTTAAAGTTGTTAAGGGACTTGTTCCTAGAGCATCGCTTCCATCAATGTTTACGGCTTTAGCTATTTCTCTAAATAAGCTTCTGAATAGTGAAATAGTGACAAGAGATGAGCTTAATGAAGCTATGAAACTGCTTAAACAGGGGGTCAAAGACGATTTTGTCATAAAAATAGCTGACCATATTGAAAACACATTACCAGTAATAGTGACATGCGTGAAATATGCTCCATTAGCTATAAGGTTTAAGAACGAACTTAATGAAAACTCGAAAATACCTGCTAAAGTAGAGGTAGTTCCGGAATGGGGCCATAACGACATTGTTGGATGGGAGAAGCCGTATTTCAAAAACTTCTCCGTAGTAATTCTACGAGAACCAATGGGAGGAGATACTAAGTGCTCCGCGATATTAGATTATGTGGACAAGTACTTCAAGAATTCAGGTATAAGAACCATTAACATAGAGATGAAAGGTAAATCTATTACAGCCCAAATACTCTATGGAAGCTTACTGGCTGGTTTAGTATCAATAGAACTAGCTTATAGGAGAAACATAGACCCAGTTAAAACTATGAGTATAGTTGAGTACAAAAAATATTTTACAACAATATTCTAAAATTAAACTTTCCCGTAAATTTCAACTAATAATATTGTTGGAAATTAAGGAATTTAAAAATACTTTTGCTATTTTTGTCTTAAAATTTCCTCTACTTTTGAAGAAATTTCACTAGCATGTATCAGTTTGCTTGGAGGCCTTTTCCCTTTGAACTCTTTAGTTAAGGGGTCACTACAGTACATTGCATCGCTTACTTCACCAAATAATATTATTGGTGGAAGTAGTGCTGCTGCCCTAATTTCTCCTTTCCTAATATCTATAATGTTAGTAATTATTGTGAATCCTTCTTTCTCTGTACCAGCCTTAGTTATCTTAAGATTTGAAGCTTTAGGATGCTTCATTACGGAAAGAACTTCAACACCTAAAATGTCAATGGAGTTCTCCGGTTTATTCTCCTCCCCCAACTTTATTCTTAATGGTAATCCAGCAAGCACTCTTAGACAGTACTTTACTTCTGAAAGTAGTAGCTTATCTTTAACATCTTTTGGCTTAAACGTTTTCGGCGGAGCTACCCCCTTAGCGAAATCTAATGCTAACTTAGGTATTTGTTTAAGTGGCGGATAGTTTAGTAAAAGATTTGCTGGCATGAAAGAATACTTTACTGCCATAAGGTTGCTGCGGATTTTAGAAAGAATCTTAAGAGCTTTCTCTTTCCTATGAGGATAAGGTAGACATTTTTGTTTCAACATTTTCTCTAATCTTAATATTGCGTTTTCCGCAACTAAAATTCTAAAGTCATGTGCTGTATCCATTAGCTGACACCACTAATGTTCATGCGCTAACCAAGCTTCAGGCTCACGTAAACTGAAGAATGCTCTTTGAACAACTTCAGATAAAGCTGGATGTATGTGCATTGCCCTAAGTAGAGGTATTGCTGACATATCATATGTGTACATTAGATTTATTATTTCTTGAATAAGTATTGATGCATGAGGCCCTATTATGTGGGCTCCTAATATTCTATACGTATCTTTTTCAACAATTACTTTTACAAAATAATCTTTAACTCTCATGGCATCTCCTTTACCAGTATTTTCATATTTATAATATCCTACTAGTATGTCGTGCTTCTTTTGTGCCTCTTCTTGCTTCATACCTACGCTTGCGACTTCAGGGTATGTGAAAATAGCGTGTGGTACGGCATGGTAGTCTACGGGAATTCTTCTTCCGAGAAAAGCATTGTAAAACACTATTTCTGATTCATGATTTGCAACATGTTTAAAAAGGTATTTACCATTAGCGTCTCCGAAAGCCCAAATGTTTTCTTTAGATGTTTCTAAGTATTCATTAGTTTTTATCCATCCTTTCGCATCTGTTTCAACACCTGTTTTCTCAGGCTTAGTTATGTCGGAATTTGAACGTCTACCTGCTGCAACTAATATTTCATCAGCATCCACTTCTATGGTGTCTCCTGTTTTTCTATGTACAGCATGAATTCTTTTTCTTTCCCCTCTACGGGAAGCTTCAACAACTTCGTAACCCGTGTAAATGTCCATATAATTCATCATTTCCCTTTTAAGGAGTTCTGAAATTTCCGGTTCTTCTGTAGGCAGAATTCTAGGGTTTCTACCTACTATTGTTACTTTAGAACCCATAATTGCCATGAAAAACCCTAGTTCTAAGGCAACGTAGCGTTTCTCCCCTCACGGTACTTTTAGTTAGTTTTCATTACTTCTGATTCCGTGAGGGGAGTTAGCCCTTGGTGTGGGTTCATTAGTTTCACCCGTACCTCATGGGGCTCTGTCGAGGGGAACGCCATGACCCTCCCATCTGAGGATAAATCCTCACCGCAAAGCGGGTCATCAAGCCACCCCATCAAACAAGTAGAAGCGATTAAAAAA
>CAYOTT010000030.1:0-10940 GCA_964406965.1 uncultured Desulfurococcales archaeon | reverse complement strand
TGGGATGGGCACACATGCTAATAAAACTAAAAATACCATACGACACACCAGACGCACTATATCTAGCCTATCACGTTATGGAGTGGATAGAGTATAACGCTATTTTAGAGTCCATAATGCTTGCAGGTAGGAGAGGTAGTTTTCCAGGATATGATCCGGAAAAGTATAGGCCTACATGGAAAACAGCTATGCCTCTCAAGGAAATCTTCGAGAAATCAAATATTAGGTATGAAGTTTCAGATTATGTGAGAAGAATTGTTGATGAAAGGCCTCTTGTAGATTGGGAAACTGTTGAAATATTAAGAAAGAAGATTGGTTTAAGAAACGCTGCAGTGACATCCATTGCTCCTACTGGAAGTATAAGTATAATTGCTGGAACAACTTCTAGTATTGAACCACTTTTCGCAATAGCTTTTGTAAGGCATGTAAGCGTAGGTACATTTATAGAAGTTAATAGGCTATTTCAGAAGGACATTATGGAACATGGAATAGTTGATAAGAAAATATTTAAGGAAATAGCTAAGACAGGAAGCATAGCTCACATGAGCAACATTCCCTTAAGCTTGAAGAGAATATATAGAACAGCACATGATATTGAACCTATATGGCATATTCTTCACCAAGCAGTGTTTCAGCAGTGGGTTGACCAAGGAGTAAGCAAAACAATAAACATGAGAGCCGAAGTTCCGCCGGAAGAAGTATATAAAGCTTACATGCTAGCTTGGAAGCTTGGATGTAAAGGAATAACCGTTTATAGAGATAAGAGTAAGTCCCAGCAAGTAATATACTTTGGCGTAAATTCCGAAGAAAAATCTAAAGGTAAAAATAAGACTGACTCTAAAAATGGTGAAGGCTTAAAACAACGTTTAAAAACGCTTAAGCTTACATCATCCAAAATTAGGATAAAGAATGAAGAATATGTAAGTGCTTCAGAAGAGTATGCAGGTGGATGCCTAACCTGCGACATTTAGGGAAAGTTAAATGTTACACGTATATACAGGCAATGGAAAAGGCAAAACTACAGCTGCATTAGGATTGGCCATTAGAGCTCTAGGGTGGAGAAAAAAAGTCCTTATCGTACAATTGCTAAAAGGCCGGGAAACCGGGGAAAGTGTGCTTTTTGAATACTTGGAGTCGCAGGGATTTCCCGTAAGATATATTCAAATAGGGCCTAAACGCTTCATAAACTTAAAGTCCCCCCCTAAAGATGTTGTTGAAACAATAAGTAAAGGCTTAGATAAAGTTTTAAAAGTAATAAATATTTTCAAACCTGAACTAATAATACTTGATGAATTAAATGTCGTTTTAGCTTATAATATTATTCCCTTAGAGAAGGCGTTTAAACTTATAGAAGCAGCGGAAAAAGTGGGGGCTGAAATAGTATTTACTGGGAGAAAGGCTCCTAAAGAAATTGTTAACTTAGCAGACTTAGTTACTGAAATGAAGAAAGTTAAACATTATTTCGATAAAGGAGTGGTAGCTAAGAAAGGTATAGAATATTAATAACATTTCTAACGGCGAAAGAGATTAAAAGAGTCACTAAGTAATTTTTGCAAAGAAACTAAGAGTTTGAGGAGAAATGTGATGGTTTTAGAAGTTGATGAAGACACTAAGGAGGCGCTAAGAGAAGCATTTAAGGATATGGTGAGTAATGTTGAGTGTTTAGTGTTTGTTTCTAAAGATCCCGAGTGCGAATACTGTGAAACAGCAATCGATCTTTGCAAACTTCTTAAGGAAACATCGGAAGGAAAAGTTGTGGTAAAAATATTTTGGAAAGAGAAAGATGGAAAAACTTTCGAAAAATACTTTGTTAATAGGGTTCCATCAATACTACTTTATAATGGATATATTAGATACACCGGGGTACCTGCGGGAGAAGAAGTTAGGGGGCTTGTTGAAACAATAATAAGGCTTTCAACAAAAGATCCAGGCTTAAATCCTCAAACAATAGCTGAGTTAAAGACTAAATTAACAGGAAAAGCATATGTTGAAGTAATAGTTACACCTACTTGTCCCTACTGCCCATATGCAGCTCTTGAAGCAAACATGTTTGCTTTCGCTAGTAGAGGCAAAATAATAGCAGATACTGTCGAAGCATTAGAGAACTCTGATATAGCTGATTTTTATGGAGCTACAGCAGTACCGACCATTGCTATTAATGGAAACGTAGAGTTCGTTGGCGTACCCAGAGAGGACATGTTTTTAAAAGCTATTCTTAAACATCAAAAGACTGAAATTAGCTTACCCTTTCATCCAGAAAAAATGGGTGTAAAACGCTTCCACTATTTTAAGAAGTACTAATTAATACCCTAAAAATTCCATGTAGTTTTTAAGTCTAACATAAAATTTTCTTTCATCAATTACCTTAGGCCCTATGGTTTCAACAGTGAAACTTGATGCTACAATAGCGTAAATTAATGCTTTTTCAACATCACTGCTTTTAGAGTATATGTATGTAAAAATGGATGTAAAAACATCACCGGCTCCCGTTGTAGATTCTACATTTACATCAGTGTATGCGGGATATTCATAGTAAATATTTTCCTTTAAAGCATAGACTTTTGTTGACGATGTTACTACTGAAACCTCACATCCTGTTTTAATAGTTTTCTCTAGGAAATTGCGTATAGAAGAGCCTCTGCTTAAAACCGAGAATTCGTCTAAAGAAGTTCTGAATATATCAACATATTTTAAGTGTTTAAGTAATTCACTATTAAAGTTAAGTTTAACCTCACCTTTCTCGTTAACTTCTCTAAGAAATCCTTGAGGATCAAGAGAAACCAATCCTAGAGTATGAGCTTTCTTTAAGTAATCAAACCGCACCTCCCTATACACTGGAGAAAACATGTAAACGCTGTCAACATTAAAATCAATGTCTCTTATTTCACCGGAGAAACTTAGCATAAAGAGTTTACGTTCATTCTCCTCAACAAGCTTAAACCGTGTTGTAGGTTCCTCCACTTTATAAATAAAGAGTTTACTTATAGTTTTCAATTCATTCTCGTATTTTTCAGGAAAGTCTTTACCAACAGTAGTATAGATTTTAGGTTTTACTTTAAGAATACTGTAGAGAGGCTTAGATGAATAGGCTGGAGGGCCCCCTAAAACGCCTTTATAAACCTTGTTCTTTGTTTTCATAACTATTTCATCTAACGTCAAATTACCAATAATCATCAATACGGTACGCCCCAGTGTTTAAGTTTAAGCTGAGAAGTAAACCTCGGTTGGGTAAGTTAACCCCATTTATTGTTCGGTCCGGGAGTAATTCCTCATCGGACATTTTATTTTAAAGTGGAACCTCGAATATATAGGTTTTTGTAGGGTTTGAGAATACCATAAATTTAACGGCGTTAAAGATTTATTTTTGCTTTCTAAGTATGTATCAGCAAAAGGGGAATAGTTATGAGCAATGTTCTTGAGAGATTAGAAATGCCATGCGAAATAGTAGCTAAAAAATTGATGCCTACAGTAAGGGCTATGATAGCTGAGGCTTTAGTTAAGAAGTATGGTTACACAATATATGAAACAGCAAAAATACTGGGAATAACGCCAGCTGCTGTTTCAAACTATCTCTTAGGTAAAAGGGGTACGGATACTTTTTCCGAACTAAGAGAAAATGAGCTAGCTTACAATTTAATAATGCTCTTAGCTGATAAAATAGCTTCCCAAAAATGCGCAAGCATTGAATGTGCTGAAATAATATGTACCATATGTAGAACACTTATTAAAAAACCCAGTAGTACATGGGGTTTTAAGTTAAAGTAGAAAACATTTTTGACGGGAAATAAAAGTGGATAAAGTAGTGCTAGTAAGGTATGGTGAAGTAACATTAAAAACACCCTATGTTAGAAGCTTTATGGAGAAAAAGCTTTTAGAACACATTAAGTTCATCTTAGACAGGAATAATGTGAAATATGGTGAAATAAAACTTATTTCTGGAAGAATATTTGTACGAAATGTTGAAAACGCTTACGAAATAGCGAAAATAGTTTCTAACATCTTCGGCGTAGTTTCAACAAGTCCTGCAGTAGAAGTTCAAACAAAACTAGACAGTATTAGAGAAGCCGTTATTGAATATTCTAGGAAAGTACTAAAGGATAACATGACTTTCGCTATTAGAGCTAGAAGAGTTAAGAAGTTTCCAGTTAAAAGCAAAGATTTAGAAAGAATTTTAGGAGCAGACGTTTTAGAAGCCCTTAAAGGAAGAAACATTAGAGTTAATTTAACATCACCTAACATAACAATTTACGTTGAAGTTAGGTCAAGAAAAACATACATATTTCACGAAGTCCTTGAAGGTGTAGGAGGGTTACCTTACGGTGTTGAAGGGAAAGCTATCTCTTTGGTTTCAGGAGGCATAGATTCCCCAGTAGCTACATGGTTAATTATGAAGCGTGGTGTAAAGGTCATACCAGTGTATTTTAATAGTGGAAAATTTACTTCAGAAGAAGCTGTAGAAAAAGCACATAAGGTAATGGAAATTTTGAGAAAGTGGGTTCCTGAAAAAGAATTCTACTTTTACGAAGTAAATTATGAGAAAGCATTAAACGAAATGGTTAAAAAAGTTAAGCCTCAATTAGTTTGCTTAGCTTGTAAGAGAACAATGCTTAAGACCGCAATAAAACTTGCCATAAAGGAGGAAGCAAAAGCTGTAATTACAGGTGAAAGTTTAGGGCAAGTTGCTTCACAAACACTAGATAACATGTTTGCAATAGGTTATGATTTAAAATTCCTGATTCTAAGGCCGCTAATAGGCTTAGATAAAGAGGAAATAGTAAAGATAGCTAGGAAAATAGGAACATACAATATATCATCAAAAGCAGCTGTTGAGTGCAAAGCTTCACCCGTTTTTAGAGGATATAAGGCAGCAGCTCATGCCGATATAAGTGTTATTTCGGAACTGGAAGAAACAGTGGAAATAGACGAGCTAGTTAATGAGTTAGTTAAGAACACGAGAAAAGTGTTCATTTAAAATTGCCGAATCTAAAATTTAAAGGCAAAGGGAGTTAGAGTTATTTTGAAAAGTACCTTAACATATTCGTTAGGTGCTAAAGGAACATAGGCTATGTTATAGTCATAATCTATCTTCCCTAAGAAAACATTTCTAATGGGAGATCTTTTTTCAGCATCAATTATTTTCCAAGGCACCCTAATTCTAGCAATAATGTTTTCTCTTAAGAAATTATGAAGCACTATTTCGAAGGAATTCTTGTTAAAAGCCGCATCCGTAACCATAATATGTTTTGGCTGAATCTCAACTATCTTAAATTCATTAATGTTTAGAGGCATTTGTACTTTCTCTACTGGAAAATTAACAGCAATACTTAACGAGTCAATGCCGCTGCGTTCCCAACATCCCCTATGAAGCTTCACAAATATTTTTCTAGAACCTTCTATTTCCAAAGTACCTCCTCTTATTACAGCAATCCCCGAGGGTTCAGTATAAACGCTTACTCCATGAGTTTTCGAACAGTACGTTAACCACAGAGGTATGTGAGTTATTAATTCTTCATTAAACTCTAATTCCTTATGAAGAGTTGTTAGAAATGAATGAGTCCATAGTGTTCCACCGTTAAAGTCTAAGTTAAGAACCAGTTTTTCAAAACCTTCGAAAACAACGAATCCTTCCATAAGACCATATATTTTTCTTCCATGCTTCGTCTTTATTCCGAAGAAATTTCTATCATCACTTACCAAAGCCTTTAAAACATCGTTTATGGAAGCTTTTATTGTTAACCCCTTTCTCTCCATCTTTAAACTACAATTCTTAACATAAACTTCTATGTCATTCATTTTTTCTTCTTCAAATTTTCTTTTAACCTTTATTTCCTTAGAACATATTTTACTATAAATTCCTAATGGTCTTAATGGTGTTTTAACTATTAGGTTTTGTGAAGGTTTGAAACGAATAATGCTGAACTCCCATGGAGCCAACGTCAAATAGAACGCTCTGCTTTCGCCATAGTGCTTAAAAACTTCCTTAATGCTTTTTTCTAAACTATTTTTTAGAGACCTTCTTATTTGCTGAAGCTCCTTATCATATGCTGTTTCTTTAAACACAAATTTATCGTAAGGTTTAATATAGTACTCTATATTGGAGAAATCGTTTATGAAAAATTCTTCACCATCAACTACGACCTTACATGAACCATGCAAGAATGGTGCATGAACTATTTTGCATTCTCTTAAAAGAGCCTTAAGGAAGCCTTCAAACCTTAATGTATCTATGTTTTCAACTTCGCATTTAGCTACAGCGTTTTTTAACGAGTAAATTCCGTATTCTGCTACATTCGGCTTCATTACATCTCATACCTGTTTAAGTAAGGTATGTTCTAGAAAAATATAATGGTTTCTCGGCAATTGTAGGAAAGAATATTAGATAGGAGGAGAAATATATACATGGCAGAGTGGTAGGAGAAGGGACAATACTATAATACCGTAATGATGTGAAAAACGGTATTATTTACAATATTACTGGTTTAAAATGACATTATTACTAAAATCATGATAACCTCATTGTTCAGTAAAACAGGGTGTTAAAACCCTGGCAGCTTAACAAAGTAGGTATAGTTTAAACTAAAATGCTATGGATGATTTAAGCTTCAATAGTTTCATTAGAAATAGCCAGCTTAAACCCAATATTACGTGGTCTACATTCATCTGAAAATGTCCCCTCCTACCACGATGAAGCCTTTTCCTCTATTTTTTCTATTAAGCTATCAAGTGAAGGTATAAGTAAGGCACCTATGCCGGCTGCTATAGCTGGCTCATATGTTGAAGAGTAAAATATGAATTGCGTTGTCGAACTCAACACATATATTGTCATGAAGCCTGCGAAGGAGGAAATAAACCAGAAATACGGATAATATCTCCTAGTTTCAATATCTCTTCCAAATAAAGCGTAGATTAAGGGAAGTATTATGAAAACAATGTTTATGTAAATATTTGAGTGAACAGATAATCCACCATAAATTGGCCATACTTTATAGTTAAATAGCCAACCCCATGGCGGTGAAGAGTAGGAGTGACCTCCCTTACTTGAAAGATGCCATTGCATAGCAGATAAGTGTTCTTCATAAACCCTTAATAAACCTCCATAAATGCCATTTTCCTCCACAGAAAAATACTTTATAAATGGTGCCCAAACAGCAATATAGGTTAATGCGGTAACTGCAATGTACATAGGAATTCTCTTTAACTTTCCTTCTTCAAAATAGGTTATTAAAATGAATGCAGGTAAAGCGAAAAGAGCAGTGTATTTGGAAGCTAAAGCTAATCCGAAAATGACGTAAGCTAATAAGCTTTTTCGATAAACTAAAGCTGTAAAGGATGCTGCTAAAAAGAATGCTACATAAATATCTAGCATAGCTATGTAGCCTAAATTCTTTAGTATAGGGTCGAAAGCTACTATAAACGCTGCAATAGTAGCTGAAGCTTCATTAGCCAACTTCTTTACAGCATAATATATTGAAATCATAGTTAAAATGTGAAGTACGACTCCAGGCATTCTCCAAGCAAACGGGCTATCCCCAAGTATGAGCATTGAAAAAAACATTATGTACTTAGCTAGAGGAGGGTGTTCTAAATTCAGATTCTCACTAAAATCTATTCCCTTATATTCAGGATAAGGTATTTCAGTAACGTTAATGTTGAAAACTTTTATTCCAATATTCTTAGCAGCTGTGACATAGTATATTTCATCACTAACATAGGTTTCACTCTTATTTACCGTAGTAAAGCCTAAGTATAGGAGGTAAAGCGCTAAAGCAACTAAGACAATTAATGGTATGAACTTATAGAACCTTTCCGTAAACAACGTTTCCTTCAATAACTGTGGCAATTACTTTTGCCTCACTAGGTTTTTTCTTAAAAATATTCTTATCGAGAATTACGAAATCTGCTCTATAACCCTTCTTTAGAACCCCTCTATCATTCTCGTTAAGAGCTAAACAACCGTTTCTAGTGTACATTTTAAGTGCCTCACTTAACGGTACACGCTCACCCACACCTTCTTCACTTATTGCTGCTTCAATATTGATTAAAGGATCATAGGGCTCAACAGGAGCGTCAGATGAGAACGAAACCAAAAATCCCTTCTTAGATAATGTGTAGAAAAGATATGCCCACTTACTATCTTCACCTATAACTTTGGGTAACCACTTATCAGAAATTCTGAAATGAGGCTGTACGGAAATAGCAAACACTTTTTTCTCAGCTAACTCTTCAACTATGACTGGCGGTGTTAAGCTGCAATGCTCTATACGCACATTCTCTAAAAGCTTAGAGTCTATTTTCAAAACTTCCTCAATAGCCCTATCACCTATTGCGTGAACAGCTACAAGCATATTAAGCTGTTTTGCTTCTCTAACCACTTTCTCCAAGAACCTATGTGATATTAGCAGTTTACCTTTACCCCCTACTCCAACATAGTTACGTCTGAGAGCAGCTGTTTTACCGCCAAAACTTCCATCACCTATTATTTTTACCCCGGAAATTCTTAGTTCTTCACTTCCAAAACATCCTCTAATTTTCAGTTTAGAGAGTAAGTCAAAGTATTTTATGTCGAAAAACACCCTAACCCTTAAGGGTGTTTTTAAGCACTGAAGAACATAGAATTCAAATGGATCTACATTCATTGAAGCAACTGTAGTGAGACCTTTCGCAACAAGTTCTCTCAATGTTTCCTCCATGAACTTAGCGTACAACTCTAAAGGTGGCTTAGGAATTTTTGAAAGAACATATTCTAAAGCTTCCTCTTTAAGAACCCCTGTAGGCTTGCCTTCACCATTAACTTCAACTCCATTAACAGTTTCTGGCTTATCCCATAAACCAACCTTTCTAAGTAAAACAGTGTTGGCGACGCCTATGTGGCCGCAAACCCTTATTGCTAAAGCAGGCTTATCGGGAACAGCTTCGTCGAGATCTGCCCGTGTAGGTAACTTGTCTTCTGAAAACTTTTTCTCATTAAAACCTCTTCCAATAACCCATTCTCCACTTGACTTCTTCAAAACGCTTTTAAGTTCTTCTAGACTCTTCACATTTGAAAGGTCAATCCATTGCTTCTGGAGAGCCAGCCATTTCAAATGTAAATGGGTGTCAATAAATCCCGGCGTTACTGTAGCTCCCTTTAAATCGATAACTCTAGCACCTAAATACTTGTTTTCAAGAGATACTCCAACATCAACTATTTCGCCGCATCCTACAGCTAAACTATCAACCCTAGGGTTTTCAGGGTCAAGAGTGTATATTTTAGCATTAGTGTAAACAGTGACTTTACACATAGCAAATATTCACTATTGTACATTAGTTTATGTTTCAGGAAAATAAATCTTAACCCACCAAACTTAAATACTAACTTTACCGAGGAAAACACGGAATGATGACACTTGCCCCCCAGAGACAAAGATGATGTCATTACCGCGAACTGACCCTTTTTAAGGAGGCTAAATGATATGTCCGAAAAGTATGAGTGCGAAAAACCACCATGCATACATGTTGTTCCAGACCATAAAAGGAAAAAGTACGCTGTTTTCTTCGAAGACGACATGGGAAACGTGCTTTACGTTGAACCTGAGAAAATTAAGGAAGCTTACGAGAAAATAGTTGAACTTGAACGTAAACATTATAGAGAAGCTAAGGGAGACGAAATAGATGATATAGCAAGGAAAAAGCTACATGTCGAACCCGTAGAATATTATGAGGAAGAACTTTAACATACCATATTCTTTAAACAAACGGTAACAATATTAGTAATTCTGAGTATTGTTTTATGGTGAAGAATTTTTGAAAGCCTATGTTTCAGTCGATATGGAGGGTTTGCCGGGAATAGTTTCTCCACTACACACTTCACCCAAAGGATTTCTACATGATGAAGCTAGGAGAATTATGACAAAAACAGTATTAACCACAGTCAATATTTTAACTAAGTTAGGGTTTAAGGAAATATATGTTGCAGATAGCCACTGGTACATGTCAAACATTATTTATGAGGAACTTCCGGAAAACGTGTTTCTAATACGTGGAATGCCTAGACCATACAGTATGGTTTACGCTATTGACGAGTCATTTGATGCAGCACTTTTCATAGGATACCATGCAAGAGTATGTTCTAGAGGAGCAATTTTAGAACACACCTTCAGCAGCACATATGTTAAAGGAATTAGGATAAATGGTGTTGAAGCAAGCGAATACTACCTTAACGCCCTAGTAGCAGGACACTACAATGTACCAGTAATTTTAGTTGCAGGAGACGACAAATTAAAGCTTGAAGTTAAAGAGAGAACACCATGGGTAGAATATGTTGAATTCAAAAAATCAATAACACGATACTCATCAATAAACCCAAACATAAACCTAGCTCTAAAACAACTAAAGGAGGGAATTGAAAAAGCAGTAGAGAATCTAAAGAAGGGAAAAGTAAAACCACTAAAAACAAAGGAACCCATCGAAATAGAAATAACACTACCAAACAGCGGATACGCAGACATAGCAGAATACATACCTGGAACAATAAGAATTAACGGATGCAAAGTAAGATACGTAGCCAAAAACATTATTGAAGCATACAAATACCTACAAGCAACAGTCTACATATCATCAGCCCTAGACACCTTACACGCATCCCTCCTAAAATAAAAATTACGAAATCGAATAAGGATAAAATATTAACGTGTCTTCTTACTATAAACCTCTTTTTCCTCTCTTAAAGCCTTCCTTATAGCCTTAACAATAATATCCCAACCACTCAACCAGCCATGCTCAGTAAACATTTCAACAGGAATGGTCCAGGAAGATAATGTCTTTATAATTATTGGATAAAATACATAGTCATATACTATATTTTCTTTAACAAGACCTTCCATGAAGGCTAGGAACTTAACTTCTTCAGACTTAGGTATTTCAAAAGTAGCGACGATTTTATAATCGCCAAGAACCCTAGC
>CAYOTT010000029.1:7310-11625 GCA_964406965.1 uncultured Desulfurococcales archaeon | reverse complement strand
CATTGTTAGTAGCATTATTGCTAATGTCATATAGCGGCATGGTACAGTTCTTCCCGGGAGTAGTGTTAGGCCTCAGAACAAAATGGGTTACTAAAGCAGGTGTAGCATCAGGCCTCATAGCTGGAGTGTTGGTGGTCATTTTAACAACATATGTTTGGAGTAATCCGTTACAGATACACTCAGGAATATGGGGCTTACTGGTAAACTTCATAGTAACAATAATAGTAAGTAAAATGACTAAGCCGCCATCGGAAGCCACGATAGAAGCATTCCTAGAAGAGGTAGCTACAAAACCTTAAAACTAAACATTATTTTTTCATTTCACTAATGCTAAAGTGTTTTCTTCGAATTACAAGAGTACTTAAATAGCGAATGCGAAAATTTAATGCGGAGATGTAGTTCATGGTTAATCTTAAGAAGCTAAGAGAAGAGTTTTGGTTACGACATTCAAACCCTTGGAGCGGACTAACTAGAATGCTTATTGCGCCCTTCTTATACTTAACCATATGGTACCATAACTGGATGGGGTTAGGCATAGTTATTCTTTGGACAATAGTTAATCCCGTAATTTTCCCGAAACCTAAAAGAACTAATAGCTGGTTTAGTAAAGTTGTTTTAGGCGAAAAGGCATGGCTAAACAAGTTTAGAAGTAAGCCCCAACCAGACCTACCATTTCTACTAAACACTCTTACTGCAATATTCTTTATACTATCAATATATTTTGCATACGTTAACATATTCTGGCCAACACTTTACTGTGCAACCTTAATGTTCATTTTTAAACTATGGTATGCTGATAGAGTCGCGCTGCAGTATGGTAAAGAAACATAGTGTTCACCGTTAGTTAAAGTTTAGCTAATGAAGGATAGGTTTAGGTTATAGTTAATATGGGTGCTTAATTTAGAAATTTGAATATGCATAATACTGTTATAGTCAATAGTTAGAAGTAAGGTATTAAGTAACATACGCATTTACGCTAAAACCAGATTTCAACATTAGAATGCTTAATAAGTTGAACTTAACCTAGAGTAATAAGAATTTTCACATGTCTTCTACTTTATATTTCCTTTAACTATAATCAATGGTTTTTATAATATATTTTACTATTTCTTAATTTATGCGTTTAAATAAGGTTTAAAGCTAAAATTCTAAGATTTATAAAGAAAACTAAATTTATAAAGAGGAACAACCAATCTCATATATCATGGGTGTTATCTGTGTCCTTAAAATACGAATTTGAGCTAACGAAAGCTGCGTATAGACTTCTACATGATATGGCAAAAGTAAAGCCTGAAGAAAGCGTTCTAATAACTGTTGATTCAGCTGGAGACCTTAAACTAGCTATGGAGGTAGCTAAGGTAGCTGAAGCCTTAGGTGCAAAAGTAATGGTTGCATGGCACAGTACTCCTAAAGGATATGGTGCTATAGCTGTGCCCTATTTACCTGAACCACTTGTAGTAGCTGCTGACAAAACAGATGTTTGGATAGAATTTAACGTACAATGGTTACTATACTCGCCAATGTGGGATAGAGCGGTTACAAACGGTAGGACAAGGCAAATAATGTTGGGAGGTTTAGATGTAGAGAAACTCGTAAGATTAATAGGGAACATAGATTATGAAGCACAGAAAGCATTCCAAGACAAACTAGTTGAATTAACAAGACATGCTAAAAAGGTTAGAATAAAGTGTGCCGGAGGAACAGATATTTCATTCGAAAACGACCCTAAGAGGCCAATAACTAACGAAATAGACTACAGTACTCCAGGAGCACACTTCGTTCCAGGCCAAATAGGTTGGGCTCCGAAAGAGGAAACAGTAAATGGAAAAATAGTGTTTGACGCATCACTAAGTGGAGGCGAACCATTAGAGTTTGCTCCTCTTCCAGAGCCTGTAACATTTGTCTTAGAGAAAGGAAGAATAGTTAGGTTTGAAGGAGGAAGAATAGCGAAAATAACAGAAGAATACTTCAAATCCTTAAACGACCCCAACATGTACCTAATGGCACATGTTTGCTACGGAGTACACCCCTATGCAAGACTAGGTCCAGCAACTGTTGAAAACGAAAGAATCTGGGGTGCAATAAACTTCGGCTTCGGACATCAAGGACCAATGTATAGCGGCGGGAAGCCAAGAGAAGCTAAAAGCCATGTTGACGGCGTATGTTTGAACTGTTCAGTATGGCTAGATGATGTACAGATATGGGATAATGGAAGAGTTGTCCATCCAGAACTTAAAGAATTAGCTAAGAAACTAGGTAAAGAGTAATAAAGCTGACTTAGGCTGAAAACAGTATGGGAGAGAAAAAAGTACTTTTTGTAGGAGCCGACCCTTACCCTCCATACCAATACATTGATGAAGACGGGAAACTTAAAGGCTTAGATTACGAAGTCATACGCGATATCATCGATAAAATGGGATACGATCCATTATTCATAATAAAAGAATGGTCAGTAATTGAGGAATTACTTAACATTAAAAAGCTTGACGTAGTATTTCAGGTAACTAAGACCCCGGAAAGAGAGAAACGCTACTACTTTTCCGAAAAGTTAAGAGATGCTATAGAGGTAATAGTTACCTCTAAGGATAATGTACCAAGCTTTACTAGTATGAATGAATTCGTTGACTACATAATGAAAAACAACTTAAAGTTAGGGGTAATGAAAGGATATCGATATGGGGAGCCAATAGACTCTATTCCTGAAAGGAACAAAGTTCCACATACTTCAACACGAGAAATACTTGATTCCGCTAGTAGTAAACAAGTAGACTTCGGCATAATAGATTTAGGAATTCTCAAATACCATGTAAAAAGGAATAAAGAGAAATATGCTAACATTAAAGTACTTGAAAACTTGAGAATAACGCGGCCACTATATGTAGTCTTCAACGATCCCTCATTAAGAGATGAATTCAACAAATACCTAAGACTTTATGGACAAAAACTATACAATGCTTACTCTAAAAAGTACCTTTAAACTTAAAACATCAGCCAAGCAAATATGGTTGATGAAGAAAAACACCGTATAAGCAAGTTTTAAACTTTATTTTTCCATTCACTTTCTAAACCCTTATATTGCTTGCAAGAGAAAGTCAGTTTATAAGAAAAGGTGAAGTAGTTCATGGCTAAAATACATGGTATCATTTATGTAAAAACTCTTGAAAACGGACTAGTAGGAATTGAAATAATTTTACCAAACTCTCCACCATTAATTATTATTAGAGGACGTAAAGGATTTGTAATGTGCGGTTATTTAGACATAAATGTAGCTAACAAATTAGGGCTTATTGCAGCGCGCGTAGTTGGAGTCAAAAGCGTTGAGGAAATGTTAGAGAAGAAGATAGTTAATGTTACAAGTAAAGCTAAGGAATTAGGGATAAAGGAGGACATGAAAGTTAAGGAAATCCTTGAACTTATATAGTCAACGTTAATCTTAAGCTATGTTTTTCAGCTTATCTCTTTAACCTCCATTAACCCTAAGGAGCTTTAACGATAAATAATTTTGTTAAGTGGTTAGCTATGAGAATAAAGCTAATAGACACTTATCCCTATTTTAGAAATGTCCTAGTTAATACTCGAAAATTTGCTTCCAAAAACAATGTAGCTTACGCTTTAAAGAACTACTTAGAAAAATACAGTAGAATATATGAGCTCATAAATCAATGCTATGAAGTATCGGACTGGTTTAATATATGTCTTAATACCTTAGCAAATTCCATAAGGAATATTAAAAACCTTGATAAGGCATGGAAAAGCATTTACTCAACACTACCTGATGCAATAGTTCTATTCGTTAAAGCTTTTAAGAATGAAGTAGGGGGCAGGGACTTCATTTTTGTAATCTACATTAGCTGCGGATGTGGAGCTGGATGGGCAGCTGAGTATGATAGAAAACCAGCCGTACTCCTAGGTTTAGATATGATATCTAACTTAGGCTGGGTAAGCAAGGAAAAAATTAAGGGCTTAATAATTCATGAACTTTGCCACATAGCACACATGATTATTAGGAAAACGAATTACCAACACTTTAGCGAGTTAGAGAAAAACCCGTACTTCCTACTTTATAGTGAAGGTTTCGCTATGAAATGTGAGCATGAGATTATAGGTTCAGAAAACTGGAGAATAGCTCCCAAAAAGGAATGGGTTAATTGGTGCCGTAGGAACTTAGGGTTCTTAGCAAAACTGTACATGGAATATGCTGAAAAGAATAAAGCTGTAAACGTTTTTTACGGAACATTCTTTAACATTAAGGGCTACTTGCAAACAGGCTACTATTTAGGACATGAACTAATAAAGTATTTAGAAAGAAAATATA
>CAYOTT010000029.1:0-7210 GCA_964406965.1 uncultured Desulfurococcales archaeon | reverse complement strand
ACTCTAGTATGTATTTGCTTGTTAGAGAACTACGAATTAGAAAACCGTTTAAGCCAGTAAGAAGACTGCATTAAGAACTCTATTAAGAACCCATATTACATCTAGTCCGTTAACTATTGTTAAGTCAGGGGGTACGGGTTTAGCTAGTGTAGTAAAGCCTTTGCTAAGTACGTTATTAATATACTCTACGAGTTCAGGAACGCTCTTTTTAATCTGTCTTTTACAAAGATAGTTTATTACGTAAGCTATTGTCTTTACCTGCCCTTTCTCTACGATTCTTGGATTATCCTTAATGTTGAGTTCAAATTTTTCCCCATTACTATAGGTTATAGTTATTTTAAACCCTCTTGCCTTAGCTTTCCTAAACTCACGTATTCCAGCAAATACTCTAGGTTGTGGAAGTTTAAAATCCAATGTTGCAAGCCGCTTACTGCATAGATTCTTCTTAACATACTCTGTAATGTCGTATGGCACATATTTTTCCATAAGTATAATGCAGTCAGCAACATAGAGTGGTATAGATGATGCACTTATAACTCCCACAATCCCTGCACAGGTTTTCTTTACAGTACTTCTTAACTGGTTTACGAGAGGAACTATTGGCTCTTCAGATATTATTTTAGCCATAGCTTCATCCTTATAAAGGAGATTTGTTGCGCTAGTGTCTTCGTCGAAAAGTATTAGTTCTACACCAGCTTCTAACGCTTCAATAATGGAAGCAGCCATGCTTGTAGATCCGCTAGCATTAAGGTTGCTAAAGTCTACGGTTAACTCTCCGGAAGGCAATTTTCTTATGAAAGACGATATGTTTACGTGGTGGATTATTCGTCCATCTTCAGCTTTAACAGTAACAGTTTTCTCGCTTGAAACAACAAGTTCCCTTCCATCACCCCTGATATGGTCATATATTCCCTCCTGTATTGCTTTAAGCAACGTTGTTTTGCCATGATACCCTCCTCCAGTTATTATTAAAACTCCTTTGGAAATAGCTAATCCTTCAATCACCCTATTGCTTGGTAGTTTCACTTTAACGCTAAGAGTTTTAGGAGATAGGAATTTAACAGCATTTTTAAGGGGTTTTTGAGAAATACTTGACTCTCTAGGTAAAATACTTCCATTACCTACGAAGAACATGTACCCCTTACTTTTAATCCATGATCTCAAATATTCTTGGTCTAAATAGTTTACTATGTGATCCATAATTTCGTAGTCTTTCTCCCCAAGTAATATAATACCTTTAACTATGCTGGGTATCTTTTTACGGAAAATGTTTACGGCTTCGCCACCTAAAACTCTCCTTCCCCTAGCTGGTAAACCTACGTAAAACCTTAAAATTAAGGACTTGTTTTCACCTACTTCAACAGATGATCTACGTAAAATCCATGGTCCAGGCTTAGGTATTCCTATGTAGCAACTGTTTCCTGAACCACAGCGTTCACTATGTTTCTTACATATGCTGTGGAGGCTTCTTGAAATATAGTCTGTGAACGGTGTAATGTTTTTCTCTTCAAAGAATTTTGAAGAAAACCTATGTGAACTATTAGGGATAAGTACCTCTACTATTGATGGTTCCGCATGGGGGTCTCCCTGAATTTTTGTAAGTTTAAGCTTAAAGTCTCTATAAATTATGGTAGCGTTTCTAAGTCTTCGGTACAAGCTGTAGCTTTTACCTTCTAGCTTAGCTAACATTCTTGCTAAGTCATCTATTTCCATGACTTTCGTAAATACCACCTTAGCAGTAGTGTTGGCTTTAAAGATTTAAAGAGCCCTATGTCATACTAAAGTTACGAGCACAAAATATGTGGTTATAGTAAGTTACACACCATAAGTGGTTTTACGCTATGAACACAAATGAGAAGAGAGAATTAATGAAAATATTTGACGGAATAGCCTCAAGCTACGCTTACAGTAGAGGTAGGCCTTGGAACATTGTTTTCGAAGTACTCACAGATTCACCTAAAAACATTATAGATATAGGTTGCGGTCCAGGCCATAACTCTCTCTTAATACTCAAAAAATCCTTAGCTGAAGTTTTTTGCGTAGACTTTTCATGGGAAATGTTGAAAATCGCTCGTAAGAGATTCATTAGAAACAATGTTTACCTGAAAGCTCACTTAATATTAGCAGATATTGAATTTTTGCCTTTTAGAGAAAATTCTTTCGAAAGAGCACTTTATATTGCGACAATTCATCATCTACCTTCACATGTATCTAGGCTTAACTCTTTAAAAGAAGTTTTTAGAATATTGAAGCCTAAAGGTAAAGCCCTCATTACCGTATGGGCTCTTTTGCAGCCAAGATTCTTTAAAGTCCTTTTAAAAAATGCTTTATTAAAAATCATTAATCCCAGTAGGTGTTTAGGAGACACCTATGTGCCTTGGAGAAGAAAAGGTAGGGTTTTGAAAAGATTTTACCACCTATTCCTACCTCATGAACTTAGAAAGCTATGTTGTGAAGTTGGTTTTAAAATTTTAAAAAGCGGAGGCTACAAGGTTAAAGCGAAAGTGTTTCCAGAAAACTACTATGTTATAGGGTTAAAGCAGTAATGAATGTAGAGCAAAAGCTAAGCCCTAGGGAGTTGCTAGCTAGGAGAAAGAGGCCGGTACGTACACTTTCAGGTATAACGGTAGTTGCTATTATGACCCATCCATACCCTTGCCCTCACGGTAAATGCTTTTACTGCCCTGGGGGACCGGAGTATGGAACTCCTCAAAGCTACATAGGTGAAGAACCAGCGCTAATGCGTGCCTTACAAAACAGGTTTGACCCGTACTACCAGGTTAGGACAAGGTTGAGGCAATACGAGGAAATAGGTCATAAGCCTAGTAAGGTTGAGCTCATAATTATGGGTGGAACATTTACAGCAATGCCCCTTGATTATCAAGAATGGTTTATAACAATGGCTTTAGAAGCAATGAACAGGTATCCTAAGGATAAGCCAAAACACTTCGTTAGCTTAGAGGAAGCACAGGCAAGAAACGAAGTTTCCAACATAAGATGTGTGGGAATAACTTTTGAAACAAGACCTGACTGGGCTAGGGAAAAACAAGTAGACTTCATGCTTAAACTTGGAGGAACACGTGTTGAAATAGGTGTTCAGTCAATATACGATGAAGTTTTAAAACTTGTGAGAAGAGGGCATAGTGTAAGGGAAACTATTGAAGCTACTAGGCTACTTAAAGACGCAGGTTTTAAAATAGTATACCACATAATGCCTGGGCTTCCGGGAAGTGATTTCGATAGAGACTTAGAAATGATTAAAACAATATTTTCCGATCCCAACTTTAAACCCGACATGCTTAAAATATATCCTACACTTGTGGTTAAAGGAACAGGTCTCTACGAGTGGTGGATTCATGGAAAATACCATGCATTAACAGATGGAGAAGCTGTTGAATTAATTTCTGAAATGTACAGATACATTCCTAAATGGGTTAGGGTAATGAGGGTTCAACGTGATGTACCTGCACCAATAATTGAAGCTGGTCCAAAGAAGGGGAATCTTAGACAACTTGTAGAGAAAATGTTGAAGGAAAAAGGAATACCTTGTAGGGAAATTAGATGTAGAGAGGTAGGTCTTAAGCTTTGGAAGGAAAATGTTGAGCCTGATTTAAAACATGTTGAAATATTACGTGAATACTATGAAGCAAGTGGCGGTGTAGAAGTATTTATTTCAGTAGAAGACGTCGTAAACGATATTTTAATTGGCTTCCTTAGGTTAAGAATACCTTCAGAAAAAGCCCATAGACCCGAAGTTGACGAGAAAACAGCTATAGTAAGGGAACTACATGTTTATGGACCCCAGGTTCCCGTAGGCGAAGAACCTGTTTTCGAATGGCAGCATAGAGGATGGGGGAGAATACTTCTTAAAGAAGCAGAAAAAGTGGCTGTTGAAGAATTTGATAAGAGAAAAATATTGATTATTTCTGGAATAGGTGTTAGAGAATACTACAGGAAACTAGGCTATCATAGACCATCCAGTAGCCCCTACATGGTTAAGTACTTACGTTAATGTAGGGCCGTAGATTTTTTATTCTAACTTTTAGTTAAAACATCCATTTTGAGAAGAGTATTGAGTAATTAATAGTAGCTGCCAGTGGTTTAAAAATGATCAATGGTAGCATGAATGTACTGTGGAATATAGGGTCTTTAGTTGGCTTAGCTTTAATTATCCTGCTAACATATAAGGTTACAAAGTATCTTACAGAGTATGTTAGAAACACTCTTGGAAGGAAAAACTCTAGCATGGCCTCTATGGCAATTGTTGCCTTAAAGATTTTTGCTGCATCGGTTATTACAATAACGGTCTTCTACATGATAAAAACAATATATCCTGATGCTGCTTTAACACTTACTGCTGTAATGACTGCTGCTGGGTTCTTAGGTATAGTCCTCGGCTTAGCTGCTCAAAGCAGTTTAGGAAACGTTTTCGCAGGGCTAGTTTTAGTTTTCAGCCAAGCCTTAAGAGTAGGAGATATGGTTGAGTATGAAGGTGAAGTTGCTGTAATAGAAGATATTAAATTAACACATACTATACTTAGGCTTAGAGATGGAAGAATTATTGTAATACCTAACTCTAACATGCTTAACTCAAGAATTGTAAGCTACACTATGATTGAAGAGAAGGTAGCTGCAACAGTAACTGTAGGAATAAGTTATGAAAGCGACTTAAATGATGCAATCAAAGCTATGCTTGAAGCAGCCCATGAACACCCTAAGGTATTAAGTAAGCCAGCACCCCTAGTTGTAATTACAGGGTTCGGTGATTTCAGTATAAACCTAAAACTACTTGCATGGATAAACGACCCATGGATTAAGCCTCTTGTGGAAAGTGACCTTATCTCAATGATTTATGAGAAATTCAGGAAATACAATGTTGAAATACCGTATCCGAGAAGAGTACTGATATTCAAAGGTGAAAGTGAGAAACAAGCTGAGAAACAACCGCAAACACTAGCCCAGGTTAAGGAGGTAGGAGAGAAAGGTGGTGTTTAAGTTTGGTTTTAGGTTTGTTTAGGAAAAGAAGAAAAACTAGAACATTTGAAGACTTAAAAATTAAAAGGCTCACACTTGCACTTAGAAAAATTAGGTCAGCAGTTTCGCTAATAACTTCGCTAATAGCTAACCTTGATAAACATGTTGCGTTTTTGAAAGCGAGAATTAGAATTTTAGATCAAAGATCTTCAGAACTGGAGAAAGTAGGGTTATATTCTGAAGTGGCTCTTGTAAGGAATGAAATTAAAGACATAACTTATCTTATGAAGAAAATGCTTCTCGTAAGAAACATTTTAGAGCAAGTAAAGCTTAGGCTTGAAACGTTAAAGGAAGCTGGAGAAGCCCTTCTTGTTTTAGCACCTACACTTAACGTTTTAAACAAGGCAATAGAGGAAATAGCTAAAATTAAGCCTGAAATAGCTTATCAGCTAGAAAACGTTAGGGAACTAATATATTCATCACTTTTAGATTTAGGAGAATACACGAAAGTAACCATAGACTACTATGTTTCAACAAGTGCTGAAGCCGAAAAAATATTTCTAGAAGCAAAAGAAGTAGCTGAAAAAGCATTTAATGAAACATTCAAATGACTTTTTAATAAATCTTTATAATCATGAATGCTAAGTTCGCAGTATAGTTTATTCGTTCTCTCAGTAATTTTTAGTTCATATAGTTGTTTGAATTGCTTATCATAACTGATTATTCCGAAAACACTATTTAAGAATTCATTTGTCGAATAACGAATACTCATATTTCCTCTTTCTACTAAGAATGTTACCGAGTAATATATTTAAGTGCTGCCACGTCAAGAGAGTATGCTATCAGATATTCACAGAGATTTATCTTTTTCTCGAAGAAGATATTAGATATAGAAGTAATATGTAAGAAGAGGCAAAAGCGGGAAAATTAAAATACCTCACGTACATTTTGAATTTACTAGAACGCCGCCGTAGCTCAGCGGGTAGATCCCCTAAAACTCCGCTAATGGGGTTTAGGGGTACTTGGCGCCGCTCTGGTAAGGCGGAGGTCCCGGGTTCGAAGCCCGGCGGCGGCTCCACAGCATTAGCTTCAATTATTTCACATATTTTCTTTTATAAACTTCTCTAAACTCTTAGCTTCATTCAAAATTTTTAATTCATCACTTCTAAGGGGAGTTCCGTAAACTACGATGTCGTAATTGCAAGAAACAGTAACTTGCCCGCCCATCTTAAGCGTTAATGTAACTTTAAGTGAGGTTTTAAAAGACTCTATACTTCCTCCACCAAACGATGCGAAACGGCTTCCTCTCTCCAACACTATTTCCTTAGGTATGACAATGTTTTCAACAGGATAAGGTGTTACTTTCTTTATTTTGTAAGGGAATTTAAGAGTTAAGGTGAAGTATTCAATAATTAAATCAAAAACTTTCTCTGGATTACCTGTAACTGTGAATGAATACGATACTTTCATAAACAATTCTCCTCCAATAAGTACACTAACTTTCCAGCTTCCACAGCCAATATCCAACGTTTACATATTCTCTAAACCCAATAATTACCTTTTCCCTTATTTCCCAGCATTTCCCTTAAGTAAATGAATGATGACTTTAAATAGTCCAAGTGCTTATCAGCATATCTTAAAACATGGTCTTTAGAAGCCCTACCTACTTCAAGAATTACGTAATCGTATTGCTTAATTAACACTTTATGTATGAGCTTCACGAACTCTTCTCTACGTAGGAAGAAGCTGCAACTACTTAGAAAAATTATTCCGTTTTCCTTCACCAACTGTGAAGCTAAAGTATAAAGTTTCATGTAAGCTTCATAGCCCTTTCTAAAACCCTCCATGCTTTGAATGAATGCTGGAGGATCAACAATTACTGCATCATATTTTTCCCTTGAAGCCAATAGTTTCCTAAGAACATTCCATACGTTTTCACCATATACACTATAGTTTCTCGCCCGGTTTAGCTTAAGGTTTTCGTGAAGAATTTCTAAAGCTACAGGGTCTTCCTCAACAAATGTAACATGTTCTGCTCCAGCATTGGCTGCGTGTATGCCGAACCCCCCAGTATATGAGAACAGATCTAAAACTCTTTCACTACCGCAAACGTATTTTTCAAGCTTAACCCTATTGTCCCTTTGGTCAAGGAAGAAACCTGTTTTCTGACCTTTCACAACATCAACTATGAATTTAGAATTGCCTTCAACAATTATTGTGCGATGCTTCCTTCCAC
>CAYOTT010000028.1:0-12881 GCA_964406965.1 uncultured Desulfurococcales archaeon | reverse complement strand
GGTTCAAGATACATTGGTGTGTCGAAAAGCGGGTCAGCCATGATGCCTTTGCTTAATAGTGTTTGCCAAAATCTATCTCTTGACAAACCTATTTTTTCCTCTTCAACCTGCACTACGTACTCGTTGAAAACATGCTTAACTCCCGGCGGTACGTAGGGAAGCTTTATGCCTTTACCGTTTAGGTCTCTTAGTTTCTCAGTAATGTATTTTGCATTCTCTATTCTCTTACTATTTAGTTTGTCAAGCTTTCTTAACTGAGCAATACCTAAGGCTGCAACTATTTCGGACATTTTATAGTTAAACCCTAGCTCATCAGCTGCACCTATGAATCTTCCATTACGCGGAATTCCGTAGTGGTGATTTAGTTTCTTCAGTTTCTCCCCTATTTTAGGGTCTTTCGCTATAGCGGCTCCTCCCTGACCTGTACATAGTTGCTTACCTGATCCGAAACTGAATACTCCAATGTCTCCTATGGTGCCGACTTTTCCCCCATAATACTCTGCACCCATGGCTAAGCAGCAGTCTTCAATAACGTAGAGTTTATGGTCCATAGCTACTTCCATTATAGGCTTCATGTCGGCTGGGCAACCGTACATGTGAACTACGATGACAGCTTTTGTTCTAGGAGTTACTCTTTCAGCTAAACTATTCGGGTCCATGTTGAGTGTTTTAGGATCTATATCTGCGAATACTGGGACAGCATTTTGATATATGACGGCGTTTGCTGTTGCAATAGATGAAATAGCTGGAACAACTACTTCGTCTCCGGGTCCAATACCTAACGCTGCGAGAGCTAAGTGTAAAGCTGTTGTACCTGAAGAAGTAGCTACAGCATATTTTACCCCGTGATATTTTGCTAGGAGCTCTTCAAACTCCTTTGTTTTAAACCCTATTTTAGACTCTAAACGCTTAGACCTTAATACTTCAAGTACTTCTCTTTCCTCTTCCTCATTAAACCAGAATGCGTTAAGATACCTACTTAGCGCATGCATGTATGCTTTCTCAAATTCCTCATACTCTCTTTCTTCCTCTTCAGCTACACTTAACCACCTCCACTATGAGCGTATAGTTTCATAATTAAGTAGCCGAGAATTAACCATGTAACTATTAGGACAATCATGTCGAAGCTGAGCTGCGTTATGAACGCGGCAAGCAGTGTTAGTGTGAAAACTATGGTTGCTACCGGAACAAGCGGGTACAGTGGTACTTTAAATGGTCTTTCAAGGTTAGGCTTCTTCCTTCTCAGCTGCATTAGCGATAGTGCAACTAGAATAAACGCTACAAGACTCATTACAACCAGTAGTGACGCATAGTCTATGAGCCTACGAATAAATGAGCCAACAAGTCCCGCCCCTAAGCCGACAAGTAAAGCTATGTATGGTGACCCGTATTTTGGATGGAGCTTCATAAACGTTTTCGGAAGTAAACCGCCTCTAGCAAAAGCAAATATGAACCTAGCGCTAACAACATAGCATCCCATCATTGTTGTTAGTGCTCCTAAAAACACTGCAAACAATGTTACTAATGCAACACCTAAGTCTCCAATGAATGGTTTAAGCAGTACTGAAAGAGGCCACTCGTTAGATGCTACATTAACTATGGAATCGTAGGGAGCCATGAGAACAGTTGATAGGTTCGTAATTATTAGAACCAACGCTACACCAACAATAACGTATATAACAACTTTCCATAGTTCTCTTCTAGGAATTTTTGCTTCCTCAGCTAACTGAGCAACCATGTTGAATCCTAGGTAAAACAGTGTTGCGAAAGCCGCTGCGTAAAGGAATCCTGAAAACCCGTTTACGAAAAGCGGTGTTAAATTAGATATGTCCATGTGTGCGAAGCCTATGAAAGCATAAGCTAGTAGTGCGAAAACTAAACCCAGCGTCGTTATTATTTCAGCTAAGCTTGCAAGCTTAATACCTCTGTGATTCAAATACCACACAATTACAACGCTGGCAATACTCCAAACCCACCTAGGCACGGTGGCTTCAGGTATGAAAATGCTCATAAAGTCTCCAATTACTATGCCGTTAATTCCAATAGCGATGCTCCACCCTAGAACAGCTAGCCATCCTAGAATAAAGCCTGCAGTTGGCCCGAAAGCCTCGCTAATATAAACATATTCGGCACCAGCATATGGCATAGCAACCATGAGCTCGCAGTAGTTTAAAGCAACCACTAAGATTAAAATACCGGCTAACATGTATGCTAAAACAACGCTAGCGCCAGTACTAGCAATAATGAATGAGTTGACGATGAGGTAGTCGCCGCCAATAATTGTTCCAACACCAAAAGCCAGTAAACCTAAAAGCCCAACTTCCTTCTTAAGAGACAAACTCAAACGTTACCACTTCAAAAAACTATTTCACAAAATTCTATGCTAACCAAGAATATATGTGCATCTGTTTAAAAATTACGGCAATACCTCTACACTATTTTTCTTAAAACTAAAACTATTAGGTAATGATAAAGCTGGGTTGTGCGAGTTTTTCAATAAAAACTCGGCTATCTTAGGTATTCTCTTATATAAAACATGCTATATATAGTGTGGAAACCTATACGGTAGGGGTAAACATTGTCTCATTTGGAAAAGGAAGAAGTTTCCTACACTAATCCAGCACTTATTGTTAAGGTTCGGGAGAAGCTTATTAAGTTTCTCAGTAGTGTTCCTGATGTTTCTACTGAAGCATGTAATGTAGTTTTAGAAAGCATTGCCGTAGGGAAAGTGGATTCTTCTTCAACATGGGTTCCTAGGAGAGTAGCTGTTGTTGACGGCGGCAGCAACATTGTTTCTCTTAATGCAGGCTATCTTGGAATAGTTACTTCCCTAGGCTTAATTATTGAAAGTAACCGCGTTATTGAACGTGTTGTCGCTGAACCGGAAATTATTCCTCCAGCACCTCGGGAACTTGGAGATTACGAAACCAGCGACCAAATAGTTAGCGTTACAGATAAGGTTAGGGAAGCGAAGGTTTTCGAAACAGCAACTGAACTACTCAGTAGAAACCCTGACTTGCTCATAATAGATGGCCCACTGATCCCCTATGGTGCTTTAGGTAAGCTTATTGTTGGTTCGGAAACTGAGTTAAAAGCTCTTCAAAGATATAGGAGAGCAGTTCTTACCTTACATGAAATGTCTTTAGGTAGCAGAGTAAGTGTTGTAGGGTTTGTTAAAAGGCCTCGTTCAAGATATTTACGTAGAATTTTAAACATTGAATCATCATTTGACCACATAACCTTGTCTAGTATTCTTAAGGAGAAAGAGTTTTACCCGAACCCTCCCTTAGAGGTTCCTGCAGTTGCTGAATGGTTCCATGAGATAAGTATTTTGAAGCTTATAAGGGAGATTAAGCCTAAATTCACGTTTCTAAGACTAATAACATCTATGCCTCCTTTCAGAGTTGATTTTGGACATTTAACCCGAAACTACATGGACATTTTAAACTACCTATACTCTACTAAAACTAGGGAGGGCATACCTTACGTTATAATGAAGGCTGATGAGGAAGTTAAAATTACACGTAAGCTTCTGAGAGAACTTTACGAAGACGCCTTACACTCATGCATTGTAAAATATCTTAAACAAGGATTCAATACGCTCATCCCGGTGCTACCGGAGTTTGGAGGTGTATAGTTGTGGGTATTGAAAACATTGTTGAGCAAAGACTGGGATACGTGTTTTCGGAGAATGGAGTTTACGAACCTGACGAAATAGTTTTCACTGTTGAATTAGGTGCTAGAGTAGAAATAGGCGACATTGTCTGCATTCAGCATCCTTCTAAACCAGGTGTTCCAGTTTTCTACCAGGTACTTGAAGTTCCCTTACGCCGTAAAGCTAGGGATTACGAGGAAGACTTGGTTAGAGCAGGTAGTCCCCTCATAGATGAGTCAAGAAACTATCCTAGAGCTAAAGCTAAGCAAATAGGTTACATTGAGGATGTTGGAAAGCTTCTTTCAGGTAAAGCATCAGTTGATGAGCTACTAATGCTCATAGAGCACATTAAGCCTTTAAGCGAAGTTTACACTCCAAAAACTGAGGTAATAGAGAAGCTTATTGAACCATCAGCGCCAAGTGTAGAAGTTGGAGCAATATATCCGAGCTGGAAACATAAGTTAAAACTAGAACTACCTAAGCTTCTAAGACAAGGACTCCTCATTGTTGGAGGTGTTGGTACGGGGAAAACAACGACAATGCTTACTTTACTCATTAGAATCATTAGGAAAATAAGGGAACTTGGAGGAACACCTCATATTCTAATCATAGATAAGGATGGAGAATACGGGTCTAGAGAGCTTAGGGAAGCAGCCGGTGTTCCTGGAAACTATGTGAGAATACATGTTGACGACATAAAAGTTCTCGAGTACTTCAGTAGGGGGGAATATGTTAGAGAACTCTTAGCTAACCTAGGATACTATGATAAGAGATCTAAAGCGGCTAAAGCAGTTGAAGCAGCAGTTAAAAGTGTACGTGAGGAATCACTTATTCTAACACCTAAGTTTGTTTTGGAAAAAATTGTTCCGAAAATATCTGAAATAAGTGTTCGAGCAGAAGTTCAAAGAAGAGTTCATGATTGGAAAAGAAAGTTTGAAGATCAAGAAGCAATATACGAGGTATCTGACATAGTTAGCCTCTTAAAAACAAAAACAGTTGTTCACATAGATCTTTCAGCAACAAGGGACTTCGACCATGCATTCAAAGTATTAACTAATGTTTTAAGGAAAATCTACAGTGAAGCATTATTGAATGAGAGCTTCGGATGCATAGTAGCAATAGATGAAGCGCACCTATTCTGCCCTGAAAAAGGAGGGATAACGCTAGCAAGTAAGGATCCAACGGATTCTCTAAGAGACACAATACATTTAATAGCAACTACTGGGCCTAGAAACGGAGTTACTCCGTTCATAGCAACTCAGAGGCCAAGTTTAATATCTAAAACAATAACAACGCAAATGGGTCAAAACATAATAGCTCATAGAGTTGAAGATATAGACTTAGCTAGGATAGAGGAAATAGTAGGGCCGATAGCGAGGAAAGTAAGAGTACTACCAAGAGGGTGGGCCATAATAAAAGCTTTAGCAGCAAAAATAAGAGAACCACTAATAATCAAAGTAGAAGCAGAAACATATCCGGAAAGCACGGGGAAAACAGCATACGATAGGTTTCTGCAATAAGGTATCATGTTTCCCATTAAAGCTGAGGTGCTAAGGTATATTGGGGAATAGGGTTCACTAAAGACTTTTAGAGATGAAGTTAGAAAACTTGAGGTTTAAAATATAGGAATAACTTTTGAGGAATGCTTGCTTTGCATCTTTAATGGGGAGTGCTGATATTAAAGGAGTAAGCTAAAAGGCATTTAAAAGCGGAATGGAGACTTTTTTAATAAGTAAAATAAGAGCTTGCAAGAGGAGGTTTAGGGGGAACTTGCGAAGCCACTAGGTTTATTTAAACTCTTAACTAGCGTTAAATAGCGTAATGAACTCGAAGTTTACAGTAACTTATAAGATACTGTATTACAGCATTCTTATATACCATGTACTACGCTTTGTTACTTGGTGAAACTGCTGTGAGCACCGTTATCAGTGTTCGCATACCTAAGAAGCTTAAGGAGAAAATGGATGCCCTAAAAGACGCCGTTAACTGGAGTGAAGAAATCCGCAAATTCCTTGAGAAAAGAGTTGAGGAACTTCACAGAAGAAAGATTCTAGAGGAAATAAGGAGAATACTGGAGGAAATACCTGAAACACCTAAGGGAACAGCAGCTAAGTATGTGAGGGAAGACCGTGATAGTTATTGACGCATCAACACTAGCAAAATACGTTCTAAAAGAGGAAGGGTGGCTTAAAGTCGAAGAATACTTAGCTAAAGGAGTATGTTCAATAGACCATATAGTTAAGGAAGTGGCTAATGCAATATGGAAACACACAGTTATACATAGGAGAGTAAGTGAGGGAACTGCGGAAAAACTATACACGGTACTAAGGAAGCTAGTTGGAGAAAATATTGTAAAAATAGAGGAGCAAACAAAATACATTAATAAAGCATTCGAAATAGCTCTACAATATAAGATAACAATATATGATGCATTATACTTAGCACAAGCACAACACTATGGAGAACTATTAACAAGCGATGAAAAACAAGCAAAAACAGCAGAGGAATTAGGCATAAAAGTCCACATAGTATAAGTAAAAAACAGGGTATGTAAATTTCAGCCATGAAATATTGTGAACGTGTAAGCTGTTTTTTACCGGGTAATCTAGTTAGTGAACTGAAATGACCTCTTTTAAAGTAGGGCGCATGTATGCATAATATTTAATGTTAACTTCTTATTTCGCTTAAAAGCTACAGTATTATTTAGTAGAGGCTGATTTTTGCTGTGAGAAGAAGGATTGTTAAGGTTATTGGGGATAAGTGTAGGAATTGTGGTTTTTGTTTAGTATGGAATGTTTGCCGTAGTTCTGGTTTCTGCATGGGTTGTTTGTCTTGTTTTTATGCTTGTCCTTTCGAAGCTAGGGCCGTTGAGTATGTAAATGCAGATGTTGAAATGGTTACTATTTATGTTGACGATGTTCCCTTTAGAGTTCCTGGGGGTGTTTCTGTTGCTGAAGCTTTAAGATATTGTGGGTTCGTGTTTGGTGAACCTGGTGATGAGAGGCCTTGGTTGGGTTGTGGTACTGGTGGTTGTTGGGCTTGCGCCTTAACCATTGACGGTGTTTTTGAAAGAACCTGTATTACCCCTGTTAGAGACGGTATGAGGGTTGAAACCAATGTTGAAAGCATTACTCCTAGGAGGATTGTTCATGGTCCTTCCCCTCACATGGTTGGTGGTAAGGGGACTCCTTGGTGGGAGGTTAACTATAGGGACTATGTTGAAGCTGCACTATGGGTTGCTGGGTGTAATTTGAGATGTCCCCAATGCCAAAACTACCATGTAACTTACGATAATGTTTCCCCCGCTTTAACTCCTGAGGAAGCTGCTAGAGAAGCTGTTTTGTGCCATAGGAAATATGGTACTCGGGGTATCGCTGTTAGCGGTGGTGAGCCAACTCTTAACCGTAAGTGGCTTACAGGGTTTTTCCGGGAAGTAACTAGGCTCGTTAAACCAAAGGTTAGAAGGCATCTTGACAGTAACGGTACATTGCTTAAACCAGACTACATTGATGTGCTTGTTGAATCCGGATGCGATAATTTCGGTGTTGAACCTAAATGTGTAAGCGTAGAAACATACATGAGGATTACCGGGTTGAAAAATAGGGATCTAGCTAGAAAATATCTTGAAACAGCGTGGAAAGCTGTAGAATACATTGATGAAAAATATGGTGATAAAGTGTTCTTAGGTGTTGGCTTAGTTTACAATAGGGAACTTGTTAGTTTAGAGGAAATAGGTAAGGCAGGGGAGAAAATAGCTAGCATAAACCCTAAACTACAGGTAATAGTTCTAGACTATTTCCCAGCATTTCGGAGAAGACATTTGAAAAGACCTACAGTAAAGGAAATGCTCGAAGTAAAAAGGACCCTTGAAGATCAAGGTTTAAAAACAGTGATTGTTCAAACGGAAATAGGACATGTAGGTCCCAGTAACGTGAAAAAGCCGTGACCATGTTTTATGATTGCTTATTTCCTGAATATGCTGTTTAGGGGAATCCTATTTCTAATTTAGGTGGTGTTATTGTTTTCTACGGGTTCTCTCTAGAAGATTAAAAAATCCTTAACTATTATTTTCCCACCCACTGTAGCTACATTGTTAAAACTACAAGTTTTTGTAGAGAGCACGTTACTTAATTGCTTAGCTTTAGTTCTTAAAGAAATATATTTTGATATTAAAGCTAAGCTGATATAATATAGAGATTATAGAGACACTTATGTTATGTTTAGAGTGTGTTACTAATTTTCTTAGTAATTTCATAATTATTATTTTTAATGGTGTATGTATATATGCTTCCTATATAATTTGAATTAATACGTTTATGTCAAGGTTATTTTACGTAATTAAATTTTGACCAATAGCTATTTATTCATATTATTCCCTAGTAATTTGTGGAAAGTGTTTAAGGAGGAAGTTCTTGTTGTCTCAACTTAGAAAGGAGCTCGGTTTATTAGAGGTTATCTCTATAACTTCAGGGTCTGTTATTGGTGCAGGAATATTTGTCGTTACAGGGTTGGCAACAAAGTACTCTGGAAACATGATTTGGCTGGCTTATTTGCTTGGAGGAATACCTACGTTCTTCACAGGCCTGGCTTTTGCTGTTCTAGCAGGTGCTATGCCTTATGAAGGTGGTTCATTATTTTATACTACAAGGTTTGTTTCGCCGTTCTGGGGTTTCCTTACGGCTTGGGGTAAGTGGATGGGATACATTGGACCAATATGTATAACGGCTTTAGCGTTCCCAAGATACGTTAGCTTCCTAATTAAGGTGCCTATTCTTCCAGTGGCTTTACTTGCCGTGGCTGCCTTCTACATTCTAAACTATATTGGAATAAAGATTTCAGGATGGGTTCAAGACGCAATGTTTGTAACTCTTGTAGGGGGAATGTTTGCTTTCATACTGCTGGGACTGCCTCACGTTAACACATCTCTAGCTACTGCTCCAGACACTCCTCTTGGAATGTATGGTGTAGCCTATGCTGCTGCATTAGCTTTCTTCTCATACACTGGATTCGGTGTAGCAATAGAGCCTGGTGAAGAAGTTAAGAAGCCTGAAAGAAACCTCCCATTAGGAATAATAATAGGCATTTTCCTTGTAGTAGCTATTTATACTTTGCTCTCATTTGTAAGCGTAGGCGTTATGCCTTGGAGAGAATTTGCTGCCGCCGAAGCGCCGGTTGCAGAAGCTGCTGCAAGATTCCTGCCATTCTCAGCTGCGGCTTTCATAGCGATAGTTGGCATATTAGCTATTTTAACATCGCAGAATGGATTCCAAATAGTTGGCTCTAGACTGCTCTATGCTTTCGCTAGAGACGGTCTTATTCCAAGGGTTTTGTCGAAAATTCATCCACGCTTTAGAACACCCCATTTGGCTTTATCAGCAACTGTTCTCATAGGTATTGGATTAATACTTTCAGGTAAAGGCATAGAGTTCGCAGCTGGAGTTGCTAACATAGGTTTCTTAGCGAGCTATGCTTTAACATGCTTAGCTGCTTTAAACTTTGCACGGAAACATTCTGAAAGATACGAGAAAGCACCCTTTAAACTTAGGAAAACACTGCTATATGTTGTTGCTTTAGCAGGTTTTGTTTCAAACATTGTTTTCATGGCTCTTCAGTCAATGGATTCATGGATTTTCTTCATAATATGGTTTATCATAGGTATTGGAATATACTATTATGCTAAGAGAAGCTTTGAAAGTAAAGGAGAAAAGCTTGAGGAAGCACTGCTTAAACTTCCAGGGTGACCTTGTTGAATCTAGGTGAGGTTTCAAACCTGAAAGCATACGTTATTGCAGAAGACTACGCTGGCTACGAATCTCCTCTTCTAGCGCAACATGGAATTTCAATGCTTCTGGAAACACATAGTAGCTCTCTAAGGAAAACATTTAGAATGCTTTTCGACGTTGCTAACAATAGTGATGCACTACTTTATAATATGAAATTGCTAAATATAGATCCTAAAACAATAGATGCTATAGTTATTTCACATTGCCACTGGGACCATACCGGGGGACTTATGGGTATTCTTAAGGAAATTAAGGGTGAAAACGTTCCCATAATAGCTCATCCAAGCATTTTTAGGCCGAACTTCGTTTTAGAACCCTATTTGAAACATGAAGGCGTACCTTATGACTGCACACCGGAAAACATTGAATCTCTAGGCTTTAAACTCATACTAACCAAGTCACCTGTGAAAATAGTGGACGGGATAATTACTTCAGGTGAAATTGAGAGAACAGTTGATTTTGAAAAGGGAGGCATTTTCACATACACCATTGTTAATGGAGAAATGGCTCCTGACGAAATGATGGATGATATGGCCTTAATTGTTAATGTTAAAGATAAGGGTCTTTTAGTGTTCACAGGATGCGGGCATGCAGGAATAGTTAACACTGTTTTACATGCGATGAAAATAACTGGTGTTAAAAGAGTTCATGCGGTTTTTGGAGGCTTTCACCTAATAAGTGCTAATGAAGATAGAATAAGAAAAACTGTTGATGAACTTAGAAAAATAGGTGTTGAAGAAGTTTATACGGGACACTGCACAGGGTTTAGAGCTAATATAGAGTTTTATGAAAAATATGGTGAAAAATTCCATAGAATACATTCAGGCTATACGGTGACTTTTTAGTGGAAATTAAAAATATTTTTCAACATTCACTTTTTCTCATTCTAGAAATTCAATTGCTTTTCTCTTGAAACCAAGTTTTAGCTGATAATAGTATGTGTAAATGTTTTCTATGCAACATAAAGAAGTGAACTTATTTGGTTCATTACTAAGATTCTCTCTACTGCCAGCATTTGAAAAACTCTTACCATTATTATAACTGACCAACGATGTTTCGGCATGTTCCACTATAATAAATAAAAATATGGGAAAATGTTATACTCCCACAAGCTATTTTGGTGGTTTTTCTTTTTCCTCTTCTTCTCTTTCTTGGACATTGTTTATGCGCCTTTTCCCAGGTTTTCACTTTTACTGTTTCACTTAGACATTATGAACATGTGTAATGGCAGGTAAGGTTGCGTAGTTTTATTTTTTCCAAAGAATCTGTCTATGTTAGTGCATGTACTGTGTTTATTGCTTAGTATCTTATATTTTTTCTACACCTAGTTTTTCAATTTCTTTTTCCTCACATATAGAAGCCACAGCTATTAGAGCTGCTGTTTTCACTTTAAACTTCTTCATTAGTGAAGTGATTGCAGCTAGCTTATCTATGTCGCTAACTAATGCTTCAGCTATTAGTGCTTTTCTTTCCGGCTGTAGGCGGCTTTTAGGTATAGTTATGAACCTTATTTCACCTTGTTTTCTTGAGTAATAATGTGCTGTAACTAGACCTTTTCTTTCAAACTTAACATGACATACTGTAGGGCATAGTTCAGACTCAAGCTTTGCAGCTGCAACTGCAGCCAAAGGTAAGGCTTCCGTGGAGGTTGCGAAAAACATAGTCTACCCTTAATCCTCTAACAAGGCTTTCCGAGAAAATAGAGTATAATCTTAAGAAGCCTTTAAAAGTCTCCACCCGATTCTTCAAAAGCTTTTTCAGCAGCTCTATCTAGGAGTTTAAGTTCCTCTACTTTGTAAAGTATTTTTCAGCTGTTTTTCTCCTCAGGGACGTTAAGTAAGTTAACGTATCTCCAAAGTATTTGAAACGGTATGTTTAAGAGCCCTTCGAGCCTCCTTAAACTGTAGAAGTAGTTGAGAACATCAAGAATCTCTAATGCCCTTGAACGAGTAACTTTAGCAACCATGCTTCAGTCAGCTCTAAGCAATCTTTTGACACAACATAAGGGGCTAATAAAAATATTCTTAAAAACACTTAAATATAGCAAAATTAGTTTCTTTAAACCTCTAGTTCTGTAATTACTGCTTCGAATTCTTCGGTGCTTCCGCTTAAGCTAGATTCGGGTTTAGATTTTCTGGGCTGCTTCTAAACTACGAACAGTTTTTAGATGAATAGTTAAAGTAGTAATGGTTTACTTAAGTTGTAAAACATAAATACATTATTTTAACAATATTTTTTGTACCGGTACGAAAAATATATTATATATGGTTGTTATTCTTTAGCTTAAAGAGTGTTTGTTAGTGCTGTAAGTTGCTGAATTCACTAAATAGTGGGAGCCCTGCTATGGAGCATGGAGGAGCTAAGCATAGAGGAGAAAAAGGGTCTCATAGGAAACATAGTCATGAAGTCATGATTGCTGATTTTAAGAGGAGATTTATTGTTTCAACTATTTTAACAATTCCTGTTGTTTTGCTTTCTCCCTCTATTCAAAGGTTTCTCGGCTACGAGCTTGTTTTTCCAGGGTACATTTTTGCTCTATGGTTTCTTTCATCGATAATTTACGTTTACGGCGGTTACCCGTTTCTTAAAGGGCTTGTTGGAGAAGTTAGGAAGAAGCTTCCGGGTATGATGACGCTGATAGGTGTTGCTATTAGTGTTGCTTACTTTTACAGTTCAGCTGTTGTTTTCATTATTCCTGGTGAAACGTTTTTCTGGGAATTAGCTACGCTAATAGATGTTATGCTTCTCGGTCACTGGATTGAAATGAGAACTATTGCTGGTGCTTCTAGGGCACTTGAACTCCTAGCTAAATCAATGCCTACGGTTGCTCACTTAGTTAAGGAGGGAGGTGTTGTTGAGGTTCCTGTGTCTGAGGTTAAACCTGGAGATAAAGTGTTGGTTAGGCCTGGTGAGAAAATACCTGTTGACGGAGTTGTTGTTGAAGGGTCAAGTAGTGTTAATGAAGCGTTAGTTACTGGGGAGTCTAAACCTGTTAGTAAGAAGCCCGGCGACAAAGTTATTGCTGCCACTATGAATCTCGAAGGCTCCCTTATCATTGTAGCTGAGAAAACAGGTAGAGACACCTACATTGCTCAAGTAATAGAGTTGATTAGGAAAATTCAGGAAAGCAAATCTAAAGCTCAAGATTTAGCTAATAGAGCAGCTAAGTGGTTAACAATCATAGCTTTAACCGGTGGCTCAATAACGTTAACTGTATGGAGCCTTGTTGGAGCAGGGTTTCCTTTCGCACTTGAAAGAGCAGTTACAGTTATGGTTATTGCATGCCCCCACGCTTTAGGATTAGCTGTTCCCTTAGTTATTGCTAGATCAACCGCTTTAGCTGCAATGAAGGGTTTACTGATAAGGAATAGGGTTGGTTTCGAAAAGGCTAAGGACATAGGTGCTGTTGTTTTCGATAAAACAGGTACTTTAACTAAGGGTGA
>CAYOTT010000027.1:0-13210 GCA_964406965.1 uncultured Desulfurococcales archaeon | reverse complement strand
GAGTTTTTCGAATAAAACTACTTAGACATTATTTCTAAAATTCTCCTATAAGGTAAAACAGGCCTACCCTGCCTTAAACTATAGTATATTACAGGTATTTTCAGCTTAGAAAGGAAAGGTTCAAGCTTCTCATCAGCTAAAACAATAATGTTCCTTCTAAACTTAGCTACCTCGGCTAGTTTAAACATTTTCTTTTCAACATACTCTTTCCTCCAAAAACCAACTATTTCAACAAGAAACTCAACACCACCCTTTTCAACTTTAAAATCTGGAATGTAAAGTAAATCACCTAAAGCAACAGGTTCAGGTTCCCTAACAACATTAAGCCCTATAGCTTTAAGAGTATAGTATATTCTCTTTTCAACTTCACTATCGAAAGCCAGCTGTGGTTTAACGTTTTCAGGAATTTTAAGCTCAGGAACAAGCTTTTCCGAAAGAACCCTAATGTTGAAAACGTTTCTCCTAAAATGTGTTTTAGAGTAAACAACCCATTTATCCAGCATTTTAAGCACAGATAGGATCTTGCTAGTTAGAATTGAAAGCCTAGAACCATACTTTGTTGGTTTACCGAAAACACCGTAGGGTCCTTCAACCGAAATGTTAAGAGTTTTCTTCCCCCTAAAATACCTCATATCATATATTAGCCCGTAAAACTTACATTCCCTCCCAACTTTCTTAGCTAACTTAGCTAAAACCCCTGGCTCACCCTGGGCTTTAATAAACACTTTAGAACTATTAACGAAAACAGTATCTAATGTTTCAAAATTATATAGTGAAACAACTTCTTCAACACTAGGCTCCCTAATTTTAACTAAGGGCATATTTGAAACATCATCAGCCCATAGGATTTCGTCTATGTTAGGTATTTTTAATTCCTCAGAAATCCCCTTAACAACATCGCCTCTAATGCTTGAATCAACGAAGCCACCATATTTTTCATTAACAATTTTGAAAACCTTAATCCTAACACTTTTAGGATTAACAATAGTTTTTAACCCAACCTCTTTGGGTTTGTAAAAATGTGACATAACCTTTCTTAAACCGTTAAAAAGCCTATCATCACCAATAATAACTCTTAATTCGTCCCAATCAATATCTCCGAAATGCTTACCTAAGCAACCCTCGTAAAACCCAATAGTTGCTTCAACAACACTTCTATCTTTAGTTGAAGACAAATACTTAGGTTCAAAAACACCTTTACTAACAGGTTTTAACCTAAGATTCCTCCTACCGTAAGTCACAGTAAACCACTTCCCTCAATAAACTAAGGCCTTAAATCATTTTAAACCTCTTAATTTTCTTTCAAGTTTTACACTACCTCTTCAAAACTAATAATATTGTATGCTTAAAATAACTAATCCTACGTTGAAGTGTTTTTAAGCAAAAATAATGATTAAATCAAAATACTTTCTGCTTCGATATGAAATAAATTAGAGTTTAACAATATTCTACTACTTGAGAGAAGGTGTGTATTTTGAAAATTAGAGGGAAAATAGGACACATATACGTTATTAAACGCAGAATAGGACACATATACGTTAAGGGTGTAGTAAGTGCCAGTAAGAGTAAAGTTAAAAGTTAAATCTAAAGTTTCAAATGAAACCGTTGAAACCATTGCTTTAGTAAATAGCGGCTTCATAACAGAGAAACCGCAGTTACTAATTCCTAAGAAATTTGCACAAAAACTGAACTTATGGCCTCCTCCCCCTGAAGCCTATGTTATAGAGCTTGGAACAGCAGGGGGACCTGTAAGAAACTTCATAGTACCCAATTCCTTAGAAGTTAAAATAGTTGAACCTGATAGGGAAACAAAAAACACCCTATGCGATGCAATAATATCTCATATTGAAGAAGAAGTTCTCATAAACGATAAGTTAGGAGAGGAACTTGGAATAATAATTCTAGGTCTAGCTTCGGGCAAATGGAAACTCGTAGATGATCCAGACAATAAGGTAAGGCAAACATATCCACCACAATACTGGTAGGTGGAAAAGCGAAAATAGAGATTTACAGTATAGGAGAAAACACTTGCCGACATAGTTTTTACGGAATCAGTGAAGGAAAGAGTGAAAAATTGAAGCTCAATTCGGGAAGTACTTCAGCAATCTAGCAATTGGAGTTTCCAAATTAGAGCATAAGGCTGTGTTTATAGGTGCTGTAGGTAATGATTTGCTGGGGGTTCTCCTTAGAACTCTTAAAGTAAGCAATGGTTCTTAAGAAAGCATAGTATAAGGTAGTTATGGGATAACACTAACACCTATAGATAAAGCGTTTTCCTTCAGTTTCCTATCGAATGTAGCTAATGCTAAATTGTAATGCTTAGCGGAAAACAATATTATGAAGTCGTTGATTTCCCTAATGTTTACACGGTTCTCTTCAAGGAACTTTAAAGCATTATATAGTACTTTAGGGTCTTCAGCGATGTAAACTGTTCTACGGTCCCCAAGATATTCTTGAATCTTCATCGTTAGGAACTCCGGGTGAACCCCCAGTTTAAGCATAACCCAAATGTATTCGTGAATAACTATTGAAGGTAGCCAAAGTTCCTTAGCTGAATCAATTATTTTCTTCGCTAACTCATGATGCCTACTGTCTTCAACAGTATCATACACTAAAACGTTCGTATCAACTAGTAGCTTCATTTAAGAATTCCTCGACAATCTCCTCTATTTCCTCAACAGAAACATCCCTTCCCAACCTTATTGTCAGCCTTTTCCTCTTAAACGGAACAATTTTGATAACATTTTCCTTCTCATCATAAACTATTTCCACATAATCTCCTTCCTTAATACCTACCTTGTCTCTTATAGTAGCAGGAATTGTTATCTGATAATTTCGCGTAACTTTAACTATTTCTCCCAAGGTCTCTAACCTAGTAAGACTGGAAGTTATAGTATTATTTAAAACTTTCTACTATATTTTAGCTTATGATAAATCTATTAAAGATAGGAAAGTATTTAAATCGTGTATTCTAGTCGCGGTTAAATCTTAAATAAAGCTTTAATAATTTACGCTATAACCTTAGCTTATTATTCTAATGTAGTTGTTAATGTCTTCTCATAGCTATTTTCTTAACTCTAAATTAGCAATAATACTTTCTTACATGTTAAAGAAAAGAGGAGGTATTGTTGTTAATGTTTTCACTAAAAAGCTACAGCACCAGGGTGTTGTTGCAATCCTGCTACTCTCCATACTAACCATACTCCCAAAAACTCCATAGCATACGAGTTGGTAGGTTTCGAAAACAATACATTACACTACTTGTTACATCCTTTACATGTAAAAGACAACTATACAGCATGGTGTGGAAATAGGAACCTACATGTTCAATAAGTTTGGACCTTTAGATTCAAACTATGCAGTCATAGGTTTTCGCAATAGAATAGATATGTTGCTTAGCGATCTCATGTCATCAAGTTTTAACAGCGGAGAACCCATACTTTTTTTTAACTTAAACAATGCAACATAACTTTAAAACTTAAACATTTCAAATAAACTGTTATGTGTCTTCAGTAGTTAGTAGGTTTTCATTAAATTCTATACCAAAGCTTAAGCTCTAGCTTTTAGAACAAAAGTGTTCTAAAGAATAGTTTTATTTTAAGCAATCATGGTAGTTAAAGATGAGTGGTAAGCTATGGTGAAACTGTTTCCAATAGCTCTAATAGCTGCATTGATTATCGCATTATATTTGCTATCGTACATGTTTCAAATTCCACATACAAATTATGCTAAAATAGCTGAAATATCTAAGCAAGACCCTAGAGTTCAAAACTATCTTAAACAGCATTCTAATGCTAAATATAAGGTTATAAAAGCGTATTTGTCATCAGACGGCGTGGTTTACATGGTTGACGAAAACTGGAAACCAAAAGGACTTGGCGGAAGCATAGCTGGAAAACCCATAGATGGCAAAGACCATTACTGCTGGATAGTTCACTGGTATGATCCAAGCCCTGGAGTACCTCATATAGTCGATGTTTTCATTGATAAGGAAACTTTGAAAATAGTGTTAGTTATAGAGGCAGTATAATATTGGCTCCGACATAATTTACTATTATGATGAAATACATGACTTATACTAGTTTTATCCAGTATTCTTCTGCATCCTGCAGTGCAATGCTTTTTCTTTTTGCCTCATAGAATTCCTTTGGAGTATATGCTAGTATTTGAAAAGGTGTTTTTCTTGAAGCCATTTTTCTAAGAATCCTAACTCTTTCCTCAGCACTCATTTTTGCAAAATACTTTGAAACAACTATTACATCTATGTCGCTGTCTTCAGTCCATGTCCCCCTTGCGTAGCTTCCGAAAAGATAAATTTCTGCATCATCATATTTTCCTTTAACTTCTTTAACGAAGTTTTCTAATGCCTCAGCTACATTCTTAGGTAGTAAGTGTTTTCTCAACTTTTTCAAGAACATTTCTTGCTACCTCAAGTGCTTTTTCAGCTTGCACTTTACTGAAGCTTAGTGAAGGCCTTTTTAACCCAGCATTAGGGTATCTTGCCGTAACATAGTATTGTGAAATTTCAGGTAAAGACTCTTCCACTTCACTAGATAATTTAACAATATCCCTAATGTTTTCATAGAGAAACGTTAAGTCATGAGCGTGAGGGGGTCTTTTATGCTTTAACCCTATCATTACTGCTTTAAATGCTTTCTCTATTGCTTGATGACACATGTAACATGCTAAACTATAATCTCTATCCCTAAGAGATCTCAAAGCACGCTCATAATCAACCTTTGCTTCCTCAAACCAGTCAACTGCTTCTTCACGAAGCATCGCATATAAGCACCTGTTAATAATAACGCGTTTGAAGGTAAAAAGACTATATTTTAAGTGTTCATTGCGAAGCAATTACCATAGCATAGGCGAGATAGTTTAAACTACATTAGTGTTTTTCTAAGTATGAACCGTACTGTTTGATTGTAACACTATTTTTTCTCTTTACGCATTTTAACTAGCATATTCGACAAATACTTTATAGTTTCTATAAGTTCCTGTTCTGATCGTATGTAGAAAGCATTTCTCTTTTTAACCCAAGATCTCTTAATGCTTTCCGGAAGTTCTTCTTCAACATTTTCCTTCTTAAAAACTTTTGGAGGAAACACTTTCCAAGAAAACCTATCCTTCCTCCTACCTAAAACATAAATGCGTATTGCTGTTTCAGCCACTAACTATTACGCCCGTAAGAATATGTTCTAATTCAAAAATATGTTCTTAACTATTTTTAGGAAATCTTTGAACACCATAAATTCGCTAATAAATGTAACTATCGTGTTTTAGGAATAACTATGAAATCTCCTTCACTATCCCTTATTACCTCTATTTTCACTTCAAATGTTTTCTCAATTATTCCAGGTTTAACTTCTCTCCTAGACCCGCAGAAAACTATTTTTCCTTTATTTAGAACGACTATTTTATCTGAAAACCTTAATGCGAGGTTTATGTCATGTGTTGCCATAATGACAGCTATTTTTCTTTTGTAAGCAAGGTTTCTTATTAGCTTAAGAACTTCTATTTGGTGTTTAAGATCTAGGTGATTTGTTGGTTCATCTAGAAGCAGTACTTTGGGTTGCTGAGCTAAAGCTCTAGCAATAACTGCTTTTCTCCATTCGCCACCGCTAAGCTCATTTACTTTCCTAAAAGCTAGCTTCTCTAAACCAAGCTCCCTAATGGTTTTCTCAACAATTTCAATGTCTTTTTCCATAGGAGCTATTCCCATATGCGGTTTTCTACCTAAAAGAACCCATTCAAAAATTGTTAAAGGAAACTTCGAATCCTCTATTTGAGGAGCATACCCTACTATTTTAGCTACATCAGCTCTACTATAAACCTGAATGCTTCTACCATCTATCGTAACTACTCCTACTTTAGGTTTAAGAATGTTGCAAATACATTTTAAAAGAGTTGTTTTCCCAGAGCCGTTGGGCCCTAGTAAACTAACTACTTCACCGGGGTTCACGGTGAACGTAACATTGTCTAATGCTTTTAAGCTATCGTAACTGAAGCTTACACCTAAAACCTCTATTTTCACCAATACCTTTCCCTCCTAGTTAAAAGCAGGTAGAGAAAGAGGGGAACACCCATGAACGCTGTAACTATTCCTACTGGAAGTATTAAGGGTGAAACAATTATTCTAGCAATAGTGTCTGCAGCTAAAAGCAGAATAGAACCGGTAAGTAGCGAAGACGGTATTAAGAACCTATGATCAGAGCCTATAGTCATTCTGGCAATGTGGGGGGCAAGTAACCCTATAAAACCTATTGTTCCAACGAAGGAAATTGGTGTTGCTGTAAGTAGGGAAGCCATAGCTAACGAAACTATTCTTAAAGCTCTAACATTAACCCCTAAGCTAGCGGCAACTTCATCACCAGCTAAAACAGCGTTATAGCTGCTTGAAAGAAAATAGGTTACGGGAGCTAAGGTTAAGAGAGCAAAGAAGGTTAATACTATATCAAACCATCTGGCTTTACCTAAATTGCCGAAAGTCCAGAAAACAACAGCAGCCACTTGCTCCGTTGTCCCAAAATACTGAAGTAAAGATGTTAGAGCAGAGAAAATATATGTCATAGCTATTCCAGCAAGTACCGTTGTTCCAGGTGAAGCACCTTTGTAAAATGAAAGAACCATTATCGCTAAGGAACAAACCATAGACATTGCGAAAGCATTAGCGACAATAAAGTACGGATTCTTATATATCATCACTTGACCCCACCACCCCGTAATTCCGGCACCCAAAATTATTGCTAAAGCAGCTCCAAAAGCAGCCGATGAAGCAACACCTACAGTATAAGGGGATGCAAGAGGGTTTCTAAGAACAACCTGTAATATGCATCCAGCAACTCCAAAACATGCTCCAGCAAGAACAGCCATTACTACCCTAGGTAATCTAAGATTCCAAACAATATTAACCGCAAAATAATCTACTCTAAACTTTTCAGAAGCTAAAGGAAACACTATAGCTTTAACTACTTCAGATAATGAAATACTAGCTGTACCAACACATACCGAAACAACCATTAACATGAGCAATACTGTTAGCAGGAAAAAACAGAAACAAAATTCTTCTCCTAACAAGCCCCCTATATTTTTCAGCTAAAGAACTCATACCACATTACCTTCTAAAATTCTATTTCAAAACCCATTTCCCTAGCATTCCTCGTAACTTCATAGAAGTTATCGACAACAACAATGTTCCCGAAAACTCTTTCAACTCTAGAACTATACATTGGATGCTTACCCCAAGCTCTAAAACTCTTGGTTATCGGGTAAACATGCATTATTAAGTTAGCGCCAGCCAGTAATCCTAAAATGCTTTGAGCTCCGCTAATGTCAATGCTTCTATAAATTAGTCTAGCAATAGCTATTGCTTTCACTGTTTCAAACTCTGAACCCGAAGGCATTTTTTGCACGGGAGAATTCCTTATTGGCCTAAACGGATGTATTTCCATTATCCTTAAATTACTGAATTTGGCGAAGTAGAATAGAAAGTCTACCCACTCACGATATGGTTTCTTCACAGTATGCCAGTCCCCTAAGCCTATCATTAATGTGTTATCTATTCCTAAATCTGCTTTCTCGGTTTCCTCAACAATCTCCATTCTCGCTTTAAGATTGAGACCTGGCCTAAGTCTTCTATACTTGCTTTTACTAGTTGTTTCAAAGTTACAAGCTATTCCTTCGACACCTATCTTCTTTAACTCGTAAACATCCTCTGGTTTATATGATGGACCATTATTTATCCAAACACTTACTTTCCTAGAAGCTTTACATGCAATTTCAGCTTTACGTAATGTTGTTTTGCGTCCTTCTTCACCTAGGAATGTTCCTCCGCCTAACTCAACTCTTCTAAGCCCTTTAGATTCAACAGTTTCCATTGCTGCTTTAAGTTCTTCATCAGATAATACGTCTTCCCATGTGAAAAGCTTTGGATTACTCCATCTAAAACAGTATCTGCAAGGTGGATCCACAGTGCATGGAGTTATTGAAGCTATAAATCCCATTAGCTTAACTTTCCTACCCACTTCATTGTCTCTAACTTTACTAGCTACTTTGAGAAGCTCCATTAACCTATCGTAACTGTTTATCTTCTTAAATAGGAATAAAGCCTCCTCCCTGGTTAAGGGTTCTTCAAAAGCTTTCTTCAAAATGCTTCTATAGGTAACCATAAACTATTCACCCCATGGCTCAGGGTAAAACCATATTCCCTTATAGGGTACTTCAAGCCATTTTTCAAAATACTCTTCATGTATTTCATCAGGATTTACGTCTTCGAAAAGCTCGGGATATACTACTTTAGCTAAATAGTATGCTCCAATAACTGATCTAAAGCTTAGAAGCATACTGTAATGCATAGCATATACTTTACCTCTTCTCACAGCACTAACATCCTTTAAAACAGGGTCTTTAAGAACTACTTCAATCATTTTCTCAGCTAATTCAGTAGAGTTCTTAGTGTATCCTAGCCAAACATCGGACCAATCACCTATAATTATAATGTCAGGGTTTGCTTCAATAACGAACTCTAAATCTACTTCTCCATGTGTTTTAAGTTTTTCAGAAGCAATATTAACTAAACTTAGTCGTTCAAAAATGTAGTTCCAATTAGCTAACTTACCCCATGTTTGCGTCGGTAATTTATCTGTAGGACTAAACCCCATTCCAACGAAAGCTTTAAGCTTCACTTTAGAATTTGCTGATGAAATTCTTTCTTCAAGCAGTGACCACTTATTATTCCACCATTCAATAATCTCCTTAGCTCTTTCCTCTTTACCAAACATTTTACCTAGAAGCTCTATTGTTTCAGGTATTTTCTCAGGCCTAATACTTATAACAATCGCTTTAACCCCTATTTTACTAAGCTTCTCTATTACCTTAGCTACAGGGCCTACGTCCATAAGTAAAACTACGTCTGGCTCAAGCTCAACTATGAGCTCATAGTTTAAATCTCTAAACTGACTACCTACAATAGGTTTATCAGTCATTTTAGGGAAATATCCTCTATCCTTAATACTTGGCTCAATGCCCACAACATTGTCAGCGGCTCCAATTAACTGAACAAGTTCAGCTACTAAATCATCACATACAACAACTTTTTCAACGGGATAATGTATTGTTACGTTTCTACCTAAAGTGTCAGTAATGGTTATTTCCTTAGGCGTAAGGGTAACTGTAGTTGTTGGCGATGCTAAATTAAAGCTCTCATAAGCTAAACCTAGCACGATGATTGCTAAAAGTAATATTGCTAATGCTCCGAAAACAACAGGTTTTTTCACGGAAAACTACACCTCTTAGGGTGCACCTTTTGATTAGTAGAAGTACACCTTTAAAAACATTCTCAACGATAAGCACCGTATAATAACCAAGAATGCGCTTAAGATTTGAGTTAATATTTAAAGTGGGACATGTTTTTATTTTCCCTTTAACACATTTGTTATAACGGTGCTGCTTCATGGAGATATTAGAGAAAATAAGGCAGCTTATGGTGAATCTTGAAGAGTTAGATGTGGGAGAGCTTGAGAAATTAATTGAGGAAGCATTGAGGAAACATAGTGCTAGTGAAGTTCTTGAGAAAGCATTAAGACCTGCCATGGAGGAAATAGGTAGAAAGTTTGAGCGTGGAGAATACTTTTTAGCTGAACTTGTTTTTGCAGCAGATATTTTCAAGGAAATATTTAATAAATATCTTAAAGCTAAACTTGCTGCTCAAAGAGAAGCAAAATCCTTAGGCAAAGTAGTTATTGGAACTATTGAAGGCGACGTTCACGACATAGGTAAAACTATTGTCGCTACACTTCTTGAAGCTTCAGGGTTTGAAGTAGTAGATTTAGGTGTTGACGTACCTGCTGAGAAATTTGTTGAAGAAGCTGAAAAACACAAAGCCCATGTAATAGCTATTTCAGCACTCCTAACTACAACAATGTTGAACATGGCTAAAGTGATTAAGCTACTTGAAAGTAAAGGCATAAGAAACAAGTACATTGTTATTGTAGGTGGAGCACCAATTACAGAGGAATTCGCTAAGAAAATAGGTGCTGACGCATATGGTAAAGACGCATATGACGGCTTAGTGAAAATAAGAAGCTTGTTGAAGAAAAATTCGGAATGAAAATTAAAGAGTAACCTCATTTAATCCCAGAAGCTTTCTAACAGCATTAACCTTAGCTAAAGCATGTTCTTCACTAAAGCTTCTACCAGGATATGGTCTATGGGTTACGCTTAGTACGAGCTTTCTCTTACCATGAGCTTTTAGAAAAGCTTTAACCGTAGTGAGAAATCCCTTTACATCTACGTTTTCACTAATTATGAGATCTATGGACATTCCCGTATGAAAAACAGGTTTCCACTCAATAGTTTTCCTAACTTCAGCAACCTTACTAGCCCATTTTAAAGCTGCTTTGACAGTGCTTTTACTTTGCAAATCTAAAGGATGTAAACCATCATATATTTCCGCAAGTTTAGCTATGAAATTAATTGAAGAAACATCTCCGTCACAATGTAAAATGGCTATTTTGCCCTTAGATTTTATAGTATCAGTGAATATTTTATGCCATTTGAGATAGTGTTTTTCAATAAACCACTTAGGATATATTGGGCCAGTATATGTAAATGCGTCATCAGCTACTCTAATAGCGTCAACTATGTCTAATTCCCTAGCATATTTTATTACTTCTAAAGCGTATTTCGCAAGAATATCGTATAGTTTAATAGCTTTCCTCCTATTTAGCAAAAGCAGCTTAGCGAAATCTAAACTATGGTATGCTAAGTCATATTTAAACCCGGATTCAGGCCTAGGAGGCATCATAGAATATTCGGCATGCTCGGTAGGCCCAATAACTTCGAAGACAATAAATAATCCATTGTCTTTAAAAGGCTCAATATTGTCCCAGAAGCCTTTAGCACAAGACTCTACTACATCATCTATTCTTGGCCAATCATACCCTGATTCTACATCTAATCTTTCAACCCATTCGCGTAAGCTTTCGCTTTTAAGTCTTCTAAAAGGACCTCCACTGTAGAACCAGTCTTCCCATAAAGAAACCCATCCGTGACCTAGGAGAATATCTCCAAGCTTTGCTTCATGCTCTTTTTCTACACTTTCAAAGTGTAGAGGTGGGCGTTCAGTAATTTCATCTTCATAAACGTAGTAAACTAAGTCTCTGCTTTTCACCATACTACATCACCAATAACCAACAGGCTTCTCTTTAACTAAGAAAATTCATTTAACTCTGCCTTAAGTATATAGTTTTTAACTAAAATATTTTAAAGAAATATTGCAGCCTCTTATTTGTTGAATGCGAAGAATTTAGGCTTGGTTTGAAACATTTACAATGCATTAATTGCTCCGGATTGAAAAATACTGTCTAATAAATGTTTCTATACGTAAAATTTATGTTATATCAATACATTATTAACATTATAGTTTAATAGGTTCTGGGTGTCACTTTGTGAGCCTCTTAAGAGCATACCTTAGATTTCCTGTAATTTATAAAATAGCTATCGGCTTCATCCTAGGAATAATTCTCGGCGCTCTCATCGGGGAACCGATAGCTGCTTTGAAGCCTTTAGGCGACTTGTTCATTAGACTTCTAAAAATGATAGTGGCGCCCATAGTGCTGTTTTCACTAGTTGTCGGCGCTGCAAGCATTGCACCTGCAAGACTAGGTAAAGTAGGTGTTAAAATAATCATCTACTATCTAGTTACATCAGCTATGGCTGTAGTAATAGGGCTGGCCATGGCAAACCTATTCAGGCCCGGCATTGGATTACAGCTAGCAGGCGAAGCTAAGGAGGTAACTGTGAAGCCTCCGCCATCACCTGTAGAGGTTCTGCTAAACATTATTCCCACTAACCCGTTTGCTGCTTTAACACAGGGTAAAGTGCTTCAAATAATATTCTTCGCAATAGTCTTAGGCATAGCTATTGCTTATCTAAGGGAAAGTAAGGTTGAAAGAATTTCTAAAGCCGCTACAACACTTTTCAGCATATTTGATGGACTAGCTGAAACAATGTATAAGATTGTAAGGGGAATACTGCAGTACGCACCAATAGGTGTGTTTGCGTTAATAGGCTACGTTGTAGCTAAGCATGGCCCAGGAGTTCTTGGACCATTAGCTATAGTAGTTGTTGCCCTCTATGTCGGCCTCTTCATCCACATATTCTTAGTGTACGGTAGCTTACTAACGGCCTTCAAACTAAGCATTATAAAGTTCCTTAAGGGAGCAAAAGAGCCTATGTTAACAGCTTTCGTTACTAGAAGCAGTTCAGGAACATTGCCTGTAACAATGACTGCTGCTGAAGAGAACTTTAGAATAAGTAGGTCAATTTACTCATTCACTCTGCCTTTAGGAGCAACAATAAACATGGACGGTACAGCAATGTATCAGGCAATATCAACAATATTCATAGCTAATGCGTTAGGAATACCGTTAAACATAACTCAGCAGTTACTGATAGTGTTAACAGCTGTTCTAGCGTCAATAGGTACTGCGGGTGTCCCTGGAGCAGGACTAATAATGTTGGCTATGGTTCTTGAGGCAGTAGGTTTACCATTAACCGATCCTAGTGTAGCACTAGCTTACGGTATGATTGCTGGAATCGACGTCATACTGGACATGGGAAGAACTATGGTTAACGTAACAGGAGACCTTGCTGGAACAATAATAGTTGCTAAAACAGAAAAAGAAATAGACCTATCAAGCGGCGTATGGGGAAGCTAAAATATTTTTCCGTACACTAAACTTCTCTTTTTCTCAAAACCTTATTTGACATTTAGAAATTCACTAACTAGTATTTAATGCATATTCTAAAGCTTTTATTGAATGTATTTTTGCTGTATCATAAAGTTTTACATTAACCATGTTTTCCTTCAGAATTAGTGGAAGCTCAGTGCAGGCTAAGGCAATTGCTTCAGCACCTTCCTTAACGAGTTTTTCAATAATCTTTAAAAGCATATTTCTCGAAGAATCCTTAACGATACCCTTAGTTAGTTCATCATAAATTATCCTGTTAACTATCTCCACATCTTTTAAATCAGGAACTATAGCGTTTATCCCATGCTTTCTAAGTCCTTTAACATAGAAGCCGTATGTTAATGTAAATTTTGTTCCAAGCAAACCAATTTTACCTATACTGTTCTTCTTTAATTCTTCAGCCAAGGAGTCAATAATGTTAATTAGCGGTATTGGGGATTGAGATGCTATGTAGTCAA
>CAYOTT010000026.1:0-18223 GCA_964406965.1 uncultured Desulfurococcales archaeon | reverse complement strand
AATACATATTGACGGACTCATGAAAAACCCACAAGTATACCTACCATACGATCCAAATACTGTATTAGGTGTTCCCTACACTATAGCTATAACCCCATATTCTGGAAGGGCAGGAATAACTTACTGGCTTACTTCAGTTTTCGGATCAAACGGGTGGCTTAGTTTAAAGAATGATCCGAGACTTAATAGACTATATGAGGAAATACTTGAGATATTTAAATCTGGAAGGACAATGCCTTTAACTGATGTTGAAATGTTAATGCTGGTTAAAAAACATATACCAGAAGTTGTTGAAAAATACAGAAACCGCTTACCAGCGCATTTGAGAGGACTCGTAGAAAATGCACGGACAAACTATGGCTGAAAAAATACTCACATATGCTTCCGGTAAAAAGGTTTCAGCAGGAGAATTCACGGTAGCAAACGTGGATCTCGTTTTTGCGCACGATGGTACAGCGCTTTTAGCCATAGATGTTATGAGAAATGAGTTAGGTAAAGAAGCTATTTTCAATAAGAAAAAAGTTATTTTCATAATAGACCATGCGGCACCAAGTCCTGCAGTAGGCATGTCAGTAGTTCATAAGGTTATGAGGGCTTTTGCTAAAAAGCATGAGATAAAAATTTACGATGTAGGTCACGGCATTTGCCATCAAATACTTCCAGAATACGGCCACATTAAGCCTGGAATGTTAATTATAGGAGCTGATTCACACACTGTAACTCATGGTGCTTTTGGAGCCTTTGGAACAGGTGTTGGAAGCACAGATGCGGCAATAGCTATGGTTACAGGTAAAATATGGCTTAGAGTACCAGAGACAATTAAGATAATTATTGAAGGAAAAAGGAAGCCTTGGATCATGGGTAAAGACGTTGTTTTACATATAATAGGTTCTTTAGGTAGTGACGGAGCAAACTACATGGCTATAGAGTTTCATGGTAAAGTAATTAGAGAGTTGAGCATCGATTCCAGGATGACATTAACCAATATGGTTGTTGAAATAGGCGCTAAAGCCGGGCTAATACCGGTTGATGAAAAAACCATTGAATGGTTAAAACCTAGAGTTAAAGGCGAAATAATGAAGGTAATTCCGGATCCTAACGCTGAATACGTTGATGAATTATCCTATGATATTTCAGATCTTGAAGCTCAAGTAGCTGTGCCGCCCAACGTGGATAATGTTAAACCCGTAAGTGAAGTCGAAGGTACAGAAATAAACCAAGTCTTTATAGGCTCATGTACTAATGGTAGGTTTGAAGACTTCTACATAGTAGCTAAAATTCTTAAAGGAAAAAAGGTTTCCCCAAATGTTAGATGCATAGCTATTCCAGCATCACGAAGTATTTACAGGAAAATTATTGAAACAGGTTTAGCTAACATACTGATTGAAGCAGGATGCACAATAGGCCCTCCAACATGTGGTCCTTGCGTAGGCGCACACATGGGAATTCTTGGACCAGGAGAAGTAGCTATTTCAACATCTAATAGAAATTTCCCAGGCAGAATGGGAGATAGAACAAGTAAAGTGTATCTTGCATCACCAGCTACCGCCGCTGCTTCTGCAATTAAAGGTGAAATATCTGATCCAAAGGAATTCTTTTAAGAGAGAAGAAGGATTTAAGATGTGATAAGCTATGATTATTAAGGGTCGTGTTTGGAAGTTTGGAGATAACGTAAACACGGACAATATCATACCTGGAAGATACAAGTTTAAAACTCAAAACCTTAACGAACTAGTACAGTATGTTTTAATAGACCTAAACCCTAATTTCGCAAAGAATGTTAAGAAAGGAGACATTATCGTTGCTGGAAGAAACTTCGGATATGGTTCAAGCAGGGAGCATGCACCACGACTCTTAAAACTCGCCGGCGTAGGGGCAGTAATTGCTAAGTCTTTCGCTAGAATATTCTTCAGAAACTCAATAAACATAGGGTTACCAGTAATAATAGCTCCGAAAGTATATGATGAAACAGATGAAGGAGATATTTTAGAAGTAGACTTGGAAAAAGGAATAGTAAGGAACATAACTAAAAACTTGCGCTTCAAATTTAAGCCGTATCCCCAGGAAATAATGGAAATAATTCTCGAAGGAGGAGTTATCGAGTACTATAGAAAACACGGTGTTTTCCCATGGGAAGAAAGTATAAAATAACGGTGATTGAAGGAGACGGCGTAGGACCGGAAATAGTTAGAGAGGCAATTAGGTTACTAAACGAAATAGGCTTTAATGCAGAATACGTCAACATTAAAGCCGGCCTTAAGTACTACGAAGAAACAGGTAAAACAATTGAAGACAACGCTCTTGAGATCATAAAGGAAACTGATGCTTTAATCAAAGGGCCCATAGCCACTCCTCTTGGACCAGGAACGTATAGGAGCGTAAATGTTTGGTTAAGGAAGCAACTTGGTCTTTATGCTAATGTTAGGCCTTTTAGAAGCTATAAGGGTATTTCGCTTAAAGACTTAAATGTAGTGGTTATTAGGGAAAACACTGAAGGAGCATATTCCGGTGTTGAAGAAAAAATCCCTGAAGGAGCCGTAACTTATAGAATAATAACTAGAGAAGCTACGGAAAAAATAGTTAGATTCGCTTTTGATTATGCTAAAAAGCATAGTAGGAAGAAGGTTACAGTTGTTCATAAAGCAAACATTCTAAAGGAAACCGATGGCCTCTTTAGAAATATTTTCTTTGAAATTTCAAAGGAATATCCAGATATTGTAACAGACGAAGTTATAGTTGATGCTGCAGCTTATAAGCTTGTGAAAAGACCTTATCTCTTTGATGTTATGGTAACCCCTAATCTTTACGGTGACATACTTTCAGACTTGGTAGCAGGAATTGTAGGCGGACTTGGCTTATGCGGTTCAGCGCAAATTGGAGATAATCATGCTGCTTTTGAACCAGTTCATGGAACAGCAATTTCAGTTGCAGGAAAGGGTATAGCTAACCCTATAGGTGAAATTAAAGCTGCAGCTTTAATGCTAAATTGGCTTGGAGAAAGATTTAGAGATACTAAGTTAAAGAGAATGTATGGTGCAATAGAGGAAGCTATAAGATATACCGTAGAAGAGGCCAAGGTTTTACCGCAAGATTTAGGTGGTTTCACACGAACAACAGAAGTAACAAACACTATAATACTTAAGGCTAAAGAAATTTTGGGTGAACAATAATGGTTAGAGTAGCAATTTTAGGTGCTTCGGGGTATACTGGAGGAGAACTTCTAAGAATTTTTACAATACATAAACATGTTGAAGTAACATATGCTACTTCAAGAGAATATGCTGGAAAACCTGTGCATTATGTACATCCACACTTAAGAGGCTATTATAAGCTAAACTTCTCGCCAATAAACATCGATGAAATAGCTAATAAATCAGATGTAGTGTTCCTAGCCTTACCACATGGGGTTTCTATAAAGTATGTACCTAAGCTTTTAGAAATAGGGTTGAAAGTTGTTGATTTGAGCGCTGACTTTAGACTAAAAAATCCTAAGGACTATAAGCTATGGTATGGATATGAACATCCATACCCTGATCTGTTAGAAAAAGCAGTTTATGGTATGCCCGAGCTTCACAGAGAAGAGCTTAAAAACGCTTCTTTAATAGCATCACCTGGTTGTAATGCTACAGCATCTCTACTTGCACTAATACCTTTAGTTAAGGAGAAACTTATTGATTTAAACCATATAGTGGTTGACGTTAAAGCAGGTAGTAGTGAAGGAGGCGCTAAACCTGCGCCTGGGAGAATACATTCTGAAAAAGAAAACAGCATTAGACCATATAGTGTTGAAGGACACAGACATGTAGCTGAAGTTGAACAAGAACTCTCAAGAATCGCGGGTAGAAAAATGAAAATTGGAATGAGCCCTCACGCTGTAAGTAATGTTAGAGGAGCTTTAGCTACAGCTTATACATGGAGTATCGATGAAAGCATTAGTGAAATGGTTGTTTGGAGAGCTTTTGCAAAAAGCTACGCTAAAGAACCCTTCGTAAGAATAGTAAGAGGAGGTCTCACTAGATACCCTGATACAAAGTTTGTTGTCGGAAGCAACTATGCTGATGTAGGCTTTGCTATCGATAAGAGAGTTGGTAGAATAATTTCAATAGCAGCAATAGATAATTTAATGAAGGGAGCATCAGGCCAAGCTGTTCAGTCATTCAATATAATGATGGGTTTTGATGAAAGAGAAGGTTTAGAACCACCTCCGCTGAGGCCGTGAAATTGAAACTAGTTATTAAAGCTGGTGGAAACGTATTAGATAAGAACCTTAATAATCTCTTAAATAGCCTAGCTAAGCATAGTAAAAACCATGAGATAGTATTTGTTCATGGAGGAGGAAATATAGTAACAGAGTATTCAAGAAGGTTCGGAATAGAGCCGAAATTTGTTATTTCACCAAGCGGTGTTAGAAGCAGGTATACTGACGAGAAGGAGTTGGAAATATACGTAATGGTTATGGCAGGTAAAATAAATAAGGAAATAGTTAGTGGTTTACTCAAAAGAGGAATTAAAGCAATAGGATTGTCAGGAGTTGATGGAAAACTCCTTTATGCAAAAAGGAAGGAAAGAATAATAATAATTGATGAGAGAGGTAGGAAAAGATTCATACCTGGAGGATATACAGGGAAAATAATTAACGTAAATGTAGATCTTCTAAACAGTCTCCTTAATGAAAGATTTCTTGTAGTAGTGGCTCCAATAGCCTATGGTACCAATGGAGAACTCCTAAACGTTGACGGAGACCAAGCCGCTGCAATTATAGCTAAATTCCTTAAGCCTCATAGGCTAATCCTCCTAAGCGATGTCGAGGGAGTCATATTGGAAGGTAAAATACTATCTAAGATAAAAGCATTCGAGGTTCAAGAGGTTTTCAAGAAAATAGGGTTAGGTATGAATAGGAAAATTTTAATGGCTGCAGAAGCTGTACAAGCCGGTGTAGAGAAAGCAATAATATCCTCGGGATTAGCAGAAGACCCTGTAGGTGATGCTCTTAAAGAAAAGGGGACGGTGATTGAGTAGTATGGCTTACTATGTTGATGAAACAGATAAGAAGATTCTTGAAATGCTTAAGAGAAATGCTAGAACACCTTACACCTATATTGCTAGGGAACTAAATTTAAGCGAAGCAGCAATACGTAAGAGAATAAACAGATTAATAAGATATGGTATTATAAGGAGGTTCACTATAGAATACTCTCTTGAAAACGAAATAAGAGCTATAGTTCTAATAAAAATTCTCCCACAGTATTCGACACCAGATATTTCAGCAAAAATAGCTAAACTTCACGGAGTAGACCACGTTTACGAAATTACAGGTAACTATGATATTCTTGTTGTTTTAAGAGGAGATAGCATAAGTGCTCTAAACAGTATAGTAGATGAAATTAGAAGTATTAGAGGAGTTAGCGACACAAATACAATGATAGTTCTTAATGTAAGACTGTAAACGCCGATGAACGTTAGTACAGCATCCAAAAATTAGCCATTGAAATGTTCTAAAAAATGTACCTTTAAGGTGCGAAATACGTACTATATTATTATAGGAATGCTTTAAAAATTTCGAACCCTAAGTTTTCACAAAAGGTGAAAAACCATGCCCATAAGGCTTCAATGTCCACTATGTGGAGGCGAAGTAGAGGTACCAGATGATGTATTACCTGGCGAAATAGTTGAACATGAGGAATGCGGGGCACAGCTTGAGGTATACAAGGATTCTAATGGTAATTTCGCTTTGAGACTAGCTGAAAATGTCGGTGAGGATTGGGGAGAGTAGTTGAAAATAGCGGTAATATATGATGTAATAAGATGGGAGGAAAAAGACTTAGTTAGAGCAATAAGAGAATTAGGACATGAGCCCATATTATTCCATGTAACGTCGTTTTTTCTAGACCCTAACTCTAAACTTCCAGAGGTAGATGTAGCATTAAATAGATGTGTAAGCCATAGTAGAGCAGTTGCTTCAGCTATTTTTTATGAGGAAAAAGGAGTCCCTGTAGTAAATAGTGCATATACCCTAATAGTTACCGGAAATAAACTTTATACGACAATGAAGCTTATAGCACACAACATACCTACACCACGTACGCTTTTTGCTTTCACTAAAGAGGCAGCTCTTAAAGCAGCTGAGAAACTAGGGTATCCCTTAGTAGTTAAGCCAATAATCGGAAGTTGGGGTAGGTTAATAGCTAAAGTTTCCGATAGGGATTCTTTAGAATCGATATTAGAACATAGAGAGTATATGCAAAATCCTCAGTACAAAATATATTATCTACAGGAATATGTTAGAAAGCCAGGGAGGGATCTTAGAATTTTCGCTATAGGTGATAGTGTGCCGTTAGGCATATACAGGGTTTCATCATATTGGAAAACAAATACGGCATTAGGTGGCAAAGCCGTTTGCGCTAAAATCGACAATGAATTAGAGGAATTAACGTTAAAAGCAGCAAAAGCTGTAGGTGGAGGAGTCTTAGGTGTAGATATTTTTGAAGACCCTATAAGAGGTTACTTAGTTGATGAAGTAAACGGCGTGACGGAATATAGAAACACTGTTAGAGTATGTGGTAAAGACGTATCAAAAATGATTGTTAATTATTTAGTGGAGGTGGCTAAAAAATAGCTAATTTAATAAGATTCTACTCAACACATGGAATAAAAATAGTTAAGGGGTTCATGCAATACGTATGGGACGATAAAGGAAACAAGTACTTAGATGTACACACAGGCCATGGTGCTGCTTTCTTAGGTCATAGTAATCCTTACGTTATTGAAGAAATAAAAAGACAGCTTGGAAAAATCATGGTGACGCCGCTTGCTTTTGAAAGCAATGTTAGGGATCAATGCTTAGAAATGTTAGATAAAATTCTTCCACCTTACTTAAGAAACGTTTTCTTCCAGAATAGTGGAACGGAAGCTGTAGAATTAGCTTTAAAACTAGCGAAAAAAGTAACACATAGAAAAAAGGTTGTTGCTTTTAGAAACTCGTTTCATGGTAGAACGCTGGGTTCGCTTTTAGTAACGTGGAATCCCAAATATCGTAAACCATTTTTTGCAGAATCAAGTGATGTGATTTTCCTAAAATACAATAGTGTAGATGATGTTGAAAAGTTTGTTACAGAAGATGTAGCAGCAGTTATTGTTGAAGTTGTTCAAGGTGAAGGAGGCTTAGCTGTGGCTTCTGAAGAATTCCTTAAGACAATAAGAAGTAAATGTGATGAGGTTGGTTGTGTTGTTGTTTTTGATGAGGTTCAGAGTGGTTTTGGTAGAACAGGTAAAACATGGGCACACCAACACTACAACACAAAACCAGACATAATAACAGCAGGAAAAGCAATTGCAGGAGGCTTTCCTGTAAGCATTGTTGCAGCAAGGGACTGGCTTGTTTCAGAAATCGAAACAGGAGAACATGGAACAACACATGGTGGAAACCCTTTAGCATGCGCTGCATTAATAGGAGGTATTAAGGCATTCATTAAGGATAATGTTGTTGAAAGAGTGGGTGAAAACTCTAAAGTACTTCGCGGGAAACTTGAGGAAGTAGCTAAGAAACACAAACTTGTTAGAGTTGTTAAAGGCTTAGGCTACATGGTAGGTCTTGAACTTAGAGTTCCGCCAACGAATGTTCTCAAAACTCTCCAAGAAAATGGGGTTCTTGCGTTAAAAGCAGGGTTAACTGTTTTAAGACTTCTACCGCCATACATGATCACATACAGTGACATGGAAAGGTTAGTGTCAGTGATAGACTATGCTATTGGAAAAGAAGAGGCTGCTAGAGGAATTCACTAACTTACTTAGAAAATATAGTCCAACAGGTAAGGAAGCTGAAGCTATAAACTACATTGCTAAGCTAGCTAAGAATTATGGATATGAGGAAGTATACGTAGATGAAATTGGAAACTTACATGCAATTTATGGTAATGGACCATTAGAGCTTGCACTAATTCCCCACATAGATACCGTTCCCGGAGAAATTAATGTTCAAGTAGTTGATGAAAAAATTTATGGAAGAGGGGCAGTTGATGCTAAAGGACCACTATACGCTATGCTTGTTGGGGCAGCTCTCGTAAAGAGCCATGTCAAAGATAAAATAAGAGTCCATTTTATTGCTGAAGTTGGTGAAGAAGGTGATAGTAGAGGAGCACGATATCTTATTTCAAAAGGTTTTAAGCCATCATCAATAATCATAGGTGAGCCATCAAGCACCATAGGTGTTGTTATAGCCTATAGGGGAAGTATTCACTTAAAAATAGAATGTAGCTCTAAAGGGGGACATCCAGCATCACCGATGCAAAACATGTCAGCCTATGAAAAATTCTTGAATTTATGGAGCAGGATTTCTAAAGAAGCTCCTGGTACATTTTACGATATACCTCAAGCTAGAATAACCTTCATACGGGCTGGTGATTCATACAATAAGTTACCTGAAAAACTTATTGCCTATGTTGATATAAGAGTTCCTTCACCAAGCAAAATGTGGAACGAAGATTTTAACATGTTCTATCGCAAGATAAAGAGCATTATAGAGAATAACGATTGTTCAGTAAAAACTTTAGGAATAACTAAACCAGTAAGAGTAAGTCCCAACATGCCGATAGTAAGAGCTATTATGAGAGCAATTATTAAAAATGGTAAGAAACCCATGTTACTTAGAAAATATGGAAGTAGTGATATGAACCTATTCTACAATGTAGTCAAAGACATTGTAGCATATGGTCCGGGCAATTCTGCCCTCTCACATAGTAGCAATGAATTTATTAGTTTAAGTGATTTAATTTTCGGCATAAAAGTTTATGCCAACGCTATCAAGGAGTATGCTAGCTTCGTAAAAGTGAAGATGCAGCAAACTCGATATTCATAAAGCAGTTTGCCCATAATGTTAAACCTTTAAATCCCAGAGCCCCTCTACAACATTTAGTAGAAAGTCTGGATGAAGCTGATAAACCATGACATACTACTATAGAGGATACCTTGTTCCATACGTCCCTTCGCCTAAAGGCGTAGTAAAGGCAATGCTCGAATTAGCACAGGTATCTTCTGAGGACGTGGTTTATGATTTAGGTGCCGGGGATGGCAGAATAGTTATAACAGCTGTTAAAGAGTTTAAAGCGAAAAAAGCTATAGGCATAGAAATAAGAGAGGACCTAGCAAAACAAGCTAAGCAAAGAATTTCCGAACTAGGACTTGAAGGAAAAGCGGAAATAATAAATGGAGACATGTTTAACATTAACCTAAAGGACGCCACCGTTGTAACACTTTTCCTTCTTACAAGCGTTAATGAAATGTTAAAGCCTAAGTTTGAAAGAGAATTAAAACCTGGAACAAGAATTGTTTCCCATGAATTCCAAATTCCAGGATGGAAACCTAAGAAAACAATTAAAATTATAGATAACGGAATAGGACATACCATATACCTTTACATTTATGGAGAACATAGGTAACGGAAAAAGAGGCGGGAGAATAGGAAAGGAAAATAACTACCGTTCACCTCATCCGTAGCTTCATATATTAAACTATAGCGTTCTGTGTCTGCTACGGATGGGTTCATTACGGTCTCCGCTGAGCCACCTACGGGAGCCCTAGCTCCCCTCGGGAACCCAGCAGTCACCAATAGATTCATGTGCTACAGAAGCTTATAAGATTTATGAGCCTCAACACACCCAACAACAAAGACATAGAAAGACATACAATGATACAGAAAGCTACAGTCTAATGTTTCTGCCCCCGCCTCCGCAACCCCCAAATTATACATTTTTAAGCAAAGCTACTTAGGGGTAATTATTTCGACAGGCTGTCATTAATATTTTCGACAATCCATAGAGTTTCACTTCTTGGCTAACTTTAGCGTGTACTTGGATTCAAGTGAGGGTTTGGTGAAAGTATTCAAGCCGTAATTAGCAAATACCTTTATATTACTCGGAGTAAAATATATTACTATGAGTGCTGAGAGTATGTCAAATTTCAATGTATCTTACAGAATATGTCCACGATGCGGTAATCCCTTACAATATATTAACGGCACACTTGTATGTAGAGTATGTGGTTATATTGCAATAGCTAGAGAGAAAATACATGTAATAGTGTAAGGTAAGTAATTAATTCTTATGTGCTAAACCTACTATGTCAGATACTTTTCCGAATCCTTCATTTTCAAGATATTTTTGAATACCTTCAACTATTTCATTTATTACTTTCAAGCCTTTAACAGCTATAGCAGATGCTACTGCAATAGCTGAAGCTCCAGCTAGCATTAGCTCAACAGCATCTTTCCAATCCATGACACCGCCAACACCTACTATTGGTATTTCAACGACTTTATAAAGATCATAAACTATTCTTACGGCAATAGGATGTATTGCAGGTCCACTTAAACCACCATAAATATTTGATAATATAGGTTTTTTAGCATAAACATCTATAGCCATAGCTCTAATGGTATTTATAGCTACAATAGCGTCTGCACCAGCCTTTTCAGCTCTTTTAGCAACTTCGACAACTTTATCTGAATAACCAAGTTTTACAAAAACTGGAATATTAGAGACGGACTTAACATTTTCCACTATTTTTCCAACATATACTGGATCCTGTCCTACCTCTAAACCATGCCCTTTAACATGGGGACAGCTTAAGTTAAGTTCTACGGCGTTAGCCCCTGCTTCTTCAGCGTATTCTGCTATTTCTGCAAATTCTTGAGGGGATGAGGAAGCTATGCTAACAATTATTGGAATATCTCTTGAAACATTCCTTAGTAACTCCTTCAACATCTTGTATCCAGGGTTAGCTAAACCTACAGCATTCAATAACCCTGATTTAACATAAGCAACTATTGGTGTAGAATATCCGTTACGTGGTTCTTTAGTGAAGCTTTTAGTTACAATAGCTCCAACCAAGGTTTCCTCAATTACCCTATTTATTGTACCGTAACTTGAACCCAAAACTCCTGAAGCTAAAAGAACCGGTGTTCTCATTTTTAAATTCGAAACCGATGTTTCTAATAATGCAACCATTAGAACCACCTATCTTATTACAATCTTAGCTCCTGATGGTAGAGAATAGCATTTTCCAAAATCCGTCCCAATAAGTTCTTCAGCATAAAAAACAGGGCCGTCTTTACAAACCAATAACCCCTTAGGATCTAATGCGCAAGAACCACATATTCCAAGACCACATTTAATGTATCTCTCTATTGATAACTGACATTTTACATTAGCTCTTAAGCACATGTTCATAATTTTATAAAGCATTTTCTCCGGGCCGCATGCTAAAACATTATCATATTCTTCTATCATATCCTTTATTACATCAGTTATGAGGCCTTTAATGCCTTCCGAACCGTCCTCGGTTGTTACAAGAACTTTCGCACCAATACTTTTAGCTTCGCTTACGAAAAGGAGTTTCGAAGAAGTTTTAGCACCAATAGCATATGTTGCGGATTTGCCTTTTTCACGTAGCTCTTTTAAAGCATAAATTATTGGGGCTGCACCATACCCTCCAGCTACTAATAAGTATTTTCCCTTAAGATTTAGATTAAAACCCCTACCATAAGGTCCTCTGATATATAATGAACCCCCTACACTCATTTCATGGATTTTCTTTGTTGTTGCACCCACTGCGGCTACTGTTAATCTAAGGTGGGAGTTTTCATGTAATGAAGGACTTAAAGGTATTTCTTCAAATCCCGGAACCCATACCATAACGAATTGTCCCGGTGTTACATTGTCTATGTTGACTTTAAGTATAAAGGATTTTATGGACTCTGCTTCATTAATCACTTTAACTATTCTTCCTCTACGCATTTTCAGTTTTTCCAGCAACCCTATCACCATAACTTTTAATATTAACACCATAACCTTTATTAGCAATTACTTCACCGTTAATGAAAACAGGTTGCCCCCTAACGAACGTAGCAATAACTTTTCCCTGCACCTTCCATTTCTCAAAAGGTGAATGCTTAGCTTTACTAAAAAACAATTTAGGGTCTATAGTGTATTCTCTAGTTAAATCCACTACTGCAAGGTTTGCATATTTCCCCGCAGCTATGGATCCTACATACTTATCTATTTTCAAAAGTTTTGAAGGATTTTGCGAAAACATTCTAACAACATCTCCTATTTTCACGCATCCCTTAGAGACAAGTGTTAGCATAAGGGGTAGGGCTGTTTCTAATCCTGGAAAACCTGGCGAGGGTTTTTCAGAAAACTTTTCCTCAAAAGCGTGTGGAGCATGATCTGTTGCAAGAACATCTATCTTTCCTGAAATGAAATATTCGAACAATTTCTTTCTTAAACTTTCACTACGCAAAGGAGGATTCACTCTATAGTATTTTTCATCAGAGACCTTATCACTACTTAAAAGTAAATAATGCGGACACGTATCAACAGTTATTTTCTTAGGGCTCCTTTTAACAACATCAACAACTATATGGTTAGTTACATGAGTTACATGGGCTCTAATGTTATACTCTAAAACATATTTTAAAACCCTTCTTACACCTGATATTTCCGCTTCTAAAGGTCTATGTTCATTCTTTATAAGCAAAGGATCTTCTGCATGAAATACTATAAGCACATTATGAGCCCCATTTATTTTAGAAAACAGCTCATTTATAACGTTAGATTGAAAATCTTTAGGGTAAACCTTTATGCCGACAGCTAATTTCTCGATTTCCGCAATGTTAGGGATTTTCGATGATACCGCCATGTAAAGCCCATAATCCACAACTGCTTTTTCCGAAGCCATCCTACTTCTTAATTTCAACATTTCAATGGAATCAATAGGAGGCTTTGTATTAGGCATGTCTGCGATTATGGTTACTCCGCCTGCAGCTGCTGCCGTAGTTCCACTATAGAAGTCTTCTTTATAAGATTCTTTGAAATCCCTCATATGAACATGTACATCTATCATTCCAGGAAGTATTATTTGGCCTCTTTTTCGAAAAGAGAACTCCCTTTCACCTTTAATAAATCCCTTACATATTTTCTTAATGATCCCCAAATCATCTATAATTAAACTTATGTTCTCATGAATCTTTCCATTTACATATACATTGCCATGAACTATTGTTACCAAGAAGCCCTTGGGAAAAATGGATTTAATTGTAAATAAATGTTACTATTTAAATTGGCTAATGATGTCTTCTCTTGTGGTATATCGCTCGCAATATAGGCACTGAAGAATCAATGGGTTCTTAGAAATTACTTTAAACATTGGTACTGCATATTCTCTATGCTGATTTGTTATACAGTTGGGATTAGAGCACTTAACTATACCCTCTATGGTATCTGGTAGTTCCACTTTAACTTTCCTGTAAACTTCATAGTTTCGAACAATGTTTATTGTAGCTGTTGGTGCAATAAGAGCTATCATATTCACTTCTTCTGGATTAAGCTCCCTACCCTCAATTTTTACGATATCTTTTCTTCCAAGTTTCCTACTTTCAACATTCATAACTATTGCTATTCTAAACCCTTCCGAACCCTTTATTTTAAGAATTTTCAGAACATTAAGGGCATTACCTGCTGGTATGTGGTCTATGACTGTTCCATCCTTTATTTTCCTTACAAGTAATTCTTTTTCCATGAAATCACCCCTTAAGAATGAGTTTTAAAAGAGCCATTCTAATAGGAATGCCGAAGGATGCTTGTTTAAAGTAATATGCATGTTTTGTTTTATCGACTTCAAAATCTATTTCCCCAACTCTTGGCAAGGGATGTAGGATCATTAAATCTTCCTTAGCATCTTTTAAGATGTCTAAAGTAATCCTATAACTTCCTTTCACTCTCTCGTACTCTGCGGGATCAGGAAATCTCTCTTTCTGAATTCTTGTAACGTAAAGTACATCTAATTCGCTTATAACATCGGTTAGATTACTTGTTTCAAAATATTTTACACCATGCTTCTCTATTATTTCTAAAACTTCGGGTTTAACCCTTAACTCCCTAGGTGATATTAAGTAAAGCTTCTTGGGTTTAAATATTGTTGATGCGAGGATAAAGGAAGCAGCTGCTCTTCCATATTTTAAATCCCCTAGTACGCCAATGTTTAATCCTTCAGCAGTACCTTTAACTCTCCAAATAGTGTAATAATCTATCATAGCTTGTGTTGGGTGGTGATGAGCTCCATCGCCAGCGTTTATTACTGGAGCTTCAGCTATTTCTGCAGCATACTTTGCTGCCCCCTCTATCCTATGCCTTATAACTATAGCGTTTGCATATGCATCTAACATTCTAATAGTATCACCAAGATTTTCACCTTTAGCTATAGATGTTGCTTTAGCTTCTGAAAGAACAAGCACTGAACCCCCAAGTCTTTGCATTGCTGTTTGAAAGCTAAACATTGTTCGCGTGCTCGGCTCAAAGAAAGCTAACGCTAAAACCTCATTTTCCAGTATTTTCACCTTTGATTTAGCGTATTTTTCCATATTCTTTGCTTCACTAAATAATGTGAGAAGTTCTTCTTTTGAAAAATCAAGTATTGAAATAACATCTCTACCTTTAAACACCTTTCCCACCTCTAATGTAATTAAGTAACTGTTCGTGAAGGTTTTGAGAAATATAACCTAAACTATGGAGCATAGTAATTAACTGAGATATTGTGAAAACACTATAAAGCTTAACTCCTACTTTTTCAAGCCTCTCCCCAGCACCTTGCTCTCTATCTATAAAGACTAATGCATAACTTACATTTACATCTTCATTTCTTAATGCTTCAACCGCTCTAGCTAAACTTCCACCAGTAGTTGCAACATCATCTAAAATAACAACTGTTGATTTTTCAGAAATATCGCCTTCAATAAGCCTACCTGCACCATGACCTTTAGGTTTCTTTCTCACGTAAACCATTGGCTTATTTAAAACGTAAGCTACAGTTGCAGCCCAAGCTATGCTCCCAGTTTCTATGCCTGCGATAACATCTGGTATGCCATGCTCCCTTATTTTACTAACATACATGAAAGTTATTTCTCTAAGGAGACTTGGTTTTGAAAGAGCTTTTCTTAAGTCAATATAATAGGGGCTTTTAATACCTGATGTTAACGTGAATTCTCCAAACATAATTATTCCATTACTAAACAGTTTTTTAACAAAAAGCTCTAAGCTCATATACTACACCCACCTAAGCCTTTCAACATAGTTTCTAGCTGCCTTCACAGGGTCGGAGGCTAAGTAAATACTTCTACCTATAATTTCGAAGTCTGCGCCAGCTTCAATAGCTATTCCAGGTTTAGCACCTTGCACTCCAACGCCTGGTGATGCTATTAAGTGCTTTTTCGTTTTAGCCCTGGCTTCTCTAATATACTTAGGCATAGTTGCTGGGAGAATGAAGCCATCTACACCTACTTTAAGCGAGAATTCAAGGTTATTTCGGAAAAGAGTGTTTATGGATTCATTAGCTCCCCTATATGACATAGCACAAACCGTTAAAATACCTACGTTGTTTTTTCTTGCTTCATCAACTATTTCCTTAAGAACCCACTGACCTATTATTGCATGTGAAATTACTGCATCAAAACCTGTTTCGCTTGCCTTCTTCACTAAAACCTTTGATACATAGTCTATATCAGCTATTTTCATATCAGCAATAAAGAATAATTCATCTCTATATTCAGAAATAATTCTCCCTACATTCTCTAAACCTAAGGTAAGTAGTGTTGGTAATCCTATCTTAACTCCAGCGATGTAATCTTTTAAGTCATTAAGAATTCTTGATATCTTTACTCTAACTAGTTCTTTTTCATCCTTTCTTTCAGCATATAAGTCTAATGCTAAAATGATTCTTGAATTCTTTTCTTTACCGATTCTTAGTGCCTTATCCCTGAAGAATTCCAAAAGCCCACGCTACATATAGTCTAAAACCCCTATTTTAGCTTAATTCTCTTAAAACATGTAGCAATTAATATTCTTTTTCAGAAACAACATTATATTTTTCTTCAAACATTTCAATTAAAGAATATATAGTCATCCATTCAACTATTTTGTCTCGGCGTAGCTTAGAGTAACTTTAGGTGCCTTAAATAATGGGTTTACTAATTAGAGACGCTAGATTCATAATAACTATGGATTCGGCTAGAAGAATTTTAGAAAATGCTTCAATATATATTGAAGAAGGAAGAATAGTTGAAGTAGGTTTTTTCGAGGAATTAAAGTATGCTAAAAAAGACGACATAATTATTGACGCTAAGAACATTGTTGTTACACCGGGTTTCGTACAAACACATGTACACTTATTGCAAACAGCCTTTAGAGGACTAGCAGATGATTTAGCACTTCTCGATTGGTTAAAGCGTAGAATATGGCCTCTAGAAGCCAACATAGGTAAGGATGGAGTATACTATGCAGCACTTCTTTCATCAATAGAGCTTCTTAAGGGAGGAACAACATCTATCTTAGATTTTGGCAGCGTAAAGTTTGAAGACGAAATTTTCAAAGCAATGCATAAAGTAGGGATTCGTGGTGCTTCAGGAAAAATACTAATGGACCAGAACGAAGGAGTGCCTGAAGAGCTTAGGGAAGATAGAGAGAAAGCTCTTAAAGAAAGCGAGTCGCTGCTTAAGAAATGGCATGGAAAAGATGACAGATTATTTTACGTTGTTACACCTAGATTCGCTATTTCATGTACTGAAGAATGTCTTAAAGAAGCAACTGAACAAGCAAGAGAATATAAGGTAAGACTTCAAACTCATGCGTCAGAAAATAAGAATGAAGTAAAAATGGTTAAGGAAAGAACAGGCTTATGGAGTGTAGAGTATCTTCATAAATTAGGGATCACAGGTAATGATGTAATACTTGCCCACTGTATTTGGCTTACCGAGGATGAAATGAGACTATTAGCTGAAACGGGAACCCATGTTGCACATTGTCCCTCAGCTAATTTAAAATTAGCTTCTGGAATAGCTAAAGTACCTGAGCTTCTTAAGCTAGGAGTAAATGTTACCTTAGGTGCTGATGGAGCACCTTGCAACAATAACTTAGATGTATTCATCGAAATGAGATTAGCGGCTCTAATACAGAAAGCAAGACTACTTGACCCAACAGTAATGTCTGCATCAACAGTTTTAGAAATGGCTACTATTAATGGTGCTAAGGCTTTAGGTTTAGATAAGGAAATAGGGTCAATAGAAGTAGGTAAAAAAGCAGACATAGCAATGATTTCATTAGAAGCACCGCATGTAAGACCATTCACAAAGTACCATGACCCTATGTCGGCAATTATTTATGCAACCAAGTCTTCAGATGTTAAATACACTATTATTGACGGAAAAATAATTGTTGATAAAGGCAAAGTAACCACAGTTAATGAAGAAGATATTTTAAGGAAAATAGATAAGATTGTTGAAAAACTCGTTGAAAAACTGAATTTAGATCTCATTGAGCTAAAAAGGGAAAAGATAATAACGTAATTTATCTAAACTACATGTCCTGTGAAATACTATGCCGCATCGCATGATTCAAATAGGAATAGCTGCTTCAAGTAGTTCCTCTCCTCTACCTAAGGCTAAAGAGAAAACAATAAGATTTGCTAGGAAACTCGCAGAATACAAGGATGAAGTAGTGCTGTTGACCGGAGGCGGCGGAGGATTAATGACCATAGTTTCTGAGGAATTCTCCAGACATGGTGGAATAGTTGTAGGCATTGTTCCCTTAGAAATGGAATCTATTGTCAAAGGACATCCAAGATGGAATCCATACAATACTATAGAAATACTTTCGGGAATGAGTTTCCAAGCGAGAAGTGTGCCCTTAGTTAGAAGCAGCGATGTCTTCGTATGCTTAGGTGGAGAAGCAGGTACTCTAATAGAGGTTCTAATAGCATACCTTAACGCAAAACCTACGATAGTAATAACTGATACAGGATATTTAACCGATAAACTCAAGTCACTTACTGATAAAGAGGGTTACTTGGATACGAGAAAAATGGTTAGAGTGGTTTTCGAGGGAAATCCCGAAAAAGCTGCAGAAAAAGCATACATTATGGGTAAACAAGCCGTTAAAAGAAGAATAAAAAGATAGGATCACGGAAAATTTAAAAATAAAGAATAGCGTTAGTTTTTCTCGATAAAGCATTATATAATACAGGTTGCATAGGGTATGATCAACTGTAAGTCCATATCTCCGGTTTTAAGTGCAATAATTTTAGCCGCAACAATGATTGCGCTCGGCATAGTGATTTTAATGTGGATTTCGGGATACTCAACAATGGTTATTAAACAAAGCCAAATAGACTTATTAAGATC
>CAYOTT010000025.1:0-18256 GCA_964406965.1 uncultured Desulfurococcales archaeon | reverse complement strand
TGAAGCTTGGAATAAAATACAGTGTTCTTGATGAAGAAGAGGTTGAGGAAGAGCTAAATGGTTACAAAAAGATCTTTTAAAGGTGATAGTTAATACATTGTTAGTGATTGCACGTGGGAAGTTAGAGGTTGCTAAGGACTCTAGAGCTTGAACTTAATAGTTATTAAGTTAAGTTTGGTTAAGTTTATATATCTTGAGAGCGAAAATACTTTAGGGGACTATGCATGGTGAAAATACGTTACTCCCTCAATGTTATTGGTAAATTAGCTTCTAAATATGATGTCTTTAGTAATCCACTTAGGCTTTTAATACTTAAGATAATCAGCGATTCCGGTAAAGCATCGTGGACTAAAATATTTGAGACTTTAGAGGAGGTTTTAGGGAAACACGTTAATCCTAATACTGTTAATTTCCATTTAACGAAGCTTATTAGTAAAGGAATAGTTGTCAAAACACCTGATGAACAATATATGGTAAATGAGGATCTCTTGAAAAAGGATCTCGTGTTGAAAACTGTTTTAGAGGAGATGAAAAGTGCTCAGTAATTCGCGACTAAAACGAAGCTTAGATGAAGTAAGAGATGCTGTTGAAGACGTTCTGACAACAGCCTTGGGTAAGTGGATTATTAGTGCTAAACTTACTAAGCTAACTAGGAAAAACGACAACATTATTGTTGAAGGAAAATATGAGGGACTCCTTGAGGAGGGGACTTTTAGAATAGTTTTAAACTCTAAAACATTAGATGTCGTAGAATATGAGATAAAGTAGAGTGTAATCAGAGATGAATGAAGCTAACATACCGCTCTTTATTGTTCTCCTACTCGGCAGCTACGATCCCGACACAAAAGATCTCATGAATGCTGTTAAGCTTAAAGTAGCTGAGAAGTTTGGAGGAGAAAATACATATATTGTACTCTTAGATGAACTGGACATTTTCATTGCAGATCAGGGATTTGCTTTAGCAGAGCATTTAAGAGAAAATGAAGCTGAAGTTTTAGTGTTTACTCATGCAGGAAATCCCGTAGAACAATTTACAGTACAATTTAAAGATGTCAATGTGCTAAAGGAAAAAGTATGTAGTAAAATACTGCAGCTGCTGGAAGCTAGAAAATGTAAAATGTGTGAGGTTCTAGAAAAGCTCAAGGTAGCTATGGATATTGCCTCAGCAATAATAGTCATTAGAGATCGTGAGGAAACACATGGGGGTGAAATAGCAGAACTAATGTATGGTGTTTTAGCAGGTTTTAAAGACAAAATATGTTTGTTTAAGAAGGAGGGAATATATGTTTCTAATATGCTAATGGAATTCCTTGACTACTTCAATGTAAACATAAGAACTTATAGGTTCAGAAAGGATTTACCAAAGGAAGTTCTAAGATACATATCGTATAAATTTAAAGAAAGGAGTAAAACATTAAGTTCCCTAATTTAACATAAACGATAATTTCTAAGTGTTGTATTCCTTTAAGTAAATAGCTACCATAGCAGTTGCCCTATATATTATCAACAGTAATTAGTCAACATCTAATTTATCGTATATTTCCCTTATCCTCCTAATCACGTTAAGAAGCCTCTTTCGCTTAAGCATCTCCACTATTCTATTATATGCTTCTTTTCCTAACCGATCAAGCATGTATCCTCCTTTAACGTTGATTACGTGCCCTCTTTCAACAAGGTCTTCCAAACAGTCTTGGGCTATTCTATTGAAGGGGCCTTTACGGTAAGCTTCAAGCTCAAGTAGGCTGTTAAGTTTAGGGAAAATACGTGTTAAAACAAATAGTTCCTTATGAACATGTAGTTTTGAGAGAGTACGCTTGTTAACGGTGCCTATGAGAAGAATTAATAGTTCATTAGTAATGCTAATAATATGCTTTGCTCTAAGATGACGGCTATTATTTAAACACGATAAAATACCATTTATATAATAAGAACAAAACACGACAGTGTGGAGGTAAAGTATTTGAAGATTAAAATCAGTAACTTTAAAAGCATAGACTTAGCAGAAATAGATCTAGCACCATTAACGCTTTTATTAGGGCCTCCGGTAAGCGGTAAATCGAACCTACTTGATGCCTTAGCTTTCGCGGGATTTTTTAGTGGGGAATTATTTCTCTAGGATTGAAAGTCGGCGAGACACTAGAGTTTTTAGATTTATGATTTCATGAGTGTTGCTAATGTTGGGTTTATAGTTTAAGTGCTAGGATGAGCATGTATGATAAAGCTATAAGAATTGCTGTGTAAAGCACTATAGTTATTATAATATCCTTCATGTTTCTCGGATGTTCTTTTAGTAGTAGTTTCAATGGTGCAGTAATGGTGTTTGCTATAGACCTAGGTAACGGTATCATGAACGGTGTTTTTCTGCAATACTCTTCATATTCCTTACCGTACTTTTTCTTCATCTCTATTTCCTCATGTAAAGCTACACCTACTATGATCATTGTCGTTACTAACCATATGAGTGTTGGCGGTATTGTAAAAGCTCCTCTAACGTAGAGCTTATACCCTACGTAGATTAGTAAGCCGTAACTCCAAAGCATATATCCTAGGTATTGCGGGTGTCTACTATACTTGTAAATCCAGAAGTCAATTATTTCACATTTTTTAAATTTCCCGTAAAGCCAAGTTGTTGTACCTAGTGTGAATATGAGTAATCCTAAACACGTAATAGCCGTAGCTACTAGCTGAACTACGCTATGTAGTTGATGTTCTTCCAGTATTGGCTCTAAAAGTAAGAATGGGAAGTAAGCTATACACCCTAACTTCAACAGCGTAGGCGATATTTCCAGCAGCGGCAACCATAATGTTCTTAAAACCCCTAAACCAGCTAGGAAGAACATTGCGAAGGCGAAATAGCCGAAAGTCGGCAAATACATCGCTACCGAGCCTAAAACCGCTAAATAACCTCTCTTAGCCGCAAAACCCAACACGATAAGTACAAGAGTTATCCCTAAGGCTAAGTAGCCGTGGGGTCTTAACGTACTAAGTATTTGCTCTCTTAACTCAGCTTCCCAGAAAACATCGGGGAAATATTCATGAAGAACCTTATCTAAAATATGAGGTAATTCGAATGTTAAGTAGAATAGCGTTATTGTGAATAGAATGGAGAGAACTAATGCCACTACGAGCCTGTATGGACTAGAATTATTCATTTGAACACCTAGACAGAAACAGTAGTGACAAGTGTATTTAAAGCTAAAGATTAGAACAAAAATGTAACTACCATAATAATTATATTACTTTGAACTAGCTATATGGTATCTACATACTTTGGTTTTGACCAGTATTACCCTTGCTTTTTCTTAGTCTAAATGGTTCTCCATGGGCTTGGTTATTTTTGCAATGTATATAAATACATAGTATTAAAATACTATAACTTAGAGTAGGAAAGTGCCTAAGTGCTGGATTATAGCTGTAAGTGAAGATAATTAGGAGGTAATAAGGAGAAAAAATGTGTATGGGGCTTCAGGGACTTCAAGAGTGGGATCTCCCACTCAATTAATGGGGATGAATACAGGTGGCAGACCAAGAACCCTTATTGAAACATAGAGTGAATCCGTTACTAGTTTTATCTAATATTATGAAGGGAATTTCGAGTAGAGCTAATAAATTTCTGGACGAATCTTGGGCCGTATTTAATAGTTATGTAACTTATAAATTCTTAAAGAAGAACGAAAATAGAGCGAAGCACGCGGTTCTGAAGGCCGAGGACCTTGCTCAAGTATTTGCAAAAGTCTTTCGGGAGATACCATCTGATAGTATGCTTGAAGCCGCTACATTGCTTTACTTTATCCTAGCGAACGAAGGTATTTCTAAACGATATGAAGAAACCTTGGTTAGACCGGTTCTCAGTTTCATATCGAAATGTATAAGAGATTATAACATAGGAGTAGTAACGTTAGAATCGTCTCCCGCACTTAGTAGATGTATGGGTCTCTCTTATATTTTCACAGAGAAGCTAAGCGAGGAATACAAAGAAGTACTTAAGGAATTACTTAGACACTGCGATAGACCAGAACCACAGTACGGATATTTCTGTTTATATACAACTTTTTCAAGTACATTGAAGGCTATCTTAGATAAAGAAGAAAAAGACGAAATGCTATGTAGACGTGTGGCTAATGTATCTAAGTCATTTAGTCGATTCAGCACATTAGAAACTATAACGCTAATGCTTTTAACAACAGGTTTGACGCTGCATGCTGGTTGTAGAAACGAGGTTATATCTCTAAAGCTATTCCAGAAACTAGCTAAGATACTTGAAACCAATGGCAGAACCCTACTCAGAAGAAGTAGAAGCATGTGGCAAGCCCTCTCTCTAGCATTAAAGCTTAACAGACTAGAAAAACTCACATATGTTCCTGAAGGATATATAGTTCTGAAAGAGGAGCTTGCCAAGCGTTTGGTAGAAATTTTATCAGAAAGAAACAGAAGGATGACAGCATTTTTGGGTTGTCTATCACTAATTCTAGGAATAATCAATCTAGTAATTCCTAAATTACCACAGGAACTCTTTCAATCCATTCCTCTGCTATCCCCAATAGCGTCTGTTATGATGCCGATAGCATTCATTTTGTTTGTATCGTTTGTATCATTAATCCTGCATGAATATATACGTACTCAAAGCCTGCTCGAAGAACCAGAAATAAGAAAGCTTATGAAAAAACTTACTGAGAATTAGAGTGAGCTCAATTGAAGTTAGAGCTACCGTTGTATCAAACTACTAAGGGTGCATTCAATTCATTAGTCCTTAATTCTATTGACTTCCCTATAAAAAATCCTCAAAAATGTTATCACCCTCTATTTAAAAATCTTCTGCATGATCTATGGTTATCAGGCATAATTTCTTATTATCACGAAAATAAATTATATTTTGTACTTCAGAATCCCTATCGAAACATTCTAGAAGAGCTTAACAAGCAGTTAGATGCCTTTATAAAGAGATATACAGATTGCTTCCCCAACGATTTTGCCGAAAAAGTTTGCCATGAAAAAGAGAGAACAATTTTCACAAACTCTATTATGACAACTAATTTATACCCAGCTAAATCACAAAAGGACTTTCATATAGTTCGTTCCATAGTATATGGGTATTTTCGCAAAATTTATGGGTTTAAGAGGGACGTCTTAGCTAAAGGAAACATCATATATACTTGTAGAATTCCCAAAGGTGAGAACAAGTATATTTTCGAGAACAAATTTATTCGCCAAGGTATTGAAACCTTATTTGAAGTTACCCCAAAAGGAAGAGGAAGAATATGGTTTGATATCGTAACACACGCTTTTAAAATAGACGAATTAGGAAACTCGAGAAATCTCTCACATTCTGGAATGAAACAGGAATCTATAAGATTCTATAAAAAATATCTATCATTAGCTCAGATGCAACCTAACTTGAGATATAATAAATTAACAAAAACACTTAATGATTTAGGTATTCGAGACAAAATAGAGTTTAAGTTCTATATTTGGAGTAAAAGTAAACAGTTCGAAGAATATAGCATTATTTTTTATAAAATAGTATCTAATATTACATAACGTACTTTAGAGTTCTCGACTCCTTTTGCAAAATAGTTATCAGATTATTTACAAAACTGATACTTTCTTCGTCTTTTTGCTCATATAATGTTGTGAATATATCTGCGATTCTTCTTGCGTACTTCTCTACAAACGGTATTTTAGGCCAAGAAGTATAAGCCTCCCAATCAAGTTTGCCTAAGAGTAATATTAACCTACAGATGTAGAGGGTTATTCCAACATCTATTTGTGGTTTATCTACTAGCATCTTTGTTGAAGGCCCATAAAGTATTTCTAGTTCTAGTGGTATCGGGGTAGTGTTTGGCTTATATGTTTTCATTCCCTTTTCAACCATTTTTTTAAGTTCATAATTAAACCTCTTAACTCTTATAATACCTGTTGATGATAGTAATGCTTTAATTGGCATATTATCTCCTAAAGAGTCCTCGTCTATGAGGCATATCCCTCTATAAGGGCCGTAATCTTCTGTGTCTAGGTCATATATGCGTTTAGCAAATCCAGATTCCTTTACGTGCGTTAAAATCCATACTTTATCTTTTAGTGCTTCAACTATTCCTTCAACTTCATTTGGATGAATTATGACCGTCTGAAACATGACATATTTATTTATGTTCCAAGCGCTAAGAGCATTCTTAATATGAGTAAGAATGTTTTTTATAATCCTAGCTGGAATATATAATCCAACGGTTCTTAAAGAATCTATATCAAGCTCTGCCTCTTTGAAAACCTCGCTATAGACGTAACTCCGAACTTCTTTACCTATATAAGCGATTGAGTATGAGACCCCAACTAAATATTCAGTATTACCGAGTCTTGAGACAGCTAAACCTACTATTGCCGTGTTATGAAGTATTTTTGTATCCTTATCACTTACAGCCCAAGGAATACCACCCGCTTTTGCGTAGAGCTGTACATAGTTATTTAACATATACGCATTAAAGTCAGGGCACATCTCTTTTGGTTTGTTTTTTTCTTTACAGTACTGAAGTATTTCATTTACCTTATCTAGATTTATTATATGGGTAGGTATTCTATAATATACACCATGAGCCTTTATTAAATTGAAACAATGATCATGCAGTTTTCTAGCTATCAGCATTACTATTCTATTATTTTGTTGATTGTTTTGCGAGATGTTTTTCATGTAATCTATCATATCGTTGATACATTTATCAATATTATAATTATGTACTGGGTTTTCGAAGATGACATGAAAGTTATAACGTTTTCGATATTTATTATAAGTTAGTTTTTTAGTAACATCTTTGTGAAAATAAACTCCGGATTTATCAGCTATAAAAGGCTTTATTCTAACTTGTAAAGGTATATTGCTTGTGTAGAATTTTTTTACATCTCTAAATTCTAGTGGATAATGAATCTTTTCCTCTCCAATGGATAGATACGGCTCTTTTATGTGATATATTTTAAAGCCTTCTACCTGTTGAATTTCCTTTGCACCTTTATAGCCTAGCACAGATATCTCTTTGATCGTGTCTAGCAAGGAGTTTTTCGAGTTTGTAATTCCGTTCTGGTTTTTATTCATTTCCTAGTACCTCGTTAATGAGACTCAAAACATCTTGTCCTTTGGAAATTCTCCAAGGATAATATATGTAACCGCTCTCTTATCCTTTGCCTTATCCTACTGCCTACGTTATTGAAGTGAAGATGATTTGCTGGAAACCTACGAGAACAGCATACAAAAAACACTATATCGCTCTAAACTGTTAGAAATAATTAGGTTTAGGGAATATGCAACAGCCTCGTAAAAAGCGCGATAAAGCTCTTGAAATAAAGTGTTCGTATGAGCTTGCTGAAGCTATGTTAAGGCTTGCAGAAAGAGATCTTGGAATGATTCAAAAAATGCTTTCACGTAAACATGATATAGTTGAGCTTGCCCCCCATATAGCAAATGTTTCAGAGTACCTAGCTAAAGCATTGATATACGCTATTAACATAGACAAGAATGTATGTAGGAAGACAAGAGATTGGCATGATGTAAGCGAACTTCTTATCAATGTATATACGCAGTACCCTATACCACTGTATGAAGAAGATATAAAGGCTATTGCAGGTATTGCGTTTCTAAACGCTATGTTATGTAACAGTGCTGTACGCAATATAATTCGTTACGGAGTAGAACCATTAGGTGTATTACTACATGAAGTAGCTACAAAACCTCTTAATGTACCGTATGAATGGAAGGGTCTACTTGAGCACGCGCTTAACCTTCTCAATAAATACCATGGAAAAGTCAAAGAGATAGTTGAAAGAGCAGGTACTTTCATCATCGAAGTAACTCCACACAGCTTCTCAGAAGAAAGCCGGAAAGATGATGAAGATAAATCTGTTAAGCAAGCAAAAATCACCATTCCACTCAGACCTACTGCAAAGTATGCACATGCAAGAGTAAGAATAAGGTTACGTGATGAACTCCTCAATAAAACCTACAAGGTTACGGTAACATTTAAAGCGGGAAAGGAGGTTATAGCCCCTGTCCGATGCGAAGTATGTCTATGGGATAAGAAAGGTCAATTAGCAAACAATGATGGGACAGGTTCACCCAAAGACTACATATACTTAGCAGGTGGTATGGGCAAAGTTACCGTATATGCTGGCAAGGTTGATAACAACATAGTACACGAGATTGAACCCCGAATATGGAAACCTGGAGGAATAGAATCAATCGAGGTAACCATCGAGGAAGCGACAGACACCAAATAAGGTCATGCATCACCAATTATTCAAAGATCCAAAGGATAACATGTTTATATCCATCTAAAACATCTTCTTAAGGTTATATGGGGGAGTGTCGGTGTATGCAAAAAGGTACTAGCCTAATAAAATTAAGGATTAGGACGGAGGTACCGCTAACAGCGTTTCTATCTATAGCTTTGTTTGTTTCAGGAACTTTGGTGCTGACTCTTAGCCTAGCAAGGGTTCTGGTTCCTGTTGAAGCATTCGTTGTTTTGGGTTCATCGCTTCTAACCCTAGGTATAACAATGCTTCAACAAAGCTCATGGGTTAAACCTATTCCTCAAGCTATTGTCTTAACACCTGCTTCAAAATCCTTTAAGTATAAAGATAAGATGTTTGTGTCTATACTGCTAAAGGTTGAGTTTCGAAGATACTTTCTATTTCTAGAACGAGGACCTTCATTCAATCATACAGCCTTAGCTATGCTCTACGCATACCTGTATACAGACGGCAATTCTGTTCGTTACTATGCTAACTACACTCCATTCTTTGCTAATCCATGGGTCACGGAACGCGAAGAACCAAGACACGTAGGTTGGCTAACAACGACATCTATAGCCTATATTCACCTTATAGATGTAGTTCTTGACCCGAAGAATTTCGTAATCGAATCCATAGCTTTTAGAACACCAGTAAGCGTAATAGATATGCCACATGTATATTATGAACTAGAACACCTTTCAGAAATACTCAGACGAAGTACAGGTAAGGATATGAAGGACGTTGAGATATGTAAAAGTACGAATATAGAACTTGTTATGCTGGGGTCAAACATAGTAACCACATCCATATACTTGCCATTAAACATTATTATCACAAAGCTGGAGAAAGCCCTAAGCGAAGACAAGAGTTTGCTTAATAAGATTCATGAGATTCCCATAAACTTAAACCCATAATAGTATGCGTTTTAAACAAAATACTACACCTGCTGGTGCTCATCTCTGGAATATAATGCATAGGTTTGAGATAATGTTAGTAGGGTTTTAGGTGGCTATGAGTGTTCCTGCTGGCGATATTGTTGAGAGTATTCTTACGAGTATTGCTGGTATGAGTTCTCTGTATAGAAGTGCTGGCACTACGTAGATATCTCTCCCCAACTCTCCCTTGGAAAACCCTATCTCCTTAAATTCCTTCGAGAACTTTGGTAATGCTTCAGCTATTCTCCTAGGTGTGTTTGTGATTATTATTAGGAAGAAGAGCTCCGATGACTTACGACCTTGTTTAACCCTGCTTTTAAGTCTCTTAATGAGCTTACTGAAGTACCTCTCACTACCGCCAGTGTCGTGACCAACCTCAGACTCTACGTAAACCACCACGAAATCACCATACCTAAGCACTACATCGGGCCCGGGTCTATTACCGGGATTTACCTCCACTTCAAAACCGAAGGTCTTCGCAATAACCTCTACATCCTTAAGCGAGAAGTCATGTAGAGTCTCAAAACCCACTACTATATCCCTCCCTTTCCACAATACCTTATGCCATAATCGATTATATTACTTTGCTGAAAAGTAGTGTTCGAAAAACTCTCTTCTTGCTTAAACGTTAAAGGAAGCACGGAGCATGATGACAAGAAAAGTATGGTTTAACGTGTGTAAATACGAGCATCTAGTACTATACTCTTTATTACTTAGAGAGCTTATTCAAATTCTACACACTACATAACTCCATATCAGTGAGCCTATTGAATGTTATTGGTATAAGAGCGTGGTAGTGGGGTGTGCGAGGAAAGTGGTATGGGTCTGCTCTTACTAGTTTTGAGGAAAAGCTGGAGCTTTGTGCTGTTGGGTATTATAGTACTAGCGACAATACTTGTTCTGAACATTATAGAGCTTCCTTCACATCTACAGAGCGTCCGTAACGCCATTAACCAATGCATACCATTATCGCTGCGATAATCGTAGGCGTCTTTGCCCAGGGTATAGGATTAGTTTATAAATTATTCGAGAACGCTATTACGAAGCATCTTGAGGAACTGAATAATGTCGCTAAGGAGTTCTTCGAAAAGATAAAGGATGTAGATAGGCCCGCGTACTTCACTAACATGCATATAGAGTCACCTCTTTGCTCTAGCTACAAGGATGTTAAGGCTAAGTATGGCGAACTAGTAGAGGATATGGGTGCACACTGGAGTAACTTTAGTGATATTTTGAGAAGCTTAAACAAGCTATGCCTTGATATAGACGAGCATAACAACAGGGTTTGCGAGATTGAGCAGAAGCTTCAAGAGTGCTTAAGGGAGGTTGTTAAGCATGGTGTTTCTTCAAGTCTTCATGGTGCTAATCCTGATTACCTATATAACTTTGTGCGTTCTATTCTCTTCGGCTACGTAATCCCCAAAATAGTCAGTCGTGGTAAAAGGTTTAGCGAGGTAGACTATAACTACATCAACTCTATGTATAGATCTGCTACAAAGGACTTTAAGCTAGAGGTTAAAAACAATAATCTATGGGTAGGAAACTACAACGTCGGATCCGTAACACCTGATGTTTGGAGAAGCAACGGGGAAAACTCGTTATAGACATGATCTTCGAAGTTCTTAAGAAGTTTAGTAGTGACCTAGATGATCTTACTGAAGATGGGCATCACCTTATCAAGAACTCTAAAAACATCGCTCCTCGACTTAAAGATAAGCTCAAACATGCAGCAAATGCTAAGTTCCTACCTCTCACAAGGCCCTGTAAATTCATACGATAAGGCCTGCATAACAGTATCCCCGTACTACCAACGCAAAGTGACTTCGTAAAATAATTACGACGCCTATAAGCAGTGCATCATACAGCACCTTTGTATAGTCCTAGCTTCTTCAAATCTTTACAAGATCAGTATCCCTAATCAGAGTTTATTATTCTTTCTTCTCTATCGGTTTGTCTGCTATGTATAGAGCTTCCTCCGTATTGTCAACCCATAGTTTCGCTTCTAAGGAATTCGTAATTGTAAGTAGTAATTGTAAAATGGTTCTAAATCTAATACTATTTGTTGAGGGTATCTTTTGATGAATTCAGCGGATCTTGAGAAGCTTATAGCAGGTATATGTGATGAGTATGTTAAGAGATGGAAAACTGAAGGTAGAAGATACATAAATGTCCAGAGCTTTGAACAAATATACGCTGAAGGTAATTTAACATCAATAGAGTTTGAATCTACACTAGTAGCGAAACTCAAGCTTCTTAATAAAGAAAATCCAGCTATTCCCTCAGCAATACCTTTACTACCCCTACCTATACTTAGAAGATTAGCAATACACTTGACTAGAACCCTTGAGATTCAGGTTAATTGGGATCACTATGAATACTGGGCTTGGAGTGCTGAAGTTTTTAGATCTCTTGAAGATTCTCTACCTCTTCTCAAGATGCTGAAGAACAAAAACGCTACTGAACTTCTCCATCTCCTCTTCCATATATGTTTAGCGAAGCTAAGCTACACACCGTTATCTCGTGAAGCCGAGACTCTTAATAGGGTTATAGAGGTAGTCGTTAGTAGGCACATTAAACACATGGTTCAAAACAAGTTTGTTATTGGAATACCTATAGCAACATCAGTTCTCGAAGTATTGCTTAAAACATTCATCGATGCGTATGGATCCGAGGAAGCTAGAAAGAGGCTAAAAAAGAAAGGAAAAGCGACCCTTGGAAAAACTTTGCGCGTATTTGAGGAAACGGTCATGCCACAAACTTCACAAGATTTCCAAACCGATGTTCGAGAACTCAATAAGGTTATTGAAAAAATTTGGAGAGCTTATGGAGAGAACTGGCGTGACATACTTCTTAACTGGAGAAACAATTTTATGCATGGCGCAAAAACGTGGGCTCCAAGAGCGTTTGCCGTTTACACTAATTATATATGTTTGTTGCTTTGGCATACAATACCGCAGGAAATTTATGAATCGAAAAGAAAAGAGCTGATGAAGGTTGTTGAATGGCGTAAACATTTGTACGGTGCTGAAGACCTCTATCTCCTTGATGTAAATTATATAACCTAATTATTCATTTACTACATTATCCATGAATCAAGATGTGCAATGATGTATCGTGAGTTCATATTAATTAAGAGTGGTGTTGATGTTAGAGAGTGTTTTCAGAGTCTTCTGTATTTTAGAATAATGTATGAAAGTAGTACGGAAAATGCACTAGATGTTGCTGCAATAAATGCTATTAGCAAAGGTAATGAGTGCTGTTCCTCGGTTTTAAGCACGACTACCCCTTCGATACTACTCATGTTTACTCTAAAACTGCACAAGTTAAGAGAAGACATGTTTCCAACGGATATAGAAATAATAACGTTAATTACTCTAGGATCTTCGATGAGATAAATTTCGTCGACGATTTCTCTAATTCTTCCAATACAGTAAATCGTAGAAGCTAAATCGCTTATTTTAATTGGGCTCTTATAAATTATTTCATCCCCAATTCCAGGGCTCTTCAGCCATATTGGCGCTGTCAGTACAGTCTCTCTGTATGTTGGGGTAAACACAAATCCTGAACCAACACTTACATTCTCGGGCAGCCTATAGGAACCTTCGGTTATAGTGTACGCATTAAATCCTAAAGCTAGTAAAATTATAATAACGAAAAATATGCTTGCAGGAATAAGTCCTGCACATAGCAACGCTGTGAAAATTCTTGACTTGCTCATATCCTTCACTATATATTAATTACACACCAATAAACTAAAAATTTGTTCATTTTACTTATTCATTTTACTGCTTATTATACACTTAACTATCTGAGAGAAACCAGCTTGCAATAGGCTACAAGGCCTCCAAGAAATTCCTCGACCTTCTATGTGAGTATGGGCTTAATAAATAAGATAGCACCGCCGCCAAGACATCAAGTTTTCACTATTATATAAAACCTTAATAAGTTAAATTTTAGGTTTAATATCTTTATTTATTCCTTCATAAATCAACGCTAAATTTACCTTCTAATTTGCTTCGAAACTTCATTTAAATATAAGGAAGTCTTTAGTTTTTTGAGGTTTTTATAATAAATGAAATCGTAAATAAAGTTAAAGAAAATAGGAGCCTCTTAAGGGAAGTAAAATAATATAGCGTTACTTAACATTATGAGAGTTTGGCTCATTTTAAGGGATTTTCAAAATTTTTGTTATTTCATTTATTATCCATTTATGTCGTTTGCGAGCTTCATTGGGTGTCCATTCTCTAATATCAAATAGTTTACGTGTTAATAGAAAACTGGTGAGAACTTTATTTTGAAGGCCTTTATAGTACTCAAGCTTCTTAGGATACTCTGCATTCTGGATTTCTTTATTCGTTTTGCTATACAACAAAGTCAGGTTACCTAATTTGTTAAGCCATTTCTTGGCTTCATCCTTTGTCCAACGTTCTCTCCAGTACTTCGCTTTTTCCCACTCCTGTGGTAATATATATTCTATATGAGTATTTTTTAGATCTATAAAGACTATTTTTGCTGGGTCACTATACTCGTACTCAATGACTAGAAGAAGTGGTTGAAGAGAAAAAGCTTCTGGCCGAAATATATATTACTAGGCTGGTATTAGCTATAGCGTACGGTATTTACGATGCTTCAAATATCGAAGAAGCGTTCTCTAAAATGGAGAAGATAAGTAAGATGCTTCACAATTTAGGCTTCAAAATACCCTCTAAACTAGGTAAACTTAAAAACACAGAGGTAGTAACGCTATCCTACTTATTAAGAGATGACGCAAAAACACTCATAGAAAAAAGAAGCGATGAACAAGCGAAAATATTCTTAGGAAAACTAGCAATAACCTCACTTACACTATACATTAAATCAGGATATTATAGCGAGGAAGCTCTAATGTTAACGATAATGACAGTATTGAGTTTAGCAAACATAGAAAACCCACAAGTACAGGAAGAAATTTTTGAACAAATATATCCTATACTCAAGAAAATTGTTGGAAAGGCGAACGTTATCCTATTTAAAATCTAATGTTTAATTAAGGCTTCTAAAATTAACGGGTCTAAATCCTGCTATATGGCGGTTTTAAATTGACGTTACTCCCATACTAAGATGATTGGGATGATTGGATAACTTTCGATAGCTCTTCGAAGCGTTTTCTAAGAGCTTCTCTATCGGCCACGTTTTTGTTTATAGACCATGTATAAGCTGTCATTGTTATTGCTAATCTGGTATGCTTTATAATTTCATTGAGATGTTTTAGATCATCGAGATCTTCTTCGTCATATTCCATAGGTATAACAAGTCCGTAACTTGGTGGTACACCTCGTTGTGCTACTGTTATCATGATTGCTCTAAGTACACCTGCTGCTATCTCCTTCTCTTTATCCAGCTTAATTCTAGCTACTGGGTGTACCCACGCAGAGATTGCTTGATATAGCTCAAGTATATATTTGAGCCATTCCCTACCTTCTCTATCTCCGAAAACTTTCGTTAGAACTTTGAGTATATGATCTTTTACACCAAAAACAGTTGCATTCCTAACACTTTCGTGCTCTACTTTCTCATAGGATACAAGATTTTTCAACTCCTCTTTAGTATCAGCATAAAGAGCAATTACAAAAGCTTCAAGAATTATTCTCAAAGTGTAGAATGCCTGCGGAATTGCTCCAAGCATTATCTCTATACATAAGAAGTTGAGGTTAGGGTATATAACATGTATAAGCATAGGATACATCAAGTACTTTATAACCATACCCATACGCTTACTCTCATCCATACTCTTGTTTGGTGCAATCCAAGACTCTATATTTATGACATCGTTGAAAAGATCATAACAAGAACCTATAACATCCCTATATCTATTCAACAAAAACTCCATGTTCTTAATCATGACATCTTTAGAGTAGTTTATCCAAAACATTAGAGCCTCCCTTACCTTCGGATTCACACCCATAACTAACACCTTAATCAATCAAATAGCTCTGCTAACGTGTCATCTACACTGGTAGCAAATATACATAAGATTTTAACACAGTAAAAAACTATGTTCTTATTTGGTTTTTCTCTAATGTTGTCTTCAAAAATGTGAAAATGCAAATATTCTGTCTCTCATAAGGTTTATTAGGGTGTGTGTTTGTTTAAGTTATAGCTCGAGGACAAAGTAGGGTATAGTATTGGTGTTGGCTGATGGGTAAGAGGACTTTGTGGCAGCGTATGGGTAGGGGTTCTCCTACTTTCCGTAGTCCTGGGTGGATTCATGTAGCTCCAGCTAGGTATCCTACTTTACCTTCGGACCAAACTTTTAAGGGTAGGATTGTTGAGCTCGTCCATGACCCTGGAAGATGGGTTCCTCTAGCAAGGGTTGTTTTGGAGAATGGTGTTGAATTCTACATGCCAGCACCGGAAGGAGCATATGTTGGACAAGTAATCCACGTCGGCCCAGAAGCACCAATAGAAAACGGAAACATATTGCCTGTAGGGAAAATTCCGGAAGGAACACAAATCTACAATGTAGAAAAACTACCAGGAGACGGAGGAAAATACGCAAGACAAGCAGGATCATACGCACTAATCCTAGGAAGAACAGGAAACAAAACAATAATACAGCTACCATCAGGAAAAACAGTAGAAGTACACAACCAAGCAAAAGCAACAATAGGAATACCAGCAGGAGCAGGAAGAACAGAAAAACCCCTACTAAAAGCAGGAACAAACTACTACAGAGCCAAAGTAAAAGCATGGAAATACCCAAGAGTAAGAGGAGTAGCAATGAACGCAGTATCACACCCACACGGCGGCGGCCAGAAACAAAGCGTATCATTCCCATCCACAGTATCTAGAAACGCTAGTCCCGGTAGGAAAACAGGTCACATAGCTGCTAGAAGAACAGGAAGAAGAAAAGGAGCACACTAAACTAGAGACCATTCCAATCACTTATAAGTTATGAACATAAAGTGTTTTTATTTATAAACTCGAGTCATATGTTTGGTAATAGATGGAGATGTTGGTGTAGAAAAAGTTGGGGTTTTCTTCTTTTGGTATTGTTTCTTTGCTTTCTCTCTGTTTTTCTCTGCTTCTTGCTTTATTTTCCTCTTCAATTTTATGAGCATTTTCTTTGTCAATTCATATGCTAAGTCTTTTTTCTCTGTTCTTCTTAAGCTTATGTAATGTTGGTATAGCTTTATTTTTTCTAATTTTTCATCGTGTTTCATGTATGGCTTTATCTTCTGTATTATTCCATAGGCGTTTCTTCCATAAAGTATTATGATGTACATTGGTTTCTTTCCAAGCATAGAATTGCTGGGTTGTTGAATGTGCAAATGCGATTTATAGCCTAGCTTAAGCATTTTCCTATGTACTGTTTCTATGATGTCCTTGCTTGTCATACCTAGTTTAAAAATTAAGCGAATAAGTCTTTCCTTCTCATATGTTCTCAGTATTATTGAGCCTTCGCAGTCTGTTAGTGCTGCTAGTAAGCTATAAAATGCTTCTTCGTTTTGCAGGTATTTTTCTGGTATTTTGTTTTTGTCTGGTATTAGTTTTTCAAATGTTCTGTCTAAATAAGCTGTTAGTCGCCACTCATAGTATTCTTTACCTCTTCTTATCGTTCGCTTTGGCTGTATCCATATTGCTTCTGTGTATTTTTGAAATGTTTCTATGAATAGTTTGATCATTGCTGGTTTTGGTGTACTTAGGGAAGCTGTTGCTGTTTTTGCTTGGCTATGTTTTCTTAGTGTTACGTCGCCTAATGCTAGACCGTAAATGTATGCTTCTTCGATAAGGTTTCCTGTGAAGGGTTTTTTATCGTATTTTCTCTTGGGCCTTGTTGTTAGTCCGTGTTTTTCCAGGATTTTCCTCAGTGTTCTTTGGTCTTTTCTGTAAAGCTTTGAGAGAATGTTTATGCTTAGTTTCCTATTCCAGTACATGTGTATGACTAGTTTTTCAGCTACTTCAGGGTTTATGTTTTCTATTTGCTGGTAAGTTGTTTTTCCTTTAACTATTTGCTTATGTATTTCTTCGTGCTTGTCGGCTTCGTTTTGAGCTATTTGTTTAGCATAAATGATTCCATGCTCTAATATGTTGGCGTATTTCTTCTGCTTAACTAAGCCTAAAGGCGTTAACCCTAGTTGCTTAATTATGTTTAGAACTGTTGTTTTATGTTGAAGCTTAAGTGTTTTAGCTATTTCAGTAGAAGTTTGCTGCTTAACATAGAGTAAGTAAGCTAGTATGTAGCCTGCTTTCACAAGGTTAGCGAAATACAGTGTTCTAAAGTATTCGGGATTTTCTCTTATTTTCCTCAGCACTTCATCTATGATGTTTCCAATGCTAAGTGTTTCCCTAAGTATTTCGCTTAGCGGTTTCTTTAGGAAATGCAGTGTTTTATGCCGTGGGCTCACCGAAGGCTCATAGTTTATGCTGAAAGTTCTCAGAAGAGTTCTAATGGTTTCATTACTCCACCCTGTTAGCTCCCTTATTTCCCTGAACGAGAAGTTTTTAGCTAGAAACACCAGTATTTCACGTACTTTGCTTTCCCCTAAAACCTTAACCAGTTGCTCTTTAGTTCTTAACCTATGCTCTCTTATTTGTTGAAGCTTCTCCTTCAGCTTCTCTAGCTTTTCAACTTTAGGAAAAAGCATTAAGTACTCTGCAACTTTACTCAACCCGCTTGCACCCTTTAAAACTAAGACGGATTTTTAAAGGGTGATGTGTAAGTATTGCTGATTCCGTATGGGTTTGATGTAAGTGTTTATGTGGTTGTTTTTAGGGGATCCTATCTTCAGCTCAGGGGTGTTGTTGAGAGGTGTTGCTGCAGGGAAGGCTTTGGAGGGGGTTAGGAACGTATGGTTTTGACGGTAGCATACCTTGTTTTACTGCTTGTTCTTCCGTGAAGCTGTAGAGATTATCTGGAAAATTAGGCCGTGAAAACTGTAACCGCGGTCTCCTAAAGGGTGGGAGCTGAGAAAAAATGTGGTTTAACGTATTTCGGTAGTCTTCATGCCTCCGTAGCAGTAGTGGAGAGCGATGCACTAGTAAGCTTCGTTGATAGCGTAGAAAAG
>CAYOTT010000024.1:0-18968 GCA_964406965.1 uncultured Desulfurococcales archaeon | reverse complement strand
GAATTCGGAATAGGAGCATGCTGGTATTGGGAGGATTTCCAAAGGTTTGGAATACCGTTTCCCCCTCTTAAGCAGAGGCTTGAAATGCTTGATGAAGCTTTACAAATAATTAAAAGTATGTGGACTGATAAGGAAACATGGTTTAAGGGGAAATACTATAAGGTTTATGGTGCAATAAACTACCCTAAGCCTCTGCAGAAACCTCACCCACCAATAATGGTTGGTGGTTTTGGAGAGAAAATAATGGCTAGAATCATAGCTAAACATGCTGATAAATCTAATTTCTTCGGAACACCTGAGGAGTTTAAGTGGAAAGTTTCTATTTTAGAAAAACACTGCAAAGAAATTGGAAGAGACTGTAGTGAAATAAAGAAGACAATAGCGATAACGGCAGCTATTTTTGAAAGTGAAGATGAACTTAGAAAATTCGTTAATGAAATGTATGCGTTAGGGTTTTCGGCAGAGGAGTTTTTGAGGAATTCTCTAACAGGAACACCGGATAAAATCGTTAGTAAAATAAGGGAATATATTAGGGTAGGTGTTGAAGAATTCATAATATACTTTAAAGATGCTGAGTCAATTAAGCCCTTAGAAGTTTTTGCTGAAAAAGTTATACCTTCAGTAGATTAGTCCTAAATGCATCCTAACTTTTTCCTTAATAAGTTATCGTAACTACCATGTTTAGAATACTTAACTTATAATGTAGTTTTAATGAAGACTTATTAGGGAAAATCTAAATATAGATTCGCAAGACGGTAACCGAGGATAAACATTATTGGATAGAGAAGTTTTGGATGGAAGATACTTGGTTGTTTCTCTTACAGTAGCTGGCTTCCTTATTGTCCAATACTTCATTACTAAAAACGTTTTCTCAATAACATCAGCAGGTTACACTTTAGAATTCACTATTGGAGAACTTGTTTTAGCAACAATACTTATCATAGCCTTTATTTCATGGCTTAGGACAAGTGTTTTCTACGGGCTTTCAAGTTCTTTTGGAAGATTCTTTTCAGGAGTAATGGTTTTCTTAGGTTTAAAAGCTATAGCAACATTAGCTTATATTTTAGGCTACGTTGTTGGTGAGGTTTACGGTATTTTCTGGATAATACATCACTTCTTCAATGTTGCTTCCTACTTACCGCTTTATGCTTCATTAATTATAGCTGTTTTTGAAAGTCATAATCTTTTAAAGTCTCTTGCATCCCAGGATAGAGTGTATAGTTGGGTTATAACATATGGGTTACCTGCTATAGTTTGGCTTTACTTCATATTTTTCGTTTTCAAAACTCAAGCACCCTATTTGAAGCCTGAAGCTATAGTTTCTTTTGTTACTTCAACTGTTTACTTTACGCTTGACATTATAACCTTGGTTCTTCTGGCTCCTCTTCTATCATCAAGGTTTAGAGAAGGCCTCCTACAACGCTCTATTGAAGGAGCAATATTAGCTATTGTAGTTTTCTCCTTAGCTGACATTTTTGGGAACGCAATATTCATTCTTGGAGAACATAGTCTACTTCATATAATTTCATGTTCAGCATACGCTTTAGCATACATTCTAATAATACCTCCGTCACGCGCCCTTCTAGGTGTTGTTGAGAAAACAGGTAAAGCAGTTGCTAAAATACGTAAGGAACCTAGGGTTTACGACATATCGGGGCTTACGAGTGCTTTAAAAGCTGTTATTGGTAAGAGAGCTGAAGATGTTTTTAAAGCGTTAGGTATTGATTCTGGAGGAACAACTATTGGAGAAACAGAGTTGCTTAAGCTGAAGAGAATGCTTGTAACAATACTTAGCAAACCAGTTGCTGAAAGAATTCTTGAAAAACATGTTAAACCATTAGGTGTAGAAACTATTGGTGTTGAAGAGAAAACGTCTACTAGGAAGAGTAGTGAATCTTTAACAGTGGATACTTTAGAATTAAATAGGATGAGTGTTAAACTATCAGATCCCATGTTCTTATCAGACATTATTTTAAATTCTAAAACGGAGAGTGTTAGGAAATTTAAAGTTGTTGGAATAGATGTTAGAGAGATGTTTTCAAAAATGCTTTTAAGGGAAGGTGGAAACTCATTTTTACTTATAATTTCTTCTCCAAACGACTTCGAGTCAAAAATACTTATTGATCAAGGTAAAATTAGAGCTGCGATGGTTAAGAAAGCCGATGGACATGTTATACCAGGATTTAGGGCTTTACAGTTTCTTGGAAAATATGTTGGGGAAGTGGAAGCAATTTTGCTTAGAATACGCAAGAAAAAGTAGGAGAAGTAAGAAACCATTTGTAACACATAAAACTCAATTCCTCATTTATTAATAAACTATGAAACAGCATTATCATATAAACTAATGTTAAATGTTAAAGTAAGTATGGAACAAGTGTAGAGTTTATTTTCGAAAAATTATTGTTTAAAGTTAGGGTTTACACATTTGGCTTTTTCTAGCCGAGTGTTAGTTCCTCAATTACTAATTGATCTCATGAACAGTCTTCTCTTACTCCTCTAGCTTTAACTATGAACCATTTACTGCTAAGAAGTTCCGCTATTGTTATTTCTCCTGAAACTAAATCTCCATCCTCTGGCGGGCTAGCATAATGCCATGAAATAGTGTATGCTGGAAACTCTTTGTTGCCCATGACATAAACTGTAGGTGTTGCCGTAAAAACTACTCCCTCCTTTCCAGCTTCAACGGTTCCTCCAATTATTTCAATTTGTAATTGAGCAGCTGTACCCATGAATGCTATAGGCCATGAAAGCAAAGCTAGTAACGATTGCCCGACTTGCTGAGCCATGGGCCCTTCAAAAGTTACTGATGTTCCATCTGAAGTCATAGTTACTTTAACTGGGTTGTTTGTTTCTTCCGAAATCCATATTGTAGCTGTTCCGCTTCCACCAGTATTCGAATTTATTTCGAACGCAACTTTAGCTGTTAAGTCGCCATTAACGCTTTCCCCCAAGCAAAGTATACTCTATGGTTGCCCAGCCCTTTTCGCTATTTTCAAACCTGTACTTCATGTGTGTAATTCCAGTTACCAATTCAACGAGTGTTTCATAAGTTACAAGTTTTCCAGCTTCGATTTGCGTTTCAGAAGGAATTTCCGAAGCAGAGGTAGTAATAGTAGTTGTTAGTGTAGTTGTCGTAGAAATAGTAACTGATTCGGTAGTTGTTCCCGTCGGTGTTTCAGCTGTTGTAGACCGAGTTGCCGTAGTCGTTTCTGTAGTGGTTTGCATTGTAGTAGTTGGCGATGTAGTTTGTTGAAGTGTCGTTGTATGTTGGGATTCCGGTTGCTGAAGTATTAGTGCTCCCCTATTGCAGCCATGGCTATTAAGGCTATTGCTATGAGAAGAAGTTTTGTGGAACCATTTTTAAGCGTTCTCCGAAGAATTTTCGTAGAACTAAATGTTTAGGGTATTTAAGTAACACGTAGTAGGGTTACAGCTTCATTCAGTAAAGCTTTAATACAGTCGCCCGCATCTTATATGAGGCACTCTAGGGGAAAACAGTATTGATTTTCGCTAGTTGGAAAGATATTTACAAAGTAGTTAGAAAATCTGACATTGTACTTGAAGTTGTCGATGCTAGAGTACCTGACATTACAAGGTCTCATGCTTTGGAGAGAACAGTTGGTAAGGAAGGTAAAAAGCTACTCATAGTTATTAATAAAGCAGACCTTATTCCCAGAAGCATTGCTGAAAAGTGGAAAAAGCTTTTCGAAGACCAAGGGTACCCTGCAGTTTACATTAGTGCAAGAGACCGTTTAGGTACGAGAGTTCTTAGAGTTAAAATAAAGAGTTTAGTGGATAAGCGTGGAATAGTTGCTTCAGTAATAGGGTATCCTAAAGTGGGTAAGTCAAGCATTATTAATGCTTTGAAGGGTAAGCATTCAGCGCAAACAAGCCCTATACCTGGTTCGCCAGGCTACACTAAACATATTCAACTTTACAAGGTTGATCCGAGAATTTACATTATAGATACTCCAGGCGTAATTCCCCCTAGGGGTGAAGATGTTTTCGCAATAATTAGAGGTAAAGAACCTGACTCTTTCAGAGACCCTGTTAAACCCGCAGTATCTTTCATAAAGTTTCTAATGGAAAACTATCCTCAACTACTCAGTAGAACATATAAGGTTGAATGTGAAGACCCCTATAGTTTTCTCGAAAAACTAGCTTTAAAGAGAGGATGGGTTTACAGGAAAACTAAGGAACCAAATATTGAGGAATCAGCTAAACTAATTATAAGAGATTGGCATAGGGAAAAAATCGTAGCATTCAGTAAGCCTGAATTGCCTCTTTCAGAAATTCTTAAAAAATACGTTATTAAGCGCAGACGGGAACTTAGCGTTTAATGGCTAAAACAACTTCTACGGGTAGATTGTAAAGAGGTTCCTCATGTTCCTCTTTAACTTCGAAGCCTGCTTTTTCAGCAAGTTCTTTCGAATTTATTGGTTTACAATTCACTATGGTTGGAAACATTTTATTTAACCATTTATAAATGGTAAGTGTTTTGCAAGGCTTATTTAGAAGCGAAACAACTAGGAATTTACCATTTCTCCTAAGAACCCTTAAAATCTCCTTAAGAGCTACTTTAGCTTCATCCTGACTAAGTATTTCAAGAGTAAAAATCACTGTAACTAAGTTGAAGCATTCATTTCTAAACGGTAAGTGTGCTGCGTCAGCTAAGCATAGCTCCACATTGTGGAATAGGTTTTTCTTAAATATTTTGCGCTTAGCTACTTTAACCATGCCTTTTGAAGTATCTACTCCGTAAACCATTTTGCATCGCTTAGCAAACCACTCAACAACTCTACTAGTGCCGCAGCCAACATCTAAGATAACGTCTTTCTCGCCTGGATTTAGAGGTTTAATTTTATTCTCAATAAGTCCCCATTCGAAAGAACTTAGTAAATCATAAATTTTGCTAATGAAACTATAGAATTTAGCGATCCTCACTTTAACTTGCTGTTCTTTCAATTTAAACGCCTTCTCAACTACTGTAGCTTTAGTTTCACTATAGCTATTGAGGTTCACTTTACAAAAGCTTTTCAAAGCTTATTTATTCGCTTTGTTATGAAATAATTGAAGGTGAATGTTATGGCCGAACTTTTCAAGGTTGTAGAAGAACATGTTGATTGGGGGTTAAGTGTTTTAAAGAAGTTTATTGAAGTTCCAACGGTTAATCCCCCTGGTGAAAACTATAGAGAGTTTGTAGATTTAGCGTCAAAAACGCTTGAGAACATGGGTTTTGAAGTTGATGTTTACGAGGTTCCTGAGGATGTTGTTGCTAAGTACTATTCTGAATATGCTAAACACCCCAGATACATAGTTATTGGGCGCTTAGGTAGTGGTAAACCTGTTGTTCACTTTAACGGACACTACGATGTTGTTCCTCCAGGTTCAGGTTGGAGTAGGGATCCGTTTAAGCCTGTTGTGGAAAACGGTAAGCTCTATGGGCGCGGATCAGCTGATATGAAGGGTGGGATAGTTGCTTCTTTAGTTGCTATTAAAGCGTTTAAGGAAGTTTATAGGGAATTTGGCGGCTCAGTGGAAGTGGCTTTAGTGCCTGATGAGGAAATTGGTGGGAAAACAGGTACAGGATACTTGGTTAGGGAGGGACTGTCTAAACCAGACTATGTTGTTATTGCCGAACCTAGTGGTTCAGGAAACGTTTGGATAGGTCATAGAGGTGCTTTCTGGTTTTACGTTGAAATTTACGGGAGACAAGCTCACGGATCCACGCCTTGGCTTGGCATTAACGCTTTCGAATACATGGTTAAAGTAGCTCAAAAGCTCATGACAGAATATAAGGGTTTAATAGAAAAGAAAACAAGCTCATACATTTACGATGATCCAAAAGGAGCTAAGCCCACAATAACTATAGGAGGCGAAGTTAAGGGAGGAGCTAAAGTAAACATTGTTCCAGGGTATTTTGCTTTCTCAGTAGATAGGAGGCTTATTGTTGAGGAAAAACTTGAGGAAGTTGAAAGGGAAGTCATGGAGTTCATCGGCAAAATTAGGGAGGAGTATCCGAATGTGAAAGTAAATGTTAAGGTTGTGAACAGGCTTCCACCGGCAATAACTAATCCTGAAAGCACCTTAGTAAAAGCAGTTTCCGAAAGCATAAATGAAGTTCTAGGGAAAAAGCCTAAGTTAACGGTGTGCCTCGGAGGCTTAGACATGAGATTCTATAGTGAAAAAGGAATTGAAACAGTCACTTACGGTCCAGGGCCATTAGCAGTAGCTCACCAAGCTAACGAGTACTTGGAAGTAAGTGAATTCGTTAAAGTAGCTAAAGTATATGCTTCACTGCTTCGAAAACTACTCGTTGAAAGCTAAAGATTTTTGCAAACACTCTTCAACAATAAATCTTTTTCCGGGAAATACAGAAGTTTCAATGGGGGTAGTTTCATGCGCATTGCTGTAGGGTCAGATGACACGTATGGTGTTGCTAAGTTTGTTTACAAGTACTTAGAGAAGAAGGGTTTCGAAATAATCCCTGTAGGTGCTTTGAAAACAGGTAAGCCTGAGCCATGGCCTAAAGTGGGTTTCGAAGTTGGAAAGCTTGTTGCTAAAGGAAAAGTAGACATGGGAATAGTAATATGCTACACTGGAACAGGTGTTTCAATCGCAGCAAACAAAGTTAAGGGGGTAAGAGCTGCTCTTGTAACCGATGCAAAAAACGCTGAAGGAGCAAGACTATGGAATGACGCAAATGTTCTGGCTTTAAGTGCTAGGTTAGCGACTGAGGAATTAGCTAAGGAAATAATTGAAGCATGGTTTAAAGTGGAAAAGCCTGATCCAAGTGAAAAGGAAAACATAGAGTTACTTAAGAAAATAGATGAAGAAAGATAGCAACTACTAATACTATCCTTTTATGGAAGAATAACGTTTTACTATTACCTTAGTCGATAACTAATGTTCATAATGAAGTATGTTATTATCTTTTAACACGCTTTATTTCAATAGGGCTTATAATGTATTGGTTCTAACATCTGCTACAGCAGTTATCCTTATAACTATGTGGAATAAGATATTCCACATGGTGAATTCTGTGGAGTATGAGGTAAGCATTGACAGGCAAGGTAGAATAGTTATTCCTGCCCCTATACGGAAAGCTCTTGGAATAATTGGTGGCGGAAAATTACTCTTAAGATTAAGGAATGGTAAAGTAGAGCTTATACCTGTAGATAAGAGTCTTGAAGAAAGAGTTAGTAGGTGGATGGAAGAGGTGTTAAAAACCAAGGTGGAGCCGTTTTCCGAAGAAGTGAAGGAGGAATGGAAGTGGGTGAGTAAGGATTATGCTGAACGTAAACTTGGAATACTCTGAAGGAGTAGTTGACGTTAGCATTATTGTTCCAATGTGTTTCGAAAACCCCCTCAAGAAGCTTGCTACAGAGTTTTTAGGGGATGTTTTAGCGTTAAAAAGAAAAGCCACTATACCTTTAACAGCAGTTCTCGGAGCATACCACATAGTTACTAAGTATCTTAAAGCGCCTAGACGAGCTGTTAAGAAAATTCTTGTTGAAATGCTTGAGACAAGGTCTCCAGCCTTCTACCCTAAAGTATCCTCGGCATTGGCCATGGAAGCTTTAGATGTAGCTACCACATATAGTATTGAGTCATGGGATGGCTATCTTGTTGCATTAGCACAACATCTTAAAACAAAAATAATTTACACTCTCGATAGGGAATTAGGGAAGGTAAGTGAAATAGTTACGGTAAATCCGTTTCCAGAACAAGAAGTTAAAAAATACCATCAATATATGCGGTTACTGCTGAAAAAGCATAGTGCGTATATGTAGGGGCCAAAGTCTTCGTGTCAAGATATTCTCTTAAGAGCTTTTTGTCAAACTCTTCATTGCCGGATGTTGTTTTTAATGCTCTCATTTTAAGAGTTAATACTGGATGTAATGAGTCTTCTTTCTGTTTTAGTGATGTTCTGTAGGTTCATGTGCTTCCTCAAGTTTTCCCTGAGTAAGCAGCGTTAATGCTTTTTCAATTGTGACTCTACCTTTCATTTTAGGTAGTTTAAATATTTTAACTCCTGAACCTCTTAGAGCGTAGAATGCTCCGTGACCTATTTCTGAAACGATAACAGCATCCACATTGTGCGATAGTAGCATACTCACAATACCGCGTCCTTTACCTCGCTCGTGAAGAACATATGGATTCCTAATAACATCTAACACCTTAAAGCCTTCACCGAAAACCTCTGCTAAAACGAAATACGGTGCCCTACCGAAATGTGGAAACACATACAATACATCACCAACCCTATATGCGGGCAAAGCCACTTTCACAAAACACACCTCGCACATTTTAAGTAAGCTCTTGCCGCACTTTAAATAAACCCCTAAACACTTCCAAGAATAAACAATATGGATAGCTTCTAGAGGCTTGGCTTCTCCTTGCCAAGCCCCTCGGCTAAGTCCTTTAGAAGATAGCTTGAATTGAAATAGCCTACTAATTCATTAATGCTCAGAATTTTTTAATAATGATTCTACAATCTTTATCAATATATGCTTTAACATAGTCTCCGAGGAGGATTCCTTGTTTATCACATACTAGCTTGCCGCTCTCTTATAGTAAACATATTATTTATATGTCCGGGTATACCATATAGTATACTTGATGATGTTATGGCAGTTGTTAGTGTTAAGGTTAAAAGAGAGATCAAGGAGAAAATGGTTAAGTATAAAAACAAGGTCAATTGGGCTGAGGAAATTAGAAGGTTCATTGAAGAGAAGATCAGGGAATTAGAAGCTGAAGAGAACATTAAGAACATTGTTGAAACATTATCTAAAATGCCTCATAGTTCGCCGCAGGGTTCTTCAGCTAGATATGTGAGGGAAGACCGTGATAGTTATTGACGCTTCAGCGCTTGCTGCTTTCCTCCGTAAGGAACAGGGATGGAAAAACCTGGCCAAGCACATTAGGAATAGTGTAACTGTTTATTTAGCTCTAAAGGAGGTAGCTAATGCTCTCTGGAAAGACTACTATGTTAAGAAGCGTTTGGATAAAGATGTTGTCGAATCACTTTATAAGCTGATGAAGAAACTTGCCAATGTAAATGTAATATTGGAGTCTGAAACTAAATATTTAGATGAAGCATTTAGAATAGCATTAGAAAACGGAATCACGGTTTATGATGCCTTATACATATCATTAGCTAAGGCAAGAAACCTCCAACTATTAACTCTCGATAGAAAACAGAGGGAAATAGCCGAAAAACTAGGGATTAAAACAATTAAAACCCTATAAACTATGCTTTAGCAACAATGTAAAACAATTGCTTCTCCACTGAACCCTCTCTTTCCTAATTTCTTTAAAAGCAACACATGTGGCTAAGAAACTTTACCTTTGCTCTCACTATACACAGTAAGTATTCTAAGTATTTTCTCGCGCTAGCTCTAATGGATGTTGTAGTTACCGATCTTCCACTTAGGAAAATTTATGAAGTAAATAGTTTCTTCCTCACTTAACACCTTACCCGCCTACTCTATGGCCATCCTAGTAGCAACTCGGGAGAAGCCCGGATACCTTGATAGTCAGAAGGCCTTTTAGAATTAGTAATTAAATTGTAAAATAAATATAAAACTATCACTAATAAATTCGCAATAGCATTGCCGAAACAAACCTACCAACTAATATATCACTTGTTCCTTGTTTCTTACAGTTAAACTTATTATGTTTTATGTTAAAATTATTAGCAATGGGTAAATATGTTGAGAACAATAGTTAAACTTGGTAAGAAAGGGATTATAGTTTTGCCTAAGGGTATTAGAGAGGCCATAGGTGTTAATGAGGGCGATAAGCTCGTTGTTAAAGTTGAGGGCGATAAGCTTGTTTTGAAGCCTCTAAAACCCTTAGTGGTTGATGTAGATCCGGATATTGTTAGAGAAATTTTAAGGAAAGAGAGGAAGTTAGAGGAGGAGAGAATTGATAAATTCTTATCCGACAAGTGAAAGGTTAGTTATTGATACAGGTGTGTTTGTAGAATATATTCAGGCTAGGGCTTCTCTGAGAAGTAGCGTTGCCAAGCTATTCAGCGAAGCCGTGGAGGGAAGAATTGAGCTTATAGCTAACTGGTTAACGCTTAGTGAAGTATTCTATGTTGCCTCTAGAATTTACGAGTTCGCAAAAGTTGAAAAACCCAACGAAGAAGCTTTAAACTACATTGAATGGCTTAGAACCTTCATTAAAGTCGTTGATACAAATATGGGAGTGACTTTGAAAGCAGCTGAATTGAAGAAGCAATTAAAACTATCAATTTTAGACTGCATAGTAATAGCTACAGCAAAAGAATACAAAGCAAAACCACTCTTCAAACACTTAGAAAAAGAAATGAAACCTGTAGAAGGGGAGTTAAGAAAGCTAGGCGTAATATTTCTAAGCGAACTAAAGCATTCTAATATACGGTGATTAAAGGGCTAAGCTACTTTGTTTACGTATTTACCTGCTTTTCTCAGATATAGTTCTGCTTCTTCGGGTTTTAGCAAGTGTATTTCGAATGGGTGGTAGTAGGGTAGGTTGAGTTTTTCCTCTATTAACACCTTGATTTTTCCTCTTCCAACTATTCTTTCGGGGACACTATTGGACACTATTAAGATGTCTACGTCGCTTCCAGCGACAAAGTCCCCCCTAACAACACTTCCAATAACGTATACTTCAGCATCAAGCATTAGTTCTTTAGCTACCTTAGCTATTTTACTAACCCATGCCTTCCAGTTCTTAAGCATTTTAACTCTCTGCAGTAGTGTATCAGTAAGTAAGCTCATTTCTTCTTCCCTACAGCTTTATTGACAACGCTTATGGTTTCCCTAACTAATTCAACCATGTCTTCAGCGTCTTCTCCACTATATTCTTTAACAAAGTATCTAGCCATTAAATATGCATCTTCAAGAGCTAAAAGCCTTACCCTATTTTCTCTAATGAAACCTTCTAACTCACTAGATTTTAAAACTTTAACAAGCTCACCTAACAGCCTCCTTATGCTATGTGTTCTAGGGTAGTCGCCAACGATTTCAAGTAGAGCTGAAGCGACTGTTCAGCAAGGAAACATGCAACATCATAGTATTTTCTTTCTAAAGCAAATTTAGCTTCCTCTAGAAACCTTAAAGACCTATTCTTAAGAACTTCGATTTCAACTCTATGAATACTCATTCCTTACCCACATAACTCAATCCCATCTATCCTATTTAAACATACTAAGCTAGAAGGAGTTTCGTAAAATATTCCCCTTGTTTAAAGAAACATAGTTCGTGTTTTAAGGTATTAGTAGGTTTAGAATTGGTAGGAAAGCCAGGAATGTAAAAGTTAAGGTAACTGTGGCTCCAGCGACTAATTCGGGTTTCCACCCGTATTTTTGAGCCATCAGCGTGTTCATTACTGCGGGAGGCATCATTGAAACCACTATTAACTGTAAGCCGTCGAACCAGTCGATATCTACTGTCAAAACTGTAGCGTAGGAGACTAGAGGTGCTACTATAAACCTGTAAATTCCAGCCGTCAAAATGAAGTATATGTTGCTTTTCAGCACTTTTAAACTTAAAGGTAATCTAGCGCCAAGAGTGAATATAGCGGAGTAGCTTAGCAAAGGCGGAGCCCACCATAGTATTGAGGAAACATGAGGTATTATTTCCGGTGCAAAATAGTGTCCAATGACTCCCACTATAAATCCTACTATAGCTGGGAGCGTAAGGATTTTTCTTATTGAAAACTTCTTTAAAGCCATGAAGTCAGGTAGTGCAACGTTTAAAGTGAGAGTAACGAGCCCCATCATTGAAGCTACCCTAATGGTGTTAAATAAAGCCATGCTTACGGGGAACCCTAAGAATACGCTGTTAGGGAATATGCTAGTTAGCACCAATGCTTCCATGAGCCCTTCCTTACGTTTTCCAGCAATGCGTTTAATCGAAGCAAAAGCTAAGGTCATGAACAGTAGGAAAGATAACGCTATCCAAACATCGGTTACAACTAAACCTCTTTCCACATATGTTTTAACGAAAGCTAAAGGTATGAGAACATAGTATACAATGTCAACAAGTTTCTTCACAACTTTTTCAAACTCCTCAGCTAAATTCAAAATCCTCTTGAAAACAACTTGAGCAGCAAAACCCACCATAATTAGCGCAACAAGCACCACCACTTCATCCATACTAAACACGCCCTCTACATTAGCTTCTATTTTTGAAATCTATGCTAGCTTCCTTTGAAAACCGGCTTAACTAGAAACAGGGCCATGTTGTAAATCGTTAGTTAACCCTAGTTTATAAGAGTTAGCTACAATAAGTACAGCATATATTTTTTATGAAGCACAGTAGCGCTCTTAACCCAATAGTTTACTTTACCTTAAGTAGTGGTTAAAAGTAATGGCTTAGAAGCCTTGATAACTATAGCATAATTTGGAAGCTAAAGCAAGTTTAAACAAAACAAACTACTTACTAAAGGTAAATTATGCTTCTAAAATCTATAGTAGAAATTGGAAAAACATAATATGTTAAACATATTTAATATAGAAGCACATATTCTAATATTTATAATTAGAAAATATTTTTCAAAACTTTTATTCTAAACAATTATTAAAATATTTAAGAAACAAAATTAATATATATAGTTTACCTAAAAGTTACACAAACCCTCTACAGCATTTTTCGTAGAAATAGGTCTAGCTCTAAACTTAGAGGTTTCATTACATATTTCATGTAGTGTATTTCCGCTGTTAGTACTTCCTGAAGTAATTGTTTCAAGTAATACTTCGATAATACTGTTTTTAAATGTTAAAACATGTAAGCAACATTATGTAAAGGTTAGATGAATAGTTAACTCATGTAACTCCATAAAATATAGCTGTTTAGGCTAGCTCCCGGTAAGGGTGGAAACATTGCTGCTTTAAATAATGTAATACTATGGTACTACTTTGTGAAGTATATGGTTTCAAGTAATATTGTTGTTTTAAAGTGCTCTTACATATTAGCTTGTAATGTTTAAGTTTAAATTGTAAAATTATAGTTTTTTAAATATTGTATTTCTAGAATTTTTCTAACTTCCATTTAAAGTGGGTAGAATTTATATTCCCACCGAAATATTAATTTGTAAGGTGGGAATATTGGACACCATTATTGTTGATGGAAAAGGGAGGGTATGTATTCCATCAAGTATTAGGAGGAAGCTCGGAATAGGTAAGGGAAGTAAGCTTAAAGTAAGTGTTGAAGATAATAAAATAGTTCTTATTCCTGAAAAGAACAATGTTAAATTCCTTATTAGGAGTAAGCCTTGGGGTAAAGAGGCTTTCCCTGATGCTGGAGAAGCGCTTGTATCCTAAAAGAGTAGTTGTTGACGTAATTGTTCCAGCAATATATCTTGTAAAAGACCATCCAGGCCATAAGTATGTTTACAGTTACTTAGAAAACCTCCAAAACAAGGGGGCAATGATTTACTCTCACAGCATTACCCCGTATAGAGTTCTATGGATTCTAAGTAAGCTATGGGGTTTAAATTTTAAAGAAAGCTATGAAGCAGTTAAGAGCTTTATTCAAAACGTTAAAGTAGAATATGTAGGATTAACCAGAGAATTGATCATGAAAAGCTTCGAAATAGCAGAAACACTTAAACATGACATATACGACTGCATCTACTTAGCATTAGCGTTAATGGTTAAAGCAGAAGCAATAGTAACAACAGATACGGATTTTGAAAAGCTAGCTCCCAAAATAGGTTTAAAATACGTTAACCCCGTACCTAAGGATGTTCTGAAAAGATTCCATAAATTCCCTAGCTAATTTGGTGCGGGGGCGGGGATTCGAACCCCGGATGGCCCTACGGCCAGCGGATCTTGAGTCCGCCCCCTTCGTCCAGGCTCGGGCACCCCCGCACAGGTCAGTTTATAGACTTTTTTTGGGTAGTTAATATTTTTTCTATCTAAACTAAAACACTCAGCTTTGCCTCCTCTATCGGGGATGTTTATTCTGAGGAATACTTATTTAGGTTAGGGGGGTTACCTGGTTAGGGGGGTTACTTTTGCCAATCATTTGATCCTAGACCTAAAAGTAGTTTAAGAGACTTTTTCAATATGGAGGATGAGCTTAAGGCTTTTTTGAAAGCAATTAAGTTTTCTCCTTTAACACTTGTTTTAGGCTTACGTAGATATGGTAAAACATCCCTTATTCTCACGGGTTTAAACGTTAAAGGTGTGAAATACGTTTATGTTGATTGTAAAAGTCTTCCTGCTGGAATGATTGGTCCAGGTGATTTCGCTGAGTTACTGGTTCACGCTATATCGGATTTCTCTAGGAAATACAGGAAACTTGGCTACACCCTACTTAGATTACTAAGGAACATTAAGGGTATTAGAGTTGGAGAATTCCAAGTAAGTATTGATTTAAGGAGGTTTAGCGGTTCAAGCTTAATCGAGCTATTAAATGGATTTGAAGAGCTAGGTGAAGAAGTAGTTTTAGTTATTGATGAAGCACAAGAGCTTAGAAGAATGGTTCGCTACAGAGCAGATAGCATCTTAGCTTACATTTACGATAACTTAAGGAACGTGAAAATGGTTATTTCAGGATCGGAAATAGGTTTACTCTACAAGCTACTGAGAATACAGGATCCAGAAGCACCACTTTACGGAAGAGCATATGTTGAAATTAAACTTAAAAAACTAAGTAGGGAAAAGTCACTTGAATTCTTAAAGTTAGGGTTTAAAGAGTATGGCGTAAAAGTTCCAGAAGAAATAGTTAGGTACATTGTCGACACAGTTGACGGAGTGATCGGATGGCTAGCATACGTTGGTTTCAAAATGGTTTCTCAGGGAAAATATAGTAGAGAAGTTGTCGATGAGGTTTTAAATGAAGCTTCAAAACTTGTTCTTAAAGAGCTAGAGCGCTTCCTATATTTAAGACCGTTGGCTAAGGAAAGATACTTAACCATACTTAAAGCAATAGCTGTTTTCGAAAAAGCTTCGTGGACAAGCATTTACAATTACGCTCAAGCAGAACTCGGCAAAATACCTAAACCCACGTTTAATAGCTTACTTAGAAACCTTATGGATGCAGGGTTTGTTGAGAAAGAAAACAGCACATACAAAATAAGTGATCCTATTCTTAAAAAAGCAATAGCTAAATTTAGGAAAACTTCTCTGTAAAGTAGAAATAGAATAGCTAAACCCAATAAAGTAGGTTTACTTACAATTATGGTTTAATTATTGTTCCGGGGTTCTCTTTTTTCAACAGTATATTCTCTAATAGTTCAGGTTTTGAACCGTTAAACACTATTACAGGTATTTTTGATCTTTCAATTATCGCTAAAGCTAAGGGATCTAATAGTTCGTAGCCTCCTGCCTTCATAGACTGTGTTTTCGAAAGTATCCTTCTTAGCTGAGCTACAGTTATTTCCTTCAGCAATTTAGCATCCCCGTATACTCTGGGGTCTTTATCGTAAACTCCTTCAACCCTTGTAGCTAATAGTAGAGCGTTTGCTTTGAAAGCTTCAGCTACGAGAGCAGCTACTGTTGCTGTTGACTGGCCTGGTTCGAACCCTCCCGTAACAACTATTTTACCTGTTGAGGATGCTTTAAGGAATTCCTCAACACTTCTTGGAGGTTCAGGGTATGCGTGATCTAAGCCTATAGCTGAAATTAGGAGTAATGCGTTCACACGTGTAACATATACTCCTAAAATGTCACATAAGCTTTCGGAAGCACCTATGTTACGCGCTGCTACAATGTATTTTCTAGCGTAAACACCACCACCAACTACTACAGCTAGAGCTAACCCTTTCTCCCGAAAAACCCTCAGGTATTCTCCATAACGTATTACTAAACCTATATTGTCAGGGTTTATCAGGTGACCGCTAATTTTTAAAACAAACCTCCTAAGAGGTTTAATGGTTAAGTTAACCTCCACTTAACTCTCCCCCAGTAAATTTAACCTAAATCTAAAGGCAAACCTTAGACTCCAAGATATTTCTGAGAAACACTATTGAAACTAATGAATAAAAACAATTGCTCTAATAGTTTTCGAAATTTTTACCTATTAAACCCTATGGGAAGTAGTTTAGGGTAAAAACCTGTAGACTTTATTCTTAAGCGTAATTACTTCGTCGCATAGCTAACCCCTTTAACCTTAAAAATAAGCTTGCCTCCCTTCTTAAGATTCAAAGCCGAAACAACATTTTTAAGAAAAATATTTCGATATGTAGGGTATTTTTCTACCTAACATTATAATGTTGTCTCTTCAGAAACAAAGGCTGAACTGTATACTTAGCTTTTTCTTAACCCTATAGGTTCTATGTGTTGTGCCTAAGAATTTTTAAGCTTCATGCATTAGTTAACGATCCTATTAGGGTACTGGGGAATGGTTAGGTTTGAACTTGACCCTCCGCCAGAGGATATTTTCGAATACTCTAATGAGGAAATTGCCGAAATATTTTTAGACACATTAATGGCTGCTGGTGCTAGTGAGAAAACAGTTAAGTCATATAGGGTTGCTATAAGGGATTTCTTAAGCTTCATAGGAAATAAGCGTTTGAAAGATGTTAAACCAGTAGATGTTAATCGCTGGAAAACCCATAGGCTCCGTGAAGGTTTTAGGAGAGAAAAGAGAGGAAACGATGATTTCTTCGAAATTAAGCGTAAAAGACATGTAACTCTCCATTACTACAGTGTTTTCGTTAGAAGATTCCTTAAATGGTTAGGGCTCCCGGTTAAGGTAGCTATTGTTAAAATGCCTCGTAGAGGGGAGGTTCAAGCATTAACTATGGATGAAGTAGTTAAGTTACTTAAAGCTTCAAGAGACTTACTAGACATTGTTATTGTTAGGTTTCTTCTGGAAACAGGTCTTAGAGCTGAAGAAGCATTAAACGTTAAAGTAGCGGATGTTGATTTTGAAAAATGCGAAGTTAAAGTTAGGAGGGGAAAGTATGGTGGTTTTAGAGTTGCTTTCTTCAGTAGGGAGCTTAGCGAAATCCTTAAGCTATGGGTTACTGTGAAGGCTTTAGGGGAAAACGACAGGTTAATTCCACTAACATATGTTGGGTTATGGAAGAGGCTTAAGAGCTTAGCTAAAAGAGCAAGGGTTGATCCTTCCAAAATTAGGCCCCATGTTTTAAGACATACTTTCGCTACTGAAGCTTTAAGGAAAGGTATGGACCTTATTTCGCTAAAGAACCTACTGGGACATAGTGATGTGAAAATAACTCAAATATACACTCATCTCGTTAAGGAGGATTTAAGGGAGAAGTATTTTGCAGTATTTTCAAACCCCTTAAGTGGAGGGTTAAGAACATGTCCTAGTTGTGGGAGAAGTATTCCATTGAATGCGAAATTCTGCCCCTACTGTGGAATGTCTTTAGGTAGTAGGGGAAGCGTTGCTACATTATCTTAGTTGAAGTTTGAACCTAAGTATTGCAGCTACTCCTCCGAAAACGTTTAGCAACTGGTTTCCTTCAACAGTTGCTGTAGAAATAACTTCTACTCTAGCACCTGTTTTCTCTGCTTTTTCAGCTAAAAGGTCGACAATGCTTTTTACTTCTTTAACTTCAACTACTCCTCCACATTTAGGACATTTTATTGGTTCTTCTCTTTCCAAAACTACTTCGTCGACTATTTTTTCGACAACTACGTTACATGATTTACATGTTCCTTTAACGAAGGCTTTCCTTAGCTCTTCTGAAACGAGAACTATGTCTGCTGCGCTTTGATTTAATGCTTCTACGACTTCGTTTATTCCGTAAGCTACTTTGTCCGGGTCTTTAGCTAGTAAGTATAGGAATTTTTGCATTAGCTTTCTTTCTTCAGCGTATTTGCTTTCACTTATTAGGTCCTCAGCTTTCTCCATGAGCTCATATATTCCTTCTTCGCCACTGTACCCTATGTCAACTATTCCAACTATTTTCCTTCTCAACCTATAGTCTAGGTAGTTTCCTTTAGCAAATTCCTCTTTCGTTGGGCCAGGTCCTCCAATGATTATTCCTTTAAGGTTTTCTTCGTGTTCTAAGAATATTTTGCTTGCATGCTCACCTACTCTTTGGTAGAATTCGTGAGCTAATTGCTCAATTATTCTTGCAAACCTTCTTTGGCTTTGCCCACCTTGGTCGTGTTTTCCAGGTATTCCTGAAGTTAATGTTCTAACTACTTCCACTCGTTTCCCTTTAAGTAATCCTATTGTTGCTTCGTTCCTATCTATAACTATTAGTCCGTAAACTTCTTTTTCACGAACCATTTCTTTAAGTGGTTCTACGTAGAATTTGCTATCGCACCTGTAAAGGTAGAACGGTACCGGTTCCGGAGGTATTATCATGTAACACTCTATTTTCTCTGTTCCAGGGCCTGACCTAGGTATTGCCCCGCAGAAAACAACTAAGCCTGTTTCAGGTGCTTTCCTAAAATACTTTAGCCTCTGCATTATGCTTTCTAAAGCGTCTTGAACGTTTTTCCTTGTTTGCTTAGATTTAATGTTTGCTGCTGTTCCATGCTCCTCCCTTAGTGCTGCCATTACTTCGCTTATGGCTCTTCCCGGAGGTATGTAGAGTGATATTAGCTCCGTTCCTCTGCCTTGCTTCTTCTCTAAATCTTCCAATAGCTTCTTTAGTCTAAACTTTTCAACACTAGACCTTGGCTTCTGAAGTACTTCAGCCATAATGTAAGCACCCACCTTTAAGCTAAGCAGCCCATTGTTAGCTACTGTTTTTCAGAAACATAACTGAAACTTCATGTTTAAAAGTTTTCCAGAAAACAATGGTTTAAAATGAGCGCCGTGCATAGGCTCCCGAATTTCGCCTAGACCCGGTACCTGACAACGCGTCTTAGGCTACGGCCTCGGGCGATTGGGAGCGGCGGGCTCACCCCTCGGGGTCAAAGACCCCTTGGGGCTTACACCCCCGCCCCATCAACCCCGTCTTCTACGGGAGCCCTCGTCCCTCCCTTTCAGGAGGGAACGGCCGCCTATTTTCGGGGAGGGTTTCCCGCTTAGATGCTTTCAGCG
>CAYOTT010000023.1:0-20393 GCA_964406965.1 uncultured Desulfurococcales archaeon | reverse complement strand
TAGCTGATTTAGCAGCATACTTCGTAGCTAAAGAACCGGAACCGTTCCTGGTCCTAAGCATAGGTGTCGATTTAGACAAAGAAGAAGTAACAGTTAAAGTTGAAGAGGAGGAAGGCAGCTAAAATGGCTTCCCAAACCCAAATAACTCTTTTTTCCATTGAGGTTTTGAAGAGGATTCTCTTATGGAAGATTCATAGGGCTAAGGGAACAGTTGTTACCGTAAGCCCCAGGGATATCCGGAAAACCCTGAACATTGAGGACCACGGTTTAGAGACATGGTTTGGTAAGCTGCTTTCCCAACTAGCTGCAGAGGGTAAGCTCATACTTGTCAGGTCCAGGAGACCCAGAGCATACCTTGTTACCTCTAAGCTGCTAGAGGATCTTTTCGGTCTCGATTACGCTTCTATTAAGGCTAAACCTGGTTTCACGCTTATCTGGATTGAAACATTCTACCTAACACTTAAGCTACATGAAGGTGGAAACCATGGAGGCAAGTGAACTAGTAAAATACGTCCATAGCGTTATAGGCGATGTTGTTGTTTTTGAAAGGGAGGCAGCTGCTTTTCTCGAAGAAGCAGGTGTTGAATATAGGGAATGGGGTAATTTACTTAAAGTGAAGATTTCAGATTTAGAAGAAAAAGGTATTCCAAGAAGCGAACTGGAAAAATATAAGGTGAAAAAGTTAGAAACTAGTAAAAAATTAATAGACTCTAGCGAGCAGAGGGGACCCAAAACTCAGTCTATTAATTATTTAATAATTAATAGTTCTGAAACTCAGAGAATTCCCTCTCAGAAGTCTAGTAGAAAATTAATAGACTCAATAGTTATTCTCAACACTATTCTTAAGAGCATTAATGACTCACACGTTAAATCCCTTATTGCAGCTGCGAGGGAAATGCCTAAGCGGAAAATAACAAGTCTCTACATTGACGTAATGCTTTGGGACGAGTTCCTAAAGGAACTTGCGGCCTGGGGAATACCTCAGAAGAAAACGCATGTAATAATCGAGGGATTAATAGCCAAGTTCATTGAAGAATCCAGGAAGCTGCGCTTACAAAATGAAGGCTAAGCTATTTTAAGTAAAAGGCAAGCTATTGCATCTATAGCTAGAATCATTAACATTAGATTCCACGTTGTGGTTTTACTTTCCTGAATGATTTTCTGCGCTTCGACATCCTTTGTCTCAGGAAGATTCTCGTAAACATAGCTAGCCACAAATACACATACCATAATGACTATAGCTAATATTATTGAAGCTATAATCATATTCTGAACATTCACATTAATCGCCATGCTGAAACGGGATTTTAACCCTTATAAGCTTTAGCATTTTCAAACACATGACTTCTCTAAAGGAATCCTTTTCCCCAGTTATGTGTTTTTATTTGGAAAGCGATATTAGTTTGAAATGAGGGGAAATAGCTGTGGGGAATCCTGAAATGGTATTTTACCGCATTAAGAAAGTCAAGGGAAACTACTACCTGGTTAAGGAATGGTATGATCCTGAGTTAAAGAGGAAAATCACTAGGTCTATAGGTCCATGCAGGCTTATTGAAGAGTTAATGATGAAGTTCAAGGAAGGTTTTTGGTGCGGGGGGTGGGATTTGAACCCACGCAGGCCTACGCCATCGGGGCCTAAGCCCGACCCCTTTGTCCTAGCTCGGGCACCCCCGCGTTTATCCCGAATAGTGTTTATTTACTCTGCTTATAAGTTTTAACTGATTATATGTTCAATGTAAGTGTGGGTGAAGTGTTTTTGGAGCCGCCGGCGGGATTTGAACCCGCGACCACCAGCTTTCTCGGGGGAGGTAGGGTGTTTTCATTTACCCTACGAGGCTGGCGCTCTACCGAGCTGAGCTACGGCGGCTCTTCTATTCTCGCAACTATTTTATTACATGTTGGGGTTTAAAAATTATGGTTAAGCTTAGAGATGTTGGAGAAAAGGAAGCTATTAAGTTGATAGGTAAGGTATTGTTCAAAAGGGATCTTAAATATAATGTTTTAAGTTTCAATGATGATGCTATTGCTCTTAAAATAAATAACCTATATGTTGTTTTCAATATTGACGGTTTCACTCTAAAATATTCTAAGTACTACTGGCTTAGCTATTACGATCTAGGGTGGAAAGCTTCAACATCAGCAATAAGCGATATTGTAGTTAAAGGTGTTAGACCTGAAGCTATAGTTGCATCTTTAGGTCTTAGGAAGAACAGGAGTTTAAAAACCCTAAAGGAAATGATTAGGGGTATGAGGGATTCAGCATACCACCATAACGTTAAGTATTTAGGTGGAGACCTTAACGAAGCCGGTGAAGAATGGGTCAGCGTAGCATGCATAGGTTTTTCAGGGAAAAAACCTGTACCGAGGAAAGCAAGCTTAAGCGAGAAAGACCTTGTTGTATCATACGGTAAATATGGGTTAACAGGCGTAGCCTTACACGCACACTATAACAAGGTAAACATTTACTCATGGAGGAAAGTTGTTAAATTAACACGTAAACCAAAAATACCCATGGAAACACTTAACTTCATACATAATTTAGGGAGGGAATGTGTTTTAGCATCAATAGATAGTAGCGACGGCTTAGCTGAGTCTCTAATAGAATTAATGGAAATAAATAACGTAGGTTTCATCATAGAAAACATCCCAATAGATTCCGAAGCCTTAGAATATGCAAGAACATATGATTTAGATCCTTTAGAATTAGCTCTTTACGGCGGAGAAGAATTTTACCCAATACTTGTAATTAAAAAAACATGCGTAAGCAAGCTTAAAGAGGTTTTAAAAAACTATCCAGAATTTAAAGTAATAGGGAAAGTCCTACTAGAGAAAGGGGTTTACATACGTAGGAATGGTAGAGTAGTGGAAATTACTAGGAGAGGCTGGGAGTATTTCAAAAATAAGTAAAGTGCTTATACTTGACGGATACACTGATGAACCTGCAGGATTAGGTGTACCCCCGTACATAGATGTTTATCCAAGATACATTGCCGGAGCAATATGGTCTGCTAGAAAAGATGTTGAAATAAAGTATTTAACTGTTGATGAAGCAAGGGTTCTTGATTACAAGTTCTTTGCAGAAGCAAACAAATACGACTTAGTAGTTGTCATTGCAGGCGTAACAGTTCCAGGAAAATATCTTGGAGGAAAACCCATAACAGTAAATGAGCTAAGTGAATGGTTTAGAATAATTGATAAACCTTATAAAGCACTTGTAGGTCCAGCGGCAAAATTCGGAATAGGAATTGAAGGAGGAAAAGTAGCTGAGCTACCTACTAAAATTAAGGAAAACTTCGATATGTTAGTTAAAGGAGACCCTGAAGTAGTTATTCACGAAATCATTAAGGAAGATAGTTTAGAGAAAGTAAACCCTTACACTTTAAGAAGAAACTACAAGGAAATAGAAGAGTTCATACTTAAAGGAGCACGCATTGTTACGCAGCACCCTAACTACGGTAAAAACCTTATTGTTGAAATAGAAACCTATAGAGGATGCCCTAGAGTAATTACTGGAGGATGTTCATTCTGCATAGAACCACTTTACGGCTTACCTGTATTTAGGGATCAAAGAGGTATTGTCAGGGAGGTTGAGAAACTTTACAAGTTAGGTGTTAGATTTTTCAGAATAGGTAGACAACCCGACATTTTCGTCTACAAGTCAAGAGAAGTTGGAAAGAAGGAATTTCCAAAACCTGAACCCTCCGAAATAGAGAAACTGTTCAAGGGAATAAGAACTGTTGCTCCAAGCATTAAAACACTACATATAGATAATGTGAATCCTGGAACAGTAGCTAATAATCCTAAAGAATCTCTTGAAGTAGCAAAAATAATAATTAAATACCATACTCCAGGGGATGTAGCAGCTTTTGGTGTGGAATCTGTTGACCCAAAGGTAGTAAAGCTAAATAATTTAAAAGTTACAATGGAGGAAGCATTAGAAGCAATAAGAGTAATAAACAAAGTTGGTAATGTAAGAGGTTACAATGGTTTACCGGAACTCCTACCTGGAGTAAACCTTCTCTTCGGATTAAAAGGTGAAACTAAAGAAACTTATGAAATAAATTTTGAATTCTTAAAGAGAATAGTTGATGAAGGACTGCTTATAAGGAGAATAAACATAAGGCAGGTCATGGTGTTTCCAGCAACTAAAATGTGGAATGTAGGAGATAAGGTCGTAAGAAAGCATAAGAAATTTTTCAAAGTATTTAAAGAGAAAGTGAAAAAGGAAATAGAGCTCCCATTAATGAAGAGGCTTGTACCAGCAGGCACCATACTTCGCGAAGTCTATACTGAAAAACACATGGGCAACTACACTTATGCTAGACAAGTTGGAAGTTATCCATTAATAATCAAGGTGCCTGAGAAATTGAAGTTAGGAGTATTTATGGACTTCACAGTAGTTGATCATGACCATAGATCAGTTTACGGGGTACCATATCCTTTAAGAATTAATGAAGCTTCTCCACGATTAATAGCTTTAATTCCAGGTATTTCAAGAAAAGATTGCATAGCAATTCTTAAGAAAAGGCCTTTTAAAAATATTGAAGAATTAAGTAAAGTTATTTCCAACAACTACTCATTAAAATTTATTTGCATTTAGTTTTAGCTAAAGAAACTTTCAAGCTTAGTTACACCAATGATTTCCTTAAAATCTATGTTGAACGCGTCAAGGAGCTGTTCAAATGTGCTCTCTATTTGGTCTACGTATTTGTCAACATCTATTTCATCTATTTTAGCTAATTGAACGGGTTTAACTCCATGTTTCGATTTAACCTTAATGTAAGCTATGACATCACCCTTTTGCACATCTATACCTACTTCCTTAAGCATTTTTGCTGCTCTAACATGCTGAGGAATGGTTTTAACATAGGATTCTAAAGGTTTTGAAAGAGAAACTTTAAAGGCAACTTCATCTAACGTTAATTCCTTATTCTTAAGTTTATTGTAAATGTCTAAAACGATATTCCTAATTATTGCTTTAACTTTAATAAATTCTGCTTCATTCCTAACGCCGCCTACGGCTTTCAAGACATCATAAAATGCTTTCTTAATGAACCCAGGTGTGTTTCTCTTCTTACCCACAAGGCCTTTAACGTCAACTGAGCCGTCAGGGTATACTCCAATGTAGTTTTTCTTTCTCCCCGAAAATGCAACATATTTATAAATTTTATCAACTTCTATTTCTAATCCTAATTCTTCTTCAACAAATTTTATGAGTTCCTCTATTTTATCTTCAGGAGGATTATGAAGGAATAAGCTATCAGTGTCCCCATAAAGCACTTTTAAACCCAGCTGACTAGCTTTCTCAATGGTCTTCTTAATAGCGAATCTTCCTATTGCAGTTACGCTTTCAGCAGCAGGTGGACAATACAGTGGAAATGTAGAGGCACCAAAGACACCGTATGATGCATTTATAAATACCTTCATTGCCTTCTCTACGACACTATACCATGCTCTTTCAGTTTCAGGTAAACCCTTGTTCTTTGCTGCCTTCTTATATATTTTAACCCTAAAGTCTCTAAGAAGCCCTGTTATAATAGATGTTAGTCCCTTTCTCTTCTTACATACCCAATGCTTAGTTTCGGGTATAATATTGGTTTTACATTCTGAATGAGGACATTTTACTGTTTCATAGCTTAAATTCCACTTCTTAATAATGCTTGGATATAGTGATGCGAAGTCAAGTACAAGGACGTTGAAGAAAACTCCAGCAGGAGGCTGAACAACGATTGCTCCAGCATATTTCTTACCTTTTATCGTAGCTTCAGTTACTGCTTCACCTTTCATAGCCAAAATGTCTTCGGAAAGAGGTATTAAATAACCGTGTCTTCTATGTTCCCAGTAGAAAAGGTTCTTTATCCAATGGGAAACAGCATGTCTAGTGAGTTCCTCCATTGATAGCTTAGAAATACGCATCATTAGAATAATCAACTTCATAACTAAGTTATCATCAAACGTAGTTAAATTAAGTGTTAACCACGCATCCCTAAAGTTATAAGTTATAAGTTCACTGTAAGTTAATTCGCCGACAACTGCTTCTAAAGCTATTTTCGAAACTCCTAATAGGGCTGAAGCTATAGCGTCAAGCGTGAATTCCTTGTATTTTCCTCCGAAAGCATATACTTGAATTGCCTTATTGTTGAAGAATCTGTATAAATCTATGTGTATAGCTACTTTATGTCTAACTTCTTCTTCAGTTATTATGAAAGGTAAGTATTTATCAGGGAAACCTAGGTTCTTAGCTCTATTTTGGAGATATGGTAGGTCGAAGTTATCTCCATTAAACGTTAAAATTATAGGGTAATTGTTGATTATTCTAAATACTTCAGCCAATAAGTGTCTTTCATTATCGAAAATTTCTATTTCAATATCCTCCGGGAAGTTAGATGGCTTATTACCGAAAATAACACCTTCTCTAGTGAGAATCAAGACCTTTTTAAGTCCATCGTTCGATACTAACGATACGCTTATAATCTCATTTTTCGCTTTCTTAGGGTCAGGAATTCTATTTCTAGCTTCGCTCACAACTTCTATGTCTATAGCTACTCTCTTCAAATCAGGAGGAGGAATCTGAAATAATGGTAGCCATTCTCTAACATACTTTTTTATTTCCACATCTTCATCCTTAAATAGTTCATCAACTTTCTCCAATATTTCAGTAGGTATTTTAACGGCAACAGGCTTTAAAGAACCATTAACGACCTTATACAGCATTCCTGGTGTAAGTTGTCTATCGTAAATGTAGTTGTTATGGTATTTTATGTGGGCTTCCCAAGCTTTAGGAACATATTCTCTAACAGTACCTACTGATTTAGGATCTTTCATTACAATTTTTGTCATGTAAACTTTTCTATCGTAGAGGAGATCGTATTTTTCAACTCTTTCTAAATGGCTAAAAGATGGATGGTTTATTATCCTACTTATCTCGTTTACCTTATCTGGGGTAAGATCTGTTAGAAAGTAGGGCATATGTCCGGTATTATCGTACCATAAATAGATTTTATGTGCTTTAGGGTCATATAGTTTTAAAACTGCTTTCTGATTCTTACCATCATATTGTACGGAAAGTAAATAGCATGAACCAGTATTTCTTGGAGTAAGTACCTCAGGTTCTAATGGAGTTCTTAATTCCGGCTTCACATTAGCTAAGGTCTTTTTTCCCTCTTCTTTTCGATTCTTGATTTCATTAATTGTTTCTTCAAGTGGCGAAGCTTTAACATTTTCTTCCACATGCTTAACGCTAGTTTTAACTAATTTTTTAGTTTTAGATGTTTTACTCTTAGTTTTAAAAAAGTCATCAAGTCTTAATTGATGACCCATAAATTATTACCTCAAACTGTTTCGAAGCAATGTTACACTAGGTTAGCGCTTACTGCTACCTTTACACACTTTACTACTAAACTAATGCTCACTTAAAAGTGGAACCCCACTTAACACATAAACGAGACTTAAATACCCCTTAAAAGTTACATTAAAAAACTACGTTCTACGTTATGAATAAAAGTGAGAACAAAAAGGGCCCGTAGCCTAGCCAGGATAGGGCGCCAGCCTGCGGAGCTGGTGGTCCGGGGTTCAAATCCCCGCGGGCCCGCCACACACCATCAACTGATGATGGTTCTGATGGTTTCTTCTCTTATATTAACAGTTTTAGTAAAGGTCAGATATGAGAATTTAGCGTGAATCTAGCCTTTTTAATAAAAAATTCTTTCTATTTGACTCATGATTATAATAGGCCAAAAACACAAACATGACTCTATTAAACTAGCACGCATGGGAATAAGCTATTGTCTTCTAAAAAGCGAAAAAGAGAAGTGTGGGAAAAATATTGTTTAAATTATTAAATTTAGGAGGCCAAATATGTTTCAAAATAAAGCACTGGAGCCCACTGATAATCATAGGACTCACCATAATACACTCTATGAGATATGCCGGAATCTGAGAAGAATCTTATGGCGAAATAGAAAGCCTCCATATTTTCATATACGAAATTAACGTCTATGAATAACCCTATTATTGACGCTGCTGTAGCTGCTTTACCGCTAATCTTGCCTAAAACAGTTAGAACATCAATGAACTTTAAAGCATCAATGGCGAAGCTGTCTGAGCCCCAAGTACCAGTGACTTTCTTATAGTATGGTACATTGCTTTCTGTTGATGTATGTACTCCTTCATCCTTCCACGAATCAATGGGGGGCATTTCAGCTCCTGAAGGTAATGTTGTGCCTCCGTTTATTGTTCCAGGATAGAAATCTTTAACGTAAACGTATTCTTCGTAGTAATCTATTATTTCTCCATCGCATATACCGTAAACATGCCATTTCTCGAACCTGTAGGTAACCTTCATCCAAATATAGTATTCGCCGTAGTAGAATTCTTCGCTATGGAAACCATGACTATCCTTGTTAATTATGTGGAATCCTGCACTAGTCCATGCAGATTCTATAAACACGTTTACTCTAAAACCTACCTTTCTATTTATAGCGTAGGAGTAATCTATTGTCCCCCATGTTTCACTGTCTGGGCTGACTTTTGCTAGTGCTACGTCTCTTGTTTGCTCGTATGAGTCCACTAGGTTTCTAGTTTCCCAGCATCCATTTAGTGGTTCCAGTTCTTCTCCATAATCTACATTGTTTAAAGAATCCTTCTTCACATTAACGTCTTCTAAGGGTTCTAACGCAATATTAGCTGTTCCTGTTAAATTATTCCAGAACAAGTTTATTCCTTGAACAAAAACCTTACCTGACCTAGTATATCCCGAAACTATTATTAATGGTTGAGCATATGTTCCGCTTTTCCTGTATTCTTCATCCCATGCTTTCTTCAAATCTCTTAGGTCAACGGTGATTTTTCCTTCTCCCCTACTTAAGTCAATAACTGCCTTACTTACTTCTCTTAGTCCTTCAGGATACATTAGCGAAACGTGTATGTAGGCTTTTTCTTCCATCGGAATCGAAGGTTTTAGCGTTAGAACTATTTGGTATCGAGTAAGATCCGCAATAAAATACCCAATAACACCCGCTATAGCTACTACAGAAAGCACCACCAACAATGAAGCAATAGCCTTCTTCATTCTACTATGTCTAGCCATGTCTAGTCCCTGAGATGAAAATTCGGCATAGTAAAATAAAGAACCTTATGCCAAATTTCACATCATGCATCAGTTACGTATTAATCATTTCCACAATTAACTAAAGTAGTCTCTTTAATTTTAAACATACACATTAATGTTAATTTAGATGATACATTTACCTAATGTCACCAATCTTGCATTAACTATTACATTTTTGAGTAAAGCATAAAAAGATCCACTCTTCACAAGATTATTTTAACACTTGACCTCCAAAGACTTACTTATACTATAAAACATTAATAGATAAGTAAGGCTAACTGTATGAGTGTTTTGGCTTTTCTCATAAGGTGCAAATAAATCTTAGGCATAAACTCATTAAACCTGTGGAAAAGCTGACAAAGATGGTGCATAAATAGTTGGAAAATTCTAGTAAGTAGGAAATGGATTATTTGACTACCTTGATTATACGGCCTTTTTCCTTTAGTTTTTTAATTCTCCTTAGAAATCTATTGTATAAGAGTTCGTAGCCATCCTTCACCATTATCTTCCAGATGTCCTTCTTATTGAGCCCCTTATACTTCCTCAAGTACTTCAGTATGAGATCATCGAGGACTTTAGGCGGATAACCCTTCTGGTTGAGTGCTCAGCAAGCATGTATATAGAACTGCATTAAGATGGATAACTAATAATGCATTAATTCGTAAAGGTTTGAACATAGTAATTCTTAAACCTATAACTGAGAACTCCCGGCTAACTAGCGGTGTACATGTAATCACCATAAAGCTAATATCAGAAAACGGGAAACAATTTACGAAATAAAAAAGAAAATCACCGTTACTTCTTAAATAAATAATTTTTCTTTCCCAGCGTCTTATTCTATTTAAATAGGGTTGCGGCGGGAATGATAGAATACCTAGTAAATAAAATAAGGAACCTACGAGAAGCTAAATAAGCAGTTAGACGTCATACTTGTTTTTGAGCTGTATTTTAATATTCTGAAATAAACTGTGCTGACGGGATTTCGGTTACCTTCTTAGCTGCTTTAATTACTTTTTCAAATCTCTTATCTCAGTTTACCTATATATTCTCCACTTAATATGTCCTCGTAGGATATGAATTGTTGAGTAGCATAAACTATTCTTTTCATTTTAGAATTTTTATTCGCCACCTCTATTTGCTAGTCAGCCCCATTAATTAAGGTCTTGCGTATCATCTGAACCTCTTATAATAGCTATTGGAAGATTTTTAATCAGATTTCTTAGAAACCTTAGGCTAAGTATTTTCATCTTAGGATTTAGTTGGAAGCCTTAGCTTGCTTGGTTATTTACAATAATCTTTTTGATTTCTTCCGCATTAGGAATAACTACGAGATAGTATGGTTTGCTAGGCATGTAGTACGTGTTGCTTCCAACTTGATATTCTATTTTCGGTTTTATAATGTAGAGTTTCGAAGGTGTTTCCAGCTGCATAATTATCGTAATGTTCTTTTCGCCATCGGGAGGTATAGGTGAGAAGCAATCTTTGCTGCATGTTATTTTAACTATTCTAAGTCCCGGTACTGAAATGGTAATATTACGAAGAAGCACGTTTTTGCTTGTAGGATTATATATTGTAAATCGGTATTCTGGACTAATGTTTCGGTAGGGGGTTATAAAGCCGATCATGAATCTCTTTATTTCTAGCATTGGAATGTTTTTTCTTTCCAAAATTTCAAACACTATGTGGCCAAGAGGTAATTTTATCGTTTTATTTTCTCTACTCCTATAGATTTCGAGATAGGCATTCTCTAACCTGTAAATTCCAGGCTTCATGAGTTTAAGGTATATTTGAATTGTTTGTTCTTTTAAGCGTGGATCTTCAAAGAAGACTGTACGGTGAAACTCTATTTTATCAACTTTTACGAAATCAGGTAGGTTTCTTACCCCTATTGCCCCACTAAAATCATTCTTATTAAGAGTCATCCAGTAAACATCAAGCCTAACAGTTTCATTAACAAAACCACAAACGTAACCTAGATAATCACTTATGAATAACTCTCCCTGTACCCTGTTTAGCTTATGCTCTGATAATCTACTTTGATATCCCGTAAATACCAAGTACAGGGAGAGTAAGAGAATTATTAAAAGAATGAAGAACCATAGTTTTCTCATTTTTCCACACTTTTACGTCTTAATAACATCATAGTAAAAGCCTATCCATTTGTCTGCATAAACAGTCGCAGTCTCTGTGGTTGAATAATTTTCTCCATCTATATGTATCCATTTTCTTTGTAACACTCTGTAGTGGTCGTATACGTTTCCATAATCTATTTCCACATATTGACCATCCTTCTTTAACATCATCTAATATCCCGTGAAACTCTCACACTACATGATATTTATGCCTCCTTCTTCGTTAACTGTTTTTCCCAATCACATAATCTTAAAACTTCCAGCAATAGCCTTAGTCTCTAAAACCTATGCAAATGAAATTTATATGAGTATAGAAATTATAAGATTTTATTTTAGCTCATGTGTTGCAAGTGTTATGTCTTCTTAATTCAGCTATAGAAAATAAAGTAGCTAACTTAACTTCAAGAATGCATTTAATAAAATTTAATATTGAAATGATAAAAATTTTGAGTAAGCAATAATTGTATATTAGAATAAACTAAGTTAATGGGTACTTGCATATGAACAAAAGAAAAATGGCAATTATTCTTTTACTAGTTATAATAATAGCTACGTTAGGTTATGTAGGCTTTAGCTCGAAGGAGCTTTTTAAGAAAACGTCTACACAGCTACTTAGATTAGAATATGTTTTCCCAAGGGCTTTCGTATATTTTGACCATGAAAACCCTATAAGACCTAATGTAACGGTTCTCTTTGGGAACGGTACTTTAGAAGTTGAGTTCATTAAGGTCTCTGAGGACTCTATTACAGTAAACTACACTGTATCATTGACGCTTTGCGGTATTGAATATTTTCCTTCATGCTTTCTAGAGGGAGTTCCAGAGGTGATTCGCTACACTAACTCAGCCGTCATCGCAATAGATTATGAAACAGGGTTAGCTAAGAATTCTAATGGAGAAATTTTGGGAAAATTCAATTTACTCTTACCTAAAGAAGTTCTAAGTAAAGTTAGAGAAGTTAGCGAAAACAATGTTATTCCCAACTGCACCGAAATAGCTACCAATACTTTCTTTAACAAAGACATTAAAGTTTCATGCGGTAGATTCAGGAATTTTTCAACAAGCCTCATAGAAAAAGTTCCATCCAACATAGGGGTTGAAGAAATAATTATTTTATCGTATAATGGTGAAGTGCCTTTAGAAACCACAAAACATAGATTAATTATAAACTACGTTTACGACGGTGAAACCGGAGTACTTTTATCAGCAAAAATAGACTACATAAGCGACATACTCTATAGACTCTACAAAATACGTTTCCTCGACTTCCTAGGGAGTAAAGAAGGCTTTCATTTACATGAAATAGTTTTTGCTTCTTAATCTTCCTTTTATTTTTCTACATCTCTACTCTAAACACTTTAACTATAATGAGTACTGAAAGTAGATGTTATGCAGGAGCAGCTAAGTCATATGCTTCATCACGTATGTCAAGTTACAGTAATAATTTAAATGTTCTTTAAAGGTAAACATCATAAGAATCCCAGTGTAAGGTACCCTCTATCCCTCTCTTCTCTTTCATCTGCAACCTATAATGAAACTTTACAACTTGCACATAGGGGGGTTAGTCTCAATCCTTCCCTCTTATAAGTTGTAACGCTTCTTTGCGTAATTTATAAGTATCTTAAATTCTTATTAAGCGAGTGATAAGGCAAGTGTAAAAGACTACCAGTAAAAACAGAGCAGTAATACCTGAAACATGATATTTCAAAGTTTATTTGCTCATGGAATACAATGATCTATGGAATTCCTACATCAGAACGGGAGAAAAGTAGACATCATAGTCATATTACCTCACAATCATGAAATAGAGTCAATAAAAAATAAACAATGACGTATGGGAAATTCTACATAAAAACCATGAGACCATAGGCTTAATCATAATAATCAAATAACATAGTATTTCACATAATAATTTTCAATGCTTGTACCTACTTATGGGAGACTTTTCTATGTTAGTCTGTTTTGGAAGTGGCAATTACTGCAATACATTATAACGTATTGTGGTGATAGCCGTTTCTGATGGTTTATTTAGGAGACCGTATCAGATATTGCAGTATTGGTCAGTTTTTTAAATTGCCGTTTACATCCCTGACATTACACGTTCGAAAACGTCTCTACCTCAGAGCTTAAAAAACGATAAATACCTCCTCTTCATAGCATCCAAAGCTAACCTTAACGAAAAAATCTTCCTGTATCTATTCTTCACCGGAATTTTCCACTCCATTTATTGAAATAATAAAGAACTGATATTTATGTAGTTTTGTTAAGTCTTAACGTGAAGTATTATTAATTCATTTATCCATTTTTCTCAAATGAAACTTAGTAATGGTCTGAACGGACCTGAGGAGCTTGTGGTCCGGGGTTCAAATCTCACAGCCCATCATTTAGAGTAGAGAAAGTAGTATAAGCTTTTCTTAAACTATAAACATTATGATACCTTATTATGGTCAGTCGGTCCGTGAAATCATCATTTTTCAGCGGCGAATCCGCAATCATCCCATAATTAGCTTTACTCCCGTACGACCTATATTTCTTGCTCTAATTCTTCAAGTTCTTCCTCAGTTATTTCGATCTGTCTTGTTACCCCCTTAGTTGTATCAATAACTAGCCTCTCTAAGTCTTTCTTGACATTTTCATCAACGTAAACCGCTATGAGATACACTCTTCTATCTACATAGTCGCTTTCAACCCATATGCTATCGTACGATATTATGTAAACAGGAATGTTAAATCTAGCATAACCATCAGGGCTTCTTTTAATTCCAAACTTCATGAACCTTTGAACCTGCTCCCTCGTCAGCGGCAATTTTAAAGCAACTTCATACTTGTCCTTTATTATTATGAAATCTGAAAACTCCGGATCCCAAAGCTCAAGTGCTTTAGAAGCATATTTTTTAACTACTTCATGAATGCTTTCAACTTCTACTATGTTTTCCTCAATAATCTTCCCATATTCCCCTTTAAGTACAATTATTTTCTCCATGCTCTGTACCCGAATATTCATGTTACTTCTTAATTCTACCTAATATTTCTTCTTTTGCTTTCTCAAAATCAGGTTTAAGCCTCTCATTCAATGGTACTTCGCTAAGAACAAGCCTTATTTCTCCATTACCATACTCAACAAACACTTGAGGCAGGAAAGTAAAGCCGAACTCGTCTTTAGCGCCATGTTCCGTTAGGAAAACGTAGTCTTCAAGCCTTATTTCGTAGGGAACGCCTAATTCTTCAGAAACAGCTTTGCAAAGTTTTTCAATAAACCTATGTAGTGGATGGTTTTTACTTGAAACAGCAATGATTTTCCGTACGTTCATAGTTTAAAGCACCACTAAGGAGACAAGGTGAAAAATGCTGGTATTAAAATGTTTCCTATAGCATTTATCTGGTTAAAGTATTGTTAATTAGGGGATCAGAAGCACTTTATTAATCATTACATTCATATCCCGGATTCCTCATCATACCCCGCTATTTTCTTAAGCACAACTTGTTTTAAACAGTTTCCTAGAATAGTTAAAATTGAAGTAAAAATAAACACATTCAAGGCTCAAAATGGTGTATGATGTATGGGGAAAATACGTTTCGGGCCTGCAGGAAAACCTATAACATATAAGGGTTCAACCCTTGGCATACCGAAGTTCTTAAAAGATATAGGTCTTGATGCATTCGAGTATGAAGCTGTTAGAGGTGTTAGAATAAAAGAGGGCCAAGCTAAGAAGCTAGGTGAGGAAGCGGAAAAGTATGATGTAAAACTCTCGCTTCACGCACCATACTTCATAAACCTTTCAGCTTTAAAAGAGGAAACTGTTAAGAAAAGCGAAAGAAGACTTATAGAAGCTGCTAAAGCAGCATTTTGGATGAAAGCATATGTAGTAGTGTTTCATCCCGGATACTACTTAAAACAACCCAAGGAGGAAGCATTAAGAAAGGCCATTACTGCATTGAGAAATGTTGAGAGAGAAATGGAGAATTTAAGGATAAAAGGGGTTTATTTGGGTGCAGAAACTACAGGGAAAACTTCAGAGCTTGGAAGCCTAGAGGAAGTAATTAAAATGTCCCAAGAAGTAAGCGTAGTAATCCCAGTTATTGATTGGGCTCACATATATGCTAGGTCCCTAGGATCCTTCATAAAAACCGTAGACGATATAATTAAAGTAATAGATGCTGTAGAAAAACACGTTGGCGAGAAAGCCATTAAACCAATGCATATGCACTTCTCAAAAATAGTGTATAAGGAATATGGTGAAAAAGAACACGTTGTTTTATCAGATAAAAATTATGGACCTGAATTCGAAATTGTGTGTGAAGGAATACTTGAAGTAGGCATAGATGCAGTAATAATATCTGAAAGTCCTATTTTAGAGCAAGATGCCCTTCTTATGAAGAAAATATGTAGCGAACTTGCAGTAAAGAGGAGAAAGCAGGTTGTTAACTAAGTTAAGAAAAGTAGTAGCTAATAAAATACTTTATCCTATTGCTAAAAAACTTGCTTCCATAGGCTTATCACCAAACGTCATAACAGTAATAGGTTTATTATTCTCCATACTTTACTTAGCTTCAATGTATGTTGAAAAAATAGAGTTAGCAGTTTTCTTCATCCTAACTTCGGGAGTTATGGATGCCCTAGATGGAGCTGTAGCCAAAGTTACGGGGAAAACCACTAAGCTTGGAGCTTTTCTTGATTCAACAATAGATAGAATTGAAGACTCAATATTCATTTTAGGACTAAGCTTTCTTAGGTTTGAAAGCTTATTAATTTACATCTTTTTAGCATTATCGCTTATGATAAGTTATATGCGTGCTAAAGGAGAATCATTAGGATTAAAGCTTGAAGGAGTAGGGGTTATGGAGAGATCGGAAAGAATTATTGCAATTTTCTTAATAGTTACTGCATCAAGCTTTTCCCATAATTTAGCATACTTCATACTCTACGCTACTATAGCATTAAGTCTAATAACTTTCATTCAAAGATTTTTCTTCATAACACATTCTTTAACGTTAAAAGATCAAAATACATGAACAAGAATACACTTTGAGATGCTAAATAACTTTTAGGTCCAACATTAACCTCTAAAATGCTGCGCGCCTCTTTAGAAAGCTTCACTATAACGTCTTCAGGAACATCGCCATGACCTCCCATTAAGATTACTGCGTCCCTTATTTCCTTGGCTTTACTGAGCTGCTTCCCCTTTTCAGTTAGGTGAATTAATAATTTATCTTTTACAATGTTCTGTACTTCCATGAAGCATGTTCTTTTAAGAATACCTTCCTTAATAAGATGAAGCATGAGAGAATACTCATTTCTTATACTCACTTCGCTTAGATCGGATAATTTCAAAGAATACGTAACATAACGTTCTTGAAGACTTCGAAACAGAATGAACACATCATTGCTTAAAATATTAGAGGCTATAGTGTGTTTAGCCCATGCTAATTCTAAAAGTATTCTAGCTACAACATCGAATCTACGAGATGAAGAAGAGTATGACTTCGGTGAAAAATTGAGCTCGTAGTGCTTTCCATCAGCTATAATTACTGTTAACATGTTTATATCTGTACTGAAGGCTTTCTCTTTCTTTCTTCTTCAGCTCTTACCTTAACTATGCCTAAATAAATAGCGCATGAAACACAGTAATACTTCTTTATCGGATAGCGCATTATTATTGCTCCCTTCTTTTCAAGCTCTCTAGCTAATTGGGGATCAACTGGGCTATACCATCTTGTAACAACAATTGCTTTGTCTTCTGGAACCCATCTGCCGCATGAGTCGCACTGAACAAGCTCTACCCTTCCCTTAGCTCCTTTTGCTCGACCTCTGCTTTTCCTCTTTTTAGGCATTAATTCTCCCCAGGAATGCTTGCTAGGGTTTCTAATTCTTTCGCATGTTTTTATACTTTATCTTTCAATAATGGTGCTAGTAAGTTTTTGCTAATCTCACCTTAGTTTTAGCTTGCTTACCACATATAGGGCATTTCTTGTGGGCTACGTCTATTTTCTCTAGAGCAAATACTGGTGTTCCTAAGGTTTTTGCTTCTAAAATTTCTTCCATACGTAATCCGCATTCTTCACGGCCACACCATGGCAGTTCAACGATGCCTCTTTCACTTTTAAGAACTTCTTTTGCTTCATTTAAGTGGTCAACCTCTTTGATCTTCTCTCTAAACCATTTCCAAGCTCTTTCACTGAGGCTTTTTTCTACATTATTCATTTCTTCAACTACTTTATCGTAGAGCTCGTTTAACTTTACACTTATTCTCTTCTTAGTCACTCTATTAGCTAAGGTCACGGTGTTTGAGCTAACTTCTCTTTTACCGATTTCTATTCTTATAGGGACACCGCGCATTTCCCAATCATAGAATTTATAGCCTGGAGTAACGTCTTCTCTATAATCTACTTTAACCCTTATTCCATTTTCACTAAGCTTTTTAGATACTTTTTCAGTATATTCTAAAACCTTCTCTTTAACTTCACTAGTGAATATGGGTATAACAATGACTTGTATTGGCGCAAACTTGGGAGGCAAAATTAACCCTAAATCATCGCCGTGAATAGATATTAATGCTGCAATAACTCTTTCCGATATACCATAAGATGTTTGCCAACCATAATCAACTGTTTCATCTGCTAATTGTATTCTAACTTCAAACACTTTTGTAAAGTTTTGTCCAAGATTATGAACTGTTCCTATCTGTAAGACTTTTCCATCGGGCATTATAGTGTCAAAGGCTATAGTGTAGAGAGCGCCAGCAAATTTATCCCAATCAGGCCTTTTAGATACTATGTAAGGTATTTTTAGTTCATCAAAGAACTTCCTATAAACACTTATAGCCTCAAGCACTTGCTTTTCAGCTGCTTCAAAAGATTCATGTAGTGTATGTGCTTCTTTAAACGTCGTTACTTCTCTAACTCTAATCATCGGTCTAGTTGCTTTAGTTTCGTACCTAAAAATGCTTACTACTTGATATAGTTTTCTAGGAAGCTGCTTATACGACTTATACCAGTAGCTCTCGTAAAGTGAAATCACTGTTTCACTTGTAGGCCTTAACGCTAGTTTAACATCTAACTCCTCTTGCCCTCCTTTAGTTACCCAGTAAACTTCACCTCTAAATCCTTCAATATGTTCTTTCTCTTTTGATAGAAGATCTTCAGGTATTAGTAGGGGCATCAAAATTTCTTCATGACCTGTTCTGTCCAGTAGCTTTCTAATAAGATCAATAACATACTTCCTTATTTTAAAACCATAAGGTAACCATACGCCACATCCTTTTACAGGATATCGTCCATAATCGTATATTTCTGCTTGCTCAACAATGTTTTCGAACCACCTAGGGAATGTAGGTCCTTCCTTTTTCTCTCTTCTCTTTAACATAAATAGTCACTTCGTGTTCACTCATTAGCATTAGTTAGCTTCATAGGAAATAAAGATGCTATTACTGCTTTAATATTTTTCTTGCAAAAACAATGTATCCTGTATGGGCAACAGTCCATGTATTAGGCCTAATTTCACCAGGTAGTGTTTTATATGAGCGAAGTAAGGTATCGAAAGCTTTAATGTTCACGAAACCCCTATGCTCCCTTAGCTTCAAAATAACCTTAGAGAGCTGCTCTATTGTAGGTATGAATATAATTAATGTGCCTGAAGGTTTAAGCGCATCATACGCTTTCTCAACGTAATTCCATGGTGTCGGTAGATCGAAGAAAACTGCATCCACGTTTCTTTCATCTATTCCTTCCTCAACACTTTTATTTTTAAAAACAACGTAGGAATCTAGCCCTGCTAATTCAATGTTTCTTTTAGCTACTTCAAGAAATTCCTTCCTAATTTCATAAGTGTAAACTTTGCCTTCAGGCTTAACAAAATTAGCTAGGGTTGCAGTTAATACCCCACTACCAGTACCTGCTTCCACCACTATGGAACCCGAGGTTATTCCTGAAATAAAAACTATGAATGAAAGATCCTTCGGATAAATTATTTGAGTTACTCTCCTAAATTTCTCAATAAAATCGCTTAATGTAGGCTTAAGAATATACGCTTTAAACCCTAGGTTCGTTTTAACGAAAGACCCTAATGGTTTATCTATAATGTCTTTGAGGAAAATATATCCTCGATCAGTGTCAAGCCTACCTTCAGTCTTAGCTTTAATAAGAAATTTGCGACTTTCATCAAAATATATGAGAACAACTTCGCCTTCTTTAACAAGCTCTGACATGCCTTATCATCCTTTAGGGCTCAGTTCTGGTGTCACACATCACCTTATCAGCATTACCAACCTTCCTCATAGCCGATAGTATCTTTAAGTTTCGCCCCTATATAAGTTGACTTTAAAAATATTTCAACTAACCTTAATAATCCTAGTAAGTTAGTGAGGAAGTTTAATTAAAACGGTGGTGAAGGGTATGATGCGTAAACGTGTGGAATATCTAATGTCTATTAAGCCTAAGTTTGCATACCAAATATTTACTGGGAAAAAGAAGTACGAACTTAGAAGGCATGTAGGTATAGATATAGAGGAGGGAGCGAAAATAGTACTTTACGTTTCAGGAAATGTACGGGCAATTATGGGTGAATTTACCGCAGGCAAGATAATTAAAGGTTCAGCACTATATGTGTGGAATAAGGCCATGGAACAAGGAGATGTGGGATTAGATGAAGATGATTGGCCATATATTAAAGGCTCAAAAACAGCATTAGCTATTGAAGTGAGAAATCCTAGAATATATAAGAGACCTATTTCCCTTAACGAGATAAGAAGAATAATACCTAACTTTATGCCTCCACTTAGCTACAGAATATTATACGAGAACGAACCATTACATATGATTGTAGAAAAACTTAGAACACTTTAAGTTATTTAAAAAACTCAATTAACTTCATATAGGAATCTTTGATCTTTTCGCCCTAAAGCCAGAGAAAATATACTCTTCCCCTCTAAGCCACAGCTCTTTCCTTAGCAAATCTCTTACAGCAATCCTTATAACTTCACTTCTTGACGAATATCTCCCTATTTTAACCAGTTCATCAAGTCCCTCAATGTATGTTTCAGGCATTTTAACTGTAACAAGCTTCACGCCAACTCACCGTTAGCTATCCTTGGTGCTTATTTGCTTTTAAAGCCTAACTATCAGTAATACTGAAACGTAATACTAGCAATAATATAC
>CAYOTT010000022.1:0-21615 GCA_964406965.1 uncultured Desulfurococcales archaeon | reverse complement strand
TCCACATTAGTATTCCCTGAAGCACATTTGTCCATGCAACACCTCTAATTCCTCCGATGAAAATGAATATTGCTACAAGAATGAATGCTATTATCATTGCTGTTGTTCTTTCAATAGCTCCGTAGCTCGCAAGCTCAATAATAATGCCTGTAGCGCCTATTTGTAACTGAACGTATGGTACGAAAAACACGACACCAATAATGGCCACTAAAACACCTAGCCATTTGCTTTCATATCGTGTAACAAAGTAGTCCGGCTGGGTTACTAATCCAAGCTTCCTAGCTATCCTATTGTAATATGGTGTTAGCATGAAGCCTGTAGAATATGCTGTAACGAAGTATGCTAAAGCATATAGAATTGGTGCTCCAAACTTATAAGCCCACCCAGCTAACCCTAAGAACGTAAAGCCACTATAAATTTCAGCTGCCAAAGCAAAATATATTACTATGAACGATAAGCCTCTACTAGCTACGAACCATTCTTCAAGACTAAACTTCTTCAGAATACCAGCCATTATAGCAATTACCGTAGAAAGCACTATCCATCCAAAAATTATGCTTAAAGCTAAAGTCCCCGGAGCTACTTCCACAGCTACTTCACCTTAATCTTACCTATCCTAATGAGGTATGCTAGCGTCAGGAATATTGGGCCTATGATAAGCCACAGTACATGCCAGAAGAATATAAACGGCATACCGGCAATGTAAGGCTCCACTGTATTAATTAAAGGCGCACTTAAAATCATAACAACAGGCGCTATGAGCGCTAAACATAATGCATATTTCTCTCTCCTCTCAACTTCCTCGCGAGCCATAAAAGGCACCTCAGAAAGCAGAGCTAAACTATTGAGACCTTGTTATTATTAATTCTGTTCATGATAATATTTAAGAAGTACATAAGACTTGTACAATGCTGTATAAGGATCTTGGGATATTGTAAAAAAGAAAAAATATTTTGTAATAATACTTACGTTTTTCGATTATTGTTTACATAGTAATTTAAGGATAGTTAGGGCATACGCTTTACTTGTTAATGGTATTTTACTTAGTTCTATATGTTCATTAGCTACATGGGCTTGTGATAAATCTCCTGGACCATAAGTTAACGTTTCAATTTCTCTTTCAACAAAGAATCTTGCATCTAAAAATCCTGTTGAAAGAGTTAGTCTAGGTTCTTTACCTATAATTTCCTTTACAGCATCCCTTAATGTTAATGCTAACTTAGCTTGCGGGCTTATTGCTGCTGGTTTGGCTTTAAACAGTATTTTCAGTTCAGCTTTAAGTTCCGGATCTTTCTTCTTGGCTTCTTCTATCACGCTCTCTATTTCCTTCACCACTTCTTCGAAGTTTTCTTCTGGAAGAACTCTTCTATCAAATTGGAAAACAACTTTGCCCGGGACAACATTTATTTTAACTCCGCCTTTCACTATGCTTCCTAAAACTATCGTTGCCTTTCTCCCTTCAGGAACATCTGTTTCATAACTTGTGATTTTACTTTCAACCTTAGGTTTAAGAGTGGATATCATTTTCTTTGCTAAATCAACCATTTTTTCAAAAGCATTAACGCCTAGCCAAGGTGTACTCGCGTGAGCTGTTTTCCCATAAACTACTATTTCACCCCATACTGTCCCTTTATGTCCAATCCATATTCTATCGTATCCTGAAGGCTCAGCTATAATGCAGTAGTTAGGTTTTGATATTCCAGCTTCTAACATGTAATTTACACCGCATTTACCGCCTATTTCCTCATCAGGTGTCATAGAGATCTCTATTGCTCCATTAATTTCGGCTTCAGCTTCGATAACAGCTTTTACGGTTGTTAACATTGAGACAATGCCTCCTTTCATGTCTGAAGCTCCACGTCCATAAAGCTTGTCATTAATTATTGTCGGTTTAAAGGGATCTGTTTTCCAACCCGCGCCTGACGGCACTACATCGTAGTGTCCGTTAAAGTGTAGAATGGGTCCGCCTCTTCCTAGTCTCCCAATAATAATGTACCTTGGATAATCCTTCATTTCTGGAACATGTTTCTCAAGGTAGTCTTTTGGAACTTCAGTTACCGTTACTTCTAACCCTATTTCCTTAAGAACCTCTTTAGCATAGTCAACAAATTCCCTGTAGTGTTCACCTGGAGGCACAACTGTAGGTATGGAAACCATGTTTTTTAAAACTTCAACATAGTAATTACGTAATTCATCTATTTTCCTAAATATTTTCTCCTCCAACATGATGGAAATATTCCTCGCAAACACGTATTCTAATGTTAAATATTACCATTGACACTTATATAGACATTATCGAACATGGAAGGTAATATTAGCAGCTCCGAAACTCTCTGCTTCTAAAAGGAGTCATTAAAACTTTAGTTTGTAGAATAATGAGAAATGGCGCCGGGGGCGGGATTTGAACCCGCGCGGGGTTTCCCCCACCGGCTTTCTACGGTGAGGCTGCCTTAGCAGGCCGGCGCCCTACCAGGCTAGGCGACCCCGGCTCGGTCTATAACTGTACGTTTTCTGGTTTTTAGATTTTTACGTTATATCCACTTTTTCTTTTTAAAGTAAATTAGCTGCACTATGGCTATGGTTGTCATGGCTAACAGTACCGTGTAGTATCCTAGCGGATGATATAGTTCCGGCATGTATCTAAAGTTCATGCCGTAAATGCTTGCTATAAGGGTTAATGGTAGGAATATTGACGATATTACTGTTAATTTTTGAACAACCTTATTTGTTTTATCGCTTAAAATAACATAGTTAAACTGCGTTAGCATCATAAGTCTTTCATGTAGTTTTTCTAAATGCTCAATGAGTGCTGAAGTTTCTTCAACAACTGATTCACTAATGTTTAAGGAAACTTTAGCTCTATTCGCAAGTATCCTTAGTGTTGATGCTGATTTACGTATTTTCCTAAGCTTCTTGAAAACGTTAAGTACATTAAATGTTTCATGAGCTTTAGCTAAACTTTCCTCTACGCGATCTAGTTCTAGTTCTAGCTCGTTTAAGTTTTCATAAAGTTCCTCTATAAGGGCATAAATTATTATCTCAACTACGCTGCTTACACTTAAGCATACTCTATCAATACATGCATTCATGGTGTTTCTAACGAAAACCGAAGTTTCCCTACTACTCCAGGTTACAACATGTTCTTTACATACGAAAATGTGGAAGCTAAACCCTGTCTTAGGCATTGTTAAGCTAAATGTTTTACCGAGAACATTTTTTACTCTTATATGCTTTCTTAATTCCTCTGGAAAGCCTCTTTCAGAAGTAAACATGTGAATCCATAACGCATTCTTTAAACACTCTGGAAAATCACTGGAGACGCTTAGCTTACCATTATCCCTAATTAAGCATGTGATCTTCAATCTAAGCACCGAACAAATATAGGAAGGGGCACGCGGCCCCCGCTACCTAAGCAGGGTAAACCCCAAGTTGCCCACCGTAGGGAATCTCAACCCCGTAAACCCATGAACGTTGGCGTCCGGGGTTAGGTTGCTCCCTTCCGGGCCTGGCCAGGTTCCCTCGGTAAAGGCGGTACCAACCCGCCCTCCAGCGGGTGGTCCGCCACCGCCAACCCCATGGGGCGGAGTATCATCGTTCCCTACGGTAGTGCTTGGAGCTTACCCCGCCCGGTAGCGGGTTACTGGCCCCCGCATATCGCCCGTTTCGGGTTACGAGGGAGGGCGAGCCCCTCGGCCCTACCCGCGTGCCCCTTAGAAATATTGTTTCTGAAATATATATTTTCAAGGTACATATAGCATAACTGATGCGACCATGTTTATTAGGAGTATTGTGAGAAAGAATGCTTGAACAATTCTGGAAAGAGTTGCTCCATTTCTTCTAAGTTTTTGCTTAAGAAGTTCGTCTAGAGCTTTCCCACCATCCGTAATAAATATGGGAATCGCGTTTATAGCTGCTAATCCTAAGTTTATTGCAAAAGACCATAGGAGAAATGTTTGCGAAGCATACCCTACTTTTGCAGCCAACTTGCTGCGAGGCTCCATAACAATGTATGGGTACAAGTATACGCCAATAGGGTCCTTCGTAGAGTTTCTCACTACAGTTAACACTAAAATCTCACTGGTATTTCTAGGGTTCATAAGTGTAAGCTCTAAGGTTTCACCTTTAAGCTTAAATTCCGAAAGAATTTCGTTAAGCTTCTGAGGGTTAAATAGGAGTGTAAGAACATTGGTTTTCTCTCTAAAATATGTTCCATTAATAGCAACAATAACCATGTTTTCTGGAACATTAGCTTTCTCAGCAGCCGTTTTCTCAACAACATCTGCAATGTAAAACCCCGGGTAAAGATTGAAAAATACTGGTAACAGTGTTGCGAAAAGAACTATTGAAATTATTGCTAACCCTATGTTTCCGGAAACCCCGGCTGAAAGAATTCTAAGTTTACTTCTAAGCCTTAGCTTTTCAAAGTCTTTTTCATCAATTTCAACGAAAGGTGCAAGTATTATAGTTATTAAAGCCAATCCGGCGCTTTTAATTTTAGAACCTTCTACTAAACTTACTAAAGCATGCATGCCCTCATGGACAAGAGCGGCTAAGGCCACAACAGCTATTATTGTTGGTAAATTGCTTAGCGAAATTGTGATTCCAGGTATCAAAGGAACTACAGGGGTAACTACGCCCTTAGTAGGTGCTTCAGCAGCTCCAATAGCTTTAATCATTCCGATAATGTTTTCAAAGAGAATTTTGAAACCAATAAGCAAACTAGCAATCATAACTATAATTAATGCGTCAAGTAGGAAACCTACTTTTCTAATTCTCTTAAACGATTTTTCTGAAGGAACAATTTCTCTTCTAAAAATTCTCCAGATAATAGTTATTCCGGAAACTTCAAGCCCAAGCTTTCTTAACTTATCCTTGTAAACACCGTAAACTGCATTAGCAAGTGATATGAAGATAACGTAACCTAACAGTATAGCTATAAGCTCATTTGGCATAGCCTTCTAGCCTTACTTAAGAAAGCGTGTAGAGATAAATAATAGTTACTCACAATACCTTAGAGAATAAAGTGCGGCGCTATATCATGGTTAGAGAAAAGGTTGTAAGAGTAGGGGATGCTGTAGAAGTAATCTATGATTCTAAAAGGTGGTGTATTTTAGTTGAAAAAAGGAGGGAAACATTAAAGATAATGAGTGCTCTTTTCAAATACGGCTTAAACCCCATAGTTCATGGAAGTATTGCTAGGGGGGACGTTAGGGAAGCAAGTGACATAGACGTTGTTATACCATATGTTGTACCCTCTTATCGCATAGAGTTAGCGTTGGAAAATGCAGGGTACATTCCATACAGGAGAATAGTGGTTCAAGCAACACCGCAGCATGCAATAAAAGCTTACATAGTACTTGACGAATTGGAAACAAGAGTTGTATCTTTCCCCTTAGTAAGGCTTTCCCGTAAAGAATATGAGTTTTACAAGTTCGGAGGCCTTCTTGAACTTTCAGATCTTAAAGAAAATGTTTTAAAGAGAGTTCCCGGGGTAGATAAGAGATTAATGCTCATTAAACCTACTGAAAAAGGCCATGTCGAAGAACCCATTATAGGTAGGGAAGCTGAAGTAGCAAGTATTTTAGGCATATCAGTTGATGTAGTGGAGGAAAGAGTACGTGTTCTTACACGAAGAGATAAGCTTGGAAGAACAGGGGTTTTCGTTAAGTACGAGCTTAAACCCACGGAAACCTTTGAGGAAGCATTAGATAAGCTTGCTAGAGAAAACCCTCATGTAAGGAGGATAGTGTATGAAAGAATGTAGAGATATTAAGGAAGGCCTTGAGGGTTCAAGGTACATAGGGGAACTCCCTTTAGGATGCAAGCTATGCTACCAGGGAGCCAAGGCTGTAATATTTTTAACGGGAATATGCTATGAAAAATGCTATTATTGCCCAATAAGCTCGGTTAGAAGAAATAAGGATGTAATGTATGTTAATGAGGAAAAAGCTGAAACATTTAATGAGGTTTTAAGGGAAATTTATGAAATGAAGGCCTTAGGAGCAAGCATTACCGGCGGTGAACCTTTAATTTATCCTCAACGAGTAATTAGGATTATAAAGTTTTTAAAGAATGTTTTAGGCGAAAATTTCCATATACACTTATACACTATAGGTAAGCACTTGGCAAGAGAACTCCTAGCAAAACTCTACAATGAAGGATTAGATGAAATAAGGTTTCATGTAAGAGACTGGAGGGTTTTAAAAAACGTAGAGTTAGCGATTAAACATACAGGCTTGGATGTTGGAATAGAGGTTCCTGTAATCCCAGGACTTAAGAAATACTACTTTAAATTAATAAGAGAAGCTGAGAAATTAGGTGTAAAATTCATTAACCTTAACGAAATGGAGTTTACGGAAAGTAATGAAGTAGAACTTCGCAGAAGAGGGTTTAAACTGAAAAAAGACTCATACGTTGCCGTTGAAGGTAGTGAAGAATTAGCTATAGAAATTCTTAAATGGTCCTCATGTAACACCGAGAAAATAACTATACACTACTGTAGTGTTGCGTACAAGGATAAGGTGCAAACGAGAAGGAGACTTCTAAGAAAGGCTCAGGAAATAGCCAAACCTTATGAAGAAATTACGAGGGAAGGATTATTAAGGCACATAGTTTTAAAGGTGCCTAAAAACCTATGGCGTAAAGACGTTGAGTCTAAAATGTTGCTAACTAAATTACCATTAGACATTGTTTATGGTGAAGAAGATGTTCAAGTGCTTCTTCATCCACATGCTCTCCGGCATATTACTGGTGGACTCTATAGTAGCGGTATTAGATATTTCAAAGCATACATTGTTGAGAAGTATCCTACGAGAAACAATGTTGTAAAGAACATTATTCCCCTAGTTTTTTAAGAGAGAATCTTAAGAGGGCAGCAATGCCTCCCAGTTGTTTAAGCTGCAAACCTGATTCGTGATGTAAACTATATATTTTCATTTTCCCACTAAACTTCTCTAAAGACTCAAGAATTTCCTCGAATACTTTAGCTTCCTCAATAACCATGTCCTTTAGTTTTTCATCAAGTATGAGCAAGTACTCTATTGCCCCCAGTTTAGCTGCATTATGTACCTCATTTAAGCCTAAGGCAACAGTATATTCGTTTGTTGAAAGTCTTCTCATGAGCTCTGAAAATAGTTTTTCTTTTTCAACAATATCGTACATTTTAACTACGTCCTCCATGGCTTTCGACTTTAAAACCTCATTCACCCCCTTAGCCCCGCCTACGGAACAGTGGGCCGTAAGAGTTTTTAGCTCAATGCGCTCTCTTTTAATAATATCTTTTACTATTTCAAAGAGTTGGTCTTTAAGGAAACCTGGACTTGCAATTACGAGAACGCCGACGTTTTCTCTTATTGAAGTTTTAACTATTTTTTCAGCTAATTCCATAAGTTTCTCCTTAAACTTTACATCTCTAGAAGTTTCTCTTTTACCTGGAAACCTTGTTGCTTCAGAAAACACTATTTTTACCCCATACCCTTTAACTAAGCCGAAAGCTATTTCATCGTAGTCTAAGGCAACTACACCTACATTTTCCCTAAGCCTACGGGAAGCCATAATTTTCTCAATAAGATATTTGGATATCCCTTTTTCTTTAACTATGGTTAATTCGCTACCTATAGTTATTGAAAGTGCATGGTGATGGCCTTTAAGGCCGAATTCCTCCGGTCCTTCAACAATTACCCCCCTTATTCTTAATCTATTGGTGAATGGCTCATATTCTGTAGATTCAACACGTACACCTAAGTACATAGGTATTCTCCTACTGCCTTTACCGCTGCGTGTAGTTCCTTTAGGCTTAACCTCTCTTGTTGTTAGCGAGTAAACTATGTCTCCTGGAGCAACTATAGTGTTAAGTAACCATAAGTCTTCTTCGTCCTCGATTTTAACCTTCAAAACTCCTTTCTTAACATCCGCTAGTAGTATTTGCATTTTCCTCCACTACACTGTTATGTGCTTTAGTTTACCAGTTAAAAAGCATAGCTAGCGTTTTTTCCTTCAAAAGAATAAAAATAAGTTTCAGATAAAAATAGTCATTACTGGGATAGTTGGGATTATGGTTAAAATAAGGAATGTGGAGGAAAGCGACTTAGAGAAGGTTTATGAAATAGAGAGAATTTCGTTTAAAGAACCATATCCTAAAACGCTACTTCTAATATATTCTAAAATATGTAATGATACGTTCCTAGTTTTGGAAGACACCGATGAAATTATAGGATACATAATAGGGTTAGTTAAGTGGAGAATTCTTGGACACATTATTTCATTAGCTATACACCCTGATCATAGGAAGAGGGGGTACGCTAAAGCATTAATAAAAGAGTTATTAAAGAGATTTAAAAAACATGGTGTAAAGGTTGTTAGGCTTGAAGTAAGAGTTTCAAATAAGCCTGCAATAAATCTTTACTTAAAACTAGGTTTTAAAGTTGCTTACACTTTAAAGAACTTCTATCTTGACGGCGAAGACGCTTATGTAATGTATAGGGTTCTTGAGTAAAAGTTGGAGTTAAGTAGTTTTCTGCGTAAAACTACTTATGTAGATAAGGTGGTTAAGTAGTGGTTAAATTAAGGTTCTGGCTACTTGACATAACATATCAGGTTGTTGGTAGGGAGCCTCACATATTAATTTGGGGTATAACGGAGGATAATAAGAGAGTTTTACTTATAGATAGAAGTTTTAGACCATACTTTTACGTTTTACCCGAAGAAGGAGTTAGTATTGAGAAGCTTAAATCTAAAATTAAGGCGCTATCTACAGCTAGGTCGCCAATAATTTCTGTCGAAGAAGTTTCAAAGAAGTATTATGGGAAACCAGTGAATGTACTTAAAGTAACTACAGTAATCCCCGATCAAGTCCCTAAATACAGAGAGGAAATAAAGAAGTTCCCAGAGGTAAGAGAGGTTTTAGAAGCTGATATAAGGTTCTCCATGAGGTACTTAATAGATTACCAACTTAAACCATCTTCATGGCATGAAGCTGAAGTTGAAGAATATGGAAAGAAAACCAATATAAGAGTTGACGAAGTATACTATGTTAAACCACCTATTAAACCCATTAATTTAATTAAAGAGCCTCCCTTAAGGAAAATAGCTTTCGATATTGAATGCTATAATCCTCGCGGATCTCCTAGTCCAGAAAGGGATCCTGTAATAATTATTTCGCTGCATTCAAGTACCAACGGCTTAAAGCAGTTTACCGCTAAAAACCATGACGATAGAGAGCTTTTAGAGGCATTCGTAAAATATGTGCAAGAACAAGATCCTGACATCATAATGGGATATAATAGTAATAGGTTTGATTGGCCATATCTTCTTGAGAGAGGGAAAAGAGTTGGCGTTAAAGTAAATGTCGGTAGGACAGGTGCTGAACCTAATCCAAGCGTTTACGGACACATTTCAGTAATGGGTAGAGCAAATGTTGACCTTTACGACTTTGCTGAAGAGGTTCACGAAGTTAAAGTTAAAACACTAGAGAACATAGCTGATTACTTAGGCGTTATGCCTAAGAATAAAAGAGTTCTTATTGAATGGTATGAAATGCCAAAGTATTGGGATGATCCTAATAAAAGACCTATGTTTTTAAAGTATGGTGCGGACGATGTAGTTTCAACCTATGGGTTAGGTGAGAAATTCCTACCTTTTGCAATACAGCTTTCAAGCATAACGGGGTTGCCTTTAGACCAAGTTGGTGCGGCTTCAGTAGGTTACCGTGTTGAATGGTATCTTATGAGGGAAGCTTACTTAGCAAACGAGCTTGTTCCAAATAGGGTTGAGAGACCCTATGAACCCTACCGTGGAGCAATAGTTCTCGCACCTAGGAAGGGGGTTCATGAAAATATTGCTGTACTTGATTTTTCAGCAATGTACCCGAACATTATGATAAAATACAATATTTCACCTGACACGTACATCCCACCTGAAGAGGAAGCTGATTCTGAAAATGTTTGGGTTGCTCCAGAAATAGGGCATAGGTTTAGAAAGGAGCCTCCAGGTTTCTTCAAGAAAGTTCTTGAAACCCTTTTGAAACTTAGGAAGCAAGTTAGGGAGGAAATGAAAAAGTACAGGCCTGATTCTCCAGAATACAGGATTCTTGATGAAAGACAGAAGGCATTAAAAATCCTAGCTAACGCTATGTATGGCTACCAAGGATGGGTAGGTGCTAGATGGTATTGTAAGCCGGCTGCTGAAGCAATAACGGCGTGGGGTAGGCAAACAATAAGGAAAGCTATGGAGTATGCTAGAGAACTAGGTTTAGAAGTAATCTATGGAGACACTGACAGCTTATTTGTGAAATACGATAAGGAAAGAGTAGAGAAGCTTATCGAAAAAATACGTAAAGAATTAGGGTTCGAAATAAAAATTGATAAAATCTATGTAAGAGTGTTTTTCACTGAAGCTAAGAAGAGATATGCTGGTCTCCTACCAGATGGTAGAATAGATATTGTAGGGTTTGAAGCTGTTAGAGGAGACTGGGCAGATATTGCTAAAGAGGTTCAAGAGAAGGTTATGGAAATAATTCTTAAGGAAGGCAGTGTTAGTAAAGCAGTTGAGTACGTTAGGAACGTAGTAAAGGACTTAAGGGAAGGCAGAATACCTATAAGTAAACTCATAATATGGAAGACTATTTCTAAAAGAATATATGAATACGAAGTTGAAGCACCACATGTAGCTGTTGCTAAGAAAATGGTTGAAATGGGTTTAAAAGTTAGTGCAGGAATGAAAATAGGTTACGTAATAGTTAAGGGAACTGGTAAATTATCTGATAGAGCAGCACCATACTTTGCTGTCAAAATAGAGGATGTTGATGCAAACTACTATGTTGAAAGACAGGTTATACCCGCTGCAGCAAGGGTTTTAGCGTACTTTGGCATTACGGAAAGGGAGCTTAAGGCTACAGCAGTAAAGTCTCAGAGGACACTGTTTGACTTTCTACGTTAAACTAATGGGGAGTGCTAAGTAATGATAAATATTCCTGAAAAACTTAGAAGAGATGTTTTAAGAGCAAAGGAGGTTTTAGAGAAAGCAGATAAAGTATTCCTAATACATCATGATGATGCAGATGGCATATGTTCTGCAGCACTAGCATTAGTGGGTATAGGTGAAAGTAGGGTTAAACGCAGAGTATGCTTGGAAAAATTGTTTCCAGAAGCCGTAAATCTCATTCACTCACAAGTAGGGAAGAACGACGTAGTCGTTTACGTTGATTTAGGCTCACCTCATGCAAGTAAAATTTCTAAAGCACTTAAGAAAGGCTACTCTATAATAATAGATCATCATGACCCCGAAATAGTAGAAAATGAGAGAATAGTGCATATAAACCCTGAACTATACGGTTTAAAAGGCGAAAGAGATTCCTCAGCTTCAACAATGACCTACATAGTGTTTAAGCTTATGGGAAAAAGCGTTCTAGAGCACTCGTTCTTAGCTGTTATAGGTTCAGCAGAAATACCTGGGCCCTTAAGAAGCCTTAATGAAATACCATTAATAGATGCTGAAGTTTATGGTAAAGTTAAAAGATACGGTGGCAAATATAAGGAGAAATATTACGTAAACTTCCATGGTTTAAGGAAGCCACACTACATTATTTCATCAATGCTATCAACTATTTCAAGCATAGGATACTATAGAGAAGGGCCTAAGTACGCTATAAAAGCATGTTTTGAAGGGTTTTCTGAAGAAATAACTAGGTTCCATGATGAAATGAAGGCTTTAAAAAACATGCTTTTTGAGCAAGCATTAAAAACAATACGCAGTAGTGGATTAAAAATCAAGAAGCACACGCAATGGTTTAATGTTGGAAAACTTTTCTACAACGTAGGCGTGAAGACCGTAGGCCTCCTCACTTCACAACTAAAATATAGGAGCATAGTGCATCAAGATAAATACCTTTTAGGTTTCATGGAAATGAACCCTGAAATACCTGAACTAGGACGTTTACCTGAGAATCTTATGAAAGTTTCTGGTAGAGTACCTCCAGTTCTTGAGGGAAAAATAAGTTCTGGAGAAATGCCTAGCATTGCCGAGGTAATGTCTTATGCTGCAGAGAAAGTTGGAGGATTTGCTGATGGACACATGTTTGCATCTTCAGGAGTTATAGGGAAAAGCGTTATTGAGGAATTTTTAGAGTTTTTCGACAAAATGGTTGATGAAAAAATTGGTAAGAAAGGATTGCTAAAATATTTTACTTAATTTCATCAAACGAGTATATGTGGAGATCAACGGGCCTCTTCATTAAACCTCCTATCCTAGCACCTATTATTATTTTTGCATTCTTACTTGCAGCAATATCCACTAACCTTTGCGTTATTACCCCGTCAAATATTATGGTGTGAACATTTTGTTTTAGTTTTGAAAGTTCGTCTACAAGCTTAGCTACAGGAATTTCCTTAACAAGCTTCCAATTCTTGTCATATATTTTTGCTTGCAATGTTCCCATAAGTTTCTTAACATCTTCTAGGACGTGTTGAGGAAGCGGTATTGGGGGGCGAACTTCCCTTTTACCGTGGGCTTCGGCTTTAGCTTTCTTCTCTTCAAAAGTTTTTCTTTGCTGCTGCGTTTTCTCATAATCTACTTTGGCTTTTTTCTCCCTATCGCTAAGGTACTGTTCAACGGGAACAGCGTTTTTCAGGGCCTTAGCTATTTCTTTTGCTGTTAATTCCTCAACTTCCTTTCCTGATGGTGCTCTAGCGATATAGTCTATGTCGGCAAATTTTAGAAGCTCCTTAAGTATAAGGTCTCCTCCTCTATCTCCATCTAAGAAAGCTATTGTTGTTTTTTCCTTACTGAGTTTAATAACTGTTTCTGGAATCTTTGTTCCCGCACCTTCGATTGCTATGACGTTTCTATATCCGTATTTTAGCATGTTTATTACATCAGCTCTTCCCTCAACTATTATCATAGTATCTGATTTGTCAATGTCTGGTCCTGCTGGAAGCCCTTCTGGACCGTACTTTATTATTTCGGCGCTTCTTACGTCTTTAACTATTTGATCCATTACCTCCTTTATATCAACACCTTTCTCATGAATCATTTTTTGAAGTATTTCCTTTGCTCTATTAATTACTTTCTTTATTTTTTCAACTCTTAAGTCAACTATTTCTTCAACCCTTATTTTAGCGGGGTAAGGTCCAACTCTGTCTACTGCTTCAAGTAAGGCTGCTAGGAGAGCTGTTTCCACGCGGTCTAAGTTTGAAGGTACAATTACTTCTCCTATGCTTCTGGAGCCTATTGTTTTTAGCTCAACTTGTATTCTCCCTATTCTTCCCTTGTCCTGTAATTCCCTCAAATCATATTCTTCTCCTAAAAGGCCTTCTGTTTGCCCAAATATTGCCCCTATGACATCGGGTTTCTCCACTATGCCGTCCACTTCTATTTTTGCCTTAATTAAATACTTCATTTCATACTTCACCTTGTAATTTGGGTCTTAAGCATGAAGTTTAAGAGGCTATTTGCCTCCCTATTTGATTTAAAATATTCTCTTACGGGTTCAAGGTATTTTATTAGTGCTTCAGCGATAGCGTTTTTCAAGTCTAGAGGGTGTAGCTTACCCTCTTTATATAGTTTTTCAAGCTCATTATAACTATAAATGTCTAATGGTCCACCGTATTTTTCAGGTCTTTCAACATGTAGGACGAATTTTTCGTTAGTAAATAAAATGTATTTTGCTATTTCAACTACCGGGTTGTAGTCAACTATTTTCGGAGGACAATATGCTTTTCTTATCTTCAACCTTATTGCTTCCGGACTATCATGTATGAAAATTGCAGAGTATGGTTTAGATTTACTCATTTTAGCCGATAGAAAGTCCTCCCTTCCAAACTCCATTCTCTGCATTCCTTGAAGCCCTGTAAGTAGCGGTGTATGTATAGCTATTGGCTTTTCTATCTTAAGTTTTTCAGCAACGTCCCTAGCTAGCATGTGAGCTTTCCTTTGATCCATTCCCCCTAAGGCTATGTTTACTTTTAAATAAAATATGTCCGCCACTTGCATTGGAGGGTATATTAGTTTTGAAAAGTCTATTTCGGCTTCATCTTCTCTCCTACCCATTATTGTTAGAGCTCTTTTCACCCTAGCTAAGCTAGCGTTCTTAGCTACCCTTATTACTAACATCCAATAGTTTTTATCTGAAGCAAGCTCTTCAGCGTCTACAACCTTAACTTTATCCATATTCACTCCTAACGCTCTTAACGAATGTTCTACGTATTTAGCGCATTTCCTAATGTTTTCCATAACTCCTCCTAATTTATCATTTATCATAGCATGCCATGTAGCCTCTAAGAGAATTGTTTCAACATTAGCCTTTAAGAAGTCCTTGAACTTATTTGCCCAAATAATCCATCCTACGTGGAAAAGACCGCTTGGTTCAAACCCTAAATATGCTTTAAGTTTTTCTCCACACTCTATTTTCTCCTTAAGCTCTTTAATCGTAACTACTTCTTCAACATTCCTAACTATTAGCTTCATTCTTTCCTCAGTATCCATTGGAAACACCTAGTTTAAGGGGTCGTTAGCCGCTGTCCCCCGCCGCTAACACTCACCCTCACTGACGGCTATGTAGCCGCCTCTGGTGAGCTCTTTTCGGCGGGAGCGGGGTTGCTGCGGCTAACGACCTTTCCTCTACTTTTTCTCCCTTATTTCGTTCCACATGTTTGATATATCTATTTCGAAAAGAGCTACTGGATACTCTATTTCTAACTTCTCCAATAGGTATTGGGGGTCGAGTTCTCCAATTATTCCTCTAAGTTTACCGTTAATGATTATTTTAGCTGTTCTCCCTTTCAAAAAGATTTTTGGAGGAGCTTTTTCCTCTACAAGAAGCACTGTTAGCCCTAAGGTTTTAGTTAAAGCATACAATGTTGCCTGTATGTCTTCGAATCCAACTTTGTAGGATAGTATTGAGGCTGTAAGTTTTGTTTTCACTACAGCTTCTCCATTATAGACTTCAACGGTATCTCCTACTTCAAATACTTTTATCGGATGGTCTGAGTGCTGGTTTTGCTTTAAAAACTGAATCATGTTAGCTATTAGCGTAGACCTTATAGTATTGTAAAGTGGAGATATGGGGTTAAGTATTTCTATTTGCCTACTTGGATCAGCACTAACTAGTTCCATTATTAATTTCTTAGAGGCTAAAGTGAAGGTGAGTACTTCTTGAAATCCTAAGCCAGCCATGATCTCTCTTATTTTCCTAAGGAACTTTGTTTTAACAAGCTCCCTACCTACAGTGAATGTTTTAGGGAGTTCAGGAATTAGTTCATTATAGCCGTAAGCTATGGCTACATCTTCTGCTACATCTACTTTATGTAAAATATCTAATCTATACGGGGGCGCTTTAACGTAGAGCTTACCGTCACTTACGGGTTCTACATGGTATCTCATTTTTTCAAGAAGTTCAGCAATTTCTGTGTCACTAATATTAAGCCCTATAGTAGATTTCAAATAGTTTGTTTCAACAATAAGCTCCGTTGACGTAAGAACGGGGGTCTTATATGTTTCACCAGCATCTATTACAAGTACTTTGCCTATTTCATTAGCTACTTCTGAAAGTGTTGTAACTATTAAGTCAAGTGTTTTATTAGCAAGGTACTTGTCGGTTCCTGTAACGTCTATAAATAAGTTCTTTGTTCCAATATCAACCTTAGTGTCTTCGCTATTAAGTATTGTAGGTATTGATAGGACTTGTCCTTTATCGGTGTGTAGTAAGGGGTAAACACCGTAGCCATCTATGAGGTGCCTATACTTTCTTCCCTTCTCCGTTTCCTCAACTATTTCCCTACCACTCATTTCCTTAGTTTCCCCTAGGGGAACGTACCGTATTTTATCGGGTTTTTCTGCTCTGTAAATTATTTTTCTAGAGTCTAGCTTGTCTAGGTCGTAAAAGCCTATTGCAACTTTTCTTCTATCCCTACCTAATGTTGTATGTAATTTCTCCTGGAACTGAATTATTTCGTCTAAGGAGTCTTGGTCTACATAGTAGCCTTTAATGACTGCTGCAGCTATGAAGGGCCTTACATGTTTAACATTACTGTAAACTACAAGTTCAATGTCGGTGTCGGAAACCCTGTATTTTGGATAGCCTTTTTCTAAACCAAGTAATCCCCTAAGTTCTCTGGCTAAGCCCTCACTTATTAGTAAATCAAGTCTATCAGGGGTTACTTCGATTTCCAGTGTTTCCGGATCTATGAGTTCAGCTTCAACCTTGGTTTTAGAGAGAACCTCTATTAAGTCCTTGTCTGAAGCTTCTATTCCAAGTAGTTTAAGTAGTCTTCTCTTTTTAATTAAAGTTACAGGCATTACTAATTTACCTCATAAAAATTCTTCTACTTCTTAAGTAGCTAATGTCTTGGGAGTAAAGGTCCCTTATGTCGTCAATACCTAAGATAACCATTGCAACTCTGTCTATACCTATACCCCAAGCAGCGGTGGGATATTTTACTCCAAGCATTTCTAAAACCTCTGGGCGAAACATTCCTGCACCAAAACATTCAACCCAACCTACTCTTGGATGGTAAATGTATCCTTCAACTGAAGGCTCAGTGAATGGGAAGTATGATGGCTTAAATTTCACAGTATCTATGCCTAGGTGTTTAAAGAACTCCTTTAAAATTCCCAGTAGGTTTCTGAAGTGAAGGTTTCTATCCATAACTATTCCATCAAGTTGGTGGAACTCCGGTAGGTGCTTAGCATCTATTGTGTCTGGTCTGTAAACCTTACCTATAGTGAACATTTTAACAGGGGGTTCTCTATGTTGTGAAAGGAACCTTGCTGAAACACTTGTTGTTTGCGTTCTAAGAATAAGTCTTTTAGCAATATCTAAGCTCCACTTATACCCCCATCCCCTAGAACCACTGGTTCCTCCAGTCTCATGTACTGCTTTTACTCTTTCAGCAACATTTGTTTCAACAGGTTTAATTGCAGGATATTTCAGTCTAAAAGTGTCATGTATTTCTCTTGCCGGATGGTCTTGTGGCTGGAAAAGTATGTCGAAATTCCATAGTTCAACTTCAACTATGGGTCCTTCAGCTTCCGTGAACCCCATTGCAACAAGTATTTCCCTAATTACATCAAGGAATTCTACGTAGAAATGTTTCCTACCGGGATAGATTTTCGGAGGTTCAGCTTTAACATTGTAGGGTTTTATTTCCTTTCTTAACCACTCTTTCCTCTTAATTACCTCATGCGTAATGACGGTAATGTATTCTTTTTCTTTACCTAGTAATTCTAATCCCTTATCGGTAATTTCCACTAAATACTCTTTTTCCTCATAAATTTGCACTAGTTTTCTCGAAACAAGCTCTTTAAGAGCTCTTTTTTCATCTGAAGATAAGGCGTTTATATTTAGTGTTTTCGAAACATAGATTCTTCTAAGCAGTTTTTCCTCATTAAGTTCTTCAGGTTTCTTTTCAACAACAACTTTTCCTTTAACTATTTTGCCAAGACCCTTTCTCCTTAACCATCCGAGACCTATTTTCACTTCATCATCTGAAAGACCCGCTTTCTCCTTCAGTTCTCTAAGATCTAGTTGCCCACCATTTTCCCAGGTTTTCTCAGCAATTATTCTTTCAGGTAGTCCTTGTAGAGCTCTTAATTCACCCTCCTTAGTTAGCTTAATTAGTTCTCTTTTTTCTTCGTAAACTCTTATAGCTGATTTCTGCTTTAACCCTTCAAGTGAAGCCATTATTGTGCTTCTTGGAAGCTCAGTTTCTCTTTCCAAAACGCTTAAATGTGATTTACCTATTTTCCTAAGTGCTTGCAGAATTTTCCTCTCATTAACTGTTAGCATGGCTTATTCCCCTCTTCCAAGCAAGTTCTCCTGTTCTAAATCTATGTGATGAAATAGGTCTTCCATGAAAATCTTTAACTATGGGGACAACAACTATTTTTAACTTGCTTAACCCTTTCTTTTCCCTTAAAATATTTATCATAATTGCTCTCGGAAGTGTTTCATCACTTACCACTATGTAGTCTACTTTCCTATTTTCCTCCAGAACAACATCGTATGGTCCACATATGCCTATTACTTCATATGTTTTCTTAGGGTATTTCCTCAAAACCACTTGGTCTACAAACGATACTACATTTAAGACGCGTATGTCGTATGGTTGTATTCCTTCGCGGCAAATTTTATCTAGTTTCGCTAATGCTTCATCTCTTACAACACCTATTATTACGTGGTCTGCTACTTCGAAAGCTTTAGAAATCATTAGTTTATGTCCGCTATGTAGGTGATCGAATGTTCCAGCTACTGCAGCTACTTTACCCTTCAGGTTTGAAAATACCTATCACCACAGTATTTTTGTAAATGAGGTACTATAAAAATTTAGAACTCAAATTTTTGGCCTGGTTCGAGAGCAACAACTTGTACTGGATATATTCTTTGAACATGCTTTATGAATTCTTCCGGAGACCCTTTAATTGCTGGGAATGTTCCGTAATGCATAGGTATAACTGTTTTAGGCTTAATTAGCTTTACAGCATAGGCGGCTTCGTAAGGTCCCATAGTGTACCATCCTCCTATAGGCAGTAATGCTATGTCGGGCTTGTATAGTTCCCCTATAAGTTGCATTCCCATGAATAATCCCGTGTCTCCAGCATGGTATATTGTTGCTTCTTTACCCTTAACTACGAAGCCTACAGATGTGCCGTGGGCTGAACTATGTGTTGCTGGAACTAATGCTACACTTAATCCACCTATGTCAGATAGTCCACCAATGTTCATGTCTATGCATTCAATTTCTGCTTCCTTACTTATTGCTTCACATAAGTCGAAAATTCCAACTATTTTCGCACCCGTTTTCCTAGCTATTTCAACGGAATTTCCTAAGTGGTCGCCGTGGTCGTGGGTGACAAATATGAAGTCTGCTCTGTCTATATCATTTAATTTAATAGGTGAGTTAGGATTTTCAATCCAAGGATCAAAATACAATCTTAATCCGTCAAGTTCAACTTCGAAAGCTGCATGACCTAACCACTTAATGTAGCCCATGATTTTCACCGAATAGTTAATAATTTTAGGGTGTAAAATAAGTTTTTATTTCCCACAGTTTAACATTATGAAGGAGGGGTGTATGGGCTGATAGATGAGGAAGCATATAGTAAAATAGTTAAAGCAGGGAAGATAGCGTCAAGAATTAGAAAGTATGCTTTAAGCAAGGTGAAGCCTGGAATAAGGGTTTATGATTTCTGCGAGGATATCGAGAGGAAAATTGTTGATGAAGGAGGTAAACCAGCGTTTCCCTGCAACATTTCCATAAATAATGTTGCAGCACATTACACACCATATGTAGGTGATAGCTCAACGGTACCTGAAGAATCCGTTGTTAAAATAGACATAGGAGTTCATGTAGACGGCTACATTGCTGATACTGCGGTAACGGTATCGTTTAATCCTAAATACGATGATCTACTTTTAGCTGTAGAAACTGCTTTAGAAAGAGCTGTAGAAACCATAAGGCCTGGAATAAGGGTTTCCAGAATAGGTGAAGTTATTGAGAAAGCAATTAAAAGTTACGGTTATAAGCCAATAAGGAATCTTAGCGGCCACTCTATTGAAAGATATAATCTTCACTCAGGAGTTTCCATACCGAATACTCCTGATATTTTTAATTTATCACGTATTTCCCCAGGTCATGTTTACGCTATTGAGCCTTTTGGAACAAATGGTGTAGGATATGTTGTTGAAGGTAGTGAGGCATTCATTTACTCTTTAATTAAGGAGAAGAAGGTTAAAAACGAGTTAGCAAAAAAGCTTGTTAATGAGGTTAAGAGGAAATATGATGGGCTACCGTTTGCTGAAAGATGGCTTAGAAGCATTGTTAATGAAAGACCAACTTTAGTAAGTGTTCTTCGGGAACTTGTTAAGTCAAAAATTCTTCATAAATACCCTGTTCTCTTAGAAGCTTCTGGAGGTGTTGTTGCACAATTTGAACACACTGTTTTAGTTTTGGAAAGAGAAGTTATAGTGACAACACTTTAATTTTCTTCATTAAAACTTAACTTACTCCTAAGCACTATAACTACTTTAGCAAGCTACTACGGGGTGTACGGGAAACGCTCTTACCATTTGGTGGCGAAGACACTAGTTGGATAGCTTTAATTAACACCATAGTTTTCCTAATTTTCATGCTCCTAATTTTCACAGGTCTTAACCAGAGAATACAAATGTATTTGTGGATAAGGAACATTAGAACGCATTTAGCTAAAATAGAGAGGTTAGCTAAGGACGCTAGAGCAAGGGTTATTGAGGTTCTTAAGAAGGGGGGTGTAAGGGAGGATCCTGAAAAATTCCTTAGCGGATTGCTTCAATTCTTCATAATAGACCCTGTTCGTGACGAACCAACAAATTTAATGAGGAGGCTTGAGCACTTACTTGACGTTAGACAGCATAGGTTAAAGGAAGCTATTAAACGTGTTCTCCCAGACTTAGGGGATTTCGCTAGAGCAAACGTTGAAATAATGATTGAAGCTGCTAGAGCTCTCAACATCATATACAGAGTTGTTAGACACTACCTTATTTTAGGTGAGAAAACAAATAACTGGGTACTTATAATGCAGCTTGAGCTTGAAATGCCTCAAATAGTTAAGTTAGCTGAAACATATTCTAAAGCACTGGATGCTTTTAAGGAAGGTAAACCCATAGGTGATGGAGTCGGCTCACTTGTAGCAGCATCACTACTTAACGGGGTTGAGGTTAGGGAAATAGTTGGAGACACCGTAGTGGGTATTGTTGAAAGGAAAGGTAGGAAACTCTACGTTATAAAGGCGAAAGGACCTGGAGGCACTGTTGGGAAACCTGGGGAGGCTTTAAAGAGAATTGTTGAAAACGAGCTTAATGGGAAAGTTTCAAGAATAATAATGATTGATGCAGCATTAAAGTTTGAAGGTGAAAAAACAGGGGAGGTTATTGAGGGTGTTGGTGCTGCAATAGGTGATCCTGGACCTGAAAAGTTTAAGATAGAATCTATAGCTATGAAGCACAACATACCTTTAGACTCAATAATCATTAAGCAGTCCCTTGAGGAAGCAATAACACCAATGAAGAAGGAAATAAGCGATGCTGTAGACGAAGTTATTAAGAAAATTGACAAATGCCTTGAGGAAAGAACTAAGGAAGGCGACGTAGTTATAGTTGTTGGTGTAGGTAACACTTTAGGAATAGCGCAGTAGGTGACATGTGAAATGCAGGGTTTAGATATTTACGGGCTCTTCCTAATAATGCTCATACTCTTCCTAATATCATCCTTACTAAGAACGATTCTGGAAAGGAAAAGAGCTCGAAAAGAAGAGTATGAAACAAAAACACTCCTAAAATGCTCCCAATGCAACTACACTGAAGAAAGAAAATTCCAAATAGGAGACTACGTTTTAAAACCGGAAAAACAATGTCCAAAATGCGGAGCAACAATGAGAATTCATAGAATATACGCAGTAAAAATAGCACCTCAAAAGTAAGCTTAAATACGACCCCCATACAAAACATAAAATGCGGCCCGCCAGCCATAGGAGGCAGGCAACGCCCGGACTCATATCGAACCCGGAAGCTAAGCTGCCTCCGCGGCCTTACCCCGTAGGGTCCGCGAGGCCCTGCAGGGGGGCCGTGCTGGCAGGGCCGCAAAATTC
>CAYOTT010000021.1:12209-22240 GCA_964406965.1 uncultured Desulfurococcales archaeon | reverse complement strand
GCTTTATGGGTGGTTCTCCAAGGTCTTTTTCCATTTTAAAAAGTTCATCGACAGCCTTAGCAACATCTAGTGCCCACTTATGTTTTTCAGCACCAGCTCTAATAAGATTCCTTACAGCTTCACTTCTAGAACTGTAAACGCCGAGTTTCACGAGGGTGTCTATGAATGCAAGGGTTTCCTTATCTAATCTGACAGGTACTATACGGCTCCCCAACAACAACACCGAGTATACATGTATGTATACGCAAAGATAACGTTTATTGCTACGGCAAAAGAATACAGTTGCGAAGTAATCTTGTGAAGCAGCTGTTTTCCTAATCTACAATCTGCCCTTTAAGAGGCTTACTTAATGAGGTTTAGTTCTTTAAGCTTCATGAGAACTTTTTCCGCATTCTTACCTGGATGTTCATGTTCCGTATCTAAGATTAGCTCTGGGTTTTCGGGTTCTTCGTAGGGGTCGCTTATTCCTGTGAAGTGCTTTATTTCTCCTCTTAAGGCTTTCCTGTAGAGTCCTTTCGGGTCTCTTCTTATACATTCTTTTAGGCTGCATTTGCAGTAAACCTCTACGAATGGTGCTTCCTCCTCAACTATCTCCCTTATTTCTTTCCTAACGCTTCTGTATGGTGATACGAAACTGCATAGGGCAATTACTCCGTTCCTTGCAAGCAATCTAGCTATCCAAGCTACACGTCTCAGATGAATTCTTCTTTCCTCACGCGTAAATCCGGCATCGGGGTTTATTGTTTTCCTAACCCAGTCACCATCTAGAACTTCAACTCTATAGCCGAGCTCCCTAAGCTTAGAAGCAACAGCATTAGCAATAGTTGTTTTACCGCTACCAGGAAGCCCAGTAAACCAAACAACAAAGCCCCTATCTAAGCACTTCAACACGACACCCTCACGCTAAATAAAAATAGGCAATCTTAAAAATATATTAGCTCTTCTACGTGAAAGCTTTAACACTTACTAGCAATTTTTACTCTTAAGCAGTATTGATGGTGGGAACTCATAAGTGCGGACATTGGTATGCTTTCTATATGGAGTACACTTTGTCTACTACAATTAAGGTTTCAAGGAAGACTAAGAACTTACTTACTAGAGTTCTTGCTAGGTTAGAGGCTGAGTTGGGTAGGAGATTAACGTATGATGACGTTATTAGGATTTTAATTGAGAAAAGTAGTTTCCGTAATCCAGAATTTCTACTTAAGCTAAAGGGGATGAGTGTTCCTTTAAGTGTTGTTTAAGCCGTAGCAGTTTTTATATGATTGTATGTTTTTATATGTTCTTCATGAATTAGCTTCTTCGTGGAGTAGTAGTATTTTTACTTTCTTTCCGTGTAGTTTTGCTATTTTGTCTTGATACTGTTTTGGCGGGTAGATATAGTATCTGTTACCCATTCTAACAATGCTTGCCTCAAACATATAGACAACAACCATGCATGCCACCAATAGTTATTTATGTATGCAAAAGTTTATAAACTTGCATCCAGAGTGCTATTAAATGGTGAAAAGCTCCGATGAGGGGGCACCCACCCAATGACTGATGAGGCCCGAGCGAAGGGTGGACTAAGAGGTGAGCCGATGACCGTTTATATACACTCATATAAAATCATATAAAGAGGTGAACCCCTACACTACAGCACTAAACATAACTGAAGCATTGCATGTAACATGTCGTTTACTTGGAATAAGGGAAGCTAGGAAAAGAATAGAGTTGCTGATAAATTCAGGATACTTTAAAACGGTAAGTTCAGACCATGTTAGCTTGGAAGCGACGGAGTGTAAATGCAAGTTCCCTATAAGTATAGTAGACTGTCATACTTTAGCTTTAGCGAGAAAATATGAAATTCCAGCGCTTTTCTACAGATTAGAAGAAGAATTTAAACCAGTAATTAGCGAAATTAAGGCGTGGATAAACAATGAAATGAAATATATTTCTTAGTCCCCTAAGATGTTTAGGAAGACTTTAGAAAGGGATCTTTACGAACCGAGACTACTAAGTTTTTTATTTTAACATTGAAAAATTACTGCGTGGAGGAGTGAAAAATGGTTTTGGAAAAACCTAAGGTTGTTCGTGTTTCAGAGGTGAGAGCTGAGCTTGTTCCTGACACTAAGGGGACAACGATTAAGGTGCTGTTTTCACCTGAGGAAACACTTACCTACGCTATGAGGGTTTTTGAAATGGAGCCTGGAGGGCATATTCCAGCTCATAAGCATCCTTGGGAGCATGAAATTTTCATTTTAGAAGGTAAGGTGAAGGCGAAGGTTGGAGACGAAGCTTTTACGTTAGAACCTGGAACAGCAATTTATATTCCGCCAAACATTGTTCATGAATACTGGAATATTGGGAATTTGAAAGCAAAGTTTATATGTACAATACCGAATAAGCCTACTGCCCCATGCTAGTAAAACAATTTAAGCTTTAACCTCTAATATTCTGGTTTAGGTGCTGTCTCCTGTCGGTGTTTGAAAAGTTTGCTAAAAAGTTTTTCGAAGAAGCAATTAGGGATTTGAAAAGAGCCAGGAGAGCCCTTAGATTCGAAGATTATCCTCAATCAGTTTTCTACGCTCAACAGTGTGTTGAGAAATGTGTTAAAGCAATGCTTGAAGCCCGTAAAAGAGCTGTTTATAATCATGGATTAGAGCTTATAGCTATTTTCACTGATGCTTTCTCAAATGAGTGGAGGGAAGAATACGATATTGTAGTTGAGGCTTTAGAGTTTCTGCAAGAATACTATACTAGAGCTAGATATCCATTCCTTTTTAAAGGCGAAGTTTACGGTCCAAGCGACATAGTGACTAAAGAAATAGCTGAGAAAGGTGTTTCTTTAGCTGAAAAAGCAGTTAAGGTGGTAAGGGATTTCCTTAGAAGAAACAATATTATCTAAAACAGTTGAAGTACTGAGTTTTTTCAGCAAAAAACTACTTGCACTAATAGTTTTCGGCAGCTTAGTGTATAGTGGAAAACCAAGAGACATAGACGTCGTGGTTGTAATTGATAACTTAAGAAACATACATGAGAAAGCATTTTTAGAAGCAACATTAGCTAAAAGCCTTATGAAAGAACTTAGAAAACAAGTTGATATACTAGTTTTTGATGAGGAAAGTTTTAAAGAAAACCTAAAACCAGGTACAGTTCTTTCAGGGCTAATTTTAGGACACAAAATACTTTACGATAAAATAGGAGTTAGTAGGGAGTTAGCGAAACTATTTAACGAATTAGCTAAAGAAAATTACGTCTACATAAAACGTAGAACATGGAATCTTTCGAAAATAGCTAAAGTAAAAACCAAGTATAAACATAAATAACAAGTGAATAATCTTAACAAGTAAAACACGCTACTGTAACTCGTGATGTTCCAGTGAAGCCAAAGTTACTGAAGAATTTTCTAATTGCTTCCCTAGTGTTTTCTGTTTCCTTACTTCTAAGGTTACCGTATTTTGCTAAATACCCGTTGTTTAGATCTGATGAGCTTTATGAAAACTTGTGGAGCTACCTTATTGCTTCAGAAGGCTTTTTCCCTCTTACAAACACCGTGCCTTTTATTGGTGCTTTATATAATTATTTAGTAGCCATTTTCTACATGTTTCTTCATTCATCCTGGGGTTTTAGGTTACTCGCAGTTTTAGCTGGATCTATTACTCCGGTTATACTGTATTTCGTAGCTTACAATATTACGGGTAGTAGGGTTATTGGTTTACTTTCATCTATAATTTTAGCTTCAACTCCTCCCCACGTTTTAGTTGCAAGCCATGTTGCTTGGTCAGCTAGCTTATCCCCACTATTTCTCACGCTATCCCTTTATGCGCTATGGAAAAGTTTTAAAACGAAAAGTAAGTTTTGGTGGGTTATTGCAGGCATAACTGTTGGACTAACTGTTCAAACGCATCCATCAACCATAGCTTCCTATGCAGGTTTAGCTTTAGCCGCACTATATGCTTTAAAAGCAAGGAGGGTTATTGGAGTAATTAGTTTAGGAAGTATATGGTGTTTTATTGCAGGTTTCCTTTTAGGATACATTAACATGGTATTGTACAATATATTGCATCCCTTACACTCTGTTTTCTTCGTTTTCCAAGCTAAATGGACTGGTTTGTCAAGCGGGTTTACAGTGTTTGAGTATTTTAGGAGGCTGTGGTTTATTGTTTTAGAGTATTTTACAATGTTTCCTTCAGGAATACCTGTAATAACATTGCCTTACCATGCTAAGCAACCTTTATTCTACGTGTTTTTATCTTCTTTCATAGCGCTAACTGTTCTAGCTACTGTTAAAAGCAGGGTTGGAAGAGCATTGGCCATTTACATAGCAACTACGTTATGTGTTTTAGCTATAGGGACAAGAGGAGCTATGACATTCAATATTTTCGGGTTTGCCTGGGGCCCACACTACCTTCAACAGTTAACTCCGCTAACAGCTTTTCTTTTAAGCTTAGGAGTCCGTAGCATGTGGGGTTTTAAAACTAAACATGTAAGCGTGTTGAAGAAGTTTGCAAAAACATTACTCCTAATAGTAGTGATATTCATGATTATAGTGTGGCCTTTACTTAACATGTTCGGTACATTAGCTTTCATGGATAAAAGCGACTATACTAACGAAATATTTTTGAACGCAATATATGCTGTGAAAAAGAAGTTCGAAAACATACCAGTATATGTTATGTATGAAGTACCCTATAGAGACCCTGCATTAACAACATTTCATCTCGTAGCTGTTTTGGAAAAAATAAACGTGTACCCTAAAATGAATAAGGAAGTAATAGTTGGTCTTAGGGAAGCAGCGCTTAAAGGAGTTAGTAAAGAAGTTAAGGAGAAATATGTTAAGAAAATAATTGAGGAATCAAACAGGGAATTTTTAAAGGACATTCATAGGTTTGGAAAGGGGATATTAATAACGAACCCTAAGGAACCTACGCATAAAGCACTTCAACAACTGAAGTTAGTTGGTTTCACCATAGTTCATGAGGAAGTAGTTAGGGCAAGCAACATACTTGTGTATAAAGTTGTAGTTATTGGAATCGCAAAAACCTCTTAAACGAAAAGGAGTTTATAAGGGCTTTTCTCATTTACTCTGTTTTTATAGTGTTTTGCTGCTTCTTTATGGTTACTTCTAAAACTCCGTTCCTATAGTGCGCCTTTGCTGAAGAAGGATTTACTTTTGCTGGAAGCTTCACCTTCCTATAGTATCCTGGAGCCTTAATTACAAGTGTTTCTCTATCGCTAAGTATTCTAACATCTATGTCCTCCTTATTCACATTCCTTATTTCAGCGACAACTTCTACTGTGTCATCGTATTCGAAAACATCTACATCTTCAGAGTTTCCCTTAGAAACCTCAACAATTCTGGGCTTAGTTGAAGTTTCAAATGGGCTCTCTTCAATTATGTGTTTTCTTTTAGGCTTACTTCCAAACTCTCTAATTACAGGTTTCCCATCGGGGCCTATTGTTAGGGAGAATCCGTAAAAATACTCTTCAGCTTCACTGGTAGGCTCTTCTACTTCTAAAAATTCGTCTTTAAAGAGTTGTTTCTCGAATTCTTCAAAATCCTTCATGAACTTCTTAAGAATTTTCCTAAACAAGTCTTCATCGAACAACATTTTCCACACCCCCCTAAGTAAGTACAGATTATTCACGAGAGTATTTAAGTTATTGACGTAGAAGCTCCTCTATTTGAGGCTTAAACTTCTCAACCCTATACTTCACATATTTCATGAAGAATTTCAACATAATCTTTAATGGAACCATTTTAGCTCCGCGCAGATAGTATTTGTCTATTATCTCCTCAGCCCAGCGTAGCGTATGGTAAAATGTTTTCAAAAGGACATCTATGTGTTCTTGTTTAACGTTTTTCCTTTTAAACCAATCTAGATTCTTCATAGCACCCATCGGTACGAAGAACATTGGAACAATTAGGCTTCTGTAGTATTTTAGCTCATCAATTAGCTCGGCTGTTTTAACCACGTCCTCAGGTTTTTCGCCAGGTATTCCTAGGATTATTGTTGCTGCAGGTATAATGTTGTTTTCATGCATTATTTTGAAAGCTTCAATAACTGTTTCAGGCCACTTTTCCGGAGGATATGGTGAAGCCTTACCGGGCATTATGAGTTTAGCTAGCCTTGGAGAACCTGTTTCAACACCTACTTGAACACCTATGAACTTTTGTTTTCCGATTAAAACTACTTCGTCCATGAGCTTAGAAGCTAGTCCATATTTTTCCTCAGCATACCTTACTGTTGAAGGTGTTAAGTGAGACCATCCTATGATTCCATCTTCACCTATAAGCTCCCTCACAAGCTTATGAAGCTTAATTATTGCTTTAGGGTTGGGTCTCACACCATTAGCATAGTATAGGAAAACGTCTTCACTATGTAAGAGAACACCATTAACTCCTGCTCTAAGATTTACCATGATTTCTTCCTTAATTCTCTCTAAAGGAATAAACCTTAGGGGTCTAAGAGTTACTGGGCAAAACCTACATCCTCTAGGACATCCCCTCATAATTTCTACGAGACCATTAACACTTGCACCCCTTATCACAGGTATTTCTTCAATATCAGGGCTATCCTTAGGTCCTACATAGATGTAGTTAGGTAATGGTTCATTGTTAAGTGCTTTTTCAATAATATTCACAATTACCTTTTCAACTTCACCATCAATAACTAAGTCAATACCCCATTTCCTCCATAACTCAAGCTCCCATAGCCACTGCCACGCTCCAGGTCCCCCAGCTATTATTTTAACCCCTTTCTCCTTAGCTTTCCTAACAGCTGAGCTTTCCATAAGCTTCTTAAAAGAAACTCTGTTTATCGGTTCCTTACCTGTTATCATCCACCATTCATTGCTTGGAGGACCATATGCGAAGTAGTCATGGTGTCCAAGCATAAGTATTTTCATAGAGTCTAAGTGCTTATGTAAATGGTCTGGATCTATTATTGCAGCTTTAAATCCTGCTTCCAAAAGTTTTGCTTCAACTTTTCTCATGCCGTAAGGTGCTTCAATAGGTTTTCCTTCCCTGTCAACTTTAGGTTTAGGTGCTCCAAGCCATAACCATAGTTCTTCAGGCATGTTTAATGCTGGACCTGTTGTTAGGAATCCTAAAAACTCTCTTCCATGATGATTTGTTATCATTGTTCTATCGCTAGTTAAAACAACTTCATAACTGCTCATGAGCTAACACCTTCCCTTACTTAACTTTAAAGTTTCCAATTATTTCGTGAGGTTTATCTTTCGCTTCATTAAGAACTTCTTTAACATTGTTTTCTGTAAGCTTATGATACCTTATTATGAGCGTGTATGCTATGTTGTTTTGAATGATGCTTCTAAGTTTTTCAAGGTGGAATGGTGTTTCATGGTTTGAAAGAACATGTATTGTGAACCTACTGTAATCCATCATTCCATTCTTAACTATTTTCTCCAAAACTAAACCGTAATCCACCTTACCTGAGTCTATAACTACTATGTGGAATGATTTCTTTTCAAAATTTAAAGTCATAAATCATTACCCTCCAGGTTCTTAAGCATTTTGGAAAGTTCCTCATCAACAAGTTTAAGTTCTGAAACAATTTCGTCCCTTATTTGGGCAATTGCTTCCTGTGTGGCTTTCCTTAAGTTTCTCAAATGCTCCTTTAGTAGTTTGAAAATAGCGTTCCCCCTAACCTTAACCATTAGCTTCCTTCTTCTCTCATAAACTCTTTCAATAAGCTCCCTAGTTTCAAGGAGCCGAAGTATTGAAGAGAGGTGGCCTTTAGTGTATCCTGTTTTAGCTGAGAGTTCGTTAAGTGATAAAGGCTTATTCTCAACTATGAGAACAGCTAAAACCAATGCAACAGTTGCAGGTAAGCCAATCATTTTAAGGAGCTTAACTAAGCTATACATTACTTAGCCACCGTATAGACTGTTTAGAATATTTTAACTATTCATTACATTAAAAACTTTCTTTAAACACTCCTAATAAAGCTAAGGAGCGTACGGGAAATTGGCGAATAAAACCGTTGTTTAAAGTGTCTATGGAAGTGTAAATTCTACAGTTTTTATAGGGGATAATGGGGTAAAAGGTTTAGATTATTACTTTACCAGTACTTTAACAGTAAGGTTATGTGGTGGAAAGCAGGTTATCTATGATTTCCTTTAATTCATCTGTTAGTAGATATCCTTCCACAATTATTCCAATGTTTTCCCTATTATTCCAAATTACAATTGTTGGGGTTGCTGTAACGCTTATTTCTGAAGCTTTGTTGAAAACTTCTTCAACCAATTTAATTCCTGTTTCGTTCACGCACTTCTCTATTTCGGAAAAGTCAAGTGTTCCATTAGATGCTTTAAGCTCTAAAGCTTTAATTTCGCTTTCAGTAGCTGCTTTTCTCTCCTTAAGGAATTTAGATGCTAATTCCCTAACTATTTCAACATATCCTTCTTGATCGCTTGTAACCTTTAAGTAGCACTGTAGTGTTGCATGCTCCCTCATCATATGTGGTGATGGGCTGTAAGCGTAGTTTACAGAAATCCTCCCTTCCCTCACTAAACCGTCTAGTTTAGGTAGTGTTTCATTAACTAGTTTTGCACAGTATGAGCATGCTAAATCGGCGAAAACAATTAGGGATATTGGTGCTTCAGGGTTTCCTACGAGTACGCCTGCTTCAGGTTTTTTACCGTGGAGTTCAGTGTAAACTTGAGCCCCTATAGTGTATGATATTAGCCCAACTAATGGAAGCGCATATTTTGGATCTATAAGGTATTTTCCACGGTAAGGCTTCAAATACGGTAGTTGTTCTGAAATGTTTTTGCTTGAGGAGTAAAGTACTGCGGGGTAAGCTTCAATATCAGGGTATTGTGTTTGCTCTACTAGCTTAACCTCTGTTACATTAGCTACGGCTATTAGTGATAGAAGATATTTTAATTTGCTAGCTAATGTTTCATTATCTATTCTGCTATACTCCGTTACACCCTGAACTATTTCGGCTTTCGCTTCGAAACTGTACTGAACTGGAATACCGTATCTCGTAGCTAAATCAACTGCTAAAGAATACCTTATTACATAAATGTTTTCGCCAATTTTTCCTCCAACATGGTCCATAAATGCTTTAGAAATGTTTTCGGCCTTAATAGCTAATGCAGGGTAAGCTCTGAAAACATGTCCTTTAAACATGCTGTGATTCCATGGGAGTTCGCATACGGTTAATTCTTGTCCTTCAGGTATGTATTGTTTAAAATAGTCTCTAACATAGCTTAGAATCTGTGGTGGAAGCCTACTATCACCCTTATAAATTGATATTAAAACATAGGGCATATCACAGCTGGTTGAAAGCAAAGTTTCAGGTGTTTGAGGCAGGGTTTCAAGGGGTTTCTTAGATAAACTACTTAGTAAGTAAGGTAGTACTCCAAGCACTAAGGAGAATGCGAGAATTGTTGCAATAACCACAGCAGCTATGATCTTAATGTTTCTCTTAACCATACCTAACCACTACGCCAACAAAGTATTCAAAATAGAACTATTTAAGTAGTCATGAAAGAAACTAACAGTTTATAACTTTACTATTCAACAAGTTAGATAATGATTCAGAATATTCAGTCAGAAAATACAGTAACATTATTTAAGATATGTCTAGTAATGTTCTAATTGGGTGGTAAAGATATTAGATAAAGTAAAGTAAATGATAATTCCTTAAAAGTTAGGGTCGGAAAGAGATTTACAATAACTATACCTAAGGAAGTTAGGGAAAAACTAAACATTAGAGAGGGAGATGAATTAATTATTACAATTACTGATGATAGCATCATTTTAAGGAAATCTAAGTCGCTCATAGAATTTATTGAAAATATTAAGCCTAAGGGAAGCATAGATGTTTTTCTTAAGGAGAGAGTGAAGGAGGAAAAATTGTAAAATGAAGGAATTGAGGAAATTATCTAAAAACACCGTCATTGACACGGGACCTTTGCTTCTTCCACTTACAAGAGAAGCTGGATGGGAAAGTGTTAAGAAAATACTGTACATGCATGAGAGAGGTGAACTAACTTTACATGTGGGGTTATTTAAC
>CAYOTT010000021.1:0-12109 GCA_964406965.1 uncultured Desulfurococcales archaeon | reverse complement strand
AATACTGTACATGCATGAGAGAGGTGAACTAACTTTACATGTGGGGTTATTTAACTATGTGGTTAGGAATGTTAAGAATTGAGTCTTACAGAAGCAAGTACAATGTACCGTGGGGGGATATTTCCTCAGCTTCTGCTGCTTTATCTATGAACATTCCGGTTATAGTGTTAGGTAAAGATGATCACTTCAAATTACTAGCTAAACTCTGCAGTAACTTAGGGAAAACTATTCGAGTAATTAAAGTGGAGGATTTACAAAATCTTCTCTAAAACTTTCTAATAGAAGCTTATTTGGAAATTAAGGATAATTTATTTAAGCAAGAACTTGCATAAGGATTTTCTTGACCATGTAAGAAGAAATGTTGAGGTTGACACCCTTATGAGTAGGGATCAAATATTAGGCATAGGATTACTCATAGTTTCACTAGTCGTTATCGTTGTTTATGGCTGGCTTGTTTTCTTCACGGAATATTCAATGCTGATACTGCAGCTAACAGGATTCATTGCTGTAGCTGGTGTTTTCGGAATACTTGCATGGATAGGTTATACTTTAGCGACAACTCCTCCACCTAAACCTATTGAGGAAATAGAGAAGGAACTTGAAGAGGAACTTAAGAAGCTGGAGAAAGAGGTTTCAGAAGAGAAACCTAAGGAAGAAGCTGAGAAGAAGGAAGTCAAAGAGGAAAAGAAGCAAGCGTAAAAAGCATACAATGTTTTTCTCTTTTCCAATCAACGTTTTCACTTATACTCAGCGTTTACTATAAGTTTTTAGAGTTTCCATTTATTACCGCCTAATCCGATATCACTATATTAGCTACTCTTAGAATAGATCATGTGATGTGTAGCCTTATGGTCTCGAAGAAACTAGTTAGTGCTTTGCTTTTAGCATTACTTATTTTAACATGTGTTTCCTTGGTTAATGCTTCAATTGAAAGTAAAAGCTACATTGTAGTTTACGGTTCACACTTGTGCCCTGCATGTATGAGTTTGAAAAAGTTCCTTGGCAATGAAGGGTTACCTTACGTTTTCCTAGACCTTGTTAAGAATAAAAAGTATGCTTCACTATTTTATGAACTGGTTTCTACAGTTGGTCTTGAAGCTGCTGTTCCAACGTCAGCAGTTATTTATGAGGGTAGGGTTGTTGCCGTAGTTCAGGGAGCTATTTTGGATAAGGAGTTCTGGTTATCCTTAATTAATGGATCTTTAGCTAAGGAAAATAGTTTGCAAGTATGGTATCCTACGGCTGCAGGTGTTTCAGTAAAGGAAATAACTAATAAAACTATTATTGAAACAGTTAACTCCATAGTACTGGAGTCAACAAGCACTCATGAGGAAATTGGTGAAGCAAGTTTCGGCATGGTTTTTCCTGTTCTCCTATCTCTTGCTGTAGCTGATTCTTTAAATCCATGTGCCATGGTTTTCTTAGCTATAATTGTTACTTCAATTGCTTTCACTTCTAAAGCTAAAAAATATGCTACTGCATTAGCTTATGTTTTAGGCGTTTACATTTCATACTTCCTCATAGGTATGGGTGTATCCCTTATTTTAGAAGCAAGCCGGTTTCTCCTAGTTGCAGTTGCTGTTTTCGGATATGGATTCGTATTGTTCAACATGTTCTCCTCTAAAACAAGCTTACTTAGGGGTTTCACAGATTCTTTGAAGAGGAAAATGGTTGTGAAAATGGTTTCAGAATACTCAATCCCCCTATCGTTCATTGTAGGAGGTTTAATGGCAATAACATTCATGATGTGTTCTTCAGCACCATACTTTATTTTCCTAGCCTATCTCAGCAAAAACGTTAAACTACTTTACGAGAAAATAGCTTACATAGCAATATACAATGCGGTAATAATAGTTCCATTAATACTTACAGCAGCAGCGTCAACATACATAACAAACTACGTAAGCAAAAAACACGTAACAACAGTAAGAAACATACTAATCATAACAGTTTCAACATACGCACTATACACAATAATAACAACATAAGAGAAATAAGTGGTCCCGCGGGGGGGATTTGAACCCCCGACCACCCGGTATCTGCCTCAGGGAGCAAATGCCGGCGTACAATCATCCTCACGAACGCCCATGCGGGCGCTCGTCATGTACGCGGGGGGCGCTAGGGGGCCCCTCTACAGCCGGGCGCTCTGCCGCTGAGCTACCGCGGGAAACCACTGTCTGTTTCTCATTTGTCAAATTAGAGATATTAAAACTTTCTTAACTAAATAAATGAAAGTAGAAGTACTATGGGAAAAAGCGAAGATCTGCAATAATGTAGTAACATATTTATACTGTAGTAACGTATTTGTAGCAGGTGGTAATGTTTGACTACCATTACTGTTAGAATAGATCCTGAAATTAAAAAGCGTATGAAGAAGTTTAGTTATATTAACTGGAGTGAAGTTGTTAGGAGAGCTATTCTTGAAAAGCTTGAGGAAGAGGAGAAAAGAAGTATTGCTGAAGCTTTACTTATTAATGAGAAACTTAGAAGGAAAGCTCCTAAGGGATGGGATTCTACGGAGGTTATTAAGGCTTGGAGAGAAAGAATATAGTTGTTGATGCTAGCATAGTTGTTAAATGGTTTCTTGAAGAGAAATTCTCAGATAAAGCATTAGAGCTTAGAAACGACTATGTCGGAGGAGTCATTACAATAACTGTTCCGTCACTACTAGAATATGAAGTTCTTAATGCACTCAAGTACAGTAATGTATACACCATGAAGGAATTAAAGGAAATAGGTAAGGCACTAAACAAATATGGTTTCGAAACCTACGAACTAGAAGGTAAACTTAAAGAGCTCACAGTGGAAATAGCGTTAGAAAAGAAAATAACAGTATATGATGCAAGCTACGTTGCATTAGCAAAACAGCTAAACACAACACTATACACGGCAGATAAGGAATTAATAGAAAAGTTCCCGGAAATAGCCAAACACATAAAGCACTATTCACCTTAACAATCTGGAAAGTAATAGTGTAAGTATTTAATCATGGACTCCTCTAAAAATAAAACCCCTCCTTACGTAATAAAACAACAGTTCTTATACTTACCCTATACCGAGTTAGGATGTGTGTCATGGAATGGCTAAAATCCTTTTAAACACTATTCGTATATCTTAGATAATGAATTCCGATTTCTACACAAGTTAACGTAAACCTTTATGACTATGAATATTCTGTTAAGTAACAATAATTGCTAATAGTTTAAACAACATCTTAACTGGGAAAGAATAAAATGTTGGTTAGTCTAAGTTTTTTCAAAAACATTAAGCCTCAGTGAAAAAGCATGAGCAATAATGTTGGTAAAAAACTTGAAACTATAGAGCATAAGTTACTTAAAATGTATTCAGAGAAAACTTCTTCGTCAAGAAAGCTCTACGAAAGAGCTATGAAAGTATTTCCTGCTGGAGTAACTTATCATTTAAGGTGGTTTCACCCATATCCAATTTACATTAGGGAAGCTAAGGGACCATATGTTTGGGATGTAGATGGGAACAAGTATGTTGACTTCTGGATGGGTCATGGATCACATCTTCTCGGACACAACTCTGACATTATTAAAGAAAATGTTTTAAAAGTTCTTGAAAAGCTTGGTTCACATATTGGTTTCGAGCATGAACTTGCTTTAGAATATGCTGATTTTCTTTCAAAAATAATTCCTAGTGTAGAGCAACTTAGATTCACAAATAGCGGTACTGAAGCTGCAATGTATGCTATACGTTTAGCAAGAGCATACACTGGAAGGTTGAAGATAGTGAAAGTGAATGGTGGATGGCATGGAGCCTATGATACATTACACATAGGTGTTTCTCCACCATACAGTGAACCTGGGTCTGCAGGACTACCTTACGACAGCGTAAAATACACGGCTACCGTGCCTTTTAATGACCTTGAGGCTTTAGAGAAAGCTCTTAAGGGAAGGGATGTTGCAGCATTTATTATTGAACCTGTTCTTGGAGCTGGGGGCATGATTGAAGCTAGAAGAGAATATCTTAAGGGTGTTAGAGAACTTACTGAACAATACGATACACTACTAATATTTGACGAAGTAATAACTATGTTCAGAATTTCTCTTGGAGGAGCTCAGGAATACTACGGTGTAAAACCAGACATTACAATTTTAGGTAAAGCTGTTGGAGGAGGCTATCCTGGGAGCGGTGCTTTCGGAGGTGAAGCCGAAATTATGAAGAAACTAGACCACATTGCTCAGCCTGACCCTAGAGTGAGAAGTGCTCATGGAGGAACATTTACCGGAAACCTTGTAACGTTAGCTGCAGGATATGCTTTAGCAAATTATTTGAAAAGTAATAGGGGGATTTACGAAGTATTCAATGGACTGTGGATCACTGTTAAGAAGGAGCTTCAGAAAATATGTGAGCAATCATCTGTGGAATGCTACATTACAGGTTTAGGAAGCATGGTTGGCATACACTTCACCATAACTAGGCCTTGGAGAAGCGAAGATGCAATGCTGAAGAGGTGGAGTGAAAAAGTTTATGAGGTAATGCATCTTTACGCTAGGGTTAATGGGTTAATTTATCTTCCGGAAAATGAAGCATTACTTATGCCATCCATGATTCATACAAGTGAGGAAGTTAGTAAGCTCCTAAACGTTTTCACAGGTTTCATAGGGGAAATTGGTAAGTAGTAAGCTTAAATATTGTAACCCTTATTTTTGCTTAAATGGTGTAGCATGTGGTTATTGACGTTTACGTTCTAGTGCAGTCAATACTAATATTGTTCGTAATATTTGACCCCTTAGGTAATGCTCCAATATTTTACTCTTTAACAATGATGCTTAGTGAGAAAGATAGGAAAAGCATTATTAGAATGAGTGTTATTGTAGCGACAATTATTTTACTCATATTTTCCCTCGGAGGACTCTTAATACTTAGGTTTTTCAACATAACAGTTGATGATTTCAGAATTGCTGGCGGAACAATACTTTTCATAATAGCTGTTAAAGGGATTTTAGGTAGGGTTGAAGCTGAAACTGTTGAAAGAGAAGCTGTCGCTGTTGTCCCAATAGCAACACCTTTACTTGCAGGTCCAGGCTCGATAACTACGGTAATATATATTGCTCAAGCCTACGGAATTCACTACTCAATAATTTCGATAATCATAAACACAGCTATAGCCTATCTTCTACTCGTTAATGGAGATAGATTATTAGCTATTCTAGGTAGAAACGGTTCAGTAGCTTTAGCTAGAATTATGGCAATGATTTTAGCCGCAATAGCAGTGTCCATGGTGCGCGAAGGAATAATTCACATAGTAGAAAGCGTTAGAGAATAGGTAAGCATTAGTAATTTAGCTAAAACAATTAATTAGCTTCTTAATAACCCCTTACCTTATAAGCTCATTTAAGCTTACAGTTTTAACAATTTTTGATGCTTTATTCCTTAACTCCCTATCTTCCGTTACTAGAGTGAGACCATGTTTACTTGCAAGAACTATGTAAGATGCATCGTAAGCTGTAATCCCTTGCTCTAAGGCAACTTTAAGCACGTCTTTTTCAAGTCCTTGTAAATTTAAAATATTCATTAACCCCAAGATATCGTTTAAAATACTAATTAATCTTAATGCCTCCGTAGCGCTTATGCTTTTAACTAGGAAAACCTCTTTCCACAGTGCATTTATTGATTCGTAGAGGGTTAACCATTGAACATAGTTTCCCTGTAGAACATTTATTTTCCTAAGCTTTAGAGAGTAAAGAAGTGAAGAAGCATCAAACAAGTATTTCAAAGCTAACCACGCATTCTATCTTCTCTAATATGTTTCACTAACCTATCTACATCAAGTTTCTCAAGAGTATCCTTAATGTCTTCAAGTTTCTTCTGAACAATCTCAAGCTTACGTCTCTTAACCTCTTCTTCTAAGCTACGCCTTATGACTTCAGAAATTTTTATTCCAAGCCTTTCAGCTTCCTCTTTCAGCTCTCTCCGAACTTTTGCAGAAACAGTCACATACTTACCCACAAAACCACCTACTCCTACCTATGAATAAAGTAGACTTATAAGGATTACTATATTCGTAATACTTTAAAACATTGTCATAACGTTTTAACAATGTTAAAAACACTGTTAAATTATTGTTAGTAACTCATCTATTTTATTGATAGCGTAGTCTGGCTTATACTTAAGTAGTTCCTCCTTACTTGTAAAGCCGTAGAGTACGGCTATGGTTTTTAAGGAGAGGACTTTACCAGCTTTAATATCGTCTATACTGTCTCCTACAATTACAGCGTTTTTTACACTAAGTTTTTCAATGATTTCCTTAACTGTCTTTAGCTTATCTGGTCTGTTCGGTACATAAACTAGGTCGAATAGGTTGTCTAATTTTAGATGTTTAAGCTCTATGGGGACAAAGTCTGAAACAAGCACTCTACCTGTGGTTAAGGCAAGCATGTAGCCTTTTCCCTTAAGCTTCCTTAAGACGTCGTGAACGTTGGGAACAGCTTTAATTAGATTTAAGTGTATTTTAGAATATATTTCCTTAAATGTTTCAAGTACTGTTTCAGGCTTAGGTTTTCTATTTGAAGGAATTTTTGATAGTAGCTTAGGAAGCCATATTTTAGGAGTTGATTTAGCCATATACTCTAATTCATTTTCTTTGAAAGCATGTTCTAAGCGAAGTTTTCTGAGGAGCTCTCTTAAAGACTCTTTGAAAACACTGAATGAAAGTACAACTGTACCGTCGTAATCAAATATTATTAGCTTCCTTCCTCCCATAGAAGCCCCCTTTAAACAGTAGCTCTAGAGTAGTTAAGCATAGCGTCCTATAGCTAATGAGTAATCTTAAATAGTTCTTAGGGAGGTACGTGAGAACCTTTGCTTTAGCTAAAAAGCATGACAGCAATTTGTTACTTGGTATTTGCTAATTATTTCAGGTTGTTTTAAGAAAACCCTATTTTAGTAGCTGTAGTTTTTGTAAAGTAGCTTTAAGTAAAGCTTATATTTTAAAGATGTATTGTAGTGGTTAAAAACTCTAACAACGGTTAAGCGGTAGTTGATGTTTTAAGGGAGATTAGCATGGCTCATGATGGCATATTAGGTTTCGCATATGCTGTTGCTGCACTTTTCTCCTTTAGCCTTTCACCCTTACTTTACAAGGTGGGGTTGAGGAATAAGCTACATGTTTTAGAAGCTAATACTTTAAGAACTTGGGGTGCGCTTGCCCTTTTAACTCCAATACTTATTTTCCAAGGTTTTCCAAGCGCTTCTTTCACAGCTGAACTAGCGGTTTTTCTCGTACTTACAGCTATTTTAGGCCCTGTAATTGGAGACACACTGTTTATGTATGCTATTAGGGGTATTGGAGTTTCAATATCGACTCCCTTGGCAAACACGTACTCGTTGGTTGTAGCAGTATTTTCCGTAGCATTATTTGGGGAAAAACTAACTTCAATAAACATTTTAGGTGGTGCACTTATTCTTTCATCTATATGGTTAATTTACTTGGAAAGGAAAAGCATAGGTAAGGGACGTAACGTTGTTTTAGGGTTACTTGCAGGTATAGCTACAGCTATTCTATGGGGTTTATCTATAATAGCTATGAATGTGTTATTAATTAACAACATAAGCCCTATTGTAATAATTTATTTTAGAACGGTAATTGTAGCTTTAACATTAACAATAATTACTAAAGCGTTGAAAATGAATTTTAAAGGAAAAGCGAATAGGAAAACATTAGTTACGCTATCCATAGGAGGGTTTTTCGGTATAGGATTTGGTGTAATAATGTTGCTTAACGCAATAACCCTTCTAGGAGCAGGTAGAGCATCATTAATTGCTTCAGCATCTCCAGTAGTAGCAAGTATCCTTGCTATGCTTCTTCTTAAAGAAAAGTTTAGGGTAAGAGCAATAATCGCCGCAGTCCTCGTTACGATTGGAGCTATACTTTTGAAATAGAATTATTACACAGTGTTGCTCAGAGACATAAATTAGTAGGAGATGGTGTGGAATGGTTGATCCACGAATATTCATCTGCTTAGCTAGGGTAGAGAAGGAAACATATGATCTATACATTAAAATTTCCAATAAAACCATGGACACATACATATCATTAATGTTGAAGTTTATAGGTTATGATACTTTTAAGCACTCACTTATCTTCACAGAATTAGCTAAAATGCATGGGCTAGAAAAGGAGGAAGTAAGTAACGATGTTTGCATAAATGTCTTAGGCACATTCTACAGAGACTCTAGAATGTTACTGAATAATTTAAGCGAATTCGTAGAGAAAAAACAAACACTAAGCGGAAAAGAGCTAAGAAGCATTTTAGAAAAACTCATACCCTACGAAGACAATTTAAGCGAAGAATATTTCGTAGGATTAGTAACCCTAATATTTTCGAGATCCATTGAAGAACCAAGCAAGGCCATAAAGAACCTTTTAAATCTAATACATGAAGACGAGGAAAGACATGGAAATTTGCTTAAAAAAGTAGTAGGAAAAATCCCGGAATAGCTTGTTGTGGCGGGCCCGCGGGGATTTGAACCCCCGGACCACCGGCTTAGAAGGCTCGTGAGCAATATTGTTGATGTTTCAGTTTTTGATGTAGAAGTGTAACGTTTTAGCATATGTGATAATATTTCGATATTATCGTTATTGCTGAATGAAACATTATTTTATTGTGTTTTTAAACTTATGATGATTTTTCTTTTTCATTACAGAATTTTACATTGCTCATTTAATTATCTGTTTGAACTTACATAAATATATTTCATTTTAATTTTTAATTAAATGATTATATTTCATGGTTGCTTTGCTTAAATACTTTTGCTTTATATATTAGTGAGGTTTGAGAAAGTGCTCGCAAAAGATAGGTTGTTAATTATTGCAAAACGAGAGCTAGTGAAACAATCAAACAGATACATAATTTACCTGCCTGTAGACCTCAATGATGTTTGGGAAGAAATCAAAAGAAACAACAAGAAAGTTAGAGTGTACATTGAAGTAGTTAATTAACTGTTTTCTTTTTTCTTTTCTTTTTGGTGTTTTGTAATGAGAAGAGTACTTGATGTTGAAACTAAGTACACGCGTGAGCTAAGAAGAATATTGTTCGTAAAGTTACCTCCGCACAATGGTTGGAGTCTTGGAATGACGGGTAATTTTCTTATTGTATCTGTTAAAATTAGCAGTTCAAGAAAATTCATGAGATATAAAGGATGGTATTATACTGTTTATGCCGTTACTAATAGATATGCGAAGCTTAGTGAACGTGTAATGCTAAAGAGAGTTAATAGAAAAATAGTTGAGCGTTTGAGGCGGAGGTTTAGAACTACTGATGTTGAATCTGTTAAGCTGAAAGATGTTGTTGCGTTTGTGAAGTCATATAATGTTTTCAATAATGCGATCAGAAAAACGTATGTGTACGTTACTTTGCTTGATGATGCGAGATTTTATGTTTTAAGTATGCGTAAATACTTCGATGTACTGTCGTGTATGAGGAACTATGTTTTTAAAGCTTTTAGATTCGAAAGATTTAAAAGTATTATTGTGAATTTTGTTAGCGATGATAGTGAAGCTGTCGAAACAGTTAAAGAATACATTATTAGAAAACCTCTCCGAAGCGCTCATCATTTTTCGCCGGGTTCATTTGAAAGCGATCTTGAATTCTCAATTAACGATAGTAACTTCTAAATTACACAGTGTATGTGTATTTACAGAGTAATATGAAATCTGATGAAACAGAACAGAGAGCTCCGAAGCGCTCATCAATTTTCTACATCAACTAAATAAGACAACATCAGTTTCTATCCTATTCGCTTATCATTTTTGATGTTGCGATTATATTAATATAACCTACAGATATGAATAAATAAATAAATATAATATTATGTTGTGTTTTGAATTGATGCGCGCTTTGTTGGTGTGTGATGGTGGTTTGTGTGTGTTTGTTTTGATGTTGTTTTTGTTTCACTGTCGGTAGAATGTTGGAAGATTTATGTGCTGGTACAAAATTTGCAGATTTATTTGGTGTCTCTGCGAACTCGGTACAATGTTGGTACTCTGATTTATCGGTACAATTATTAGTAGATTTTAATTGACTGGTTTGTTTAAATTTCATGTGGAAAAGTGTGAAATAACTGCAGAAGCGATACTATGAGTTATAGTTTTTGTTTATTTGTACAGTAGTTCCCATTATATTTTGGTTTATGTAGGATATATAAGTGAATCTCTACGGTTAAGTTAAAGTTTCCTCTAGCTGGAGAACTTGTTTGCTCCGCTTAAATATGTAAACGCTTCTTCTATACTATTGAGGGAGTTACTGTGTACGACGCTGATAGGAGTAAAGAGGGGAGGAGGGGTTGGAAGTGGTTTGTTGTTGGGTTTGTGGTTTTAGTGGTTGTTCTCGGGTTTCTCGCTTTTAGGTGGGCTAATCCCGTGTATGTTGATGAGGAGGTTTCTAAGAGGCTCATAGAGGAAGCTGTTAGGGAATCCCATGTTAAAGCGGAATGGAAGGTTATTAAGTCCCGGATTCCCAAAGAACACTGTTTTGATCCTTGGTGCTATGTTGAGCAGGTGGATGAGAGAACGTATAGGGTTAAGCCCCCGCCACTCTACGTTTACGCTAAAATGTACGGTAAACTTCCGGAGCCAAGGCTTGGAACATGGGGTATGTTCACTGAAATGTTCGGTTCACTCATCAGAGACTACTATTCGACAAACGTGATGATAGGTGCTTTCAGAAAGGTCATCATGGGGGAAATGAGCGTTGACGAAGCAATGAAGTGGGCATGCCAGCACGCACTAGAGCAAATAGAGAAAGACCCTCTAAAAAGCTTCGAAGAACCCATACAGTACGAACTAGCAAGAGGAAACTGCATACCATACCTAGTGTGGGAAATAAGGGGAGCAACAAACTGGAGAATAGAGTGGCTAGCATACCACTGGAAAGAAATGTGGAAACCCATACCCCCAATCCTAGAACTGGACTGGGTAACGCTAGTAGCTAAGAAGCATTGGGGTAGGAAGCTACCGGTAATGCCCGTAGCACTAATCATTCCCCAAAGAGACAACACTACTTTGATTAAGCTTTACGACTTATTTAACGAATCGGATCTTAAAGCATTCTGGAACTACGTAGCGGAAGCGTCGAAAGAAAAACCCTTCATAATGGTTTACGACCTCTACGTTAGCGGAGACTTCATAGACTGGCTAGCTAAAGTTAACGGCATAAACTTCACCGTCGCAGTATACACATATCAGCTTCCGGAAAGGAAAGGTGTTTTCATGAGAGATAACCCAGACTATGAAAGGAACTGTAGGCTCGCAGGGGAGCTAGCACTAAAATACATGGGCTACATGTTCAACAAACATCTTATTGAGCTCTGGAAGTCTAGCACGGAAAAACTATGTTCACCGTTTAAACCTGATTCCTTCCCTGACTTCCTCATAATTTACAAAGGTAGGATTATTGGTTTCGCTTCAACAAGCCTCTTCACGTCTACCGAAGGTTGGAATATTGAGAACGTTAGCTTATTCATATATAGGAACGCTCTAACATGGGAGGAGTTTAGAGGGGAAATATATTATGAAGTAGCTTTCAAATCACTAAAGGACATCGCAAAATACGATCCGGTTTTTGAGAAGTACATGGCGGAGCTTAGGGGTTCTGATAGGGGGGCTTTCGAAGTGCGTGATGATAGTGATGTGAAAGCTCTTGTTCTTAGGCTTTACGATTACTGGGTTAACCCGGAATCTTTCAGGTTTAACGGTACATTCTCTATTGTGGACGCTGTCTTTAATGGTTCTGGGGTTTTCCTTTACGTTAGGAGGAACACTAATAACACATGGGTTAAGCTGAACGTTAGACTATACTTTCTCAGGGAAGGATTAAAGTTTCTCGCTGGGAAGAAAAAGTTCGAAATATACTTTGGGGAATGGGGTAGGCTAAAGAGAATATATGTTCCAATAGGGAAAACCCCTGAAGGGGAGGGATGGAGTAGAATATACATTGTAGCTTATGCTCCATATGAGAACGGATGGATAGAATCATTAGAGATAAACGCAACACCTAAGGAAACACCTGTTGAACTAGATGTTGAGGCGGGGGTTAGGAAGCCTGAAATACTGGTGTTTAATGGGTCTGTTAGCTACGGTAAT
>CAYOTT010000020.1:0-22441 GCA_964406965.1 uncultured Desulfurococcales archaeon | reverse complement strand
GGGGGTTAGGAAGCCTGAAATACTGGTGTTTAATGGGTCTGTTAGCTACGGTAATGAAACATATCTTGTCGAATGCTTTAGGCTTATGAAGTATGTTCCTAAAACATACAATGAAACAGAAGCATGCATTAAGAAAGCCTATGATGCAATAGAGTTCCTACACGACATACTACCTCTACTTGGAACATACCAGTTCCACTTCGTAATGGACGACGTATTCCCAATCACAGTAGAATACAAAGTAGTACTAACATACTGCAACCAGACAAAAACATAATCTATAGGTTTTTTCGTTAAAATTTATAGGTTACAGGTGTGTAAGTTAGTTACAGGGGTGTAACTTATGCTTTTTGATCCTAAACCTAAGGAGAATAGAAGTGAACTCTACGATAGGGATAGGGAATTAGAGGCGCTAAGTAAGTATGTAGTATCGGGTTCTCCCATTATCTTATGTGTTGGGGTAAGGAGGATTGGGAAGACGTCGGTTTTGAAGGTTTTCATTAATGAAAGTGGTTACCCGAGCCTCTACATCGATGCTAGGAGGCTTTCGGAAGCCGGATACTCTAAACAGGGCTTTTACAGGCTAATTTCTGAGGGGTTCACGAGAATTAAAGGTAGGGTTGCTGAAATTGTGGAGTATTTGAAAGCTGTTAGAGGCGTAACAGTAGCTGGGCATGGAGTAGAGCTTAGGTGGCGAAATAGGGAACCGCTAATTTCATCGGTTCTCGCAAAAATGAACGAATACGCTGAAGACAAAGGAACATACTTCATAGTTGCTTTTGATGAAGCCCAGCATCTAAGATTCCTAAAGGGGTATAGGAGAATAGATTTTAGGGAGATTATAGCGTTTAGCTATGATAATTTAGGGCGGGTGAAATTCATTTTAGCGGGTTCCGAAGTAGGCTTACTATATAGGTTTCTCGGGTTCAACGATTCTTCAAGCCCTCTTTACGGTAGAGTTAGGGATGAGGTAGTTATTGAAAGGTTTTCGAGGGAAGAATCAATTGAGTTCTTAGAGCAAGGCTTCAGTGAAGCTGGAAGAAAAATGCCGAGAGAGATCATTGAGGAAGCGGTTGAGTTTCTCGACGGTATTCCCGGGTGGTTAGCGTATTTTGGCTACAAAACCCTACAGCTTGGCGGGTATGACGTAATTGAGCGGGTAATAGATGAAGCAGTAGCTATAGCGTTAGGTGAGCTTAGAAAACTTAGCGATCTTTCACCTCTGTATACGCATGTGCTTAGAGCTATAGCGTTAGGGTTTGATAGCTGGGCAAGGATAAAGAGGACTGTGGAAGCATGGATTGGGAGATCGGTAGCCTCGAAAACCCTCTATAGACTACTAACTAACCTAGTAGACATGGCCATAATAGGTAAAACAGATGAAAAATACGTGTTTCTCGACCCAATATATAGGGAAGCATCTAAGCACCTATAAACCAAGCATAAAACTAAATACAATGGAAGCTACGGTATAAACAAACAAAAACTATAAGATGAAGTTAAGTTCTTCTATTTTTCTTAACGAATATCAGTATAAATCAGGTGTGGCTAAAGGTTTGAGTATGAATGCTTAGGGATGATATTATAAACACTTATGAGATGTCGTTTGAGGAGAGGAGGAGGGTTCTAGGAAAGATTAGGGAGGTTCTTGAAAGCCTTGATTTTGTTAAGTTCGCAGTTGTTTTGGTGGCTTTGTTAAGTTTTGACGTATCGATTTTCGAATGCCAGTTTTCGCTCATGCTTATCACTCAAGATAATCACATGGTATGTTGCGGTCTGAGAAATGAGAGCGCAACGTTTCCTCACACACAATACAGTATATATTAGAAAATATATAAGTGGCGGGCCCGCGGGGATTTGAACCCCGGACCACCGGCTTAGAAGGCCGGCGCCCTATCCTGGCTAGGCGACGGGCCCCTTTTCTTTCGGGTACTTATATTTTTTCTGAGTATTTTTTAAGTATTGCCGTTATTCTCCTGTTAAAATTTTGTTTATGTAAACTATTTTCTCTGGGAAATGCTTTCTTACTACGTAATATGCTAAGTCAAAGATTTGAGGTGTTCTCATAAGTATTACTATGTCGCTTGATGAAACTATTCCTTTTTCCGCATATTCTATGATTCTCCTATCATTGCGGTCTGTAAGTAGTGTTTCGAAGTTTTTTAAACCATGCTTCTTAGCTACTTCGCTAACTAATGCAGCTACTTTGCCGCTAAAGCTTACTTGTTTGTCGAAGAAAAACACTGTTCTCGAAGGTTTAAGCTTAACTATTTCACTTATTAGCATATTCACTATTTCCTCATGTTTGTTTGTAAACTTAAATTTCCTAAAAGACTTCATAACATCTCTTAGCATGTAATCATCGCATAGGAATACTTGGAAACATTCTGCTGCTGAAGAAATAGTTATTAACACGTTAAATCCGTCAATGAGCAGTGTTGAATTCTCTATAGCTGCTTCTTTAACAAGTTTCTTACGTATGCTCTTGGCGGTTTCTTCATCATGTATGCATCTGTATAGAAGGGCTTTCTCGGGTTTAGATAGGTTGTAGCGTTGAACTACGATGTTTAAAGCTGGTTTGTAAGGGTATTTTCTACATAAAAAGTATTTGTAATCTAATATTGCATCTACTAGTTCTTTCCTGAAAGTTATGGTTGACAAAAAAGGCTTACCCGAATAGTTTAAAGGTTTCCTCAATAACATTTTCCAGCTTAACTTTTAGTTTTCCAGAGCCTGCTGCGTAATCTTCTCTTCCACCGCCTTTTCCTTCAACTATTTTCTCAAATATTTTAGTAAGTATTTCCCTTGCTGAAGCTTTCTTAGCTAAGGCCTCATTACCTACTAGAATATTTACTAATACTCTATCTCCGCTTACATTGTAAATTACTGCTGCAGCCTTAGGTTCTTTAGTTGTAATTTTCCTAGCTAATTCCAAAATAACTTCCTTGCCTTTACCTGAATATGTTGAAACAGCAATGTAGCCCCAGCTTGTCGGTTTCTTGGAAGCAAGTGTTTTCTCCGCTTCACTTTCAACCCATTCTCTTCTTAGCTTAGATAATTCAGTTTTCAGTGCTCTGTATTCTTCGATGAACTTCTCTATTCTAAGAATAGCGTCTTTGGGACTAGCACCTATTTTAGCAGCTAACTTCTCCAGAGTGTCTTCAAGTTCCCATACGTGTTTTAGTGCGTTTTCGGCAACAGTGTATTCTAATCTAATTACGCCATCCTGTATTCTATCAACATTTATTATCTTAATTAACCCTACTTCTCTAGTGTTTGTTACGTGAGTGCCAAAGCATGCTTCGACGTCCCAGTTTTCAACTTCAACAACCCTAATTATTCTCCCAGGAGGGACTCCTCCTTGGTAAAGTCTTAACCCGTATTTTGCTTCAGCTTCGTTTCTATCCATGAATTTAGCTGTAACTTTTCTTCCTTCGAAAACAACTTGGTTAGCTAATTTCTCTATTTCCCTAATTTCCTCCTTACTTAAAGGCTTATAATGTGTTATGTCGAGTCTTGCTTTATCAGGTCTTTTCTCAGCGCCAGCTTGCCAAACATGCTCTCCTAGAACCCTTCTAGCAGCTCCTAGGATTATATGCGTCGCCGTATGATGCTTCATCAGAGTGAATCTTCTACTCCAATCAATTTCTCCTTCAACATAAGTGTTTAAGGGTATTTCCACAGGCTCCTTTAGCTTATGAACTATTACATTACCCACTTTAATAACGTGAATTACCGTCGCTGAGGAACTACTACCCCACTTCAGCTTCCCTATGTCTGAAAGTTGCCCGCCGCCTTCAGCATAGAACGCTGTTTGATCTAAAACAACTAAGCCCGGTTTCGAGTAAACAACTTTCCCCTTAAACTTCCTTAAGTAAACGTTTTCATGGAAAAGCATTCGTGTTGGCGGTAGTTTCTCTAAATCCTCAAATATTTCCCTAGGCACCTCTAGTTCCTCTTCTCTAACCTCCGCTCTAGCATGTCTTTTAGCAACTATTGAGAAGAAGTTTGCTGGAACATGAACTACTGCTCCCTTCTTCTTAGCGACCTCCTCGACTATGTCCGGTGGAATACCGTGCGAATCATAAAGTTCAACAAGGTCTTCTAAGCTTATTTCTTTTCTTCTCTTCAGAAGCCTTTCAACATAGCCTAATCCTCTAGTTAGTGTTTTCCTAAACCTTTCTTCCTCAAGATCAGTTACTTCCAAAACGTAGTTTTTCCTCTTAATAAGCTGCGGGAAGTCTTCACCCCAGAACTCTATTTGAAGCTCGACAAGGTCGCTTAGCCTAACATTTGAACCTAATTTAGCGAGGGCTCTTAAAGCTCTTCTCAACACTAATCTAGCAAGGTATCCTTCACCAGTATTTGAAGGTACTATGCCGTCAGCTAACATTAGAGCTAGTGTTTTAGTGTGGTCGAGAACAGCGAAGACCTTCTCAATTTTCTCTAAAAGCTCCTTGGTTTCCTCATAAGATAGATTTATTGCTCTAGCAACTCTCCTATAATATCCCTCTAAAGACACAGTGTCTTCAGGTTCAAACGTTGAAGAATATCTTCCAGCTACGTAGAAAACTTGCTCCTCAGGTTCTTCAACACCTATTTTCCCAAAGAACTTCCTGACTAAATCACCGTAAATCGCATGGAACCCTGTAGGTGTTCTTTGGGTAAGCCACGCTATTCTCTCAATACCGTAGCCTGTATCTACAACTTTAAGAGGCATTGGCACATAGTTTCCATCGACAACCTTGTATTGCATGAAAACCAGTGTAGCTACCTCCAACCCCTTAACAGTTACTTCGAAGCATGGCCCGGCGTTACCTCCTCCTTCCCACCAGGACTCCTTAAGTGTTAGGTCCTCTGGTTTCACACCTATTTCTTCAGTAAAGAATTCGAAAGCGTACTTTACTGTTTCATTTTTCCAGTAAACGGGTTTGTCAGGATAGTTGAATGCGTGATGTCCTCCCATTTCGAAAGTTGTTAAGTGCCTACCAGCTGTCTTTCCAACATTATCTATGTCCTCAAGTCTTATGCATGGTTGGGAAACAACTAGTGGATTAGCTGGAGGCGGAACCACACCATCTGTTACGAACGGTTGGAAATCAACTATACTAGCTATTGTTAAATACAGGTCCTCACGCCACCTAGCAACTACTGGTTTAGGCTCTACAGGTTTGTGGCCGTGTCTCTTAAAGAAATCAATAAATGTCCTCCTAGCTTCCCTAACACTAAGCGGCTTAAGCTTATAGTTTAAGTCGAAAAACTCGTATTCAACACATGGTGAATCATTACAGTATACTTGGCCTTTATTTAGCGTCCAAAACCAACTCCCACATTTCGGACATTGCTTTCTCACGAAACCCATTTCCTCAAAGAATTTAACTCTGAACTCTTTAGGATCAACTTTCACCATTCAATAATCACCACTACGCGTTAAGCTGTGTAAGAATTAAGAATTTATTACGAATTAAATTTGTGCTCTAAAGAACTCAAAAACACGTTTAGGTTTATTTTGAAATCATTACTTGTACTACATTATCCGAAGAGGGATTCTAGTCCAGCAGCTATTTCTTCTTCACTAACTTCCTCTTCTTTCTTTTCTTCTTCCTCTTTCTTTTCTTCCTCTTTTTTCTCAGCTTCAGCAGGCGCTGCAGCCGCAGCTGCAGCAGCTGGTGCTGCTACAGGTAATGCAGCCGTCTTTATTACTTCATCTATGTTTACTTGCTTTAATGCTGCAACAAGTGCCTTAACCTTTACTTCATCAACTTCTATGCCTGCTGCTTCAAGAACTTTTTTAACATTTTCTTCAGTAATGTCCTTTTTTGCTACATGGAGGAGAAGACTTGCGTAAATGTATTCGATCCCTAATCACCTCCTAGCTTGTCGGTTCTAAAGGAGGTTAGTGTAAATATTTAAAGGTAACGTAGCTTTACGCAAAAAGGAACATGCTTTATCCAAATAGAGACTCTAAACCTGCAGCTATTTCCTCCTCAGCTACTTCCTCTTTCCTTTCCTCTTTCTTTTCTTTCTTCTTCTCCTCTTCCTCTTTCTTTTCTTCTGCAGGTGCAGTTATTGGTGCCGCAATTTCTAAATTAAGTTCTGGAGCTAATTGTGAAATTTGTGCTGCTAAAGCATAGGCTATGCTAACATATTTTGCAAACACGTATTCTGCTGTTTCAGCTGTTATGAATGCTGTTTCAGCAGCAATAGCTAATGCGCTAATATAGGCTTTTGTTAATGTAAGTTTAAGTATCTCTGGTTCGGGGAATGCTACTTCAACCCCTATCTTTAACGCGTTAACGTAGGCTTCAGCGATTTCATTACGGTACTTATCAAGGTCAAGCTTGAGGTATTCAGCTTTAAATATTAAACCATCAGCATATGCTACTTTGAGTTTAACACCTACTTCTAAAGGTTTAATGTCAAGTTTTTGAAGTATTGAAGCCAGCTCTGGAGATATTTTATCTCCAGGCTTAGCTACAACAGTGTCTTTAGTTATCCAAATAGTTCCTTCCTGAATCTTAGTGGGTATTTTAAGCTTACCGAAAGTGCTAAGTATGGGGCCGGGAGGTATTCCCGTATTCCCGGATGGAATAATGACTTCTCTATCGACGACGTCTCCTGGTTTAGCATAGGTTGGAATCTTGTATTTTTCAAGGAGCATGTAAAGTTCGAAGGGGTTAATGTTTGTAAATAGGAAAATATTTGAGCCTTCCAGAAACTCTTTAAGCTTCTCCATACCAGGTTTTTCATGAACAATATTGTCTATGGCTATTTTCATTAAAGTGTTTTTACTAACCCTCATGAAAACCTTGTTTCTCAAAGCCTTCCTTATTTGCTGAAGCTGGGCTGTAGGAAGCTTTGTTAAATCAGCTATTGCAATTACACTATATTTCCTTAGGAGATCGGTTAGAAACTCTACTTCCCTAATTTTCCATTCAGGAATTTTCCTAACTCTCTTAAGCATACTCATCCCTACTTCTTCACCTCAACAGCTGGACCCATTGTTGTTTTAACAACTATTTTTGCAATATTGTATCTGGGATTCTTAAGTTTCGATGCTACGGTTGAAATAACTGCTAAAGCGTTTTCCGCTAACTCTTCAGGATTCATATCTTCAGTCCCTATTCTACACATAATCTGTGGTTGATCCTTGGTTCTTACGAATACGGCTCTCCTATACATTTCTATAACCGCTTTAATGTCTGCACTTATAGGTACAGGGACAGGTATTTTTCCTCTAGGGCCTAGTGCTGGGCCAACAACTCTTCCAGCTTGACCCATCATGTCTGTTCTTATAAGAGCCCAGTCGCATTCTTGAGCTAATTTTTTAGCTAACTTCCTGTTTTCAGCCATAAGCTTAAGTTCCTCTCTCGAAACAACCCTGTATGCTCCAGCTTCCTTAGCCTTTAATGCTATGTCTCCATCAGCTATTACACAAACTTTCACATTTTTCCTGGGTGGATGAGGTAGGAATATTGTTTCCCTAATTCTTCCCTCAGGGCTTCTAATGTCTACATCTCTTAAAACAACCACTAATTCAACAGACTGCTTAAACTTCCTCTTCTTACTTAACTTAATGGCTTCCTCTAATGCTTTAGCAATGTTCTCTTTAGACACAACTTCCGACATCTACTTTTCCCCTCCACTTTCACTCCTCTTTCTGATATTCTTCCTCATACTTAGCTATTATGTCATCGTATTTTCCTTCATCTATTTCTTTAGAAACAATTTTCGGATCCTTTCCCTCAACAGTTATCCCTATTGACCTAGCTGAACCTAGAATCATTTTTACAGCTTTCTTAAGCGTTTTAGCTAGGAGCTGTTTCCTCTTAGCTAATGCTATTTCAATTATTTTTTCAAGAGGTAAATCACCTATTTTCTGATGTGCCGGATCTCCTGAAGGCTCTTTAGCACCAACTGCTTTTAGCAGTAGAGCTGTTGTTGTAGGTACTCCAACTTCAACTCTAAACTTCTTAGTTTCCGTGTCAACAATTACCTTTACAGGAACAGTTAGTCCTTCATAGCTTTTAGTTGCTTCATTTATTTTATTAACAACTTCAACAACATTAACTCCTAACGGGCCTAAAGAAGGCCCTATAGGTGGCCCGGGATTTGCTTTACCACCTTCAATAAGGAATGTTACCACTTTCTCCTTAACCATTTCACGCGCCACCCTGTGTTTGCTGCTTCCTAACAGGTTTAACATAATCTCCTGAAACCATTATTTGAAGAGGATATGATGATTCGAGAATGTTAAGAACAGCTTCGTTTTTAGCTACATCAACCCTAATAATTTTAGCTTTCATACCTCTGAAGGGGCCTGCAACAATTTCAACAATATCTCCTTCCTTAAGACCTATAAGCGGTGATTTAGGTATAAGCGCTCTTTTAATGTCTTCGTCGCTAAAAACTCCGGGAACAAGGCCTTTAACATGTTTTAAATCTTGAATTGCGTTGTAAACAACATTTGGTCCAGGAGCTTCTAATATAACGTATCCTTTAGCGTTGGGGGGAACAATTATTGCTTTAACATCTAAGTTTGCTGCTTTAACACGATTATATATGAGCATGGCTACATTCATTTCCTGACCAGCAGTTGTCCTAACAGCGTAGAAGCGTGTGAGACGCCTTGGGGGTGCGGTGTTTTCTCCCATTTAGTTTCACCACTAAATTCTGGATACAAGATAGGCAACTAACTTAACTAAGTAAGCTATTCCACCTACTAGGAAGAAAGCTAGGAACGAAATTTTAATTGAAAGCAAGTATTCTTCCCTATCAGGTTTCCTTGAAAGCTTCACTATTTTCTTCCACATAGAGACTATTTCGCTCAGTTTCATCATAAACCATCCTTAATTGTTTGCTTTCGTAAATATATGCACGCTAGCCTATAAGTGCCTCGTGTTTTTAAATTCTTCTATCTACTACTAAATATATTCTACTTCATAGCCTCTTTCCTCAGCATATTCAAGTATGAGTTCCCTTATTTTTCCAGAAACACCCTTCTTTTCAATAACGAACTCCTCTACTTTAACCACAGTTTTCCTTATAGCTTGGTCTATAATGTCTCTAGTTAAATGCTTTGCTGAATGTTTAGAGAAAATGTGACTGTAGCATATGCTTGATTCGAAAGCGTGTTTAGTATGTTTTCTAGAGTAATGGCCTCCTCCAAAGCCTAATACTGGTGTGCATTCGCATGTGTTCTTTAAAGCATTAATTACTGCGTCAGCATTAACATTAGCAGCATCCTCCCTAACCCATTCTTCCTCAGAACTCCCTATCTCAACGAAAACTAATGGTTTAGACAGATTAGTCGGTCCATGATGTGTTGCTTCATACACTATTTCAAATTCTTTGGAAAGACCGTATTTTTTAGCGTACTTGCCTATGTTTAAAATAATAGCCTTTGTCAACGGAGGGTTCGTATAGCATAGTTCCTTAGGGTTTGCTCCATAAGCTAATTCATTAGTTACATTACCTGTGTGATGAACTGTTAGCGACTTTATTTTTGCTAAGCTACTATGTCTAGAAAGGAAAATATATTGGTCAACGTTAAGGTAATTATCAACGTAGTTTATGTATATTATGTCGTCAGGTAGATACGTAATTATTGCATTTAGTTTTTCAAGGAAAAACGCTTTAACAACAGGTTTGCTTACATTCCTTATTTCATAGTTTTCCGTTTTCTCAAGAATTCTTTCAGCCATATTTAAACTTGCTTTATCAACCGTGGAAACTATGAGACCTACTTTAGCTTTTAACTTCACTTTTTAGCAGCCTCTTCGAAAATTAGTTTAGCTATTTTCTCAGGGTCGAAAGGTTCTATGTCATCGTATTTCTGACCTGTACCTACGTAAATTATGGGTTTAGCTATTTCGCTAGCTAATGTTAATGCTACGCCTCCTTTAACATCAGCATCCATTTTCGCAATAACTATTCCGTCAACACCTACGTTTTCCTCAAACATTTTAGCTTGCTCATAAGCATCGTTTCCCGTTAAAGCGTCAACAACAAGTATTCTGAAGTGGGGTTCAGCTACTTTAACAATTTTCTTAAGCTCATTAACTAAGTCTATGTCTGTATGCATTCTTCCAGCAGTATCTATGAGAACAGCGCTTAGCCTTCTAGATTTAGCATAGTTTACAGCGTCAAAAGCTACAGCAGCTGGATCACTACCATACCTATGTTTCACTACGGGGAGCCCTAGTTTTCTCGCATGAATTTCTAATTGCTCCTGAGCTCCTGCCCTATAAGTGTCTGCAGCAGCTAAAACCACTTTTAAGCCATTATCCTTCATTTTCTTAGCTATTTTAGCTATTGTTGTTGTTTTCCCTACACCATTAATTCCTAAGAAAACAATGACTGCTGGTCCTTCCTTCTTAGAAGTTTTTTTAACTTCACTTATTAAGTCAAATGGTTTTGATTGCTCAAGAATCTTTAAGACAATATCATTTAGTGTTTTAAAAACTTCTTCCCTATTTTTGAAAGGGCTTTTCCTATAAGCTTCTCTAATATTATTAATTATTTTTTCAGCTACGGGAAATGCTACATCGCATTCGACGAGTTCGAAAAGTAGGTTGTCAAGTATTTCGTTAAGTCTTTCTTCAGAAACACGTCCAGTTATTTTCTCCGCTAAGCTCGTGAAAATTTTCTTTAACTTATTAAACATTGTTTCAAAACATCCTCGTTAAAAAAATGTTTTCACCGTTTCTGAAGTACTTATTTTTTACTTTGAGTTGCTTTTACAAGTTTTCCCTGAATTTTCCTAGCAAGTTCTTGGGTAATTGCTATTCTTCTTACGAGCTCAGCTAGATCCTTCTGTAATTTAGCAATATCTTCACTAATCCTTTTTTCCTCTTCGCTAAGTTTCTTCCTAACTTCATCTAATGGTAGTGATGCGAGAATTCCTGAGCCTAAAGCATAAAGTATTGTTGGTTTCTCCATTACCTTTGCATGTATGAGTACTCTTGAACCTAAGGGTATGAGTACTTCGTTTTCCTCCTTAATTTCCTCTATTTTGCCTAGTTCTTCTCTAACAATTCTTGTTTCGTTAAGTAATGAAATAAGTGTATCTAAGCTGTTCTTTAATACTTCATATTGTGCTTGTAGTACTTGTAACTCCTCAATTCTTCTAGCTAATTCTTCCCTAAGCTTTTCCTCCTCAGATGACATTATTTTTCAACTCATTAAACAATAACTATTTTGTCAATTAAGCTTAGTCTGTAAAGGTTTATGTCTTTAGTTTCTTCCGGAGGTATTTCGTAAACCTTGAAAATCTTTATATGTTTTCTTTTAAGCTTATGTCTACTACCTAGTTCAGAATAAACTATCTCTATCGCATCCTCAGGCTTAACTGCTCTAACATCCTTTACAAATTTTTGAATACGTGGAAATTTATCGTGGCTTATTAGCATTTGCCCTTCAACCCTATATATTTTGACTTTCATACTTACTCACCTGTTATTCCAAGTGTTTGCTCTATTCTCATTATTTCGGGGCCTGTTGTTCTTTCGCCCACAAGGGCCCCGTGGGTGTTTGCAACTAAACCTGTTTTAACGAAGGATACGCCGAAATTTACCGTACCAATATCAACCTTTACTTTAAATAAGTCCTCTAAAAACTTTAACTCTTCTTCAGAAGCATCAGGGTGAACTATCATTCCCTTGTTTGTAACTACTGCTGCTGAACCAACGGTTAAAACGTTAGCTATTGTTCCCTTCTCAACAGGTACATCGAGAACATCCTCTATTACCTTTATTGATTTAGAATCTAATTCTGGATGAACTAGAGCTGCTTCATCATTAGCTAATACTATGTTGCCTACTGCTGTTTTCTTTGAAGGCAAAATACCTATGTTTACTTGGCTACCTAGAGTCTTTTTTAACTGCTCTACTTCTTCGTCAAGGGTTAAATATGGGAGAAGTATTCCATTATTATTTCCGGCTATGAGAATACCTATAATGGAAGAGTTCATTATCTTTATGCTATGGATTTCTGTTTTTAATACCTCATGGATTGCATCGTAAAGTTTGGGAGGTGTTTCCAGGGGAACTAAAGTGAATTTGTCGTTTGTAAAAATGAATGCTCCTATGAAAATATTTCCATTGAAGGAAGCTCTTACTGCAGGCATTTTAACTATTCTCCAATAAGGTAAACCTTGGCTACATTATCTTCTGTTTTAACTACTTTAACCTTAACTCTTCTAGGAGGTTTCTCAATACTTCTACTCCAAATGTACTCATTTACCTTATTAGTTATTATTACCTTTTCAGCTTTAACATGTCTTTTCACAAATTCTCTAATTAGCCTTATAGCTCTTGGAGCTCTCTTTGTTTTCTGGAGAAAATACACTTTCCTTAAAGGTATGACATATTCTCTTTCAAGAACAATAGATTTCTTCTCAGACATTATTTTTTAACCTCACTCCTTTCCACTAGACTTTGAGCTTCACTCTACGCCAATGCCTAATTTTAGGGTGTCTTCTAAACTTACCTCCAGTTCTAGCTATAACCCAGAGTGGTACGGGAGAGTTTGACTTAAGAGCTTTTGCAAGCCTGAGCTTCCTAGCGACATGAATGAAATGTGCCATGGCACATCACTTCTCCTTAATTCTTATTTTGAAATCTCTTCGTGTTTGAGAATATATTTCGACAAGGATTCCCTTTAAAGTTTCATCGTCTATGGGCAAAGATATGCGGCCTGATTGGGCTAAAGTTATTAATTGTTCTTCTACAAAAGATGCGAGATCGGGCCTAATAAGCTTAACATTATATAGTCTTTCAAGAGCTTTTGGAGTAAGTATTCTTCTAAGTAAAGCTTGCTTCCTAGCTTCAAGCTCCCTTTCTAACTGTCTTCTCTTTTCTTCCTCAGCTAGTCTACGCTGGTATTCTAGAAGCTTTCTCCTCTTAATTTCTTCAAGTTCCTCGTCCGAAATATCGTAGCTCATTGCTACAGCAACCTTATTGAATCTTTGCCTGCTCAGCTATTTAAGATATTTCTCTAGCTCCTTATTTTCCTTGGCAAGCTCTCTCATTACCTTATTAGCTAGCTTGTCAAGTAGTGATCTACCTTTAGGAGTAAGTGTTCTACCCTTACCCTTAACTTTCACTACTAAGCCTGCTTTCTCTAACTGTTGAAGAGCCTTTCTTACGACGCTGCCAGAGCCTTTTACGAAATGTTCGGGAGCTACGCCGTAATTCTTTCTTCCACCATATGCTGTTCTAAGCCTTTCAATACCTACAGGTTTTCCTCTAACATAGAGTTTTCTAAGAATAGATGCGCAACGATAATACCACCAATCAGGGTCTTCTGGTACGTGCTCCTTATGAGTGCCTGTTTTAGTGTAAGCTGCCCATTCCGGAGGCTTAACTTCTGAAACCCGTTCTTTCAAGTAATGTGCTACTTCAGCAATTAACCTATCAGCTGGAACCCGCACTGCCGTAACCATTTCCTATGCACCACTTAGTTGCAGATAGCATAATTTAGGAAGGAGTTTTAAGCTTTTTCTCATCCACATTCTCCATTAGTAAAATGAATGTTCTTCCTCTAACTTCTACAAGTTTAGCACCTATCTTTTCAGAAACTTCCTTAGCTATTTCGAACCTATCTTTTCCCTCAACTTTCAATGCTGTCTTTAATATTTTAACCTTAATTACCCTTTTTTCCTTAAGTCTTCTCTTAATTTCTTTAAGAACATTTTCGGAAATACCTGATTTACCTATTCTAACATTAGCGCTGCTATGTCTCACTTCCTTTATTAACTCCTTTACTTTCCTCACCCCTACCCACCTTAATGTAGTATCTTTTCATCCAACCACATACTAAACACGTTACGGTTACATGGGAGCCTCTACTACCTTCACTTCTCACTCTTACTCTAGATGTTAAACCCGGTATTAGCACTATACCGCAGTTTTTACATATACTCCTCTTTATTCCTCTAGGAACTTTTATACCTCCTTTCTCAGCAACCCTAATTATTAGTTTAGTGTATCTTCTAGATCTTTCATAATTTCCCTTCTTAGTTTCATTATAGGCTAGTTTGAATAGCCAACGTATTCTCTGCTTAGCTAAATCCTTTATAGCGCTTTTATTCCTCATTTCAGAACATTTTAAGAGTAGTTTTTCATCTAAATAGGTTTAGTGGTAGTTTTGGCTAAGGAAAAATACTACTTAGTACTTGCAGAGTCCAGTATTGAAATAGTTCCTAAAACCTTGTGGAAGCATCCATCAGTTATTAAAACGGCTAAGAGGAGGGGTAAGAAGCCTTCAGAAATAATTTTAGACGTGTCACTACACTACCATGCCATGAAAGGTCTTCCTATGAGGAAAAAGAGGGGGAGACCCGATATTGTCCACTTATCTCTTCTCCTAGCTTTAAATTCCCCATTAAACAAGGCTGGATTGCTTGAAACATATGTGCACACACTTAACGACTACGTTATTTTCGTTAGGAAAGATGTTAGAATTCCTAAAAACTACAATAGATTTATAGGTCTTATGGAGCAGCTTTTTAGTTTTGGAAAAGTACCTCCGGAATCTGAAACACCACTACTATATGTTAAGAACATGAGTTTAAGTGGTTTATTGGAAAGCATAGAGCCTAGGAAAGCTATTTTGCTTTCCGAAAAAGGCGATAAAATATCGTTAAGTAGGCTAGCTAATGTGGTTAAGAAGGGAGATGCAATTATTATTGGCGGCTTCGCTCATGGAGATTTTTTGAAAGAAACGTATGAGTTAGCTGATGAAGTGTATTCAATATATGGAGAAGCTCTTGAAACATGGACTGTTCTTTCAAGAATGCTTTGTGTTTTAGAAATGCAGAATGGCCTTATTTAAAGTGTTTAAGTAAAGTAAATTAACTATTCTTTAAGGGTGCGATTAAGGATTATTTGCATAAAATTTAAATTCTAATTTAAGGTATTATTTCCAGTAGCTACCTTAGAATATTCAAAGATAAGGTTGATGCCTATTGACATATTTCTTATAGGATTCGGAAATGTTGGTAGAGAATTTGTTAAACAATTCCTAAATTATGAAAGATTTCTTGAAAGAAAATGGAAAATAAAGCTGCGCATTATAGGTTTAGCGGATTCATCAGGAGCTATTCTAAAGAAAAACGGATTCACTAAGTCCGAATTAGCAAACCTTCTCTCCATACCTAGAGGTTGCTTGGGGAAGTTGAAAATAGCTAATGTGAAATGCTCTAAGAAAGCAGTGGATTTCTACGGTGAATTAGAGGCGAAAAAAACAGTAGTTGTTGAGGTTACTCCAAGCAATTACGTAAATGCTGAACCTGCGAAAACACATATTGTTGAAGCTTTGAAAAAGGAATTACATGTTGTAACAGCGAATAAGGGGCCTTTAGCACTTCACTTTAACGAAGTAGTTAATGAAGCAAGAAAGTACGGGGTAAATCTTAAATTCAAAGCAACAGTTATGGCGGGAACACCGCTTATTGACTACTTAACTTACGGATATTTTGGTAGGAAAGTTGAGAAAGTCTATGGAATAGTTAATGCTACAACAAATTTCATACTTAACACGATGTTTGAAAGGGAAATAGGTTTTAAGGAAGCATTAATGGAGGCTCAGGAGAAAGGATATGCTGAACCTAATCCATTACTCGACATTGATGGGTGGGATTCTGCTGCAAAAATATCCATAGTCTCAGGCATTTTAGGCAGCCATATACCGGTCAATAAGATTTTTAGAGTTTCACTTAGAAATGTAAGTTTAAGTGACGTAGTTAAAGCTAAAAACAGAGGATACGTAATTAAATACATTGCATCATATGATGCATTAAGGAATTCTGCCAAAGTTGAGCCTACGTATGTTAAAATGGGTTCAAGATTTGCTAAAGTGTTTGGTTCTAAAAACATGGTTACCATAGAATCTGATGGAGGATTGGAAACAGTTATTGAAGGCCCTGGCGGAGGGCCTAAACCAACAGCACTTACATTGCTAAGTGATGTAGCTTTAGTAGCTTATGAGGTGATGAATGGTTGAAGGTAGTTGTTGAGAAGTTTGGTGGTTCAATACTACAGTATTCTGAAGATTATAGGAGAGTAGCTAAGGTAATAGCTAAGACGCTGGAGGAAGGCTATAGTGTTGTTGCGGTTGTTTCAGCAATGAAGGGTGTTACAGACGCTCTTACTAGAATGAGTAAAGTGGAAAACGGATTTGAAGAAGACTTGAAAATGCTTGCTGAGAGACATAGGAGCGTATTGGCTGGCGTTGCTAAGTCACCGTACTTTGAGGAAGCATACATAGAAATGACTAGGCTTCTAGATAGATTATCGAAAACATTATGGGCAATTAGGGTTATTGGCGAAGTGACACCTAGAGTAAGAGACTATGTCTTATCGTTTGGAGAACAGTTTTCAGCAATAACGCTTTGGGCTACCCTCCTTAGCGAAGGCATAGATGCTGAATGGTTAACTGGAGGCGAAGCGGGAATAGTTACAGACAATAGCTTCAGTGAAGCACATCCTTTGCTTGAAGAATCTAGGAGAAGAGTTAGGGGGAAGATTCCGAAAATACTTTCCCAAGGCAAGGTCGCCGTAGTTACTGGTTTCATAGCTGAATCGGTGGAGGGACATGTTACAACGTTGGGAAGAGGGGGAAGCGATTATACAGCAACTTTGCTAGCGAGTTTCTTGGATGCTTCGGAAATAAGGTTTTACACTAATGTTGAAGGTGTTTTATCGGCTAATCCGGAAATAATTCCTGAAGCAAGAACTATAGAGAAGCTGTGTTTTGAGGAAATAATAGAGCTTTCATATATTGGTGCTAAAAAGTTTCATCCGAGAACGTTTGAGCCTTTGAAGGGCAAAAGTATTCCTGCGAAAATACTTAGCATATATTTGCCTCAGGGCAAATGCACTTTAGTTTACGGGAAATGCGGGAATGATGAAAGCGAAGTTAAAGCAGTAGTTACAATGGATGGTTTAGCCTTAGTTAATGTTAAAGGAGCAACTATGGTTGGTAGGATAGGTACAGCAGCTGAAGTAATGCATGTTGCTAAGGAAACCTCGGTAAACATTAGCGCTATTTCCCAGCCTGTTTCTGAAACAGTTATTTCAGTTGTTGTCAGAGCTTCTGATGCTGAAAGGTTTTCTAAAAGACTTGTTGAGAAGCTTAAGCCTAAAAGGATCATAGAGGATGTTGAAGTGGTTAAGCCATTAACTGCTGTTGTAACTGTGGGTTGCGGTTTAAGGAGGAGTGAGGTTGTGGAAAGTATTTTGAAAATTGCGTCAAAATACCCTATTCACATGTTTTCTAAAGGCCTTGAAGATGCGAGTATAACTTTTCTAACAAACACAGGTTCCGCATATTCGTTAGCTAAAGAAATACATGATAAGGTGATACTGTAATGGGTAAAGTTAAAGTGGCTGTTTTAGGTGCAACAGGTCTTGTAGGGCAAAAGTTTATTCAGCTTTTAGAGAATCACCCATGGTTTGACGTAGTTGCTGTTACAGCTTCTGAGAGAAAGGTAGGTAGGAAATATGGTGAAGCAGTTACTTGGTATCATGAAGGAGGTATTCCGGAATATGTAAGAGAACTTATTCTTACACGTAGTATTCCTAAGGAAATACCTGGTGATGTTGAGTACGTGTTTTCTGCTTTACCTAGAAGCGTTGCTGAAGAAGTGGAGCCCTTATTCGCTAAGGAAGGGTTTAAGGTTATATCTAATGCTGGAGCTTTCAGAATGGATGATGATGTTCCACTAATTATTCCGGAAATAAATTGGGATCATGTAGAACTCATTAGTGTTCAAAGGGGGAGAAGAGGATGGAGTGGAGCTATTGTTAAAAACCCAAACTGCACAACGGCAATACTTACACTATCACTAAAGACTCTTATTGATTATTTCGGGATTAGAAGAGTTATTGTAACTACTATGCAAGCTCTTAGTGGTGCTGGTTACAGAGGGGTTCCCAGTATGGCCATTATAGATAATATAATACCTTACATTGAGGGTGAAGAGTGGAAAGTTGAAAATGAGGGATTAAAGATTCTTGGAAAACTAGTTAGAGACCATGTAGAATACGCTAACATTAGAATTTCAGCTACAACAACAAGGGTGCCGACTCTTTACGGGCATTTAGAGTTTGTGCATGTGGAATTGGAAAGCGCACCTACTTCAGTTGATGAAGTAATTGATGTTTTCGAAAACTTCAGGGGGCTTCCTCAAAAACTAAACTTACCGCTTGCACCTGAGAAGCCCGTTATTGTTGTTGAAAGCGATGATCGCCCCCAGCCAAGGCTTGACAGAAATGCTGGTAAGGGCATGGCTGTTGTTGTGGGTAGGGTATCGCTGGCTAAGAATATAGGTGGAAACTGGATAAGATACGTTGTATTAGGGCATAATCTTGTTAGGGGAGCTGCTGGAAACACAATATTAATTGCTGAAACAATGTTTAAGTTAGGGGTAAGGTAGTTTGCATTTTCACTGTTAAACCCGGGTGTTTTATTTTGCCACAATATATTCAGTTAGCTGAAAACACATTTTACGTTAAAGGATCTCCTGCAACAATAATTCACATTGTTGAAGGTGAAGCATACGTTGTTGATCCTGGTTCTGGAAGTAAGAGGAGGAAAATGTTGAAATCAATACTTAAATCGCTTGGTGTTTCGGAGTACCACGTTATACTTACACATTACCATGCAGATCACATTGCCATAGCTAATAAGCTTTCACCTAAAAACATTTACTCGTCGAAACTAGATAGGGTGTTTGTTGAAAACAGGATTTTAAGGAACTATGCTACCTACGGCTACCCTTTCTCCAATGGTGCTAAACATTTGCTCTACGATGCTCCCGACATTACTGTTACGAAAATGCTTAGTCCACCATGTAAACTCGGAGATTCCGTAGAAGTTTTTCCTCTTCCAGGCCATACGTTAGGGCAGGTGGGTGTATTATTTTCTGACGGAGTTTTCTACATAGGGGATGCTGCATTCGGTGATCGAGTTCTTTCTGCTGTAGGAATACCTTACTACTTCGATGCTATCTTAGCTGCTGAAACCGTTAGGAAAATTATTGAGAATTCCGATGAGTACGAGAAAATAGTTTTATCTCATGGTCCTCTTTTAGGGAAAAATGAGGTCTTAAAAATTCTTAAGACTAATTTGGAAAGAATAAGCGATGTTGTTTCGAAAGTTAAAGATAAGCTCTCATTAGAAACCGTGTGTCCCGGTGTTCTTGCAGCAAAAATTTTACTAGACTACGGTGTTGAGCAAACAACAACTCTTCAAATGCTTTCAACAGTTACTGTTAAATCAATACTTTCCCACTTAGAAAAGGAAGGTTATGCTGAAGCCGTAGTTACAGGGAACGGTGTTTTATGGAGGAAGCGGTGAAGTATTCAGACTAAGCATCTTTTTCATCGCGGTAAGCTCATATTATCCGCTGCTCATCATTTATCCTTTCTCGGCGCACCGCCTTCGCTACAATGGTTCTTCATCCCACTAGGGTTCAGCCCGCCCATCGTCAGGCGGCGCGCTTTCGAGGGTTTCTTGGTGCGGGGGGTGGGATTTGAACCCACGCAGGCCTACGCCATCGGGGCCTGAGCCCGACCCCTTTGACCTAGCTCGGGCACCCCCGCGCTGTTACTGTTCTAGTTTGTTTCAGCTGCGCTTATTTGGGTAACGGTTTCTTCATATTCCTTAATTATTGGAGACTAAAATTTTGCGTTTCTTTAAAAGTTATTTCTAGCATTGTTTATTAAAGTGGATGGTGTTTTCAAAATAAGTTTTAGCTAAATAGGTGATGGTGTTTCTTCAGCAACCTTCAATGCAAACTTCCCTTTAGTTTTAAATACTAGGTTAACTATTGCGAAAAGAGTTGTTGCTAAAGCAACAGCTATGAAGAAGGACATTGTTGTCGCATAGAATATTTCCTGACTTCTACCGCCAATTATGTAGAGTATGAAGTACATTAAGTAGTAGCTCCAAAACCATATATGTGGTAGAACTAGTTTCTCCTGTTTATTTTTAGAGTAAAGATATGTTGAAGTAACTGTTGTGAAAAGTATTAGGGGGTATATGTAAGGGTTTGTTTTCGCTTCTAAGACGGGTTCTCCGCTTACACCATATTTAAGTACGAATGGCTGTATGTTGTAAAGCCAACCCCATGGTGGTGCTATGAAGGGGTTTTCTTTGTAGCTTGCATGCCACTTGAAAGCCCAAATAATGTAGTTTAGTAGTCCATAGAATCCGTAGTGGAGAATTAATGGTAAATTAACTATTGCAAACGTGGTGATAGGTATTAGGAGGGATGCTTCAACTATTTCCCAAATTTTTCTCCTAGAGTAGTGCATGTGTAACGCTATGGCGAGTATTATGAAGAAGCCGCTGTACTTTACTGAACCTGCTAGTCCCGCGAAAACCGCTGAAAGCCTGTGTTTACCGTAAACTGCTGCTGTAAAAGCAAGTGTTATGAAGAATGCTTGGTGAATATCTAGCATAGCAACTATTCTCATGCTTGAAACTAGTGGGTCCATGAATAAAATGGTTGATGCCAGAATTCCTGCTACTTCAGAATTAAAGATTTTTTTGGAAACAAAGTAGGCTAAAACTATCATTGCTGATGCTTCAATAATGCCCGGTATTCTCCAGTAAACAGGTTCGTCCTTAAATATGAGAATCGATAGTCCTATAATATATTTTCCTAGTGGCGGATGTTCCAGGTTAAGGTAGGTTTCTATTCCCGGATGTTCTTTAGGGTAAGGGTATGAGCCTATGTTTATTCCCAGAAATTTTCGGAAAATATTTCTGGCCGAAGAAACATACCATACTTCATCGCTAACGTATTCGTTGAAGCTTGAAGCCCATAGGTAGCCTAGGTATGCATGGATTATTGCTAACGTAACTGCGGCAATTAAGCCGGGTTTTTTAAGAGACCTTATAAGTAGGAATTTGGCGTCTTCAACGGAGAATTTTCTCAAGCATTCTTTAGCGTAGGTTAGTTGGTAAATAATTAAGGAGATAAGTGCAATATATAGTAGGTTATCGCAAACATTGCTTATTACGCATAAGTTTAAACTGTATAGGAAAGCCGATGAAAAAATGCATAAACCAGCAATAACTAATGGAACTACGCTGAATAGAGTGTTTTTTGAAACCCTAACCACTTAAACACCCTTCAATGTAGAAGGTTTTTCTTGGTGGACCGGCCGGGATTTGAACCCGGGACCTCTCGGGTGCGAGCCGAGCGCTCTGCCAGGCTGAGCTACCGGCCCTCTTTTCATGAGAAAGTAAGGTTGGGAGAAGTTAAAGTTTTTCTAAGGATTTTGCTTGTTTCATTTCCTCCTGAAAGCAGACTCCATGTTTTCTCTTGGGCGAAATTTAGCCTTAGAAGTTATAAGCATTTTGCAACATCATAATTATATTGCTCTCTCTGTGGAGGGGTTAAATTGTGAAGTATGGGGAGAAGCCTTTAGAGCTTTTGAGGGCTACTTATTTTCCTAACAGGAGATTAGCTGGGTTATTTATAAGATGTCTGAATGATCCTGAAGTCATGCATTCTCTTTCCAGGTTTCTTGTTGAACACAATTCTAAGCTTATATTTGTAAACATTGTTTCTAAAAATGATGAAGCTGAGTTAACTGCTTTCTTAGATGTTAGCGAGTCTCTTAAGTCTATTGATGAAATCGCTGAAGATTTAATGAATGCTAATAATGTTAGGGAGGTTAGGATAATAAAGCCTATACTTAACGGTCTCCTTGTAGACACTATTCACTTTCCAATACTTTTCATGGAGAGGAGGGCTTGGATTATTAGTGAAGCTCTTTCTAAAGGGTTGTTTAGGGATTTTAAAATGGAGTTTGGTGATGCTGGAAGGGTTTTTCTTTACCACTTAGGTGTTGATGTCGGTAAAAGCCTTTATGAAATCTATAGGAGGTTTGTGTCTTCTGAAGGGGAAATGTTTGAGCTTATTAAAGCTTTGTCTAAGGCTTCAGGTTGGGGGGTAATAGTTGAAATAAGGCGTTCGATTCTTGGAAAATACAGGATTAGGATGCATAACAATATTGAGTGTGAAGTTTGTAAGCCATCTAAGAGGCCTTGCGGGGATTTTTCGAGAGGCGTGTTTGCAGGGTTGTTTTCTAAAATTACGGGTAAAAGCATTGTTGTTGAGGAGGCTAAATGCACTGCTATGGGTAACCCTTACTGTGAATTCATAGTGAAGCCTCTTAAGCAATAATGTTTAGGCTTAAGTTAGGCGAAAGCTTAAAGAGAAGTGTGTTGATTAGCTAATATTGGCGTGGGCCCGTAGCTCAGCCTGGTTAGAGCGCCCGATATCCGCGGGAGCCGCTTCATTACTCCTTAATTTCCACTACTTTGCTATGCGCGTAACTGTTCTAGATAAAGTTTATAAGCGTTGAGTAGAAACTGTTTCTCGAACTGGCTCCCGCGGATAGGCGACGCTGATAACCGGGAG
>CAYOTT010000019.1:0-30269 GCA_964406965.1 uncultured Desulfurococcales archaeon | reverse complement strand
CTACGCCATCGGGGCCTCAGCCCGACCCCTTTGACCTAGCTCGGGCACCCCCGCAGGTTTCCCGGTAAGCTATGTAGTTTTAGGTGTTTTTTAAGGTTAGCTTTTCTTAAGGAATATTTGTTTAAAATCCTCAATTTTTAGTTTTTCTAACTCCTTCTTCATGGAATCCAGTATTTTGTAGGCTTCCATAGTTATTTTCATTATTTTACTTGCTTCATCCTTAACAATTATTCCTTCAGCAACAGCTTTTTCAAGCTTATCCTTGTCTAGTATTTTTACTTCATTACTTGTTGCTGCAACATCTACTTCATAATCGACATATCTAATTATTCCAGGAACAACTTCTGGAGGCGAGTTTATGTTTAAATATATTCCCTTTAAACTGCCGTTTCTGGAAAAGTATTTGTGAAGAATTAGCGGGTATTTAGTTGAAAATTCCATTAAATCATAGTCGCCGGGGCTCTTTTCAACATTTAAACCATCAAATACTCCTTTTGCCTTAAAAACTCTTTTAACAGTGAAAACTGTTTCATCACTTCCTAAGTTAATGTTCACTACATGTCCTGGGGTAAGCTTCTTAACTTCATTGCTGAGAATGCTTATGTGTTCAATTTCTACTTTGCCTTTCTCCATAATTTTCTCAATAACGTATTTTTCTAGGGTTTTAGAAATTTCACTTCTAAATTCCGGCTTCTCCAATATGATGAATTCTGAGTAATCTACGAGCTCCGTTAATTCATCGCTTAGAGACTTATATCTATGGTGTCCCTTAACCGTGGGGTATATTTTAGACCTTACTTCATCTAATGCATCCTTAACATTACTTATAAACAGTAGTATTCCGAAAAATTGTCCACGATAAATTACTTCCCCTTTCTTTGCTTTTTCAAACTTCGAAAGAACATCGTTAGCGTATTTTGCCGTATTTTGCAGGTCAAGCATTATTTCATCTAATTTACCTATTGACGCGGCACTTCGCCACTTAATACCCCATTTTCCCTCGATCTTCATGAGTGAAGAAATAGTTTTCAAGCTTCTTTTAAGCTTAGAATCAACAATGTGTTCACTAAAGAAAACTTTTCCCCTTCTCCCATGAATAAGCACTACGTATTTACCGTGAATCATGTAGTTTCTTGAAAGAACAGCTGTTTTCTCCGGAGGTAGTAAGGGCCTACTTACATCTACGATAACTTCTTCTCCAACACTTAACTGCTCCCTTAACACACCATTAATACCTTTAATACCTAAGTCAACTATTGAAACACCATTTTTAACCTCAACTACTTCGCCCTTAATAATTCCGTGGAAAGGGAGCTTACTTACGTAAGTTACTGGAGGACTTATTTCATTAATTAGGGTTTCATAAACCTTTTTTCCTTCATCAAAACTTCCAATAATTAAAACCCCTTGCTTATGCTCTAAATCCTTAACCGTAACGTCAGGTGGAATATTGGCTTCCTTTAGCTTAAGTCTTTCCTTAATCTTTTTAGAAGCATGGCTAATGTTGAATCCTTTATCGTAAAGTATCTTCGAAATCGCTGTTGCGTATATTCCCCTAACTCTAACGTTTATGGCGTTCACTTATTTCTCACCATAAGGAAAAGTGGCAGTACTGTTCTTCGATACTATGGTTAAAAGGAAAGAAGTTAAGTTTAAGTTTAAGCTTACTAGTCTCTCACAGTTTCCAATAGGGTAACAACATTCCATATTCTCGTCCTAGCATAGGGTGGCATGTTTGGGTCTTGTGAAATTTCATCTAGGACACTTATTGCGTTCGCTGCTCTTACACCGTAACTTAAAGTTGGGTTTTGAAGATGCCTTATAGCTTCAGTACATGCCCTTCTAATGTTTCTTGGGACACTAGTGTCGTTAATTATTGATGTAAGCATCATTATAGCCATTCTTATTTTAGCCTCCCTTTCATCAGCTTGCTGCTTCATCACAGGAACCACCTTTAATACAGTACTCTGAGTTTAGCACAATATATTTAGACGGGTTTTTATTTAAAGTCCTTTCGGAGGTTCTAGAGAAATGTCTAGTAGAATAAGTAAGGACTACATTAGGAAAATGGCTGAACTCCTCAAAGCCGGAGCTACGATGCTCTCAACAACATGCCCTAAAGACAAAGTACCTTTATTTAAGCTTAAGACAGGTGAAATAATATGCCCAGTTTGCGGTACAAGATTCTACATTGTTCAAAGCGAAGCAGAACATGCTTCAGTAACCGCATCTATAGCTTTAGAGAATCTTGAAAGAAACATTATTGCAAAAATAAATCAGATAAACGCAGTTCTTTCAACACTAAACGCAGACTCCATAAACAAAGAAATGCTTGAATCCCTTAAGCTATGGCTTGAAATACTTGAGAAAATTGAAGCTTTAAGAAAAGCTTCTAGAAAGTAGTAATGACTTAACCTTACCTATTGCTTCATTAATTACTTCATCCAGAGGTCTCATACCATTTACTAATACAAGCTTGTTTTGCCTAACAAGTTCCAAATAAATTTCCCTAACCTTACTTAAATACTCTATGTTCTCAAATGACTTCTTAATGTCTCCTTGCTTACGCTTCCTCCTAATAGCTTCCTGAGGCGTAATGTCTATGTATATTGAAAGCTCTGGTTCGGGAGCAAACTTATTTAATTCCTTAATCCACTCTATCGGGGCACCTAATGCCCCTTGATAAGCTATTGATGAGAAATAGTATCTATCAGCAATTACTACAGTACCTTCCTTAAGGTGTGGTAGTATTTCGTAGATAACATGCCATAGTCTATCTGCTGCGAAAAGTAATGCTTCTATTCTAGCATCCCTCCTTACGGGGACGGAAATTATTTTTTCCTTAATAAGTAAGCCTATAGGTGATTTTGAAGGTTCAGAAGTATATAATGCTTTAATATTGTTTTCCATAAGCCACTTGGTAATTCTTTTAGCTACAGATGTTTTCCCCGACCCGTCAATTCCCTCTATAGCTATTAAAACCCCTTTCCTCATAAGTTACATCCTCACTTAACAGCAATATATCCTTCCCTAGCATTCACTATAATGTAATCTCCTGTTTTAACTATTTCAAAAATGTCTTCTTCAAACGAATCCATGAGTGGAATATTTGAAATAACACAGCCTATTATGATTATTGGTTCGCTTTTCATGTTCAAAATAGCTTTAGGTGCAACATTGTTTTTAACTAGCTGATAAATAACATATGAGCCAACAGTGCTTCCTTTACCGTAGGGAAATATGAACACCTTGTTCTTCACTGTTAAACCTTTAAGTGGATGGTTATTTCTAATTATCTTTCCTGTATTGGGATCTATGTCGCCTAGGAATGAAATAGGCTCATTAGAAACTAATGCTTTACCTTCAGCATATCCTTCGACAAGAACTCTACCTCTCACAACTTTCACTTCTTAGCACCTATAGCTATTCTTAAGCACTCAGTAGTTTCACATAACCTAACTTTCACCTTATGAATATTCTCTAAGTAATGTGCATGCTTAATAGAGTTTGTAGCTACATACCTTATGTTCATATGTTTAAGGGGTGCAACAACGAAGCATGTATCTCTTAGTATTGTTGCTCCGAGTTTTCCGAGCTCATCAATGATTTTCCGAGGTATCTTATCGTATAGGTGCCGCGAAACCGCAAGAACTATAGGGTACCTTGCTTTCACCTTGCTTTTAGAAAGAATTTTCCATACTAAATATAGTTCATCTAATGATAAATGCGGGCATCCCAGAAATATAGCATCGAACTCTCCATCGTAACAGTACTTTGAAAAATAGTCTTCTATATCCTTAGATTCAATTGTTAATTTTTCTTCCACATAGTTTAAATCGAAAATTTCCTGTTCAGGTGAAATACCTTCTAAAATACACATTGGAAGAGGAGAGGAGGTACCGATACCAGCACACATTGATTTAACTAAATCATAGCTTAGATTCTTTAAACCTTTAATGTAAGGTATTTTGTCTTTAACAACTTCACCAACTAAGTAGCCTAAAGCGCTAGCATTTGCGTGATCCTTGATTTCAACATTCACATTCACTACTACTCTGGGCTTTCTATTTTCCCTTATGTGAACACCCATGTAAGGTGTTTTGCCTATGAGAGCTGCAAAGAGACTACTAGGTCCCCCCTCCCTATTTGTTCTCGCACCGTAAACTGTGTTAGCGTAGAGTACAGCGCTTGACTCACCCCATGCTAAATGCTCTCCTAACACAGGCTCTCTAACATAGTATGGTGTGCATGTACAAACAGTTTTAACACCCATTTTCGATAAAGCATTAATTATTCTCACTTGTTTTTCAAAGAAAGACTTAGGTACCTTTAATTCCCTCCAATACTTTAAGTCGAAACCTGCAGGGTTACATGTTGAAAAAACCTTAACTTTTGCTTTCGCGAGTTCCTCAATGAACTCTGATCCAGCATCTCCAATGTTCCTATAGGATACTCCTGAAATGTGAGCATGAACTATGTTTACTAGTTTTTTAGCCCCCATAGCTTCTCCTAATTTAACAAGAGCCTTTAATGCCTTTTGATATTCAGGCCCGTATTCTCCAGAAAGTATTTTCTCCTCCTCCCTTGTTAAGTACATGGTTCTTCATCGCTAAAACTTAGCTTTCTCGAAGAAAATTAAAGGCTTATTTAGAGGCTTAGTTGCATCTATCCCCATTTTCGCTGTTAATCCTTCTTCAGACATGGGGTCTAATGTTGAACCCTTCACATTACTTATTATAACTAAGTCCCTATCAGCCCTAAACCTGGTAGCTATAGCCCACTCTACTTCCTCAAAATCATCAATGTTTATGTCGTCATCAACTACAATGACGTGTTTGAGACTAGGGTGTCCACTAAATGCTGCTAAAATAGCGTTTTTCCCGTCACCTTCACTTTGTTTCTTAATGGAAATAATTGCGTGAAGCCATCCTCCACTTCCAGAAGTTAATCTTACAGCTTTAACTTCTGGAACAACTTTTCTAACACTATCCCATATCATAACTTCTCTCGGAAAGCCCATTAAGAATTTATGTTCATACCCTCCCGGAAGAATTTCTTGAAACACTCCACCATCTTCTCTAATCCACACCTCCTTAATTTCGACAACAGGCTGTTTACGTACACTATCATATGTTTCTAAAATATCGACAAAAGGACCTTCCTCTGCTTCCTCATCACACTTTATTACCCCTAAGAGAATAAATTCCGAAACCAAGGGAATCGGGATTTCAGTTTCCCCAACATATGCTGCTTTAATAAATCCGTTAAATAGTGTATTAGCTACCTCCATTTCATATATCCCATAAGGTGGCGAAAAAGCTGCACATAAAGCTATTAGCGGATGGGTTCCTACGAGAATAGCTATTGGAATGTCTTTTCCCATGCTCTTAAACTTTGAGAACATTTTGTAGAGATGCCTAGGTACAATCCTTATAGCTGCTTTTCTCTCGTTAATAACCATGAGTCTATGTATTGAAGCATTAAATACTCCTTCACCGTCTCCTGCAAGCACTATTGAGGATGTAAGGTATTTTCCTCCATCTCTAGGGTAGAACCTCAGTATAGGTAAGTCGTTTAAGGTAAGCTTTGTTTTTACGTAATATTTTTCAAGAGAGTCTTCACGCATTTTAGTTGGATTAGTTAAGGCCCTAAGGAATTTTAAATAAACTTCAGTATCCTTCCTTACCTTTAATTCTTCGAAAATAAGGTCTCTAGAGAAGAAAGCGTTCATAACTAATGGGAACTTCTTATCATCAATTTTATGGAACAGTATTGGTTTTCTCTGGTTATTATAAGCTATTTTTGAAGCTTCAAGAACACTGCTTTTTCTATCCCTTACCTCTAAAAGATTCTTACGAACATGGTCTTTCTCTAAATATTTTCCCAACGTTAAAGACTCCACTTACCTTGCTCCCTCACAACACCTGTTTCTTTATCGTAAAATAGCTTAATATTACCTACTATGAGGCCCCCTATTTCACCTTTAAATGCTGTTCTAATTTTAACTTTCGACTTTTCAAAGTCAATGCTTTCAATATATCCTATAGCCACTTCCTCCATGTCTTTATTTAGGACGCTTAGTATGAGCCCTTTCTCCCATCCCTCTCTTAAAATTTTTAACCTTATTTGCCCATAGTTTTCCCTAAGCTTCCTCATGGACTCTATGTCTATTGTTATAGTGTTTCTCTTAACGATTAAGTACATTGTTCTATTAGTTAATGATCCAAAAACTATTTTTGATTGCCTAGGTAATGAAAGAATTTCTGCAACTAATTTCAACTCTTGCTCTTCAATTCGCCTTCCAAGTAGGAATTCTAGTCCTAGAAGAGTTATTTTATTTAAGCTAAGTTCTCTTATTTCCGAAGCTTTAAAATATCTTGTATAAGACATTTCTCTAATACTTCTTCTTTCCTCAAGAGATCTTTCCTTAACAAATTCTGGAGAATCTATTATGCTTAGATTCGTATTGAAACTCTTTAGCATACTTTTTAGCTTATCTATTTCGCTTACGCTTCCCTCTTTCCTAATTACAAAAACAACATTAGGTTTTGTATAGAGAATTGTTTTAAATTTAGCTTCAACTGCTCTATTTCCTTTAAACCATCCGTCAGTGTTTATTACTACGACTTCAATGTTCTTCCTTAATGCTTCACGTGTTAGTTTAACTATGGACAGTATTAACCTGTCTATAACGTTGTAAGGTGTTGTTGTACCTATAAACGAGTACATGTATGGATCTATTTCTGTTAGGGAAAGATGCTGATTATTTAGTATCCCTAAGGTTACAAACGTTGGTGGGCCTATGTCTGCTTGGCCTATATCAGCATCGACAACTGCTGTCTTATACCCTAAGTTAACTGAAATATTTGATAGCAATGTTGTGAAGGTTGATTTTCCAGAATCAACTGTTCCAATAACCATTAGCGTTAGTGGTTTAGAGTTTTCCTCTAAAACCTTTTTAGCAATGCTTTCCCATTCAACAACAATGTCGTTATTGACGATGTCGTATTTTCCATTTTCACCCGCTACTATGCTTACTTCGGAATTTTCATTAGCTATAATTGCTGCTGACTTGTAGCTTGGCACAACATATTTAAATGGAGGTTTAGCTACGTATCCGAAAATTCTTAAGGAACCTTTCGAAAGCGTAAGGGAGAGAGGACCTTTTACTCGGAGAACTTTTCCCTCATTTAATACTATGTTCTCCCTTAGCATGTTCTAACTCAACCCTTAATCCCTTCTTTAGTGCTATCTGTATTGCTGAAGCAACATCCTTCGGAACTTTACCATTAACTTTAAGAGGAACACGAATATTTCTACTAGTTTTATTTTCATCTACGAGTTCTAAAATAACTTCAGACCACATATGCTCAATGCTATCCATTAGTTTTTCAACTATGATGCTTGTTAAATTCTCTTTAAACCCTACGCGTATTAAGCATTTCACGTAAGGATATTTTCTTAAAACGTAGTCTATGTAATCTCTTATTTCCTCAAGATCCTCTATAGTTTTGCCTTCAAGAAATTCTCCGTCACCAATAATGGCTATTCCCGTTCTTTTACCTGGATCTACGCCTATTAGAAGAGTATTGTATGCTAGCTTTTGTTTAAGTAGAAGCTTTACCTTTTCTACAACTTGTTCAACTGTACTTACGCTTCTAACAACCATTACAACGTGTTTTCTTAGAAGTTTTTCGGGAACATCAGTAATAACTATGTCCACTTTTTCTCTATTTATTCTATCTATTTTTTCAAGAATCTTCACTGGAAGCTTGTGCTTAATTATTTCTTCTAAAATTTTCCTTAAAATCTCCGGGTTTTCAATATACACTCCTATTTTCATGGTCCTTAACCATTATTTGACATTAAGCTTATGTTTTATTGTTAAACACTATACATTTAGGGTTTGAGTAAGAGTGGAAATTAAGCTTAGCGACCTATACTCTGAAGGTAACTTAACCCTCATATATGGTCCAGCAGCTTCAGGTAAGACATCGTTAGCTTTTAAAATAGCTTACATAGAATCTGCAAGAGGAAACACTGTAGCATATGTTAGTACAGAAAACGAGCTCTTTCTTGATAGGCCCCTTAAAGGAAGGTATCTTAAGAAAATACTGATCGTTGCTGTAAGAGTCTTCGCTAAACAACACTTCATCATAACGAGGCTTATTGATAATTTAGTTGAGCATTATTCGTTAAAACTATTGATTGTAGACAGCATAACAGGGCTTATGAGGGTTGAAGAGGACTTCGCTAAAGCATCTTCAATGTTAAAATTTGAGTTAGCTTCGCTTCTTAAAGTATCTAGGAAACATAGAATACCAGTGATTTTAACGAGCCAGGTTAGAGCGATACTGGAAAGTGAAGGAGAAAGCTATGAAGCTGCAGCCAAAACAATATTGGAATACTGGTGTGGAAACATTATTAGGCTAAACATAGTTAATAAGGGTTTAAGAGAGGGAATTGTAGAAAGATCCATGAAAAGTGAAAATGAGGGAAAAAGGTTTCTTTTCGAAATAGTAGGTGAGGGTATTGTTAAGCTCAGAGATCTTACATGAGCTCTTCTATGTTTTTAAAATATTTTTACCAGCCTTAATTGCTAATGGCTCTCCTGTTTTAATTAGAAAAGGATACCCCATAGATTTTAAGAGAAAATTCTTCGATGGAAGAAGAATATTGGGAGATGGTAAAACATTTGAAGGATTCGCGTTAGGGCTGTTTTTCGGAACATACACTGGTTTTGTTGAAGCACTGGTTTTTTATGATGAAAAATTTGTTCTCATAGGTGTAATTAGTAGCTTAGGTGCTTTATTAGGCGATATTGCAGGTTCTTTTGTTAAAAGAAGATTAGGGCTTAAAAGAGGGGCAAAGGCTCCTCTTTTAGACCAACTAGATTTCGTTTACGGCGCTGCATTAGTGCTTTCAATATTTGGTTTCGAATTTAACATATTATCGTTCATAATTTTCCAAATAATAGTTATAATATTACATGTGATTACAAATAGGATAGCGTATGTACTAAAACTTAAGCCGGTACCATGGTAATGTAATTTATAAGCCCCAGCCTTTTGCATATGCATATACTATGACTGTAAGTGTGGCTGAAACTGTGAATAATAAAGCCCCTATTCCGAAAACTATGTTTAAGAGTCTTTGAGACTTCACTATTTTCGAAGATTCTATCATAAGGATTCCCCCTAAAGACCCTAAGAGAAACAGCATTACCATACCTAAAGTCTCGGAAGCTGTTTGCCTTATTATGCCGTAATATCGGCTTGTAACCGGAACTATAACTATTAATTGGTTTTCAAGCATTAGCATTGGAGGTACCTTATGTACTATAGCGTAGATAGCTCCTGCTAAAATGGCTGATGTAGCTATTAAAATAAGAAATGTGCCAGTGTATGAGCTATGTTTCTCAAGAAACTCTATAGCTCTTTCAACCACGGTTTTTTTCCTCAATGTTCTCCGCCGTCAAGGAGCATTTAGCATATGCTAGAATATATTAGTCTCTCGGAGTTAAAAATATTAGTATGTGATAACCTCTCTCACATTATAGCTAACTAGAATCTTTCATGGGTGCGGAAGCTTTGGGTTTCCCCGAGATAATGCCGGAAACACGTAAGGTTCTTTATGTTGCCGCCTTAATTGCTATTCTTATTTTAGCATTTACTGTAAGGATGCAGCCAACAAAATATGGCATATATCTTTACGAGTATGACCCCTACTTTATGTATTGGGTTACGGAAAAACTTGTTCAACACGGCCCCCTTTACTGGTTTGACTTAACAGCTGATAACGTAAAGAACTTCTGGTATCCTTGGGGAAGAGATGTTTGGAGAACAGAGTATCCAGGCGTACCAATTTTAGGCTACATAGCATATAATGTAGGCAGAATTTTTATGCCAAATACCCCTATGAATGAATTGATAATGTTAATTGGCGTAATATTGCCTCCTCTTGCAGGAGTTTTCGAAGTTTTAGCCGTATTCCTTATAGGAAGGGAGATTAGGGATGAAAAAACAGGGCTTATAGCAGCTTTTATGGCTGCCGTTATGGCATCAGCTATTGACAGAACCATTGCGGGCTTCTATACGAAACTAGGTTTTGGCGTAATGTTCTTCCTTTATTCAATATTATTCTTCATTAAAAGCGTTAAGCAAGGCTTTTCAGGCAAGGGCGCAGTTTATGCATTATTTTCAGGAATTTTCTTAGGTCTAGTTGGGTTTACATGGGGTGGATACTATTATGCAGTACTTGTTTTCTCCACGTATGCGATATTAGTAGCTATTTTAGGAAGAAATAGTAAAGAATTTACAATAATGTACACGCTAACAGCCACTACGGCAACAGTAATACTTGTTCTCACACCTAAGATAACACCAGCATTTTTAACATCGCTAAGCGGACTCTCAATGATACTTTCGCTTTTCGTCCTATACTTGGACTTAACAATGAAGAATATAGGATATTCTCCATTTAAGAGAGCTTTAACTTTGATTAGTTTAGGAGCTATTGGTTTATCCTCGTACCTAATACTTGTAATAACAGGACATACAAGTCCGCTACCTGGAAGAGCGCTTTCAATAATACTACCTTGGCTTAGATTTGAAAAGGAGCTTGCATTATTTGCTTCTGTAGCCGAACATGCCTCAATTTCATGGGATTACATATTTTACCATCTCTCCATAGCTTTCATATTTATACCGATAGGTTTAGCCTTTTTAGCTAAAGAGCTTAAACCTGAAACATTAATAGTTTTTACAGTATCTCTTTCAGCAATATACGGTGTTACTTCAGCAGCATATCTAGCTCACTTAGCAGGTCCACTAGCAGCTCTTGCTGGATCCTTTGGATTAGCTGTTTTGGTAGAAGCATTAGTGAAGGAGCTTGTTAAGAAGCCTCCTAAAGGTAAGAAAGTAAGGTATTTTGCTAAAGTTAACCCGGTACCTGTAATAGGCGTTTTAATAGTTATAGTGTTGGTTGTGGCGACTATAGCTCCTTTAGGTATTAAGGGAGCTGATGTATCGCCAACAATTGTTAGCCCGCAAGCATCATCTAGAGGGAAGAATTTTGCATGGATTAAGGCTTTAGAATACGTACGTAATAACTTACCCAAGGACGCTATTGTAAATGCTTGGTGGGATTATGGATATTGGATTACAGTTATTGGTAATAGAACAAGTATTTGTGATAACGCAACATTAAATGGTACACAAATAAAGCTTATGGCATGGGCTCTCATGGGAAATGAAACATATGCTACTAACATATTTTTAAACAAGTTTAAGGAACCTCATGAATTCACATACTTACTTCTCTTTGAAGTCTTCTACCATGGGAAAACAAGGACTGGAGAAGACGTTTTAGTTATTTGGCATGGTGGAGACATTTCAAAATCAGCTGCGATAATTAGTGTTGGGGGATTAAACGCTACTGAATACTTTGGTGGAGGAGTTGGCGAACCAAACTGGTTTAGCAATAAAACTAGGGAAGCCCTACTTTATAGGGCAATACTTTGGGGAGCATACAATGTCTCCCAAGAAAACGGTTGGACCCTAATTCTAAATACACCTTACGGGTACCTTCCACTACCAGCTACTCCACTTAAACCCTTAAGAATATTTGAACTTGAAAAAGTATTCTACGATACTACGCCTACAAGGGGAGGAGAATACGTAGTAATAGTTGTTCTATACAAACTAAATTATGAGAAATACTTAGCTACTTTAAACCAAACAACAATTAGTCCTTAATTACTCCGGCAAGCTTCTTAGCTAAGTACCTATATTTGCCATATTTATCTTCTGGGGAAAACTTTGGAGGATGAGGAATGATTAATTGGCCTCCACAGTATGGGCATTTATCTTTCTGCAAGGTGTATTTTCCGCAAACACTACATTTTCTTAAAACTCTCTTCATTTTCTATCACGTACAAACCTCATTAGTGCACCATGCTTTTGTGCTTTAATCTTTACTTCTTCAAGTATTTTGGAGAGAACTTTTTCTAAGTCCTTATAGTTTAACCCTGTTAATTCTATTTTATATCTGGGAGAACCAACTGTGTAAACTTTAACTGAAATTTCTTTTGATCTATCAATATTCTTTATGCTTGTAAGAATTTCCTTTATAACTTTTACACCATCACCTCTGATCGTAAACAAAAATAGTGTTCCTGAAATTTTCACTTTCTTTATTTCAATATGTCTCTTAGCTTCGTCAACGAGAACTTTTCTTTCCTCTTCTGACAGGTTAAGGTCTTTTATAGCGTCTTCACCAAATCTTGCAATCTCCTCTAGCCCTACATATAAATCCCCGAATTTCTCTACGAGTTTTTTACCTATACTTTCTAGGACATGATTAAATGGTCTGTTAAGTTTTAAAGCAACTATTTCCAATGTTTTTAGTGACTTCTGAAGTTTCTTCCACTCCAATAGTTTCTTTCTTCTTTCACTATCTGAAACACGCTTTAATGAAACATCAACATGGCCTTTTCTCCTATCCACCCTAATTACTTTAAAAACCGCTTTTTGCCCTTCCTTAAGAACATCTCTTATGTTTCTAATCCACCTAGTTGACACTTCGTTTCTTGGGAGATATGCTTTTAAATTCTCATATTCATCAAGCCTAATGTAGGCGCCGTATTCAAAAATTTCCTCAACAGTTCCAATAACTAATTCTCCTTTATCTGGAAGGTTTTTTGTTTCAAATGACACTTCATAAGCCTCCTTATTATTTGAGAAGATAATTTAAAGGAGGAAACTGTTTAGCCATAAACTTTAACTATTTTACCATATATTTTTGCCTTTCCTCCAGTTGGCTCAGCAAGCATTCTCCCGCAAACAAGGCATCTTACAGGAAATGTTGCGTGATCAAATATTACTTGTTCATTTCCACAATCCGGGCATTTCACTCTAATGAACTTGCTTTTCGGTTCGGGAATAAGTATTTTGTACTTCTTTATCATGGAGGAAACCACCTTTACCTTGTCCTAATAACTTCAACAAGTTCTACTTTTTTAAGTCTAATACCTCTTCTATGGGATATGTAACCGCACTTTCTGCACTTAAGCTTAAGAACGATTTTTTTCGTTACTTTAGCGAACCTCTTTTGCTCAGGCTTTCTCTTGCTACCGTATCCTTCCTGCTTTCTCCTATACCTTCTTTCGCCTTCAGCAAGAGCTCTTCTCTTGCCATGCTTATAAATCATGACAGTATGTTCGGTATGCGTTTTACACCTAGGACAGTATGTCCTTATGATTTTAGGCACTTTCATTACGTTATTCCCCACAGTTCCTCCGTATTAACTTGCTAGTGTTAGAAAAGTATTGGCCTACTAAATATATTTTATGTATTTCTTACTCAAAACTGATTAGTCCTAAAAGGTAGAGGGATATGGCTTTTTCCAAGGAAATATTTATTATGTCACCTTTTGAAAGCCTTATGGGTATAGCTTCCTCTCCCATAAGCCCTTTATCTAAAATGGCTTCTTTAGTAATTCTTACAATAGTTTTACCTTTCCTGTTTAGCAATATTCTCCCGCTAATAACATCTTTGTATAGTGTGAATAATCTTTGAATATAGGATAGAAGGGCCTTATCAATTGTTTGTTCAGGAATTTTTAGGGTTCTAATGGCTTTTAAGCTTCTAATGAATGCGATTTCCTCTAAATACCTCTTAACCTCTTTGAGATATTCCTGTCTTAACTCGCTTCTAAACGGAATGTTCCTCTCCATATCGTATAACAGTTTTTGATATTCATCATAAGTTAACGTAACTATTTCGTTAGGAGATCCTGTAACTCTAATTAGTAATGAGAGGAGCTCCTTCATCTCTCTACTTCCTCTATTTCAGCTAGTTCCCTACATGCTAAATATAATGCTACGGGTAAACTAACTTTATATTTTGTCCCAGCTTTCCCTCCAACGGCTACGCTGAAAATTGTAAGGCTTCGAGAGAGATCCTCTATAAGTCTTATTGTTGCTTCACCCTTAAATGGAGATAGTCTATCGCTTAGCTCAAACCTTTCTAGATCACTAATTCCTCTTAAAACCATTACGGGTAGACCTGTTTTTCCATGTAATGAACCCGGCAACCTTATTAACCTATGCGTATCTATTGTTACCTTCTCGTCAACGGAGCATTTAATTTCATCAATAATTTTCTGAGTTAACAACAATAGTAGTCCCTTAGATCCTAACGATCTATACAATAATGTCCATTTTGGGGTTTCCGCAGTCATTTCTTTAATTATTTTATCAGAGTTTCCTAAGAGTTTCCTAAAAGCTCTCCTACCTACTATTTCTTCAAGAGATTCGTCAAGGGACGATACTTTTTCAAAAAGCTTTTTAGCTATCTTGCCTCTCCAGCCTTTCTCACCTAAATCAATACCAGCTACCTCTCCTCTCCTCTTATATGGTGGTAGGATTGTTTCTAAACTTAGTCCTAAACCTTTAACATAGTCAACTATTTCTCTTCTTTCACTTGATGAAAGTTTTAAGCATTCATCACATAATACATGTAAATGAAAACCTCTATGACCTGAGAAGGCAATTAGCATATCCGAAGGTTTAAATCCTAAATCAGGTATTAGGAAGCCCTCAATAAGCTTTATGATCTCATTTCTTGCTGCCTCAATGCACTTCTCACAAACCCATGTAAAGCCCTTAATGTTTTTTGAGCCGCATTTAGGGCACTTATCAGGTGCTGGTCCTTTACCTTGGTATCCGCAGTTTAAACATTTCCAACTATCATGTTCAAGTTTGCAAGGAGTATTAATGTGGTCTGCATCTATATCGAAAACTAGTTCGGCACCTAACCAGCCTTTTTCATCCATATCTCGAGCCGAGGGAAGAACATAAATTGCTGTTGAATAGTATGAGTGACGAGGAATGTTCTCTAATAAGAAATTGTAGAGATCCTCAGGTTTATCAAAACCTAAATGTCTTATCATGCCTTGTTTAGTGAAGGGTTGAAATGCGAACTCTCTGTTAGCAAAACTTTTAGGTATAAATATTTTGTTTAAATTTTTACTGTAATATTCTTTAAACAATCTTTTAACTATGTTTTTAGTTTTACTATTCATATCTTTATTCACTACTCTATTCTAGGTGCTATGTAGAATGATAACCTTGCTTCACCGGCTAATTCGAAATCAAGCCTACATGGAATATTTGTTGAAAACCTTATTACCGCTGTTTCAGCTGCTTGCGAAGCTGAAGATATGTCTTTGAAGTACTCAAAACTGTATGCTGCCTCCGAACGCTCTTTAACAGAAATGTCTATGAGCGTCCCTGCTTCGCTTGAAAGCTGAACTTCAGCTTCACCTTTACTTCCATAACCTATAACTCTTAGTACTCCTCCCTCTTCACCTATGAACTTTATTGCTTCACTAACTGGTTCAATGTCTCTAAGAACATCTCTAAAAGTCGCACTTGTCATTCTAGCCATAACATTAAATTCTATTTTTGGCTCAGGAATTTCCTCCTCACTTAGTGATAGAAGTGGTAGGACAAATTTTCTTTCGGAGGAGCCTAGGAAGAGTATGGCAAGCTTGTTTTTTGAAAACTCAAGGGCTAATCTATCATTTTTAGTTGCTCTTTTAAATATCTTAACTATGTCTCCGAAATTTACTCCAAGCTTTTCTTCGCCACTAACGTCATATTCTTCGAAAATAGAGCGGGGCATGTATAAGTCTATAAGTACAATATGTGATGGATCCATAGCTTTCAGTACTGCTGCTTCCTCAGTAAATTTGAGCACACCCTCTTCTATGATTTTACCTATAGCTGTCATTAGATATCTCCAAGCTCTGGCATCTGAGAAAATAACTTTACCCATACTCTAAGCCTCCATCAATAACTTAGGGCTGGGTTTTTCTAATAAAGCTATCGAGACTGTTTATTATTCCACTTATTCGAGAAGCTATTTCTAATGCTTTAACTATGTTAGCATAGGACGTATAGGTTTTTGGTGTACGTTTCTCGGCTTCCTCAAGTTCTTTTAGTAACTTAATAATTAGTTTCTTTAAAGCTTCAATATGTAAAGCCTCTTCATCATGATTAAGCATTCTTTACTTCCTCTAAAACCTTTATTGCACTAGTAGAAACTGTTTCGAGAAAAGCTAGAATATTTAAGAACGTGTTTTTAGCTAAAAAGTTTAGTAAAGACCTTGCTTCATCAAAACTCATCCCATATGTTGCAATAATGTTGTTTAGGCCTTCAGAAACTATTACCGGTTTAGCCAGTCTTACATAAGCATCATTATTTACTAATGGGTCGCTGCCTCCAATAAATATGAAGAACCTTATTTCGTTATAGTACTTTGATGAAACAATTGCTGACGCTAAGTTAAAGGAGTTTTTTGCTTTAAAAAACTCTATGCCTTCGATAATTTTCCCTCTAAATACGGCTAAAACGTATACTCTTTCTTTACGGAGCTCTTTACCTAAAATTAAAGCTACTCTTACTTCCCTCTTCATTTCTAACTTCCGAATTCCCTGAGAGCTTCTTCAAACTTTTCTCTAAACTCTTTAGCTAATTCCTTTATCTTATATGCAGCGTCCTTTAATGCTTCAAAGGGGGTTTTTGAACCGTTAGTTTCAACAATTATTACAGGATTCCCTGTTAATGGGTGATCTATTCTATACGAGGCAAACTTTACGGAAGAGTCTTTGAGAAGTGTTTTAACAAGTATGTTGAGGAATGAGTGATCTTCCCCTGCAACTTCAAGTTCGACCTTGTTTTTATCTTTCCGAAGAACTTTTAACTCCACTTTAAATTACACCGTAAGCTACCATTCCCTAGTGCGTATATTTTACTTTTCCCTACTTTACTTTCTTAAGTATTTTGTTTAGGGCTTGCTTCCATTCCATAGTTAAAATAACATGTCCTATTTCGTTTTCCTCTAAAACACCTTCTCTCATCGCTAACTTCTTTACCTCATCTACATTGTCTGTTTCAAGTATTACCGCTAATGTAGCTAAGAACTTTTTTGTTGAAGAACTTCTTGTATATGTTTTAAGGTCATGAATAGTTTTACCTAACATTCTAGCATAGTTTAAAATGCTTTCGAATGGTGCGTCTGAAATTAGTGTTTTCCCATATTCTACTTTAGCGATAAACCCTTTAGCCTTAAGCACTTCCTCTAAAGCGTCTAGAGGAAAAGTTGCTCCAGCATGTTTCTGCAAAATACTATGCACATATTTCTTCAACCTAGACTTTTCAATTTCTTTAATATATGTGATCTCTTTAGCTACAGCGCGTATTATTTGCCAGTTATAATCTATAATATCCTTGGTTCCGTAGAGAGTTATCGTAACCGTTGTTCCTCTAACGTTGATCCTACTTTGATCTATTTTTAGTTCTTCAAGAAGTTTATTTACGAATTCCTCAACCATTTCCCTATCTTTTAACGTTATTTTAAAATTCCTTTTCCTAAGCTTCAAAGAGATCATCTACCTAAACATGTAATCGGCAGACATTTTTCTTTGTTCTACGTGTCCGCATTTTGGGCAAAGAAGTTTATTGTTCCTTTTAACTAGTACAGTACCGCATTTAGAACATTGCGCATAAACTACACCTAACTTTGCACTTCTAGTAGTTAATTGGAATGGACTGTTAGCTGTAAGCACTTTAGCTTTAACTACATCGCCTACCTTTACTGCGTCAATTATTGTTTTAACATAGTTTGTTGATACTTGCGAGACATGAAGAATTCCCGTAAATGGGCCTGTAAACAACCTCTTCTTATCGTCAGCGAAAATCTTTAGAAAAGCTGCATCTTCCTTAACGGAAGTTACTACTGCATAAACTATAGTATTAGGTTTTGGCGGTTGCTTTGTTTTTCTCAAAGGAATTACAGTTACTTTTTTCGCAACGAAATCGTAAAGTACCCTACCAGTAACCTTAGAATAAACTAGCCCGTTATCTTCGTATGTTCCTTCTCCCGGAATGAATTCTTCAACAACACATAGTTTTTCGCCGGGAAGCACTATTCTTCCTGAAATGTATTTTCTCTCTTCAACCAACTTTAACACCTTCTCTGCAAGTCAGCATCGTTAAGTCTTAACATGTACGCTTCGTTAATGGTACTTACCTATGGTTTGAGCTCTCCTTGCTTTCTCCCTTAGAACAACTTCTACACTCTACCAAATAAGTCTTATATTTCAATAAAGCTTTTCTTCTTCACTATCTTGTATATGTCAACAAGCACTTTATGTTTAACCTTAAAATGATGCTTCATAAAAGGTGGAAGAACTATGTTTTTAGTATGTATTATGGATGCCTGGTATCCTTTTTCATTAGATACTTTAGTTATTAGCTTACGTGCCGCCTTATTTGATTTATGAATGGAGTAAATAATTTCCGCATTTAATTTTAAAGCTTTCTCCAAAAACATAATGTCCGCATGTTTCTTATGAACACCGAATGGGGGGTTTTGTAAAACAACTGTTACTTTTCTAAGATTAAATGACGGTATTTTTGCTTGAATAAAGTCCATAGTTTCTCTTACACCGAATCTTTTAGCATACTCTATTGCAACCTCTAATGCTTCATAGTCTACGTCAACGCATATTACATGCCGTGGTTTCATTAATGCTGCTGCTATGGCAAACCTGCCTGTACCGCATCCTAGATCAACTATAATTGCGTCGCTATATTTTATTGAAAGATATAAGTCAAAAACTATTTCAGCAACTATTTCGCTAGGTGTAAGGTACTGTTCTAATTCAACTTTAGGGCTAGGATGTAAAGGTATTTGTTCAATTATTCTTTCTAAAACGCTCTTCCTTATATTGATCACCATGGAAACCTATATTTTTGAATATTTTCCTCCAGAACCATAAACGCTTCTCCAGGTGTTAGAACAGGTTTTTCAAATTCCCAAAGATCATCTATGGGTAATCTTGGACAAGATGTTACCACATATACATCTATATCTTCGCTATCCATGTTTCTCAAAGTTTCAACAGTAAGGATGTCTGATGAGAATATTTCGTATTTTAAACCTTTTTTTGAAACCAGCTTTACAAGCTCTTTAATAAGGCTTATCCTATGTTGGCCCCTTCTTGCACCAACGATAATCCCGTATTTCCTAGCGTCAAGTGCCTTCATTATTTTAGCATACCTTATCCTTAAGTAGCGGTTTATAATTTTAGATAAGTCTTCATAAGAATTTATGTATGGACCGAGTTTAATTATGGGTTTTTGCGTTGAAAAACCTAGTCCTATAGCGTGGAAATATCCTCCACAAATTATAATGTGGGCGTCTACTAAATTGTTTATTTTAAGTGCAGTTGAGTAGTCGCATCCTATGACTTGCCCATCATATTTCGCTAAACCTGATTTTTCACCTATAAACACGCTTATTCCGTTATTCTCCAAGGCTTTCTTCACATAGTCAACTATTGGCTTATGCTGGATTACGTAGGATAAACCTACCTTAATTATTCCCTTAGCCTTTAAGTGTGATGCTAAATTATTTAGGGTGCTAGGTGAGGGTTTAAGATTGCTAAATGCATTTACGTAAATAACGTTTAAGCTAGATCTGTAATATTCAGTATGACCAACATGAATTATAGCGTCGACACCTAATGTTGCTGCCTCATTTTCAGGTATGAAGCAAGCACCGTAGGCCGGATCTGCTGAAAATATGAAGTCTATGTTTACGAATTTTCTTTTTAAATGGTTAAAGTGTTTGTAAAAATGTTTCTTAAGCCCGTCTGGCACTTGTATTAGAACTTTTTTCGGCTTTTCCCTTTTAAGAAATTCCTCTATTTTAGATGTTTCGAAAAAGTACGGTTCTTCTCTCATTTCTCCATTTTCCTTATCCTAATGAATGTTTTTATCGGTAGCTTAGATGCTCCTCTACGTAACGCTTCCATTGCTTTTTCGAGATTTTCCTTTTTAATTCTAACTTCAAGTATTGCTTGCTTTGGAAATATTCTAGCTGCGGTACCTATGGGTTTTCCGAAAGCTTGTCTCATACCGTCTTGGAGACGGTCTGCTCCAGCAAACGCCATCATCTTGTTCTCTCTTAGAACATGGTGGGGGTAGACTCTTACTTTGAAGAAGTAGTTTCCTTCGCCGACCGTGGTACTTAAGTACTTATGCGTCATAATTCTTGCTGCTTCAAGAGCATTATGCCTTATTTGGCCTGCTTCCTTAGCTACTAACTCTACAACTAAGTCGTACTCGCCCTTAATGTTTCCCATTTCAAACTTACTTATTTTAGGCGGAGGGATTCCTGGAATATACTCCTTCCTAGTGTAGGGTGGTCCTGAAAAGTGCGTATAGCATCTTGCTGGTCTTAGAGGCATTTCCTATGCACCTTCACATTACTTCTTTAATATCTGCTCCTTTATTCGTTAGAAACTGCAATATTAACCTTTCCGTTCCAGGAGAATTCATAGCTTAAGTAGAAGTATTTTTACATTTAGATTTCCATGCATACAATTTCTTTCCTCAACAACTTTGTACCCTAATGACTCAGCTATATTCCTTAGCATCTCATATTCAGCCGTAATCACTATAACTCTACCTTCTCCTGAAAGAACTTCTTTAGATGATTCTAAAAATCCTTCGTAAAGTTCTTTTAATTTTTCTCTTCTAAAAAGTCTTATACCGTATGGTGGATTAGTTGCTATAACATCAACTTTTTCTCTTATTAACTCATTTAGTTTCTTTGCATCACCTAACATGAATTTTATTTTCTCATAAACCCCTGCAGCAATAGAATTAAGCATAGTACCTCTTAAATGCTTAGGTGAAATATCCAAACATATTATTTTTCTTGGCGAAAAATTCATTGCTGCTTCAATAGCTAACGTTCCTCCTCCACACATGGGGTCTAAGAAGACTTCTTCACTTTTAAGCTTTGAAAGCATAAGCATGGAGTAAGCTATTGTGGGTTTAAGAGCTGCTGGATGATCATAAACCCTATACCCTCTTTTATGAAGGGATTCTTCGCCTGTAAGTCTTAAAGAGAAAAAGTATTTATCATGAATAATTAGGGAATCAAAAATTATTGTTGGATGGTTAAGATTGACTTTAGGTCTAAAACCCGCATTTTCTAAGGCATCATCTACTACTGCCTGCCCTGCTTCCTTAGCAACATCTATTGAAGTGTATTCGTGGTGACCTATTCTTTCAGACCTTATTGCGAAAGTTGTTTGCGTATTTAAGTATGTGTGGGGTTTAGCTTTCTTAGTAATTTCATATATCATTTTTAATCCCCTAACTTTTCTGGAAACTTTGCCTTCGATAAGAACAGCAGAGACTTTATGTATCGTCTTAAGCGATAACAACTTGTTTACGAGATCATTACTATATCTTATGTTTTCTATGAGAACTCTACCTTTAACTAGTATTTCATAATTCACTTTAACCCCTAATTTCTCGCTTAATTCCCTAATAGCTAAATCCTCTAATCCCGGATTTGTAGTTACTAAAAGCATCTTAATGCTTCCCTGAAAGAAGCACATGAACTTTCCTGAAAAAACCTGAGAGAACATATGCTTCACGCCTAGTAATCAAGGCTCTTCCAATGATCCTCTTTAATACGAGCTTTATTTTTTCCTCCTTGTGCTTAGGCATTTTAAGTGCTTCAACGGCTTTATCAATGTTTCTAAGTAAAGCCTCCATTTCCTTCGGTTTAGGTTGTTCAAATGTTTTCACCTGGGACTTTATTTTGTAAAGCTCACTGAATATTTCATAGAGAACTATTGCTACAGCATGGGAAAGATTTAGTGATGGGTATTCTTCGGAAGCAGGAATAGTTACTAGTACATGGCTTCTCAATATTTCATCACGTGTTAAACCAACGCTTTCCTTACCGAATAGTATCGCTATTTTCCCATTTTTAATCTTAGAGATTTTCTTAGCAAAATCTCTGATAGTTATAGGTATTCTCAGCAGATCCTCGCCTAAACTCACTTTACTTGAAGTTGCAGCTACTAGTGAAAAATCTCTTATTGCCTCTTCAATATCTCCATAAACGTTTGCTTTCTTTAAAACATCAGCACCATGGCTAGCGTATTGTATTGCTTCTTCAACCTTAATTTTAGGTTTAACTAGAGCTAAATCATAAAAACCAAAATTCTTCATAACCCTAGCTACGAATCCAACATTTATTTCTCCTTCAGGCTCTACGAGGACAATCCTTATTTTCACTTTATAAGCCTCCATGCTTTTATAACAACTATTTCCTCAAAAAAGAATCTCTTCTTAGATACTATTTTCCATCGATACCTCTTTCTCTCAAGAGCCTTTAGCGTTAAATCGTAATTTGAAAGAGAAGAGCCAACAACATATATTTCGCCATCGTACTTTAAATACTCGTGAAAACCTTCTAGAAACTTGTCTATTATTTCTCTTCCAGAAGCTCCTCCAGACCAAGACTTTTCAAGCAATCCTTTGTCCTGAACTGGTAAGTAGGGTGGGTTAAAAGCTATTATATCAAATTCTACATGGGTTCTTAAAGGAGTAAACAAATCACCTACTATTACATGAGTTACGTTATCAACGAAGTTAATATAAGAATTGCATTTACTAAGAATTGTAGCGTAAGGGTTAATATCTATTTGAAATACTTCCTTAGCTCCTCTTTTCGCTGCATAAATACCAACAATTCCCGTTCCAGATCCTAAATCAAGAAAGATTTCTCCTCCACTAAGCTCTAATGAGTCTATTAAAAGATATGTGTCATCTGATGGAGCATAGACTTTTGGATGAACATAGATTGCTAAGCCATACAAATGCGTTTTAAAGAGAGCTTCACTAAATATTTTCATACAGTAACTTGGCAATTTCAACTATTTCACCTATAGTTAATTCCCTAATTCTTTTCTCAACCAAGCCACCGAGTTTTTTAAAGACCTCCTCATTTAGCTTTATTAATCCCTTTTCATGAGCTCTTTTAAGAACATTTGCTAAAACCTTGTTTCTAGATGTAAAAAGGATTCTAACAATGTTTTCGAAAAATTCAGAGTCCACGGGGAGTTTATAGTTTCTCCTTTTTAAAACTATTAATGTAGAAGAAACTTTTGGCGAAGGATAAAATGCGCCTGGACCTATGTTCATAATCTTCTTTATTTCAAAAAACACGTTACTCATAACGGTTAATCTGCTATAATCTGATGTACCTACTTCTGCGGTTAATCGCTGAGCAAATTCTCTTTGCAATGTTAACACTGCTTTTCTAAAAGACATTTTCTTTAATGTAAACAGTAATTTAGAGGATGCATGGTAAGGAACGTTTGAAACTATTATGTCAAAACCGTTAAGCTTCACGTAATGTTTAAAGAAGTCACCTTCAATTATCTTGACATTTTTTAAGTTTCTTAAATTTTCAAGAGATGCGTGGATAAGTTTCTTATCAACTTCTATTGCCACAACTTCCTCTGCTATTTGAGCTAAATAACGTGTTAATGTGCCTAAGCCGCTTCCTATTTCCAATATTCTTACCGGTTTCTCCTTTTTAACCTCATTTAAAATAGCTCTTAACAACCTAGGGCTTATAATGAAGTTTTGGCTAAGCTTCTTTTTAGGCTTAATACTGTATTTTCTTAGCAGAAAAACTGTTTCTTTTAAAAGTTGCTTTCTAGAGGGCAAAATTATGCTAGAGTTTAACAAGTTTTTTACCGTAGCTTACTTTTAGAAGAGGCAATAGCATACATTCTAGGCAAGTACCCTAAGTATACGTTCTTTACAAGGTTAGTTGGTTTAACGAATAAATAGTATTTCTCTTCTCCTCTGAGTTCCATAAGAACCCTTTCAGTAATTAATTTAACAGGGTTTGAGATTTTTGCTCTTTCAGCTAAGTTCCTATAGTTCTCGAAGGGCTTCTTCTTTCTCTCATCCAGTATTATTTTTAAATGCTTCTTACCTATGGTTGGTATGAGCTCTAGTGCATGAAGCTTTATAGTTATGGGTTGAGCTATATTGAAGAATTCTATGAAAACCTCTTCTCTTTCCTTCACTATTTTCTCAACTATTTGAGGGAGAAGGTCTTTTGCAAAAGATGAGAGTTCATCATAATTTATTCTGCAGTAAATAAATGCTATTTTATCCCTTAACCCTTTACCTATGTAAACTCTTTCGCCAGGCGATAATGTTACACCTCTTTTAGGAGCAAGTTCAAGAAGCATGAAGTACATATCCCCTATGGCTTGTGCTAAAGGTCTACTCCTATGTTCCTCATGAGGATCTATGGGGTTTCCTGAAGGAAAAAAGTCAAGAATGTAGGCATAGTCTTCCATAAGCTCCGCTTTTCTCTGCTGCTTTTGTGGCCGTGAGCGGAACACTTCTAAAACACCATAAGTTCTTGTTAAAAAGCGCTGTTCTCAACACTTCTCATAATATTTTCTGGAGAAGCACGTATTAACAATTATTTTTTAAATAGTACGATCACTCTTTTTCTAAAGACTTTATACACTCAGACAGAATGTCAAGTATTTTGTTTATTTCGTCAGACGTTAATGTTATGTTTTCTGAAGCCAGAACCGTTCTAACCTCCTCAGGTGTTTGCGGAAGTATGTTTATGAGCATGATACATATTTCATCGCTTAACTTAAGTTCTTCTTTTAATTTCCTATATGTTTTTGAAGCTAATTCCTTATCGCACTTTATGAACCTCTCTAAATAGCTTAAAGTAGCATACTGTATATCGGTTCCTTCGTCCTTTAATCTTCCACGTAATATTTCGAGAGCTTCAGCGTAAGTTACAGGGCGATGCGAAATTATTTTTCTAACCATAACTGACAACTCCCTGAACGCTTAAGTAAAAGTAGGTGCGGGAAGACTAATAAATCTTGACATTATTGTTTTGCGGGAACGAAATGCTCAGGTCTTGCTATAACTACTTTCCTCTTATTTCCAAGGTAAACTTCAATAAGATATGCTTTACCTCTTACACCTATTATTGTACCTGTTTTCCCATGAAATCTTCTATGAGGCATACCGTAATGTACTGCTGGATTAATCTTTATGTGAACTTTATCTCCTACCTTATATTCGTACATTAATCTGCTTAGGGGAGGTATAGCACCTTTTTCCCTAACATTCTTCTTTAATATTTTCCTTGTCCTATGTCTAAATCCCTTTGGCGGTTTTACCAATGGTTCACACCAGCTTCTTAGCTATGCTAGATTCTAGTAGTTCAAATCTAAAAGTCCCGATATATATGTTTTCACGTAGAAGCATTATTTCTTACTAACATAGAGAACATCTAGTTCAATGCATTCAACATTCTTTTTAAGAACTGATGAGAAACTTGGGCTAGTTCTGCCGGAGTCGCCACTTACTAATTCCTTAACATATAATCCTCCTTCACATTTAATTAATGCTTCGAAAACTTTTTCACAAATGTAATGTGTTTTTACTGAAAAAACCTTTCTTTCTCTTAACACGTCAGGTCTTCTATGTAAAACCCTTAAGGGTGTTCTTTGATTAACAATTCTATCCTTAAAGAAATCTTCTAAAGCTAAAACCTCTTTTTCACTTAAATTATCATCAGAATATATGAGGGCTCTATATATTTTAAAGTGCTTCTTAGATTCCTCCTTAATTTCCCTTACACTTTCCTTCCGCACTTCACCTTTAAGAAACACTTTAACTAAGCCTCTTGAATAATTATTAACGAGCTCCTCTATTCTCCTTAATCTTTCATTAGAAATTTTCCTTAGCATGGGCTCCTTTACCTCAATAATCATGGGTCTTCCTATACCTAGCATTCTAACATCAACGTCTTCTCTTCCCGCAGCGTGAAGTACGGCTTCTCTTCCCTTAAACACATGTATTACGGGTTTTATTGACTCCTCAATTGAGAGCCTATATTTTTTCTCATATCTACCCTCCTTCCATATGAGCCATTTAACTTGTGAAATTCGTCTTCCAGCTTTAACATATTTACCATATATGAAGAGTGGTTTTGGGTAAATTCTTAATCTATCATTTACAAGGTCTATTTCGAATAAAATGTCGGGTTCTAAGAATTCAGGAGGCTTATCTGTAACTTCCTTAACTACCTTACCTACTTCTCTTTTTATTTCATTTTTTATTGATTCATAAGATTCTATTTTGAATTTTCTTGTTATTTCCTCCTCTCTTCTTAGAAGATGTTTTGGTGCATGAACACCTACAAGGAAATTGCTAAACTCATAGTTAACGGTGTTTTTCAAAATTTCCTTGGAATACTTTTCTATAATGTAGTCTAATTTATCCTCGCATAGGAAGCATTTGGGTTCCTCGCTTATAAGAAGTTTTAAGCCTAAGTTTTCTAGGGTTTCTAGGAATGGTTTGAACTTAATGTTTTTTGCGAAATCTTTTATCTCGTCTTCGCTAAGCTCATTAACTACGTGTTTAATGTTCATTGTTAAAAAAACTTTTAATGCCTCCCCTCTACTCTTATTTGACAATCCCCTTCCACAAGTTGAAAATAGTCTTCCTAAGCATCTATCACATAAAGGTGTGTTCTTCAGTATTTCAATAGCTTTTTTCAATACTTCTTCCATACTTAACCCACCGATGCTTCATCTAGTAGTGTATTCACTATGGTTGCTATTTGGTGTTCTAAAAGAGTGCTTGCATATGGTATAACAATTTCGTTATGCCCAATATTTCTTAGACATTTAAATTTTTTAATGGAGGGAAAAATTATTGCTACTTTATCGTTTAAAATTTTAGGCATTGTTAGATTTTCTCCCTCAATAATATGATAGATTGTTGTGTTTCTTAAAATAGAGTTTTCCAGTGCTTTTAAGGAAATAGTTTTTAATCCTCTTCTTTCGTCGCCCTTTAAAAGTACTTTCAATAGGAGGCCGGATGCGCTTTGAAAGTCAGGTCTATAGTTTCTAACATATTTGCCGTCTATAATTAGGGCTTTACCTAAATCCTTGATTATGATGTAAGCTTTCCTATTTTGCCTAATTCCATGGGATATTAGGAGTGAGGAGTTTATTCTTAAAACAGTTAAGTAAAGGTTTTCAAGAAACAAATAGAGGGATGGTTCGCAAAATATAAATGAAAATTCCATATTATTCACAGTCCCGGGAATTTCCTGAAAATACCTTTTCTTCTCTTTAACTGCTTAAGCATTTTATTCATCATTTTATAGTATGTTAGGAGCTCCTTTACGTCTTCAATGGTTGTTCCTGAACCTAAAGCTATTCTTCTCATTCTTGACTTATCTATTTTCTCAGGTTTTTCGAGTTCATCATAGGTCATGGACTCTATTATGGCTAGCCATTTATCCATTTTTTCCTCGGTAAGTTTTGCTTGTTCGGAATCTATAGGTATGCTTAAACCAATTCCAGGTATCATTTGGAGAACTTTTGATAAAGGCCCCATTTTCCTAAGTGACTTTATTTGGTAGTAAAGGTCTCTCATAGTTATTTTTCCTGAAGCAAGGGCTTTTGCTTGTCTCTTTTCAAGCTCTAAGCTTTCCTCTATTTCCCTTATTTTCTCAACTAAACCCTTAATGTCTCCTAACCCTAGAATTCTCGATACAAAAGAAGGCGGGTCGAAAACCTCTATTTCTCTTACATCTTCTCCAGTACCTACAAACTTTATTTTAGCTCCTGTTGCTACAACCGCTGATATCGCTCCGCCTCCCTTAGCTGTTCCATCAAGCTTCGTTAGGAATATTGAGCCAATAGGTGTTGCTTCGTGAAACGCTTTTGCCTGCGAAAGAGCTTGCTGACCTATTGTTGAATCTAAGACGAGCATTATTTCGTCAGGTTTTACTTTATCAGCTATGTTCTTCATTTCCTCAAGAAGTCCCTTCTCTTCCTTATGTCTACCGGCAGTATCAACTATTATTACATCGTAGCCTTTACTTTTGAAGTATTTTACGCCATTAACAGCTAATTTTACTGAGTCTTTTTCAGAAGTATTTCCATATACTTCGACACCTATTTTTTCGCCAAGTTGTTTTAGTTGATCATATGCTGCTGGTCTGTAAGTATCTGCACATACTAAGCCTACTTTATACCCCTTTCTCTTATAGTAGTAGGCTAGTTTAGCAGCGCTTGTTGTTTTTCCGCTTCCTTGAATTCCTATGAGCATTATTACGTATGGTTTCTTCTTAATTTCTATGTGGGGTTTCTTTTCTCCTCCGAAAAGCTTAGTTAATTCTTCATAAACTATTTTAACGAACCAGTCTCTTCTAAGAACCCCTGGCGGAGGTTCCTCTTTAAGGGCTCTTTCCCTTATTCTCTTGCTTAGCTCGAAAACTACTTTTACATTAACATCTGCTCTAATAAGTATCCTCTGTAGATCCCTTATGAATTCCTGAACGGCTTTTTCATAGGATTTTCCGCTTCCTAGAAACTTGCGTAAGGCGTTTCTTAGTTCCTCAAGCATTGTTCTTCCTTACCACCTAATGTTAGCTAAAGCCCTCAGCACTCATAGGGTACCACATTTGATTTAAATCTTCGGCTCCCTACCTTCAATCATCGGGCTCTATTTAGAAAGTTAGCGTTTGGTAAGTGAAAAATTTAGCTTTAAATTGTTAACCTCACTATCTTACTCTAACTATTTTTGCTTTACCCATTATTAACCAGTATTCTATGTCGACACCAGGCTTAATTCTCTCTCTAAGCTCTGGTTCTTCAGGCTTAGGTATTTCAAGTGTTTCATAAGTTTCTAAATCCATAATCTGATATACGTCGCCTAAGTCAGCAATTACTTGGCCTGTTCTCTTCTCAATAATTGGTACTTCAACTCTCTGACTAACTGGGGCAACTATTGTCTTTTTGGAGCCTGAGAAAACACCTATAGCTACGACATGTGCTTTGGCGCTTCCATGCTTTCCTGTTTTAGCCTTAGTTATTTCAACTATTCTACATGGTTCACCATCAATTATTACATACTGCCCCTTCTTTAGTGAGCCGAGTTCAGCATACGTTTTGCTCATATCAGAATACACCTCGCAAAGAATTTTGCGAATAATCTTTATTTAAATTTTCAGTTCAGTGCTTTCGCAAACACGTTGCTCCCTTTAACTTTAGCTAAAACTTCATGGTCCAAACAATAAATAACCTTAAAACAGCCTAGTATCATTTAAGAATATAGCGTAAGCTTAACGAGGTAGTTATGGATTGGTTTCAGCGTACATCCTGGTAACAGTTAAAACAGGAACAGAATACGACGTAGTTGACGAAATAAAGAAAATGGTTCCTAAGGAAAAGATTAAAGACATAGCAATAGTTTACGGAATGTTCGACATAGTTGTTGTTCTTGAAGCAAACTCTCTTTCTGAACTAGAAAAACTCGTTTTATCCATTAGGAAAATAGATAAAATAACGAGCACTACAACACTCGTCTCATCAAAAGTGTAAGTTTCCGATTAAACATTTTAATAAATTATAACCAATAGAGATAAACATTCTTTTAAGTAACATATAATGAGGTTGTATACTTTATACAATGATATTCAAGTGCAATTACAGTATTATTTATTAAATGTTTAATTCGTATGGTAAGCCATAAGCGGTGGTAATGGTATGGATGAAGAAGTCCTTAAAGTACTTAGCGAAGTATCTGAAAAATTCGAATTCTTCAAAGAAATATTTTCGTTCACGAAGTTACCAGCTTTACACATTCCTAAAGCTGAAAAACTATACATTACTGATACTACTTTAAGGGATGGGCAGCAGGGTTGGAGACCATTCACTATTAAGGAATCAATTGAGATATACAAGTTGCTTAGCGAATTAGACAATGGTAGCGGAGTTGTATTGTCAAGTGAGTTATTTCTTTACACTCAAAAGGATAGGGAGGTTATAAGGAGGGTTAAGAGTTTAGGTGTAGAATATCCAAAACCTGTTGCTTGGATTAGAGCTACCATGAGCGATTTAAAGCTTGTTTTAGAAAATAAAATGGATAAGGTTGTTATGCTTACTTCAATATCTGACTACCACATTTACTATAAGTTTAGGTTAAGTAAAAGGCAGGTTTTAGAAAAATACCTTAGCGTTATTGAGGAAGCTTTCAAGAAAGGCATATCTGTTAGAGCGACTCTAGAAGACTCTACTAGAGCCAACATTTATGGTACACTAATACCCTTTGTTAGAGCTCTTTTAAAGCTTGGTGAAAAATACGGTGTAAAACCTGAGATAAAAATAGCCGACACTTTAGGGCTTGGAGTACCTTTTGAGGAAGCACCTCTACCTAGAAGTGTTCCTAAACTCATAAGGACAGTTATTGAGGAAACAGGTATTTCTGGTTCTCAAATAGAGTTTCATGGCCACAACGATTTCCACATGGTTG
>CAYOTT010000018.1:0-31794 GCA_964406965.1 uncultured Desulfurococcales archaeon | reverse complement strand
TAACATTTAAGTATAGTGAATTTGCTTAGTTAGTTCCCACACGTTAAGCTAACTTTCTATTCACTCAGCACATGTTTAAGCAGGTTACTTTCCATGTTTAGGATTTTAAAATCCGAAATAGCATATTCAGGTAAAAAATTTAGTATTATAAAGGAACAAATACTCCTACCTAATGGAAGAGTAGCTTTAAGGGAAATAGTGAATTTTCCAGGAGCTTCCGCCATCCTCCCAATACTAGACAGTAACAAAATTCTCCTAGTAAAGCAGTTTAGGACAACACTTCACCAGTGGATTTTGGAAATACCTGCAGGCACATTGAAACCTAACGAAGATCCATTATCTTGCGCTAAAAGAGAACTCGAAGAGGAAACAGGCTACATTGCCCATAAGTGGACAAAGTTAGCGTCAATATATACTTCTCCAGGCTACACAAACGAAATTTTACACATATTTCTAGCAGAAAATCTAGAAAAAACTGTAAAGAAACCTGAGGAAACAGAGGTTCTAGAAAACGTTATAATCTCGTATGATGAAGCACTAAAGAAAATACTAAGCGGCGAAATAAGAGATGGAAAAACAATCGTAGCACTATTAATGTATAATCATTTTCTTAACAGAAAAGCTTAGCTCAATTCTTCAGCCCTTAGTATCCTTATAACCCATTTAATAAGCATTAAAAACGTTAAATATCTCTGTAAGAACCGAGAAACCATAGGAAAAGAATTGTGTTAAAGGCCGGGAGTGACCCGCCCCAACGCTCATAAGCCTCCGGGACTCGGGGGCGCCTATTCTAGGCTCGCGCGGGGACCGGGGCACTCGTTTTAAAATAAGTATTTGCTGAATTTAAAGATTCTTCAGGAGGAGAAAACTTGAAGTTCGGACTCCTATCGCCTCAAGGATTTCTCTATGGTTTACCTAAGGACTCTACGAGTGCTTTAAGGAAAATAATGAAGTTAGCTGAAATAGCTGAAGAACTGGGCTTCCATAGTGTATGGGTTACAGATCATTTCATACCCTTTCCATTTATAACATCCGATAATGTTTTAGAAGCTTGGACTTTACTTTCATTTCTAGCTTCTAAAACGTATAAGATAAGGTTAGGTACACTTGTTACATGTAATCTTTATCGTTTTCCTACTGTTTTGGCTAAGATGGCTTCTACATTGGATGTACTATCAAGGGGAAGACTAGAATTCGGAATAGGAGCATGCTGGTATGCTGAAGAATTCAGTAGATATGGAATCACTTATCCGAGATTTTCTGAAAGAATAAGAATGCTTGATGAAGCATTAGAGATAATTAAGCTGTCTTGGACTAAGAGGGAAGTTAACTACCATGGTAAATACTACCGAGTAAAGGGATTAATTATGGAGCCTAAACCTATTCAAAAACCTCATTCACCAGTCGTTATTGGAGGTTCCTCTAAGAGCATATTGTATGTAGTTGCAAAACATGCTAACAAATGGAATTACATGGGAGAACCCAAATTCATTAAGAAAAAATATGGTTTCATACGTAAAGAATGTTTAAGATTAGGTAGAAAGAATTGCAACATAAAAATAACTTATCTTACATGGATAATTTCAGATAAAAACACATCATCATTAACCATATACCTACTGAAATTCGTTAGTTTATTTGCGAGAAGAACGTTGTCTAAAATAGCGTTAAGAGATTTAAAAATATTGTTTAGACCTGGAGGATATATTTTAGGAACATATGCAATGATTACTGAGAAAATTAGAGAATTAGAGGATATGGGAGTAAGTGAGCTGATAATTTACTTTCCCATAGTTAGTGAAGAGGTTATTGAGAATTTTACAAAACACGTAATAGACAAGGTTTAACGTAAACCGCATAACCTTTCATCTCACATATGTTTCTTTCTAAACATTGTCAATTTAAGTTTTATATAGAGGTAGGAGAAGAGTTTAGCTCAAAGAAGGTGATTAGGAAATGCCCAAGACAGATCTTCTTAATGAGTTTAGTAAGGAAGAGCTCTTAAGCATTTATAAAGATATGTTAAGGGTAAGAGCTTTCGAAGATGAAACGCTAAAGTATTATCAAGTTGCAAAAGTTTATGGAATGCTGCATGTAGCTCATGGAAAAGAAGCTTTAGCTGTTGGTTTCGAAAGAAATGTGCAACCACACGACTTCGTTTTAACGAGCTATAGAGGACACGACCATGCGATAATGAAGGGCATTGACATGTATAGGTTAGCTGCTGAGCTTATGGGTAAAATAACTGGAATAAATAAGGGTAAAGCAGGTTCAATGCATATAATGGATGATAAAACGAGGTTTTATGAGGACTCCGTTGTTGCAGGCCAATTACCTATGACTGTGGGTATTGCTTACGCTTTTAAGTATAAAAAGGAGAACTCTATTGCAGTTGCTTTCTTCGGAGATGGAGCAACAAATACTGGGGCATTTCATGAAGCACTCAATATGGCATCGGTGCTTAAGGTTCCAGTAGTCTTTGTTATTGAAAATAATAAGTGGGCAATTACAACGCATGTTTCCGAGTCAACGTCAGTAGACAAGATTGTGAAAAGGGCTGTCGCCTACAATATGCCAGGTTATGAAGTTGATGGAACAGACGTTATAGCTGTTTACAAATTAGCAAAACAAGTAATAAGCTTCGTACGTGAAAAGAAACAGCCAGTCCTAGTTGAAGCACACACTGTTAGAATTAGAGGACACTATGACGGCGACCCGCAACCATACAGGCCTAAGGAGGATGTTGAAGAAGCCAAAAAGAAAGACCCTATTAAGAGATTTAGGGAAAAGCTCTATGAAATAGGTGTTTTAAACGAGGAACTTGACAAGAAACTTCAGGAAGAAGCTAGAAAGGAGGCCGAAGAAGCATATAAGAAGGCAGATCAAGACCCATTCCCTCCTGTTGAAGAAGCTTTAACAGATGTTTTCACAGGCAAGGATGCTGAAATACCTTCAGACCTTTTACTATTAAGCCAAAGGGATGCTGAAAAAGCAGAGAACATGAGAAACATTACTTACGCTAAAGCAATAAACGAAGCACTTCATGAAGAAATGGAGAGAGATGATAAGGTCTTCATCTTAGGTGAAGATATTAGATGGGGTGGCGTTTACAGAGTAACTGAGGGTCTTCTTGAAAGATTCGGACCTGAAAGAGTAATTAACACACCAATATCGGAACAAGCTATAACAGGCTTAGCTCTAGGAGCAGCAATGATGGGCTTAAGGCCTATAGCCGAACTAATGTACACATTCCTTTACACAATAGCTATGGACCAAGTAGCTAACCACATATCAAGAATACCTTACATGTCGGGTGGAAAGTTCAAAATACCGTTAGTTATCAGGTCACCTAACTATACATTAGCCTCTGTTGGTGCACAGCATAGTGCACGTTTTGAAGCATGGCTCATACACGTACCTGGAGTAAAAGTTGTTATTCCAGCAACACCATTTGACGCTAAGGGGCTTATGAAAACAGCTATTCGAGACGAAAACCCCGTTCTCTTCCTAGAACATGCTAGACTATACCATGTTAGAGGTCCTGTTCCAGATAGAGAATACATGATACCCATAGGTAAAGCAGATGTTAAACGTGAAGGATCCGATGTAACAATAATAACGTATTCAAGACCTGTTTACGACGTAATGAAAGCAGCTGAAATGCTATCTAAGGAAGGTATAGAGGCTGAAGTTATAGATTTAAGAACGCTAGCTCCTTTGGACAAGGAAACAATCATTAACTCTGTAAAGAAAACCGGAAAAGTAGTTATTGTTGAAGAAGACGAATTAATTTGCGGTGTCGGAGCTGAAGTAGCAACAGTAATTATGGAGGAAGCATTTGACTACTTAGACGCACCAGTTAAGAGAGTAGCTGCTCCAATGGTGCCTATACCGTTCTCTAAACCTCTCGAACAATATGTTGTACCTGATGCAAACGATGTTGTTAAAGCAGTTAAGGAGCTATTAGCTTAAAGGTAGTTTAAATCTAAACCCTCCCTAATTTAAGTTTAGAGGGTGAAATAAAACATGGTGAAGGAAATAATTGTGCCTAGAGTCGGTGATGTTCCTGAAGCAACCGTTCTTAAATGGCTTAAAAAGGAAGGAGACAAGGTAGAAAAAGACGAACCCGTAGTTGAAGTAGACTTGTTTAAAGCTACAGAGCAACTTAAGTCTCCCGTTTCAGGGTACCTAGCTAAAAGGCTTGCTAAAGAAAACGACGTTGTTCCAGTAGGTTCCGTAGTTGCCGTAATAGCCGAGTCTGAAGAGGAGTTAAAGCAAGTTTTAGAAGCTAAACCTGCAGTACCTGCGCCTCCAGCTAAACCTCCTGTTGCTGTTGAAGAAAAACCTAAAGTGGAAGCTGAAGCCGTACCTACGCCACCGAAGAAAGTGAAGATTTCTCCAAGAGCTAGGAAACTTGCACAACAATACGGTATTGACATTACTAAAATTAAGGGAACAGGCCCTGGAGGTAGAATTGTTGAAAGAGATGTTCTAAAATATATTGAGGAGTTGAAGAAAGCTAAGGAAGCCGTAAAGCCTAGAGTGAAGGAAGTACGTAAGCTCATAGGTAAGAGGAGAACTATTGCTTGGAGACTTAGTGAAGTTTGGAAAGTACCACACATAAACATTATTGGCAAAGTTGATTTAAGCAAGGCTGCCATTTTCAGAAAGAAGCTTAACGAAGCATTAGAGAAGAAGGGTGTTCATGTAACATTCACCGACTTATTCATTAAGGCCGTAGCTAAAGCTGTAGAGGAAGTTCCTGAAGTTAATGCTGCACTAGAAGGTGAGGAAATAAGGATTTATGAAGACATAAACGTTAATGTAGCAGTAGACACACCTGAAGGCCTTGTAGTGCCTGTTATAAGGAATCCCCATAAGAAAACTTTTGAGGAAGTCGCTAAGGAAAGAGCAGATATTGTTAAAAGAGCTAGGGAGAACAAGTTAACGGAAAACGATGTTTTAGGAGGAACAATAACGGTTTCTAACCTAGGAATGTTTAATGTTAGCTTCTTTACAGCAGTGCTTAACCCACCGCAAGCAACATTAGTGGCTATAGGTAAATCTGAGGAAACACCGGTTTATGAAAACGGACAATTAGTTATTAAGCCCATAGCACACATTAACATAATAGTTGATCATAGAGTAGTTGATGGAGCTACAGCAGCAAGGTTCCTTAATGCAATAATAGATAAGCTAGAGAATCCTGAAAAACTCCTTTTAGATGAGGAAAAAAATTTAGTCCCTTTGCCCATAGCTCCTGAAGTAAAAACGGTAACTTTAGCTGCACCTACAAAAGCTGAGGCTATTGAGAAAAAGCCAGCAGTAATACCCAAATATAAGCCTGTGTATAAGGATGAGGAACTTGAAGAATTCAGGAAAGTAGCTGATGAATACATGAAGGCATTGAGGCAATACTTTAAGTTTGATAGGGAAGCAGCTCAAGCATTCTTCAGATTTTCAGGAGCTGCTACAAGAGGCTATGTTTTACCTGAGAAAATAAAGCATCTTATAACGATAGCTGTTAGTGTTGCTATTCACTGTAAGGAATGTGTTGTTGTTCACGTTAGAGACGCACTTGAAGCTGGAGCAACACCTGAGGAAATATTGGACGCAGTAACGCCAGCTATACTGCTTTCGGGAGGCCCTGGAACAACGATGTTAGAAGTAGTTCTTAAGAGTATTGAAGCATTTATGAGGAAAAGGAAATAAGGGTTCCTTACATTAACTAGTACTTAGCTGATGAAGAGACGGCTGCTGAAATGTGATGAAGCTGAGCTGCGCTGAAAGCAACATAAACTAGTGCTTTTTAACAATAACCTTTTTCTTAAAAACCCATCTAAGGAATGATTCAGTATATTTATCTATGTTTCCATGGATTTCCATAGAAAATTCCTTATCAACAATTTTTCTAACATGGAAACCTTGTGTTTTTAGGAACTCTCTAATTTCATTTACATCGTAAATTACGTTTATGCCTCTAGTGCATTTATATTTTAAAGTACACGGCATCCAACATGGAACATTGAAGTCTTCAGAACAAACTTGACATGCTTGATAATATAGTTTTACACCGTACTTTTCAGCTACTTTTTGAAGCCTTAATTTTATATCATAAGTTTTAACGGTAATTTGCTCCTTACCTTTGGGCTCCTTTGGAATGCGCTTTTCTATTTCAGAAACATTAAGTCCAACACTTCTTAGCTTCATTAGTATTCTTCGACTAACTCTTAACGACCCTACGAGAACCCTATTTACACCGTAGGATACAGCTTCGGAAACAATGCTTTCAAATTCTGAGTCATTAACTCCGGGAATTATCGGTCTAAAGAAGAGAACATGGTTAAAACCTGCTTTCCTTAAGTTTTCTAATGTTTCAAATCTTTCCCTAGGTGATGGTGCCTTTGGTTCCAAGAGTTTATGATGCTTAAGGGTTATTATAGTGACTAAAATGCTTAATTTACCCTTCACAACTTCTTTAAGCTTAAATGCGTCTTCCTTTGATAAATAGGATTTAGTAGATATTTGCGTGGGATTTTTTAAAAACTCTGTAACATACTTAAGATACTCAAATGTTTTGTACTTAGAAATGTTTAGGAAGGGCTCAGTTACTGAGCCGAAAGCTAGGAAAGTACCGTAGTTTCCTAAGGAAATAGCGGGATTAATCGATATTGCATATGCTAGTTGCTTTCCGGATAATGGGTAAGGTTTTGCTTTAAAAGGAAATCCCATGTCAGGAATGTAGCAGTAAGTGCATGCGTAATCGCATCCTATACCCGTGTGAACAGTTAGTCCACATGGTCTTGGAATTCTTTTAGCATGCCAATCATTTTTAGCTTCCTCTACTTCGCTACTTAAAAGTGTTTCTTGAAGCTTAGTAGCTATGGACTTTTTCCTCTCAAACTCCTTAAAAACACTTATCTTCAACTCTTTCATGTTTGAAACTTTCAGTCTACTCCCCTTTATAAATGTCCTCACAATATTTGGGAGAGTAGTGGTGAAGTTTAGAAAAGGAGTAAGCCAAGTTACATCAGCTATACTATTACTAGTAGTTACACTTTCAGGCTTAGCTTACTACATTGTTGAAGCAAATAAGATAAGTGCAAGTTTGATAATGACAATTTCTGAAGCTCATGATAGAATGGTTGAGAAAATTTCCATAGGGTTACAACTAGTTGATCTCTACATTAACGGTAGTGATGTCGTAGCTGTAGTTTACAATTACGGTGATGAAGATGTTTATGTAAGCAGCGTTTTCCATCCGAGAAGAAACTATACAATATATTCTCTGGAAAATGATACATTAATTCAGACGAACGTTATTAAGTCGAAGAAGCTAGCTTTAATGGTATTCCATAATTCATCATTAGAAGATTTCTCACCAATAGTTTTAGAGGTGAAAAACTGTGGAATATACGAAATCCCATCGTAAAGGTGTTTCACAAGTAATTTCATCATTAATGATTGTTTTCCTTATGTTAGCAGCTTTAACAACATACGTTGTTTTTCTAAGTAAAAACTACAGCTTAGCTTCGAAAATTGTGGAGAGAAACCAGAAAGAAACCCTTAGGAATATGGAAAACATTGTTATTAAAGCTCATTCTTTAAACAATGAAACAATGTATGTACTAGCATATGAGGGATTAAGGCCAAACATAGAGTATGTTCTGGTTAAGTGCGGGAATAGAGTTTCGCTGAATAGACCGGAAAAGTATGGTTTAGAGTTTGGAAAACCAATACCAGAAGTTCTCATGGAGGAAATTGAGAGAGGATGCGATGTGATTTTAATAACTGAAAGAGGTAAAGTGTACAATATAGGGTTGCAAGCTTCACAAATAATGTTCATTAATGAGAAGCTATCTAAGCTAGACAATATAACTAATATTAATGAGGTTTTCAACAGTGTTTCGCAAATAACACCTTTTCTTGAAGATTCCTCTGTCACAATAGCTTCAGGTAAAATCTACGTGTTTGGTTCGAAAGGTAACGTGCTTTACACATTAGATATGGTGAATAATATTCCAATATACGATATTGTATCCCAGAAAATCTACACTGCTCCTAAAGGAGAATACTTAGGGGTGTTTCTTGGTTCACTAAATAGTTTAGGTAATGAAAAAGTTGTTTTAATCCATGCTACACCAGTTAGCTTAACTGTTTTAAAAATTCCTGTACGTGGAAACACTCCTAAAGGGAAAATTAAGCTAGGTAAGGGAATCTACTTGGTTTACCTTACTGGAGAAGCCTATGATGGTTTTTACTCTAGAAGAGTTTATGGTGAAGGTGTTAGAGCTTATATTAGCATTTATCAGGGTTCCTCTATGATAGCCTATAAAATGCTTGATGGAGCTGATAGATTCGAGTATTATTTTAGAGGGCTGAGGCTTAGAGAGTGGAGCGGTCAGTTTGATGGAGTTTTCGCTTTAGCCGTTTTGGAAGGTGAAGTTACATTAGAATATGCTTTTTCTTCAGAACCTACGACATGGTATATGCACCATACTTTTGTTGTAGAGAAAATAGCTAACATAGGCGGCAATGGCGAGTTAAAAATTGTTAAGCACAATGGCAAGCTTTATTTGGAATACAAGAATTACTTATTCAACTTAATAGCGACTTCCGGCGTTGTTGAAGGGAAATTTTATGATCTTGGATCATACATTATAGCTCCAGTAGGGTATATTGTTAATAACATTGTGAGTGAAGGAGCACCTATTCCCGTTTCTCCCGGCGAAGCCAGAATAGTTTATTTTAAACCTTTAACGTTAAACCTCAAAGTAGATCCGATGGTTTTAGGCGTTGAAAAAAGACATGTTTACGTAAGAATTGAAAGCTCATATAAGATATTTAGGCAGGCATGGGGTAACCTCTTCGACCAAATGGAAGGGTTAAACCTTAAAATATACTATTATAGACATGATGCTTTAGGTAACATTAAAACATACACAACATTCCCAGCTATAATCCCTAAAAACTACTACGCAACACTAAACATAATTAGCGATACAAGTACAACACATAGTGCTTCCTTAAAAGTAACATTCAACGGGAGAGAAGCATTCAGCATACCGCTTCCAACAACACCTAAAAGCTACCTTATAAAACTAGGTGGAAACACCATAGAATACGGACAATTAACAATCACCCTAACAACCTCACATATTCGACCAAACAACAACATTAAAGTAGCCATTAACTTTTAACACATAAGCCCCTCCTCTACTTTTCCCAAACAAGTAAGCAAAAAGATAAACATAGGATCCTAAATGAGTTTAAACATTTCACTACAGTATTTTAAATATATTATGCTGCTAAGCTTAAAACTAGTTTTCACTAAAAATGTTCTAAATATTTCTTGAAAAACAATTGGAGAAAATTTATTGTAATTCATTATTTAGCAAAATATTTTCGCATCAAGACATTTAACCTACAATTTACCTTAACCTTCTATACTGTACACTTGAATAATTTTTATTTGCTCTAAATTCTTAGTTTAAAACGTAGGTTTGAGAAGCCATGTCGCTAATGATGGAAGCTTACAAGAATTATTCTTCACTTAGTGGGAAATTATGTAGTGTAGCTAAGCATGTTGCTTCCGAAGTCCTTATCCCTAAAACAATAACTTCTCATTTACTTAGAAAATACGTTAGAAAAGCCATTCAAAACAGAGTATGGCATAAACTACCTCAAGTAAGTAGAGCACTACTTTACCTAGCATCTAAAATAGTTTATAAAGTGAAAAGCCCATTACTCCTCAAAATACTTCGAGAAATAATTTTAACAATAGAGCTTGAAACAGTAAGGGGGAAAGCAGTATACTACGGGACACTAATGCTAATAAGGCAGGAACCAAAACTAGTAGGTAAAATAGTTGCAAAAGCAAAAACAATGTTCAACAAAATATTGTTTCTAGGAATAAGCTACCTAAACAACCCACCAATATACAGAATATTCGGGTAAAACTTTAAACCAACAATCAACATCATAAAGACAAATAAATCCTTAACAGTCTTCATGCAAGAGCAGTGCTAATAAACCCTGGATCATATAGGAAAAACTGTGAAACACAAAAGGGTGCATGGCTAAGTGGAGTTAGCTGAGTTTAAAAAGAAAATTCTTAAACTACTAAGAGAAGATGAGGAGTTCAAATATGCTGTAGCAGGCTTAATAGGTTTAGATGAAATCTTAAAAAGACTTGACAAACACGAAGAAGAACTCATCAAACTAAGGGAGGACATGAATAAGCTTAGAGAAGACATGGTTGCAGGGTTTAGAAGACATGATGAGGAAATGGCTAAGCTTAGAGAAGACTTAAACAAGCTTAGAGAGGACATGAATAAGGGGTTCGAACTTGTCAATAGACACATATCTGCTTTAGGGGCTAGATGGGGTCTTATGGCTGAGGAGGCTTTCAGAGAAGGATTAAGAGAATTATTGGAGAAAGAGTTCGGGTTTAAAGTTGAAAAGTGGAGAACACATGATGAATCAGGTAAAGTATTTGGATACCCAAGCGAAGTTGAAATAGATGTTGCAGTGAAGAACGGGAAAGTAGTGCTTATTGAAATATCTTCGCATGTGAGGGCATCAGATGTTTTCCAGTTTAAAAGGAAAGCACAGCTATACGAGGAGAAAACAGGGAGGAAACCTAGGGAACTAATGATTATAGCACCATATGTTGAGGAGAAAGCTCTTGAAGCATCTAGGAAGCTTGGAATAAAAGTTTACACAAAAGTTTAAGGAACACCGCTGAAACCTGAGGGGTCCAGTATCAAACCTATTAGAGGAAAAGCTAAGTAAGTTCATAGGGAAAAACTGTGGCTGTTAACATTGTGAATTCTAAATTGGCTGTTAAAGACTTCGGCCCCTTCGAGTATGCTGAATTAGAGCTGAAGCCGTTAACGATAATTATTGGTGGGAACAGTCTTGGCAAATCAATGCTCACATACTTGCTATGGTCTCTCATGGTTACAACACCTGATTTTGAAGCTTTAGCTCAAGTTATTGATGAACATAAAGTTGAAAACTATGCTAAAAGCCTTCTTGAAAGTGTTAGAGAGAGAAGAGTTAATAGTGAAGCTTTAAGAAAACTTTTCATAATGCATGTTGAAGCTCTCCCTCAAGCATTAGCTTCTGGTTTTAAGAGGGTTCTCGAAAAAACATTTGCAACACCTGTAGGCGAGCTCGTAAGGAAGGGGGCTGTTAAAAGCATTGTTCATGTTGAAGGAAAACATGGATGCTTCGTTGAATTTGAAATAGAGAACAATAATGTTAAAGCTGCAGCTTCCAAGAACAACTATGACTTCATAAATAGGTTTAAAATAGTTTCTCCTAGGCCAGGTTATGTTGAAGTAAGAGATGTTAAAGGAGAATTTAAGAGCGAATCTATCCCTATGGTTAGCTTACGTGATATTGTAAACTTACTTATAAGCCTGCTTGTAAACTATGTTGTTAACTTTTACTCACCCTTCTTTACAGTTGAGGAGTTCGTAGCTTTACTTCCCGATAGCCGCGCAGGGGTTTCAAGGTTTCTGCTAAGACCTTATCCTTCCCCTGAAGCGTTAAAAAACATACTTTACCCTGACGAACACTTTGCACGCATGTACTTCATGCTTTCCGAAAAGCTAGCGAAAAAAGAGGTAGAAATAACCTATGCTAAGCCATTACTAGAGGAGTTAGGTTATACTCCTGAGGTCTCTTATGAAGCAGGAGCCTACGCTATCTATGTTAAAATGTGGAATAATGTTAGAGCCCCCTTAGTTAAAGCTCCGTCAGGTATTCGCGAATCCCTTACCTTAACGCTTGCACTAACAAGTAGGAAAGCACCTTACATTGTTGTAGTGGAGGAACCTGAAGCACACCTTCATCCTAAAGCTCAAAGGCTCTTAGCAGAGCTTATTGCTAAAGCCATTAATAATTTAGGAAAAACCATTATCATTACAACCCACAGTGACTACTTAGTTTACAGTTTAAGCAATATAATTGCAGCTTCAAGTAGGAAGAAAATCAAAGAAACCCTTATTCATAAAATAGAGGCTTTAAACCCAGCTAAGGTTTCAGCTTACCTAGTTAAAAAACAGCGTTCAAAAGCTGTTTTAGAGGAACTCAAAGTATCAGATGAAGGCATCTTGGAGGAAGAGTTCGCGAAAATAGCTGAGGAACTTGCGGAAGAAAGAGTGAAAATACTAGGTTGAAACATGAGAATTATTGATTTAGATAAGGCAGCAGGCAAACTAGGTTTAAGAGAGAAGAAACATGCGGACAAACTCATACTGCTAAACAGCGAAGTAATTGTAGTTGTGGAGGAAACGGGAAGACCTAAGCTTGACGATGTAGCTAAGCTGGAAAACACTGTTCAAGCGCTTAAACATGGTGTACTTAAAGAGTATTTAAAATCATTCCCGAAAAGAATAGTGGCGCTAATACATGCGAAACGCAGAGACACTATGATACCTAAAATATTAGCTTCGAAAACAAGAGGACAAACAGTTTACTGCAAAGCTTCCTGCAGTAAAGAAGTTAACACAATCTTAGAAAGATATTGTGGAAAATCATTTCGGAAACACTGATAAGCAACTTAACCCCTAAACTTTCTAGTAAAAATAAAAACCTATGTTTCCTAGGGGACACGTATTATGGCTTCTTTAACTAACATTGTTGCCGCTGTTCTCGCTGGAGGTGTGGGTTCAAGGTTTAGACCTTACACTGAAATTGTTCCTAAACCAATGATTCCACTTGGCCCCGAGGAGAAGCCTCTCCTAGAATACATTATATGTTGGCTTAGAAAACATGGTTTAAGAAACATTGTTTTACTCGTAGGTTACAAGTGGAAGCAAATAAGAAACTACTTCAGCAACGGCTCCAGATGGAGTGTGCAAATAAGCTACAGCATAGACTCCGAAGAATACCGTGGAACAGGCGGAGCCCTACTAAACGCTTACCACAAGGGCCTACTTAACACGAACCCCGTTCTAATATGGTATGGAGACATATTAGCACCGCTAAACGTAGAAGAACTACTAAAACAGCATTTCGAAAAGAAAGCAGACGCAACCTTAGCCTTAGCAGACCGATACCAGGTGCCAGTAGGAGTAGCAAAACTAAAACAAGACACCATAGTGGAATTAGAGGAAAAACCATGGCTACCAACACACGTAACAATAGCAATACTAACACTAAACCCACACATACTACCAAAAGCAGAAAAACAATTAGGCAAATCATTCGACATAATGGCAAACCTAATACCATGGATGATAAAGGAAAAATACAAAGTAAAAGCATACATACACAAAGGACCATGGTACGACATAGGAAGCCTAGAAAGATACAAGAAAATAAACCACGAAAACATTAAAGAATTTTTAAGAACCTAGAAGCAACTGCAACTATGGGGAAAGCCGGAGACACCTAAATTACCTATTCACCACATAAAGTACTAGGTGAGAATAAAGAATTATTGCTCACGGTGTTAAGAAGCTTGAATACAGTAATCGTTAAGGAGCTAGATATTACCGAGTTCCGTGGTATTAGAAAACTAGTTAAGCCTTTAGAACTCGGCGGATTCAACGTTTTAATAGGTAGAAACAATGTTGGAAAAACAGCTATTCTCGAAGCCCTCTACATGCTCGCAATGCCCTATGCTACAACTATACCGCCCTACGGTAAAGAGGTTCGTGAATTCATAGCAGCATCACATGGCGGGCCGTCTTCACTCATATATGGTTATGCAGGTAATGCAGTATTAAAGTATGGTCTTAAGGAAGCTACTAGAATAGGGTTTACTGAAGTCCCTACGAGTCCAGCTAAGGAAATTTTTGTGAAGAAAGTTGAGGTTAAAATTGCTCGAGACCGCATTGTGAAGGTGCTGTTTAATGGTAGGGAGGCAAATTATAATGATTACTTGGAGTTTCTCAAATCCTTAAACGCTAGCTTGGAGAGAGATATTATCGCACTGTACATACCTAATAATAGCGAGGCTTACGCGAAACTACATTCATACGTTATGAGGGATGAGGTGCTATCATGGATTGAGAAGGAAGGGCTTCATAGAAGAGTTGTTAGAGCCATCATAGCGCCAACTGTTTACGATAAATTCACCGAGGTTACGCTTAAGAAAAACAGGTTATGTGTTAGGAAAGAAGTTAGCGAAGACATAGGCCCCCTATATGTTGACATAGATTCTTTAGGTGAAGGTGTTAAGAGAATTCTTCTCACATACTTAGCAGTAGAGTATTTCAGACCTAAAATTCTCCTCTGGGATGACTTAGAAGTTGCAGCTCACCCAAGCCTTCTCGAATCCACTCTTAAATGGCTAGCTAGTTCGGGAAGACAAGTCATCATAAGTACCCATAGTTTAGATGTCCTACACTCACTAACCCTAGTTAAACCTAAAGACTGCAAAATAATAGTGTTGAAAAAGTCTTCAGAAGACATTGTAGACTACCATATCTTAACACTTGATGAAGTAGAGGAGCTCTTAGGAAGCGGCATAGACGTTAGAAAAATAGTTGAAGAACTTAAACTATGAGAGTTGTTAGAGGAGAACATACCACCATCACTCACGCATATGTACTTACAGGTAATGGAAGTAGAGACATTAGGGTGCTAAGTGCATTAGCTGAGAAATATGATCACAGCAAAATCCTGAAAACACCTCAAACACCTATTAAAACCGGAACAGGATTAACTGTAGTAGCTAGAGCCTTAGCTACCCTATTGAACATGCGGATAACAGTTAACAGATACCTTGTTTTAATAGATAGGGAACATGTAGAATCCATTCGAGAAGCCGAAAGAAAATTCATGGAATACGGCTTAGAAATCATAGGTACAGAAGAATTAGCTGAAGGCTCATGGATGTTTAAAGTTAAGAAGGGAATTAAAGAAGCCAACATATACATGGTACTGCTGGGAACACGTAAGAGAATAGAGGAGAACATAGCCAAACTAATACTATTAGTTTACGGAGAAAAAGTGGAGGAAAACAAAGAAGCCGTAAACAACTGGCTTAGAAAACATAAACTAGAGGACACAGACTTAGTAAGGAAAGCAACAAGAAACCAGCTGGAAAAAGCATTTCCAACACTTACTAAAGCACTTGAAAAACTAGCATCAAACACTTAAACAAACTTAAAAGTCAAAGTAGAAACACTTGGTACAAAGCTATTTCAAAACACTATGTGAACAAAGACCATATGTGAGTAAAGCATGTATTGTTTCGTCAAAACAACTAATATTGCTGTTCCCCTTTAAACTATCATGGTTAGAGAACACATGGCCCTCAACACCATTTCCCCTGTAGCAAAAATAGTTAAGTTTCATGTTGAAAACTTTCTAAGTTTAAAGAATGTAGAAGTAGAGTTAGGTAAGTTAAACGTTTTCGTAGGACCTAACGCGAGCGGAAAAAGCAACCTTGCAAAAGCGTTCCAGCTTCTTAGAAACCATGTTAGAGATGGAGTACCTTCATTATCTGGCTATAGAAGCTTCAAAGACATAGTTTACGGCTTCGACGAAACAGTTAGCGTTGTCTTAGAAGTAGAAGCAAACATAAACAACCACAACGCACGATACACCTTAACACTCACAGCCGATAACTACTTCGAACAAGCATGGATAAACAATAAGGAAGCCCTTAAAAGCAATGGTAGAAGTATTGAAGCAACAATCCTTACTCAAGATGGAACTATAAGAACTATTGGTCCTAGACAACCTACCTCCTCTAATCTACATAGCCGTACCATGTTTAGAAGCATTCTCATAAGTCCCCCCATTAACACTATTAAGGAACTTCGTACCCTTGCCCATATACTTCGTAACATAGCCATACACTCCCTTGCTCCTGAAAGAATAAGGGCCATATCAAACGTCAATACTCCGCCTAAACTAGGCTATCATGGTGATAACCTTGCCCGAGTTCTTCTTTATCTTTATCTCGAGAATAGAAGGATGTTCGCTAGTATCGAGGATGTAATACGTAATCTTATACCTGAAGTTGAAGAGGTTATTCCTCATCTTGAAGGAACCCAGGTAGAAATATGGTTGCGTGTTAAGGGTTTAATGGAGCCTCTTAAGCCAGCTAACATTTCTGATGGGACACTTCGGATTCTTGCATATGTGGTAGCGCTTTACTCTGGAGCGAGCTTAGTTGTTTTTGAGGAGCCTGAGAACTGTATTCATCCGCATCTTCTCGAAACAATTGTTGATCTTGCCCGTAAAGCTCCTTGCCAAGTAATTATGACCACTCATTCACCATACCTACTAGACCATGTTAAACCCGAAGAAGTATTTGTTGTTGAAAAACCCGAAACAGCCACTACAGTGAAGAAACTGTCGAAAACAAGAGAGCTTCAAGCAGTAAAGAAACTCCTAGAAGAAGGAGGAACCCTAGGCGAAGCCTGGTACTCCGGTCTCATAGGTGGAACACCCGAAACAACATAGCCCATGACATACCTCATAGTCGTAGAGGGCATAACAGATAAGGGCGTAGTTCAGAAAATAACAGAGAAACTAAATGTTAAAGCCGAAATCCTTTTAATGAGAGGAAACAGACCGAGCAAAGCTTCACGCCTCGTAAACGCTAAGTTAGTTGTTAAAAACTACTCTAAAGTAATGGTTTTAAAAGACCAACATGAACATCCCGAAGACAAAGTCCTCGAAAAACTTACTGAAATAACCAGAAACATTTAACACCCAAAAACATATCCAATCATGGTTAAGAAAGCTATAGAAGCATGGATCCTAGCAGGCATGGAAGTACCTAACCCGGAAAACATCGACAACCCCGAAGAACACTTAGACCACATCCTACAACTCCAAGGAAAAAGATAAGTAAAAACACTTAAAACAGCAAAGAAACTAGCAGAAAACATCAACCCACAACAAGCATCACAACACTCAAACACACTAAAACAATTCATAAAAGCACTAAAAGACCCATAAACATTAAGCCAAACCGGTCTGAAACATGAACGAAAACCAACTGTAACAAGCAATATAGGCATTAATAAGGAATAGCTAAAACAATTAAGACAAGAAATAGCTGTTAAGGCTAAATTTATGGTTTCTAATGGAACTTATGAGAAAAGCCCCGAAATAGTTGTCGTAATACCTACGCTTAATGAGGAAGCAGGTGTAGGCTGGGTTTTAGATAGAGTACATGAAACCCTAAGAAAACACGGTAAAAAATACCATATAGTAGTTGTCGACGGTGGATCCCAAGATAAAACAGTTGAAATAGCTCGAAACAGGGGAGCAGAAGTAATAATGCAAAACGGAAGAGGCTACGGCGACGCCTACATTCAAGGATTCAACTACTCCATCAGAAAGTATAAGCCAAAAATAATAGTAATGCTCGACGCCGACGGAACCTACGACCCAGCCGAAATACCCAAACTAATCAAGCCTATAGAGCAGAACGAAGCAGACATGGTAGTAGGAAACCGCTTCGCAAAACTACAGCCAGGAGCAATGTCAACACTAAACAAAATAGGCAACAAAATACTATCATGGCTCGCCAGATTAATGATAGGAGTAGGCATACGAGACACACAAAGCGGATACCGCGCGATGTCACGTGAACTCCTAGAAACAATACCACTAACACATAAAGGAATGCCCTTCGCAACAGAACTAATAGTAGAAGCATACGCCTACGGATACCGCATAAAAGAACAACCAATAACATACAAGCCAAGATTGGGAGGCCAGCCAAAACTAAACCCACTACAAGACGGCTACCGAATACTCAAAACAATAATACAGTTCGCACTAAGATACAACCCAACATTCTTCGCATTCACCCTAGGAGCACTCCTACTAATACCCGGGCTAACACTAGGAACATACGTAGCATATCACTACTTCTTCACAGGAATAAAATACTACGTAAAAGGACTCGTAGCAATAATAACAACACTAATAGGATTCCAATCACTACTACTAGCAATACTAACGCTATACCTAAAAAGAATGGAGTATAGACTACTAAGACTAATATATACATCAAGACAGGCAAAGAGACAATAAGAGATTTGAAGCTCAGCGACAAACTAAGAAACTACGCAGTATACATTAGTCGAGTTATACATATACCCGCTCACATAGCTGTACCAAGATGCACATTACCGCTCGTAAAGGCATACCTTAAAGGCTTAACATTCAAAGCTACGTACAGAGGCCATATAGGTCCACATTTGCACAAGAACTGCATAGTAAGAACATATGGAAAATACTTTATTGTGAGAAAACATACGGTAGATCTAAATGTCGTAACACCGCTTTCTGAAACTGAAGAAATAAACATTCTATGCAGTAAGCTAAAGAATTTGAAGGAGAGAGCTAAAAGGAACAGCTACCAGATAATATTCATCGATGTTGGTGCCCATATAGGTAAGTATAGCATTCTCTTCTCAAATCTTGTGCATAAAGTAATTGCACTAGAGCCTGACCCTAGAAACTATATAGTTCTCCGCTATAATCTTAAGCTGAATAAAGTATTCAACGTCGTAGCATTACATATGGCATCTAGTTCACAAAAAGGTAGAATAAAACTGGTCATAAACAATGTGTATACAGCACACTCCCATGTCGTGAATCAAGAGAAGCCAAGCACTCATTACATAATGGTCCAAGCGCTCCCCCTTGACAGCTTATTAGAACAACTCGGATTAACCTCGGCAACAACCTACTACGTACTAAAAGTAGACGTAGAAGGACACGAAGTAGACGTACTAAAAGGAGCACAAAGAACCCTACGTAGGACAAAAATATTACTAGTAGAAACCACATATCAGAACCTCCACCAACTGCTCAAGCTTCTACCGAGGGAAATGTATGTGGTGGCAATGCGTCGTTATCCTCAAACAATGAACCTCGTCTTAACTACCCGAGAACTCGTAACCTAAACAAACAGTGCGATGAAGATAGCCTTCATCTATGATGCAATATACCCCTATGTCAAAGGTGGAGTCGAGAAGAGAATATATGAGCTAACCAGACGTCTTTCTAAACACTATGAAATCTATATAATAGGCTACAGATACTGGGACAATAACAGTAACACTAAACGCTATGGTAACGTAACATATTATGGCACAGCGCCACCAGTCCAATTCTATAGTGGTGACCGCCGCTCATTAGGAGAGGCAGTCTACTATGCGGCAACCATGAGTAAGGCCATAGATGCCATGGTTAGAGAAGGCATAGATGTAGTAGACGTACAGAACATACCGTACCTTCACTACCCTATACTTCACCTGGTCAAGAAACTAAAAATGCTAGGCCGTGTAAACCTAGTCCTTACATGGCACGAAGTTTGGCGCGATTACTGGTTAGAGTACCTAGGCAAAGCACTAGGCCTCACTGGCTACATCATAGAAAGACTTCTAGCTAAGCTCTCAGAAAATAACATAGCAGTATCTAAGAGGACAAAACTAACCTTGGAAGCTTTAGGAGCGAGAAATATAGCGGTGATCCAAAACGGTGTTGACTACCAGCTAATAAAGAACATATCACCAAGCAAAGAACATCAATCAGACGTAATATATGCTGGCCGTCTAACGTATGAGAAAAAAGTCGAAATGCTGGTACAAGCTATAGATTTGTTGAGAAGAGAGTTAAACGATATAAAATGCATAATTATAGGTGATGGACCTAAGAAGCCGCGACTTAAAAGACTCATACAAGAGTTACATCTCGAAGAGAATATAGAGTTGCTAGACCCAGTAAATTCCCACGAAAGATACATATCGATCTTAAAGTCCTCCAAAGTCTTTGTGCTTCCCTCAACGCGTGAAGGCTTCAGTATAGTAGCACTTGAAGCAAATGCTGCAGGATTACCAGTAATAACGTTTAGTCATCCTATGAATGCGGCAAACGATCTCATAATAGACGGTTATAATGGATATAAAATGCCGTTAAATGTGGAAGAATTAGCTAAGCACATATACATAGCACTAAATAGATACAAAGTAATGAGAAGATATAGTTCAAGAATAGCAGCATGTTACGACTGGAATAAAATTTCAATGAAATTAGAAGAATACTACATAAGATTGCTTGAAATTGTTTAGCAAACATGATAGATATAATATTCGCAATAGATTATATAGCTACAACAAGTGGGGGTCCACGTTTCCTCATTGAGGTATTCAAAAAATTAGCTAAAAACAGTTATAGAATACATGTAATTACTGGAGCTGTAGACAATATAAGCATATATGCAGTGAACAATATGGACATAATTAACTTAAAAATCTATAAACATAATGCTTTACCGTCAGAACAACCTACGAACGTTATAAGATTTTTATACAAAGCTTCTAAACTCATTAAGGAACTTATTAAAGAATACACATCACCTATTGTTCACTTAAATAGTCATTTTCCGAATCTACTATCATATATAACTAAGTCAGATGTGCCTACCATATGTTCAATACATCATCTAGAGGAAACTACACAATTTCTTAGTGCTGTATCCAAAACGGCTAAGATAATTATCCAAGACTTATTAGAAATTAACTCGCCTTGTAGTGTAATACACGTGCCCTCAAGATATACCAGACAAGAAGCAGAAAGAATCCGTTTGATAAAGAGCCGGAATATAGTGATTATTCCTCCTGGCATAGAAGTGAGGAAGTACATACATTTACCTAGGAAGGTCGAAGACCATCTCTTCATAATGATAGGGCGTTTAGAAAAAAGAAAACATTACGATCATGCCATTGCAGCTTTCAAAATCATTACCAAATATAGACCTGACTACAAGCTCATCATAATCGGTGATGGTTCTCTGAAATACAAGTTAATACAACTCATCAAGAGATATGGCCTCGAGAGAAACATCTCTTTGCTAGGCTCTGTAGATGAGGAAACGAAGATTAAACTATTGTCGAGGGCAGAGGCATTAATACACCTAGGATATCCCGAGGGATTCGGAATAGTCATACTCGAAGCGCTTGCAACAGGTACACCAGTCATAACATATAATGTGCCACCAATAAACGAGATAGTTAGAAACGGCGTAACAGGCATACTTATTGAGAGGGATAATATTGTTGCTCTTACAAAAACTATTATGAACTTCGACCATCAAAACTTTGATGAGGCTACGCTTAAAAGAGTCGCCACTAAATATGATATCAACAAGATCGCAAAGAGGTTTGAAACTTTGTATCGCAGTCTAGCAATAAGATGGCAAAATGAGTTCTAGAGCCTTCATACAATGAATGCATTGAGAATTCTCTTCATACACCCTCATCACATCGACTATCCAGGGGGAGGCGAGAAATGGATTGTAGAGGTATCCAAGAGACTCAGAGATAGAGGTTATGAAATTAGTGTTTTGTATGTTAAATACAGACCTTGTAAGATTTGCGTAGCTAATTCTCGTGAATTGAAAGCGCATGGGATAAAGCTACGTGTATGTAGATACATGAAGCTGCCAAGAGGATTCCCAATAATAGATCTAGGATGTGTATTGAGATACGCTCGAAGTTATGATGCGATTTATGTAATGGCTTATCCTCCAAATGAGCTATTACTAGAAAAACTAAAGAAGTTCATGGCTACCCCCCTCATCGCAGGTTTTCACTCTCCCTTAGAGCCATGGCGTATGTTCTTACACAAGCTATACATGCCACTATATATAGACGCGTACAGAACCTTTGATGCACTACACGTTCTGAACAGAACTCTCTACAACATTTTTACAAGACACTATGGTATAGATAAAAATAAAGTGTATCTAATTCCTAATGGTATTGATGTATCGAAATACTACGTAGAGGCCAATAATGAGAAGTTCCGTATACTATGGACAGGTAGGCTACATTCAGAAAAAGGAGCTGACATCCTATGTAAAATAATTACAGAATTCAATAGAAAATATTCCCATCTCAGAAATGATGTCGAATTTGTAATAACAGGAACAGGACCATATGAGAAACATGTACGTACCTTAACTAAGCTTTACAACAATGTAAGATACCTAGGATACGTTAATAACAGTATTTTGAGAAAAAACTATGCTATCTCTCACATATACCTAGCTCCTTCTAAAAGCGAGGGAATGCCGTTAAGAGTCTTAGAAGCTATGGCATCCGGATTACCAGTCATAGGCTCAATGATTCCCGGCATTCAAGATATTGTGATAAATGGTATAACAGGTAAATTAGTAAAAGTAAGTGATAGTGAAGGCTTCTGTAAAGCTATACTATGGTACTACAACTTATGGAGAAGATCACCTGAAAAATTCCATCGTCTACGTTTATCAATTAGAGCTCATACCGTAGATAATTACGATTGGAATAATATAATCAATAAAATTGAAAAAATGTTTATGAAAACAAAATCAAAGAATTGAATTAGATAATATGGCCTCTTTATTCGAATAATAAGATCCAACATCATTTATGGGAATATATTGTTACATTGTAGGCTATGTAGGTTATAGTGAAATACCGAGGCATCACTGAGGAGCTTAGGCATTACTATTTCCCTTTGTATGGTAGGAGATGTTACTATATTCGGTAGTAGAATCAATGCTTCAAGAAGCATTACCTATAACCTCTAAGGTGGAAAGGACTCCTCTGAGAAATTTATGTTTGCTCCAAGTAAAATCGAGGAATTAACCAAATGAGATAGGAACTATACTATCTATGTTTATAGGACAATTAGAGGATACAGAAATAAAACTGAGAGAAAATGTTACTAAGAGGCCCAATAATGAGTTTATTAAACATTAACTCCTGAAGATGTCCACTCCATGAAAAAGCATATAGATTCCCAAATAAAAGTTCATACAGGATAGAATGTACTATTACATTGTAAATAAATGGTAATAAATAGTGCAAATGAGAAGTTAGCAGAACCTAGGATATTGAAGACTCTTGTAAAGCCATACTTAAATACTGCAACTTATTAGGAGACTTGCTCAAAAGCACCCGATTTACTACTAAATAATTAATAGAACCATGAATAACTTGAAGAAATAAAATTATCAAGCGAGCTATCAATCTGTGATGTTAAAAAGTTGGTGTCTAAAGTGCATTTGTTGAACTGCAATGTTTCAAAAATTCAAAGACTTTATGAGTATCTCTTATTACTCGTCTATAATGAATTAACTCGTGTTAAGCCGAGAAGACTATTTTTATATGTTATTGGGAGTATTGCGAAAAATGAGATAAGCTGTCTTGAACTAGAAAACAATGATGCAGAAAAACTAGTCATTAGCGATCTCGATCTGATAGCATTAACCGATCTCACCTCATTCATTAAATGTAAATTACTTAATTGTACTAAAATAGCCGATGTCATTACCAATACCTTGAGGCAAAAAGGAATAGAAACCCATGTTAGTTTAACTTTAACATGGCCAGCACTATATAAGTTACTAAGGTTCTTTAAATTCAATACTGTAAATTTCTACGAGATGAAAAAGGTTAAGTGTTCTAATATAAATAAGCGATGTCATATCATAGAGAAAACTAAAGAACCCGTGATAAATCTTGAAGACGCCTTGAATTTAGTAATAAGCTCGATAGCTGACTACATTTTTGTTGCTATAAATGATGTCCGTATAAATGAAGCTATGTACATTATCAGTAAACGAGTTCTCTCTCTTCTCTATGCTTTGGAGCTAAGCTTAGGTCTTACGCCTAAGGGATTTACAGAAGTACCTTTAGTTGCAGAGAACAATTTTGAGATAGTAAGTAACATTGTTGAAAGAAATGAATTAAAACTGCTTTACACCATGGCAAACTTCAAAAGAAGTTGCGATTTAAATTATTTAAAACAAAGTATTAGAAATCTAGGATACAACATATCTTCAGACAATGATTTACTGCAGTTTCTTTTGAAGTTATTCGAGAGATATGTTAGGAAGGTCCTTCCATACTTTGGGAACAACATAAATAATAGCAATATGTTCAAATTCATTAATGAATTTGAACAAAGCCGTAAAGAACAAAAACTTATGACAGTATTTCTTAATCTCTTGATTTTGTCATTAAATCACTTAATTCTGCGAGGCAACAGATGTAGAGACGTAATTGAACTTATTATTATGTTTAGGCGTAAATTAAGATTAAGTGATTTCTTAAGAATCTTAGTCCTAAAATTCTTAACAATAATACTATATAGAGGAAGAAAGGAAGTGGCGTCATCTACTAAGCTTAAAGATATAGGACACAATATAGTGCATTTATGGTACGAATATATGATCTAGACTTTCATTTATATTATGCATTCGAAAACAGTGATTCAGGTTAGGGCTAGGGCTATGGCGTTAAATAGACTATTCATATATGCGTCTAGAAGTGCTGGGACACTAACATCATTAATTAATTTACTCACTCATGCAGCAAATTCAATTTATGATGTAAAAAAGAGCTTAGCTATTTTTGGAACTTCTAGAAGTGGCACTACTTGGTTAGCAGAACTACTTTTATCCTTACCTAGATATAGACTCATTTATGAGCCTTTAAATCCCGATTTCTATCCATATGCGAGGAGATTAATTAGAAGACTAGGATTCTGTCACCGAAGACTTTATGTGCATATCCATGAAGAGAACATTGAATTATTCGACTATCTTTATAATGTGCTTAAAGGCAGGGTTCAAATGCTGATCTCTCCGATGTTTTTATTCAATGAATTATGGAAAGCAAAAAGATCTGTAGTTCCATTAAAGGGGGTAATAGGTTTTCCCTTGATCAAATTTGTAAACGGTATTAGACTCTTACCTTGGTTTGCTAGGAACTTTAAAATAAGGGGTATGTACATGATTATTAGACATCCATGTGCTGTTATCGAGTCACAGCTTTCAACTTTTGGAAGACCTAAGGCCTCTACTGAGGTACTTAAGAAAATACTACTACATGACGTGCTTAAAATAAAAGAGCTTTTAGACAAACCTAGAATAATTAGAAAGCTAGGACAAATATCAAGTTATTATGAATTTCAGGCAGCGTTATGGGCTTTAGATTATTACGTTCCTCTCTGCTATCAGATATACAGATGGTGGTACACGGTTGTCTATGAAAGACTTGTTCTAGATAGTGTAAGAGAACTAAATAAGATCTTTAGTTACATAGAAGAGAAGGTACCAAAGAATGCTTACTTGAATCTGCGTAAGTTTAGTATAACTTCAAGAGAAAAAGGCTATGTTAAAGATCCATATCATGTCCTAAATAAATGGAAGAAAAAATTCTCTAAAGAAGATAATGAGAAGATAATGAATGTTTTGGATTGGTTTGAAATGAACTTCTATAGCATACATGATCCAGAACCCGATTATAAAATGCTCTTCTCATGGCGTTGTTAACATATCTTATATATCAAATCATTACATGAATATAATGGCTACTATATGTTGGTGTGATAAGAGGAGTAGTTCTATTTAAGAAGCGTGCATCCTAATATGGTGATGATACTTGAGGCTCAATAATATTTACATGTTTGTTTACATAGACGCTCTACCATTAAAATACATAAACAGTTATGATACACCTTTCTTGGCTAATTTAATGAAGCAAAGAGTTTTTATTCTAGAAAACATTCCGGGATATTCGTTTGGTATACAATCAACAATGCTGTCTGGGAAACTTCCTCAAGAAACAAAACATTGGATGCCCTACATCTACATCTCTAAATTCCATAGACAAAGCGATAAACACCTCAGCATGTATTGTAATCCGTACTTTCAGGGTATTTTACATAAACTTCGTTACTCACCTAAACCAATGAGATATATGTATCAATTCAGTTTATGCAATCCCGTTTTCGGCACCTTTAAAAAGAATGTCGCAAAACTCTGTGGCATACCCATAGAGTACCTTAACAAATTCTATGTTTATCCTTACTACTATATGAATGAAAATCCGTTCTTCCTTAAGCTAAAAAATACCTTTGAAGAGAAATATAGTGCTGATGTATATTATTTTGGTCATTCACTACGAAATGTACAGAGTAACTTGATTAAGTTACTAAAAGATATTTATAGCAATAAGGCTGAGGTAGGTCAGGACCTTGTTTTCTTTGCTTACATTGATGACTTGGATAGTGTAGGGCATAAGCTGGGAGTGTGTACAGAACAATGGTTTGAAAAATTAAGAATAGTTGATATAAGTCTTTCCTATATATATAGATTGTTTTATAGACTGGCTAAGTCAGTGCGATTAATGATTTTTTCGGATCATGGTATATGTAATGCTGACGAATACATCGATATTGAAGGCCTATTTCAAAAGTACGACCTAAAGAATTCCATATTCTACTTCATAGATGCTACTCTAACCTTTATCTGGGTTGACGATCATAGGCATAAGGAATTGATTCTTAAGATTATAAATAAGAAGCTAAGGGGTAGGGTTAGGATATTTAGTATGGAGACGAATAGGGATGTATTGCTGCGTTATGGAGTGTACTTTGGGAATAAGGAATACGGGGATCTGGTAGTGCAGACAAATCTATGTAAAGAGTTTTTCCCGAACTTCTATTCGATAACTACACCTTTGAAAGGCCTACACGGTTTTTGGCCTGATGAAGACGAGCAGCGAGCCTACATGATCACATCCTTTAGTGACCATGATTTTGATACGTTTAAACTTCGTCATATAAAGGACATTCGAAGCTTCTTGCTGAGTATAATTAGCCCTTCTTAGAGTGAAGCATAATGTTTAAACGCCTCTTAGTCAATGACTATTTTTACGATGCAATAGTGATTGTAGTGAGCTTGATAATGAGTTTAAGGGTATTGGAAGTTACTCCTACAATGTATTATGCGGATTCTTACTCATATACTTTAATGGCTTATGGCTTAAAGGAAATAGAAGTTTATGATAAGTTCCCCATTATCGGGACTCCATTCATACTATATCTGAGACTCTTAGCTACACCATTTCGGTCCATTTATAACGACCTTATTTATCCAGTAAGAATTGCTTCGCTTCTCATTAGTGTCCTGTCATCGTATATGTTTTTCAAAGTATTAGTCTCACTATATCAAAGTGAATCGCCGACTACGTACATATTAACACGGGCATTAGCTACACTATTAACATTATCCATATATGTAACGAATCCTATACGTGTCCTCTTTTCAGTAGTTCCTTATAGAGACATATTTTCGAATCTATTGGCACTTCTTAGCCTCTATCTTAGCATAAAGGCTATAACAAGTCGAGAACTAAGATTCCTTATTGCATATTTAGGATCGCTTGGTCTCTTGTTCGTTACAAGACCTGAGCTAACATTTCTTTACTCTATTCCTATAATATTGCTTACTTTCATTATGTATAGGTCTAGTCATCTAGCTAATTGTAAAGATAGAGTGGGGGTTTTAGCATTTAGTACAATGTTATCTATCGCAGTCTTCCTAGGCATTCTTTGGCTTCATGAAGTAACTTATTACGTGTATCCTCAACTAGGTATTTTCGGTAGGTTCACCTTCTTCGAGAGAATACAATACTTCACTTCCCACGGTGTTTTCGATAATGTATTAAGTAACTTGTTAGAGAGACTTGATATCTTACAGTTACCCCTTGTAGAGGATTCAAAGCCTTTTGTACTTGGTGCTATTGCAAGTTTATGCATTTTTAGCCTGCTAAAATTATTTGAGAAGAACGATGTTAAATACATGTTCTTCTACTTATTATGTCTATCACTCCCTTTCATGATGCTGCTCTTCACACTTATTTATTATGGCAGCCTTTATCAAGCATTAACAATTCCGAATAGATATTTTCTTCATATACAATTATTTATAGAACTTTTATTAAGTTATTTTATCATAGAAATATCTATTATTACCGTAAAAGTGCTTCACACTAAAAACGTGTTAAGAAAACTACTCTGGTTGATAGTAATGTTTGCCATAATATTCAATATAATGTACTCGGGTTACAATAATTACGAGTATGGACTAAATAGAGCAATAGGCGTGAGTGGATGGATGAGTTCATATGATAGAGTATCAAGATATATTACTGAAATTGTAATGAGGAATAGAGGTAATATTATGGTTCCATTGTATGATGTGTTCGTTCTCAACATCCTCAATGACCTTACTAAAATCTATGGTAAAGAGGGCTTCTATCTATATCCTCTGATTGCGAGGAAACTTATACCATATAGAGTTGTTTATGACTTTACAGGAGTTATTAATCGTGCCGATGTCTCTCGAGAGGAATACTGCTTGCTTACATATTCATTGTTAGCAGAAATAGCAAAAGCTTATAACATAAGTTATGTTGTAATAGACAAAATGGATCGTATTGTAGCCTTTCTAAGAAAGGATTTAGACAATGTTAAGCATTGCCTAAATCCAGTAAGACTCTATGGTAATGTGAATTTATACGAAATTAAACGAGAATGTATTGAGAAACCAGAGGAGGTCCTAGATGAACTCATCGAATGCTTTGAAAAGTACCCTTAAAAAACTTCGAAAAAGCATAATGGATCACCATTTATTTATGTTTACGTTAATAGTTTTAGTCATTTCTGTAGGTTCTGTACTTTATTTACACCTTAAAGCATCACAAGGTGTTGTGTTGAAGACTCAGCCACCGATGATCACGAGTAAGGCTCTATTAAGTGAACCAAACATATTAAACCTAACCGTGGTTAATATTGGTAACATAAGCTATAGAATAACTAAGATAATTGTTCTAGATCATTACAAGAATATGATAATCAAGGAAGTAAACCTACAGCTTCAACCAGGCAAAGAAGTAGATATTAGCTTTAGGATCAACACTACGGCGTATTTTATCAAAAATAACACCTATCCAATTCTAATACTAACGCATAGAGGAATAGCATATTCATATCTTAAAATAAACAAAACTATAGTGGTACTTCCCTTAAAACTTAGGGATTATAGGGGAATGATGTTTATTCCTCATCTATATGATTGGTATTTTAATGGAGAAGGATATATTTCGGCAGATTTCCCCGTTAGTAAAGAAATTACTGTTATCGTATCTTATAACCACGAAATTGGTACTGGTGAAGGAATTATATCTAGATATGCTTGGAGTATGGCAGATCCGAAGAGAGGCGCCTTTGACATAATGATAAACATTAATGGTTTTCCAGAAATTTGGGTTACTAACGGATCGAAAAACGGTTTAGTGAAGCTGCATCTAGGTAAAACAGGATTTATCGCGTTAACGGCAAAATCTGGAGATAAAGTTGAGGTGTTTGATGGAGTAGAATGGTTACAAAGAGTTTTTCCTTACAATCTATCCAAGAACTATTACCCTGTATATATTGGTAGAAGTCATTATGTTAATTCTAAAGATCTCAGAGTAGAAACCTATTTTAAAGGAAGGATAAGATATGTGATCTTAGATGTTGATTCATGGAATAAATATGCAATTGAGACCTTAGTTAAAGAATTCAAAGTAATTAAATACCCTACATTATTCTTAGATCCTATGCTCTGTAACAATACTGCATGCTATGATATGTATTTTAACAAATCATTTATCATTTCTATACATAATGTAATACCCGTACTTACCGATGAAATATTTATATGGAGGATACCAATACCGAGAAATACATTTGCTTTCATGTTCTTCCCTATGGGTAGTAAGGTATATATCTATGATCAAACCCACGATGCTATTATTCAATGCATAGAATTGATGAATAGCTACGTAAGTATAAATGTGCCGGGAAACAATAGTACAAACATAATATTTGTCATACCATAAAAGTATGTGTGATATCCTATAACATCCCAGTAGAACAAAGCTTCGTCTCTCTTCAAGTTGCATTGAATCTCATTAAGTTTTCTAATAGATTTTAACATTAAAGGCATTAATGAAAGGTCACATCATTACATCTTTGTAGCAAAGATAGCTTGAAAGCATTTATTTATGGTTTATGGGTATTAGTTAAGTATAGTTAAACACTGAGGAACTCCTTACACCATTAGGTATAACTAAGAAACATTCTTTAACTTTTTACTTAATACTTTTTCATAAAATTACTATTTTAAGTTAATATTATAACTACTTTTAAGAAAAATGAAGTAGCTCAGATGTTTTATGAACTCGGGACTTCAAGTAGTATTCCTTCATGAAACGAATATATAATCATGGCATGGCATTGAAATAGATAGATATGCGAAGTATGGCTACGTTTATCCAGACTTAAATTCTTCCTTTATAATCTACAATGATGTTAATCAGGTATGTTATCTCTTAGAGCGCCGAATACGTCTATTTGGTACATTTAGCGGATCTTAAAGGTAAAGCCCTAGATAGCGCTATTGAATACCTTTACAATAAGGTTAACCACTCATTCAGAACATTTGTACTGATAGTATCTTATCAAGGCACAACATGGAGCAGTAAATTACGCCTTACGTCGCCATTAATAACAGTAATAACGCAAGGTCGACGGAATATACGCAAAGGATTTGACAGTGTAAGATTTTGATCACAGATACTTAGAGATTTCATGGAATGCTATTACTTATTACAATCGGTCTTAAAATAGTTCTATCATGATTTTAAAAGCCGATAAAACACCCAGAGTATGAGTGAACTTGTATGTTCGAGATCATTCTTAAACTTGACAATTGTCTAGGTTCTTAATTGGTCGAAGTGTTATCAAAGCCTAAATACGTAATTCTCTTAACAAATTTCTAGCCTTATACGCCATATAATAACACCTTAGTTCTTTAAGTTCCTGATAAAATACTTGTTTAGCTCTTTACTTCCTTTAGAACGTTATTAGTGTAGTATAACATTGACAGAGTGTGATAGGCCATTGTTTAGACTTTCAGAGGTAATGCCAAAAGCTGTCTAAAGAGGTATTAATGGGATTCCTTAGGAAGCTTCACTATCTGTAGTAGGATACACTGTACTTCGTTGTGCCGAAGAGCGCTGAGGTTTAAACTTAGTTTGTCTCAATCAATCTATAGTTATTTCCCCTATTTTTTACTTCATATGCTATTACTGGTTTCTTGTTTTTATTTAGAAGTACTATGTCTATCTCTCCTTGCCCGTAGGGTAAGATAGTGTATGCTCTATTTAATCTATGATGTTTTGCCATGAGCTCTCCTAGCATGAATTGTGTTTCTAAGGCTAGTTCATACATTACTGTTTGGAGGTTTGGTTTTTTTAACTCTGTGTTCTTCCACGAGCTCCCCTATTTTTAGCAGGACCTGATAGTAGTGGTGAGCGATGCTTATAACAGCATCTGCTACCCTAGTTTTCCACAGCGGAATTTTCTCCACCAACCCCATAGCTTCTAGCAGACTTAGCAACCCAGTTACTACTCCGAGTTATGGACTGAATATTAAGTGTGCTTCGTAAAGCTTCTGAACCAGCATCTTAGAGGGCCAGTAACGCTGAGCCAGAAGCTTTAAAATAGCTTCGCAAAGCCTTGTTAACTTTTTCCTCCTACAGTAAACCAGCAGCCACTGATTACTGCATGCTAGCGATTTACGCTCCTATCTCTCTATAACTATTGGAATATTCTGATGAGAATATTCCAGTGAAAATACGGTATATAAGCTTACTTAGTAATAAAACATTTAATAAGCTATACCATCAAAGGCGTTAAATAGGTTCTAAGAAATGTAATGTAGTTTCACATGTTGTTTTAAGTAAGCAATGTTGCATAGGATTTTTATTTTTCTCGTCTAAATTATTTCCTCTGTTTATGTTTGGTGTTTCATGGTTTATTTGGTTAGTGTTGTGAATATTGTTTTGAATATGTTGTAGAAATCGTTTGCTGTAAATGTTTTTGTTAAATGCATTATTGCTGAAGCAATAGTTA
>CAYOTT010000017.1:3559-34431 GCA_964406965.1 uncultured Desulfurococcales archaeon | reverse complement strand
ACCGCAAAGCGGGTCATCAAGCCACCCCATCAAACAAGTAGAAGCGATTAAAAAAATTAAAAGCATCGCTAAACCTAAAACAGCCTACTTCGCTTAACCCTTCTATGGATGGTATGTAGGGTCTTGAACCTGTACATAAAAGTATTTTCTCTCCCCTAATCTCTCTTCCTCTAACATCCACCGTGTAGTCTTCAACAAAGGTTCCCGTGGTTTTATACAAATCTATTCTTGGATGTTCACGTAAACTTCTTCCTATCAATAAGCTTTCATGCCTTATTTCTTCCCTAACTCTTTGAAGCAAAGTACTAGGATCTACTTTTACAGATTCAACATGGATGTTGAAGAGATGAGCTCTTTTAATTTCATGCATTACTTCAGCAGCGTAAAGAAGTTTCTTTGATGGAATGCATCCTCTAGTTAAACATATTCCTCCAACCATTTCATTCTCTATAACAGCAACTTTAACGCTGGGATTCATGTTTATTACTTCAGAAACAATGTTCATAGCTGAACCTGTACCAAAAGCTATAATGTCATATTCTTTAACCAAAATGAATTCACCAACTACGTTAGGAGAAAGCATACTTTATGTATTTTTATGTTTAAAACTAAAAATTATTAAGGTATGGTTTAGGCTGGAATTACGCTTATGTCGCCATTTCTAAATATTAGTATTGTTATTGGCTTTACAACTTTTGTTCCATGTACGTTATTTCCCGCTTTAAACCTTATTTCATCATATATTCTTGTAAAATTTGCTTTTAACTTGACTTTAACCTTGTCAGCTGCTTCAATAACTAGCTTAGGTACTTCTACAAGATGAGTGCCAGGTTTTATTACTACTTTAGCTACTGCTAATAAGGCCTTATATGCATTAAGTGTTTCTTCAGCTAGCTTAACATTTCTCATAGCTCTCTTCTCTATGATCGCAATATTTTCTCTTGAAGTACTCATTATTTCGGCTATTTCCCTTTGCGTGTATCCCTTAATTCTTAATTGTAAAACCTTGTATTGCTCTTCAGTTAATAAACCATATTTTCTTCTTGAAACCAAGTGTGTGAACACCTAAATGGTTCTTAGATCAACTATTCTTTTTGTTTTTCCTCTCACTGGAACATATTTTTCTATTTCGTTAGAATCTACAACTTTCACGTTTACTTTTAACAAAGTTTTCTTCTTTAACTCCTTAGCTATTCTTTCCTCTAAACATTCTTTCAAATTCTTAGCAAGTCCTTTCTTCGCTTCAACAAGGACCTTAATGTTATCGTATTCTGTTAATATAATAACATAATTTGGCTTTAATTCTTTAAACTTCATTATTACCTCTTCAACATTTTCCGGATATAAGCCAATTCCTCTAACTTTAACCATGTCATCAAGTCTTCCTTTAATCCACGAAATTAAGGGGTGACATGGTCTTTCGCCACAATCGAATCCTTTAAGCTTCACTATGTCGCCTGTTCTATACCTTATTAAGGGCATTGCTTCTCTACGAAGAGTAGTTATCACTAATTCTCCTTCCTCTCCTTCACCTAAACTCTCCCCTGTTTCCGGATCAATAACTTCAATTAGGAAGTTATCTGCCCAAACATGCATTAATCCCTTATGCTCCGGGGTTTCAACAGCAACTCCGGGGCCTCCGACTTCAGCTAATCCATAATTATTGAACGCCTCTATTCCTAAAGCGTCTTCTATTCTCTTTCTAGAATATTCTGTCCAAAACTCTGCTCCAACTACCGCTAATTTAAGTTTAAGATCCCTGCCTGGAACTAGGTTCCATTCTTCAGCTAAATCTGCGAGTTTTAAAGCAAAAGATGGTGTTGCATGGAAAACAGTTACTCCAAGCTCCATCATTGCTTTAAGTTGTTTTTCAGGGCCAGCAGGACCATAAGGTACTACAACGCAACCTATTTTCTCAGCTCCAAACATGTATCCCATTCCGGTGAATAGTCCATGGCCTACTGTGTTTTGAAAGATGTCTCCAGGTCTAACGCCTATAGCCCAAAGATTTCTAGCAAGTAAATCATACCATACTTCAAGATCATTTGCTGTATAAAACGTTAAAACAGGTTTCCCTAGGGTTCCACTTGACGAATGAATTCTTCTAACATTCCTTAAAGGTACAGCTAAAGCACCGTAGGGGTAATGCTTTCTTAATTCATCTTTTGTTGTAAAAGGTAGTTTAGTTATTTTCTCAACATTTACACTACTAATATCTATGTTTCTTAGCTTTTCCCTGTAAAGGATGCTTTTAGCGGCTCTTCTAATAGTTTCTTTAAGTAACCTGTTTTGTAAGTCAATAATTTCCTTCCTACTTAATTTTTCATTTTTACTCCAAAACTTCATTTTCAACACGCATCTTCAAGTTTTCAATAATGCTAACAACAACTATGGTAACTGTAGACGCTAGAAAACCTATGACAGGAAAGTATATTGGCGCTCCAGCAACCGTAAGGTTAATGCCTAAACCTAATGGCGGTTTCGCTGCAGCATATCCAACGATAATTGTTGATATGAAACCTACGAACATACCCCATAATACTGCGTTTCTAGTGGTTTTCCTCCAGTATAAGCTAAGGAAAAGCGTTGGGAACCATGTGGAAAACATTATTCCTAAAGCTAACCATATAAGCCACGCTATTAGCGGCGGAGGGCTCATAGCTATGTATGCTGTTAACACGCCTGCGCAGACAATGGCTGCTCTATTTATTAAATTGATTTTCTTAGCTGACGAATTGCCCTTAGCTATTACATTATGGTATATGTCGTAAGCTATGTTTACGCCGAAAGTTAAAAGTAACCTATCAGTAGTTGACATAACTGCTGCTAAAACAACTACTGCTATGAAAACGTATACTTCGTATGGTAGAACAGCTTTAGCTAAAACTGGAAATATGGCATCAGTTAGTTTAGAACCTGGAATTACTGGGTGACTAGGTAAAGTTATTATCCCTAAGTACTCAGCAACCCTACCTGAAATCCCAATTATCTTAGCTGTCGAAAGCAGTAGGAAACCTAAGCCAAACATTACTGGTGGCAAATACTTCATACGTGATGTGTCCTTAAGCGACATTACATTGTTTATTATATGGGGAGCTACAGCTAATCCTAAGGGCACCGTTAATCCAAAGAGCGTAAATAGGAATAGCGGTGAAATAAGCGATACTTCCCAGGGACCCCAAGGCTTATTTAAGTACTCTGCGAAAGGTCCTTCGCTTATTTCAGCTAAAACCTTGTTAACTTGCTCTAGTCCTCCAAGATTATTCACTATTAGAATTGCTGAAACAGTTAGCCCCCCTATGACTATTAGCCCTTGGATAAACGAAGTCCATGATACTGCAAATAGTCCTCCAGCAACAACGTATGCTAATGTAACAATTAGTGAAATAACTATTGCTAATCTGTAGTCCCAACCTAACACTATTTTGAAAATTATGCCTATAGCAACATATTGCCCTATAAGGTAAACTGCGCTAACAAACGCTGAAAAAATGGCTGAAGTAGCTCTTAAACCCTTGGTGTCATTGAATCTAAAAGCTAAGTAGTCTTGCACAGTCAATATTCCGTTTTCCTTAGCTAGCCTGTTTAATTTCATGCCGAAAAGCAGTATTGACAATACTAGAGATAGCGGAACAGCTAGTTGCTCCCACCATGTAGCATATCCTGAAACATACCCTAAACCTGCAACACCTAATGCCGTCATTCCACTTACTAGAGAAGCTATCATGAGCAATGAGAAAACCCAGAAACCTAAACTACCACCAGCGTTAACGAAGTCGCTAATAGACCTTACTTTCCTTGAAGCATATATGCCAACTATTATCATACCTACTAAGTATAGTATTACGAGAAATAGCTCAGTCATTTTCTAGAACCACCTCTCCTTCTCTTAACAATTGCTAACAATGTTAGAATAAGGAATATTGTTGCAGGTGTTGCAAGAGCTATTGCAAATGTTATTAACGGTAGTCCAAGTATATTTTCACTATTCGATATAAAGCAATTCACCTGTCACCTTTTTTAACAATTTTAAATCTAAGTGGGAAGAAAGTGGGATACAAGTATAAAAACTTATTCTATTTGAAACGTAAGAAAAAATAAAATAGTTTACACTCATCTGTTTACAGAAAACCCTACTTAGCGAAGTGTTTTTATTTTCGAACACTCTAATAAATATTTCTTCAAGCATTATAGGTTTATAAGTAATTATTGAGAAGAATTAAAAATACGCTAATACTATCTATGCTTAGTGGTGATGCTTCCTTATGATGCTTTTAATCATGAGACACGGTAAAGCGGAGGAGAAAAGACCTGGCATAAGGGATGAAGAAAGAAGACTTACGGAAAAAGGCAGGAAAGATGTTGAGCATGTAGCTAAGATCATGCCTTTTAAGCCTTCAAAAATATATTCAAGCCCCATGCTTAGAGCTATAGAAACTGCCGAAATAATATCTAGGATTTATAATGTTAATTATGAAGTCTTAGCAGAGCTTTTACCGGAGAAATTAAGCATTAATGCTTTAAAGAAACTTAAACTTGAAGAAAACACTTTACTAATAGGACATGCACCAAGCATTGAAGAGTTAATCTCTGGTCTTATAGGTGGTGGAAAAGTAAAGTTAAAAGCTGGCGCTATAGCTGGCTTAGAAATTGAAGAGTTAGCATCTGGTGGAGCAAAACTTGTATTCCTAATAACGCCACAAGTGGCTAGTAGTTTTTCTTAGAGGCTTTGCTAAATATAAGCCTCTATTGAATGCTTTTACATTAGCATTGATCTTAAAATACTTAGATTCTCTAAAGGCATTATAGAGGCAACCCTCTGAAACCCCTACTTCTTCTAAAATATTGAGGCCTACTAGGAACCCTAAAATTACCATATTAACACTTTTAGGAGAACCTGCTCTCTTAGCTTCTTCTGATGCATTCACTATAAAGAGGTTTTTAGTAGTTTTCCTAAGTGCGTCAATGAGCTTATCTTTTGAAGGTATGTTTACGTTAGGTATATTTGGTTTAATTACTTCATTATTTACTATGGCTAAAGTTTCATGTGAAAACATTTTAATGTTCCTAACGGCTTCGATAAGCTCTAAAGCTAGAATAATATCGGCTTTATCAAAAAGTGGCGCATAAACTCTATTACCTATTCTTACATATACAACAACGCTTCCACCGCGGTGGCTTAAACCCCTTGTTTCAGCTATCATAACTTCCTTATCGCACTTCACTGCTGCTTCTCCTAGAAGCTTAGCTAAGGTTAATTGTCCTTGACCACCTACACCACAAATTAAAATATTTACTCTACTCATTCCCTTACAACTCTAATCGCATTAGTAGGACATACTTCAATACATGCTCCGCAGTTCATACATAAGCTATCAATTATCTTTGCTACACCATCCCCTCTATTAACTATAGCTGGGCATGAGAAGTAATCGTAGCAAAGCCTACATTTTATGCACTTATCTTCTTCAACAAACAATGGTTTCTTCCGAGGAGGGGGCTTATACAGTATACATGGTCTTCTAGCTATAACGACAGTAACTCTTCTATCCTCTAACACGTGCTTAATAGCCTTTTCAAGAACCCCTCTAGTTTCCTGCAAATCATAAGGGTCAACAATGTAAGTTTCTTTAATTCCTAAAGCTCTAACAATATTTTCAATAGGTATCCTTACGTGAATACCTAAGCTTGAAGTTGGAGTATCTGAGCCGGGATGAGGCTGAAACCCTGTCATAGCTGTTATTTCATTATCGAAAATAATTGTTAAGAAGGGAGCATTATTAACTACAGCGTTTAAAAGAGGGAGTATTCCAGCATGGTAAAATGTTGAGTCTCCTATGAATGCTATTGTTAAAGTATTGTTCTCTAGTATGTGAGAAAAACCATTAGCTAGTCCGATGCTTGCTCCCATGTCAACTACCGTGTCATGCATTTCAAAAGGCTTATTCACACCTAAAGTGTAGCATCCTATGTCTCCGCTGAAAACAGCTTTAATTTTGAGCTTAGCTAATGTAAGCTTAAGCGCGTAATATAGGGATCTATATGGGCAGCCGGGGCAGAGTGTTGGAGGTCTTTGAGGGACCTTAACTTCTGTATAAATTTTTTCCTTACTTGCAATTACGTTTACGTTGAAAGCTTTTTTAAGACCTTTAGCTACCTTTAAAAAACTAAGTTCACCTACGGGAGAAATGATGTCTTTTCCGTAAAAACTAAGTCGAATTCCCTCCTCAGCCGCTAATGCTTTAACTTGGCATTCAACTACAGGGTCTCCTTCTTCAACTATTAATGCTTTTTTTGCATTAGCAAGGTTATCTAATATTATTGATTTAGGTATAGGTACGGCTGACACTATTTTAACTAAGGTAAAGGAGTTTAGGAGATTCTTAGATTCTAAAAGCTCATACACGTAAGAGAATCCTATACCTGACGCTATAATTACATTTCTTTTCCCTGAATTTAGAACTTTATTGAAAGGTATCTTTCCAATTTCCTTTCTAATCCTTTTCCATTTCTCAACGAGTTTTTTCTTCATTTCTCTAGCATATTGTGGTGCAGCAACTTTTTCCTTAGGATTTTTAATAAAAAATCCTTTAGTTTTTGGCTTAACTATCTTACCTAACTTAATTATTGAGTGAGTATGGCTTATCCTAGTTACTGATCTTAAAATTACCGGGTGCTTATGTTCCTCCGAAAAATCGTAGAGAAACACAGTTAAGTCCTTTGCTTCTTGAGGAGTAGACGGCTCGAACACAGGTATGTACGAGTGAAGCCCATACCATCTGTTATCTTGTTCGTTTTGACTACTATGCATATTTGGGTCATCGGCTGAAACTATTACGAAACCTGCTTCAACACCTATGTACGCTGATGTCATCAGCGGGTCTGAAGCAACATTTAACCCAACATGTTTCATGGCTGTAAGACTTCTAACGTTGCTGAGTGCTGCAGCATAGGCTGCTTCGAAAGCTACTTTTTCATTAACACTCCACTCAACATACATACCTGTTTCCTTAGCAACCTCAAATAGTGACTCGACAATTTCGCTTGAAGGTGTTCCAGGGTATGCTGTTGCAAAACATACTCCAGCCTCTAAAGCCCCTCTAGCAATTGCTTCATTACCTAACATTAAGGTTTTTGTTCCTTCAGGAAGTAGTAGCTTATGTTTCATTAGTTAACTAACCTAAGCTTTAACCATTAAAATAGTGGCTTATAAGGTTTTACAGAAAAATAAGTTGGTTTTAACCTTTTAACTAATATTTAATATTGCATTTCTAAAGCTCCAAATCTACACCTTGTTACACATACTCCACATCCAAAGCATTTGTCTTCATAAAGTATTGCTTTCCCTTTAACAACTTTAATTGCATCATATGGGCAACTTATTTCGCAAAGCTTACATCCAGTACATTTTTCTGGATAGTAAAGTGGTGGTGTTGAAACATATCTTATCCATCTCTGCTTCCATATTCTATGCGTGTAGCCTCTTACTTCCTCTACACTATTGAAGCCCATTTTCTCCATGAGAAATTTTAACTGTTTAACTATCTTACCGAAAATCTCATGTCCTTGAAGTATTGCTGCGGTACACACTTGCACAGCTGAAGCTCCAACCATTAGCATTTCCATAGCATCTCTTCCAGTAGAAATTCCTCCAACACCTAAAATGGGCGTATTGGGCATTTCCTTGTATAGGTCAAAAACTATTTTTAGTGCTAAATACTTTAAAGCTGTTCCCGAAAGCCATCCTGTCCCATCAGGACCGCCCATAACAGGTAGTCCCTTGACCAAGTAATCAGGTAATGGGGTGCTTAAGTCGAGAGCAAGTACTGGTCCGAAAGAGTTTATAGCTGAAATACCGTCTGCACCTGCTTCAACTGCTTTCTTAGCCCACAATACATAGTCTATTCCTGGGTGAGGACTTAGCTTTAGAAACACTGGCTTACCTGTTTTCTTAGCTGCTTTAACAGCTTCCATCATTGGCGTAGGATCCCTGCCTATGTAATGAACCGATAACTCATAAGCATCTGCATATTTGTCCGCTTGCTCTATGAGCCAGGAAATTTCTTCAGCCTTATACCCTAAGCTCACAATTAAAGGTATGCCTGCAGCCTTAGTTACTTCCTTAGCTATTTTAAGTTCTCTTTCAAACCATGCTTCTGGAGGTAGTTCACTCCATAACTCCATATTGAGAAACCCTCCCTTAACTTCAGCCATATGAGGTCTAGGTATTAAGGGATCAGCTGCTTTCACGGAAATTGTCTTAGTAACTATTCCGCCAGCTCCTCCTTCAACGCACCTCCTAATTCTCTCACCATCTCTTACGGGAGGCCCTGCTGCTGGAAGCACGGGATTTCTAAACTTTAACCCTGCAATTTCCACGGTCAAGTCAACCATAATATGGCACCTTATGGAAAATCCCAACCTAACCTTAAGAGTTACTTAAGGAATCTTATAGGATTTTCCTTGAAAACCATGTTCCGCGCGAAATAGTTACCCACATATGAATAACCAATGCTTCAAGCAGCCTTATTTAATCAAGCATTTAACAATCACATGAGGCAATACTAACTTAAAAACACATTATTTATTTAAATAACTAGTATTTCTTTTAATTTTATCGAGCATATTAATGCTTCATAGAAATTCTTAAATAAAGACCCCTCAGATTTTAGTCCGAAGAAAGCCTTCTTGGAGGATGATGCAGTATTCCACGCTTTAATGTGTACATTCCTAAGGATATCAATGATGCTTTAGAATATCTTGACAAACATGCACCGGACGCTCTTCCAATAGCTGGAGGCACTGACATTTTGATCCAGATAAGGGAGGGTAGGATAAGGCCAAAGGTTTTAGTTGACCTTTCAGGATTTAGAGATGAGCTATCGTATGTAAAAAGGGTTAACGGAAAAATTGTGATAGGTGCTTTAGCTTCGGTTTCCGATTTAGATGAAACATTTCTTATTAAGGATAAGAGGTACTTGGGGTTTGCCGATGTTTCAGCGAAGTTTGCATCTCCAGTGCTTAAGGCATTAGCTACTATAGGAGGCAACATAGGTGTTGCAGTGTCGGCTTCGGACTATGTAACTTTATTACATGTTTTAGAAGCTCAAGTAAAGCTTGTTAGTGTTAAAGGTGAAAGAATTGTTCCATTAGAGAAGCTTATTGTAGAGAAGAGAACTCTTGCTAAAGAACCTAATGAATTAATATATGAAATAATATTTAATGAATCTCCAGAGAATTCTTCAACCGCCTTCATGAAATTTGATAGAAGAGAAATGATAATAACAGGCTATGTTACATGTGCAACATATTTGCAATTAGAGAATGGAGTAATAAGAGATGTTAGAATAGCTTTCGATAGGGTTTCAGGAAGAATACCTGGAAGAGCAAGGAAAACTGAGGAATTCTTGAAAGGTAAAGAGTTTAGCTTAGATGTTATTAAGCAAGCATACAATGAAGTATTACCTATGGAAATGAAGAGAAAAAGCGACTACAGAGCTTCAGCAGAATACAGACTTGACATGTCAAAAGTTATGATGAAGAGAGCTCTTCTTAAGGCAAAATCCCGTATAGAAGGGGGTGCGTAAGGTATGGCCCAAACCCAGGTTCAAGAATACCCCGAAATAACAATTACACTTAACGTTAATGGAAAAGACTATACGGTAAATGTAAAACCTTACGAAAGATTAATTGATGTTTTAAGGTATAAGTTAGGTTTCTTAGGCGTTAAGGAGGGATGTGGACGTGGTGAATGCGGATCCTGCGCTATAATAATGGACGGTAAACTTGTACCTTCATGCTTAGTTTTAGCAGTTCAAGCTAGGGGAAGAAAAATACTTACACTTGAAGGAATAGCTCCACCCGGTAAACTACATGCAATACAGAGAGCACTGCTAGACACTTACGCTATGCAATGTGGATTCTGCTTCCCCGGAGTAATAATGGCTTCATACTATCTGCTAAGTAGAAACAAGAACCCCACAGAAGATGAAATAAAATATGCTCTATCGGGGAACCTTTGTAGATGCGGAAGCTACCTTAGATTCGTAAGGGCCGTTAAGCTTGCTGCCGAATATATTCGTAAAGGACAAGTCTATTTTGACATTAAAAAATAATTCATGTTAAGGTGGTTCACGTATGGCTTCTCCTCAAGCAGAATATGTTAAAATTGTAGAGGAAATGTTTGAGAAAAAGAAGGAATTCCGGCTAATAGGTCAATACGTGCAAAGATGGGATGCATTGTCTAAGATGCTAGGTAAGGCTAAATTCACCGCAGACTATGCATACTTATTTAAGAACTTAGTATATGTTTACTCTGTTAGAGCAAAATATGCCCATGCTAGAATAAAGAAAATAGATGTTTCAGAAGCAGAAAAAGTACCTGGAGTACTTAAAGTAGTAACCTACAAGGACATACCTGGAGTAAACGATGTCGGGTATGTTCTCCCTGATCAGCCCCTTTTAGCTTATGAGAAAGTAAGGTACATTGGTGACATTGTCGCATTGGTTATTGCTGAAGATCCATATATTGCTGAAGAAGCCGCTGAAAAAGTTTACGTAGATTATGAGCCCCTACCTGTGATAACGAATCCATTGGATATAGTAAGCTTTGGCGGATTAAAAGAAAAGGAGCATACGTTAATTCATGATGAAAGAGGATCTGATGTAATAGCTAGGTTTAGAATACTTAGGGGAGACGTTAAGAAAGGTTTTGTGGAGGCGAACGTTATAGTTGAAGGAGAATATAGAACGCAGTTCCAAGAACACGCATATTTAGAACCAGAAGCAGCATTAGCTATTCCAGAACCAGATGGTGGCGTAACGGTTATAGCTTCAACACAGTGCCCTCATGAGGCAAGAAGGGCTATATCTAGGGTTTTAAGCTTACCCTTCACTAAAGTAAGAGTTGTTGTTCCGCCATTGGGTGGAGGTTTTGGAGGAAAAGAGGACGTAGCTAATGAGATAGGGGCAAAAGCAGCATTAGCAGCACTAATTACCGAAAGACCCGCCCTTGTTGTTCATAAGAGAGAAGAATCAATCATAGGGCATAGTAAAAGGCATCCGATGATAGCTAAATATAAGCATGGAGCTAAAAGAGACGGCACTTTAACTGCCGTTGAAGCAGAAATAATACTTGACACTGGAGCCTACGCGTCGCTTGGACCTTTCGTACTTTGGAGAGCAATAGTTCACTCAACAGGACCTTACAAAATACCTCATGTACATACTGAGGGGGTAGCTGTTTACACGAACAACGTTTACTCTGGTGCGTTTAGGGGCTTCGGTAATCCACAAATAACATTTGCAGTGGAGCAGCAAATGGACAAGCTTGCTGAAGAATTAGGCATGGATCCTGCTGAGTTAAGGTTAAAGAATATTCTAAGGAATGGTGATAGGACTGTTCATGGTCAATTATTAGATCATGGAGTAGGTCTTGAGGAAGCCATCAAGAAAGCTGTTAAAGCAGCGGACTGGTTTAATAAGAGAAAGAAGTATGCTAAACAAGAGGGAACATTAAGGAGAGGTATAGGAATAGCTCTTCTATGGCACGGTAATAGCATTGGAGCTGAAGGTGCCGATTATAGCTCAGTAACGCTCATAATAAACAGAGATGGAAGCATAACTTTTAGAACAGGGCTTACAGACTTTGGCCAAGGATCAATGCAAGGGCTGTTAATGATAGCGGCAGAAATTCTTGGAGTACCTTTAAGTTATTTCAGAGTTGAGCAACCTGATACTTCAACAACTCCGGATGCTGGACCCACCGTAGCTTCGAGATCAACAGCTATGGGAGGTAGTGCGGCACTCATAGCAGCTTATAAGTTAAGGCAAAGATTAAACCAGGTAGCGGCTGACATACTTAAATGTAGCCCAGATGACGTAGAGATTCATGCACCAGAGGTTTATTGTAGGAGTGATCCTTCAAGAAAAATAAGGTGGATTGATTTAGTTGAGGAATGCTTCTGGAGAGGAGTACCATTACAAGAGTTTGGATACTATAGAGCACCTAAAGCAGCATGGGAGGATGAAACAGGTCAAGGAGAACCCTATTTTACATACACTTTCGGAGCAATAGTAGCTGAAGTAACAGTTGATATGGAAACAGGAAAAGTTAAGGTGGATAGAGTAGTAACAGCATATGATATAGGTAAAGTGATTAATAGAGTTGGTGCCGAACTTCATGCAGAAGGGGGAACAATACAGGGTATAGGTTATGCGCTAATGGAGGAATTAGTGCATGACCGAAATGGTAGAGTTCTTAATCCTAACCTATATGCATACTACATACCAACGATAATGGATGCTCCAGAAGAAATTATTCCAGTATGGGTTGAAGCAGGATATAGGAGAGGGCCTTTCGGAGCTAAAGGGCTAGGTGAGCCATCAATAAACGGTATTGCACCAGCAATAGCAAATGCTATAGCAAACGCTATAGGGGCTAGGATAACTTCGTTACCTATAACTCCGGAAAAAGTATATTTAACGTTGAAGAGTCTGGGAAAAATAAGCCTATAAACTAGTAAGTTAAAAAACTATTCACTATTTTTACATTAATTTTAAGCTAAATTCTAGCTTTTTTATATGCTGCTTCTCCAACTATAGCTCCAAGAACAATGAAAGCTATAGCTGTCGGATACCATGTTGAAAATGCAAAGGCAATATAAGCTACTGCCGCAGGTGCTGGATTAAGAACACCAGCATATATGCAAATCCAACCATACATGTGAACAAGAATCATTGCAAGAATCCCTAACGCTATCCTAAGTATGGAGTACTTTCCAACTATCCTCGCAACTTTCCAATATATGTAAGATGCTAAAGCCCAAGTTCCAGAATCGATCATAGCAAGGGTTGGCACAAGCAATGCTGTTCTAAGCCAAGGTGCGCCGCCAATAGCCCACCTTACAAAGAAACCAACAAGCCACGCTATAAGAGAAACAACAGGACCAAAATATGTCGCTGTAAACCCTGTAATTAAAGCAGGTAAGTCAATGTTAACACCAGTTAATATTCCGCCTACAGCGTAAACAGCTGCAACCACAGCAGCCGCAGTTAACGTGTATGTAGAGAACATACTTTTCTCGGCTTTCCTAGTTCTCATCAGCGGCATTTTAAACCTTGGATCTTTAATGAAGAGTGAAGCAACAATAATTCCCGGCAGAAATAATGTAAGAAACGTTGCAGCATACGCTAACGCTATTCTAGCTGGTGAAAAGCTAGGTCCAAGCTCAGGACCCCAAGGCCTTGCTGCAACAATTGCAATAATTCCTAAAGCTATTGAGGCAACAATAACTCCATAAGCTACTGTGGGCTTAATTTCCTTATTAAACAACACAATAAGCACCGTATAGTTGAAGATATTCATACTTAAATCTAAATTTTTCTATTAGGAAAAACATAAGCCTAAGGAGGCAACGATAGTGACCACTAAAGCAGTAATGGCAATAGATTTAGGAACAGTAAATCTCAAAATAGCCGTTATAGATTGTAAAGGAAAAATACTATGGCTAAGTAGAAGGAGGGTCATTAAGATAAAGAAGCCAAGAACTCTTTGGAAAAAAGTTATAGAAGAAGCTTCCAAAATACCTTATCATATAAAATCAAAAATAGAAGCAATAGGAATAACGTCGCATACACCAACATATGTTGTTAGAGAGGAAGGGAAAGAGCTCCTTGAAATGTATGTTGAAACGAAACAGTTAAAACAAACAGAGCTCCATGGCTTAAACTTTTTTGAAGCAAAACTTATCCAAATACTGAGGAAAAATAGGAAATTAAGCAAAATACTAGGGTTAAAAGAGTATCTAGGATACATGTTAACTGGTAAGCGAACCTATGACTCATCTGAATTAAGAATTAATATTTTAAGTAACTTTTTAGATGCAGATACAGACTTCTTCGAAAAACTGCTTGGTAAACCACATACACACTTTAAACCTATAGGATACATTAGGAAAATGGTAGCTGAAAAAATGGGTCTAAGAGAACTTCCAGTCATTATAGGGCCTTCAGATGCCATATGTAGTGCTTTAGGTGTTGGCTGTTTACGACCCAAATGTGCAAACTTAAATCTTGGGTATACTGTAACATTATTAAGCGTTATAGAGGAAAAAGATACTAAAACCTTAAGAGACATTAGCATTTTAAACTACATAGCTAAGAACATGTTTTTAGCTATAGATGCAATAATAATAGGTCATGCATATACTTTCATACAAAATGCATTCAAGCATTACAGTGGAGAAAATGAGAATATACCTTTGGTAATACCTATGATGCTTAAAGACTATAATATTCTAACGCGAATATCACTTATTAACATTTCACCTAGTCTTTCCCAAAACACTATGAAGGAAGCATTGATTCTGTCAGCATTATTACACCTTAAAAACAAACTTAATATGTCAGGAATTAATGTCGATGAAATAAGGGTAAGTGGAGGTTTAGCCTCCGAAAAAGTAGCATACTTAGCTGCTAACATTTTTGACACCGTAACCTGTAAACCCAAAATAACGGAGTCGTCTATTCTAGGTATTGCTTCTCTAACCATTAGTTACTTAAATAATGAACCTATAAGCAATGTCGTAAAGAGACTTGCAAAATGTTTTAAAACATATGTCCCAGTAAGCAGAGAAGTTGAGAAGTATCGAAAAATAGCTATGTTCTATCGAAAAATATATTATGCGATTGAAGAGTACATGTTAAATAAGCCCTATACCATAGCCTAAAGCAAAGTATGTTGCTATAAACGATAAGCATAGAGAAATAGCAATAACTGCTTTATCTATAAGTGTTAAGTTAGGCTTCCAATGCAACTTAACATTTTGTGACGCACCAAAACCTCTAATATACGCTATAGCCGTTAATGTATCAACATATCCTATAACCTTCCGTAGAAAGGGATAAGCCAATGGAGCAGCTTGTTTAACAAGTTTAAAGGGATTCTTGGTTTTAAGCTCCCAGCCTCTCAGCTTTTGAGCTATTAACGTAGTGCTTATTTCTCTTAAAATATCGGGGACAAGCTTCAGTGAAACAATGAATACGTAAATTATTTTTCTAGGCACTCTAAAGTAACTAAGCATTTTGACAATATCGTTGATGGATGTTGTATAAATAAATGAAAAAGTAAGCATTATTGTTGCTAGAATTTTTAAGATATCTGAAATTGTCCATAAAATACCGCCGTAAACTATGGCTAAAGGTCCTACCTTAACAATAACCTCCTCTGCAAGTTCCCGTGGAAGGTAATGAAAGTATTCTCCTTTAGCTTGCGAAATCCCTAAAATTAGAGATTCAATAAACCTAATAGATCCAATAGGTAATACTATAAGTAACCATTTCTTAGGAGTTTTGGAAATTATGTAAAGAACTAATGCTATGGAAGCTACTATAGCTACGAAACGTGGGTCCCAATATATAGTTAACACTATGAATAATGATAGAAGCATTATTACTTTAGTTACTGGATTAAGTTTATGTATAGGTGTATTTTTAGGTTCATACTCAAATATCATAGGCACCTTAATCACCTTCAATAATGCTCTCCAAGATTACCCTATACTCTTTAGCATTACCTCCTAATTTAGTGGCAAGCTCATGTGCCATTTCAAAAATAGGTGGTGGCTTGATAGATATTTTACTTAGTATTTCAACTTTTTCAAATACTTTCTCAGGCTTTCCTTCAAGAAGAAGTTGGCCGTTATGTATAACTACTACTCTATTGCAGAATCTATGAATTAACTTCATGTTATGTGATATTATGATAACTGTTTTACCCTTTAACGTTAATTTCTTAAGAGTCTCCATTATCTTAATTGAAGAGTTGAAGTCAAGACCGTTAGTAGGTTCGTCTATTATTAGGACTTTAGGTTCTAAAATATAAATGCTAGCCAATGCTGTAAGCGCTTTTAAATCCTTAGTTAACCCACTTATACTCATGCCCTTATACTTTTCGAGACCAAATAATTTGAGAGTTTCTTCAACTTTTCTACGAACTATAGTTTCAGGTGTTTTTAAAGCTTTTAAAGCGAAAGCTACTTCATCCTCTATGGTCTCCGAGAACAGCTGGTTATCGGGGTTTTGGAACACATAGTTTATAATCCTAATTCTTTCCCTTAACCTATATTTCCAGATGCTCTTACCATAAGCAAGAACATCGCCACTTGAAGGTTTAAAAACGCCAGCCATGACTAAGGCTAACGTTGTTTTTCCAGAACCGTTCTGACCTATTATTCCTAACATTTCTCCTTCATGAATGCTTAAGGAAATACTTTTTAACGCTATAACGCCATTAGGATAAATGTACCTTACATTTCTTACTTCAATTACAGGCTTTTTTAATGTGACTTGTTTTTCTGAAGAATATTTTTCTATTTTTCTATTTTTCTTTATAGCGTTATTTGTGAGGTACTTTGCTATTTTATCGAAAATAGTTTGGTCTTCAAAGTTCATAGCTGCTAATTTATTAATTTTTGAATGAAGCTTCATTTTGAATGGTGTTTCGAAACCTATTTTCTCTAGAACTTTAGATGATAAAACTTCTTCAGGTTCTCCATCAGCAATTATTTTCCCACTATTAAGCACTATTATTCTTGAAGCTATTTCTATAACTTCTTCTAAATCATTACCTGACTCCGTAATTATACATGAAACACCATAGTCTCTGTTTAACCTTCTAAGAGCTTTAAGAACTTCTAATTTACCTAAAGGATCAAGCATTGATATGGGTTCGTCGAGAACAAGTAGTTTTGGTCTTAAAGCGAAAGCACCAGCTAATGCGACTCTTTGCTGCTGGCCGCCGCTAAGTTCTCTGGGATTTCTCTTTTCTAAACCATTGAGTCCTAAAGCTTTAATAGCTGACCTTGTTCTCTCATAAATTTCCTCTTCACTACATCCCATGTTGAGTGGTCCGAAAGCTATGTCGTCTTCTACTGTGAGGTTAAATATTTGCTTAGAAGGATCATCAATTACTAGACCAACGCATCCTATAATTTTCTCTATGCCTTCTTCTAAGATGTTTTTTCCGCAAACATAAACTTCTCCTTTAACATTGCCTGGGTATATGTGGGGTATTAGTCCGCTTAAAATTTTAAGTAAGGATGTTTTCCCTGAACCTATTCGACCTAGAATTACAATAAACTCTCCTCTTTCGACATCGAAGCTTACATTGTTAAGCACAAGCTTACTACTATTATATGAAAGTGTTAGGTTTCTTACTTCAACTACCTTCATTAATTCTCAATCCTTAGACGATAGTAGCACTACGTTTTTCGAAAACAGCTAAGAATAACAATGGGTTTTATGCTTTTCTTACCCTAAGCTTTAAACCTTCTATATCAATAACTCTAACTACGTCTCCTGGTTTAACAGCATCTAGTGCTTTAGCTATCCAATATTCTCCTCCAACCTCTACAACAAGTTCCCCTTTAGAAGAAATGAATTTTACCAGACCTGTTTTGCCAAGTATAGCTTCAGGCCCTAAGGCAGGCTTCCTTCTCTGAACTTTAATTATGGAGATTGCTAAGAGAATAGCAATTAGTATCACAGTCAGCCCTGCAGCTGTAGCTATTTTCGGCGTAATTATGCCGAGATACACTAATACTGCAAGAACGAGTATTATGAGTGCTAGGATTATTACTATTTCATCTATGGTTGCTATTATAGCTTCGCTTCTCAAATTCCTTAACTTCATACGTTATCCACATCCTTCTCTTCGACACTAAACACTATGAAGAATATTTTCGCCTTACATACTATTAAAATTACTTATAAACGGGTTTAATAACATAAAGTTTATGGCTAAACAAGTGATGAGAAAGGTAGCCTCAGACTTCAACGGGGATGAAGAACTTGACCGCTTCTGAAAGGAAAGGATAAGTTGTTAAAACATTGTTTTTTAAGATCTTTAAGTGACCAATTAAAAAACGGTATATTATGAGCATTTTGTGAGAACAATTATATATTTACTGGACGCCGTTGAGTGTTTCTTAGTGGTAGACGACTAAATTTTAACATGAATCTGTTTTATTTTTCCTGGCTTTAACAATAATTTCTTCAATAAATGTGCTATAGAATGGTAGTGTAATGAGTTCCGTAAAGATTTTCTTAGCTAATAACTCTAGCATCTTTAACTCTTTCAGACTAAAAGGTTCTCCCTTACCTATTCCCTTACAGTTTCTTAGAGCCCATGGATGTAGCTCTAATTTTTCTTCAGAATAAGCGAATGGAAACAGCCTGCAAGTTAAGGGTCTTACTGAATATATTGTGCATTTACTATTTTCTAGGAAAACACATGTTCCAGAAGGTTTTCGCTCAAAAGTGTAGTAGTATTTAATATTGAAGTATTTTAAGAACTAAAGATGCCTCTTTCTTAATAATCTTAGTTAGAATATTATACCTCCTTAACTTAACCCATAATTCTACATCGCTTAGTACAATTGGTACTTCTAATTTGCAGCACTTCCCACATTTAATACATTCAAATCTAATGCTTCTAATATTCTAGCTCATACCACTAAATAGCTGTTTAGGAAGGGGCTCTAAATTATTTTCTTTATTAAATATTTTTCCACGTCCTCAAAGTTTCTATCAGCTATTTCTGCAACAACATTTATGCTAAAATCTATTGGAGGAGTTTTAAGCAAATCAACTCTTAATTTATATATGTTTCTACTTTTCTCTATGAACCATAGTGTTTCGAGAAGGTTTAACTTATCTTCCTTTCTAAGTATGTTATAAAATATTTGGCCATGCCATCTTCTAAGCCTACTTACTGAAAGCGGTGTTTTCGTGTAAAGTAGGTTTTTAAATCTATTGTTTAACTTCTTATAGTCTAGCTTTCCCTTTCTCCTTAAAAGATAGTTTAATGAAACCCTATCTATTAAGGCGAATAAAGCGTCTCCTGAAAATAACGATGTAAAGTATACGACGATGTTTTCCCCTTCGTAAACTATTTTATCCCCGGAAAAATCAGCAACTATCTGTGCTGCATGATTCACGAAGAAACCATTTAACAGAAGAAGATTCCACATGACTTTAAGCTCAGGCTCGTTAAGTTTTTCAAAGAGCTCTTTAGCTATTAGCACTTTATTCTCTAGCTGCAACATACATTCTCCCTTGCTTAGCTCAACATTAGTGTTTTAGTTAAATATCTTATAACTTTATCGAGAAATTATTTAACCAGTAATATCGTTTCTTAGTAAAAAAGACATATCACCTTATTAAATAGGTGGAAAAACCTGCATTAAGACTATTTAAACTGCCATGACATTTGCGTATTATGCTTTAAGCAACATGCCGCTTGCCAGAGATTCTCTAATGGCATACGTTAACCTTATAGTGTAGACTTACATTAATTCTCCAGCGGTTGTGACTAATGAGTTTAGCTAAAATGTTAGCTATCCTCATAGCCTTGTTAGCAATACTGACTTCTGCAATAGCATATTGTATGTTTTCTAAGCAAAAACAAGGTAACGTTAATGAACTAATAACCACTGTGGAGGGTTTTCAAAGAAGTATTACAATAGTTTCCTCGAAAACTTTCGCGCAAAAATATGAAAAAATTGGTAATAATAGCTTCTACGTTTTATGCTCAATGCAGGGAAGATCATACTATGGTAAACTTGTCCTTAAAATAAACCCACCACTTAAAAAGAACAATTATATTGTAGTTAGTGTTAGGTCAAGTATAGGAACGGTCAGCTTAACTCTTTCTTATTCACGAAAAATGTATGATGCTGAAACAGGAGTTTCACTCTACCCTAATTGGCTCAATATTCAAGTTGCTAATTACTTAAATAATACATATAGGCTTACAGGGGTCAATGAGACTCCACCTAAGAAACCTTTAGACATGGTATTTAACATGTCAAGATCAAAGATCACTATCCTTAATAATGATAGTGGAGAGGGTTTAATCATTTATACCGATATTAATAAAACTTTGGAAATGTACACTAATAGGTCTGAGATAATTAATTTAGGCTATGAAAGTTTAGTTATAGTGTATGGAGATACTTTTGCAGCATATTTAACTGTTTCAAATATTGTTAAACCTGTTCCGATAGTTGATACTCTTCGTGTAGAATTAGCCTACCCTAAAGAATGGGTTAATGAAACACCCTGGATTAATGTCTCTATTGAAAGAGTAGGATAGGACATTTTTAAGGAAAATCAATATTTACTTTTCCCATTCTGAAAACGTGTCGCAATATTGTTTCAGTCCTTATATGCTCTTCTGTAAAGTATATGTAGGCAGTTTCAGAAGATTTAGCTATTATTTCCACTGTTTTTAAAATTAGTGTTTTAAAATGTTCTTCAATTTCACCATCAATTATAATTACTGTTTGTGCTTCTAATTCTCCAGCATGTGTCAGGGCTTTGAATATTCTTTCAGAAGATTCATTAACCTTCTTTATGTATGCTTCTTTTTCCTCCTCGCTAACCCCTAGTTTCTTTAAAACATTTTGAAACCAATTTATTTTAACCTCAATTTTTACTTTAGAATGCTCATGTTTATGAGGTATTTTACCTGGAATTTCAATTTCTCCTAAGTAAACTATTTCCCTGACTTCCTCATTTTCGGTTGCCGGAAGATTTCTTACTAAGCGAATAAGCACCGAATTAGAAAGTGCTTGAATTTCAACATGCTTAATTTTATTGAATGAAATATTTAGTAGAGGTAAAATTACTTCTCCTTCAATTTCGTTAGCAATAAAGTATGCGTCAAGAATTTTCTTCTTTATTTTCACAATTTTCCTCTCCAGAAACTCTTTATCTAAATTAAATGCTTTGGAATCTTCAATAAACCACTTCACGCCTTTATGCCCTATTTACTGTTTTTCCAAAACAAATAAAATATGTCTTTTGCAGAAACATTTTTGAATGATGAGACCGCCAGTGTTTAAGTTAAAGTAAAGTGATGCTGAGGAACCCTGCTCTGATATCGTTTATTTTCCGAACAAAGCTCATGTTTATTTAAAAAGGGTCTTTTTTAAACTGCTTGCCCTCCTTAAAAATTCTTCCTATGGTATTACCATCTTTATTTTAGATTATTGTCGAAACATAAAATAATGAATACCTTAAAAAAGAAGGCAAAATTTCATGAGGGAAAAGAACTTAACTAATTACTTCCTTACCTTACCACAAACCCCTCTTGGCGCCATTTAGTCAGCGCCAATTGCTCCTTTAGAACCTTAGAGGGTGCCGAGATTTTGCTGGAATTTTCATGTCTATATAGGGTCAATGATGATGGAGGTTGGGAAACAATAGTTATTATAGAGAATGGCTCTGTTGATTTGAAAGAATTAGGTAAAAAACTTAGATCCGAATTCAGAACTAGTGTTGTTATTAATGGGAACATGTTAATTATAGGAAAATATGTTCTAGAATATAAGGTTGCAAAAGTAATTAGATCTCTAACTTCAAGGAAAAAATCGCGTAGAAGAGTGAAACAGATATTTAGCTAAAAATACAATCACTACTTAATTTTTCTTAAAAACGAAACCCTTTAAAATATAAGAAGAAGTAACAATAGTGGAAAATGATGACATCCGCAGGACCTAATATAGATTAATGAAGAATCCGTGTGTTACTAGCTTCTTAAAGCTGAATACTACTTACCTAATATTAAGAACATCGTGTTATTTTCAGTACGCATCTTAATAAATGTAGAAAAAATTAATAAGTAAGTGAAAATAATTTTTATAATACTTAATGCACTTTAATAAACCATTGTATACTAACATTGAACAGTAATATTGAGGATTACACATATTTCGAATAAAGGTGTCAAAACTGGATATAAAACATCTGAAAGAGCTTTTAGTAAGCAAACTTCTTAGCAAAGGATTTACAATTAAGGAATCCTATAAGGTTAAAGGTTTTTCAGGAGTTACACATGAGTTTGACCTTTTAATTATAAAAGAAAACAATTGTTGCGCAGTAAATTTTTGTAAAACAGAAGTTGCGATAGAGCTTATTAAGGCTGTTGCTCTCTACTTAGACACTAAGATACCACAAATTGTAGTATGTAAGGAGTTTAAGAAAAACCTTATAAAAATGATCGAAGGCTCGGGCATTAAAGTCTCCATATTTTCGCATAGTGATGTTAACGAAATAGTAGAAAAAATAGTGTTATTATTAAAGAACCAGAGAAAAACTAGGTAATTTCCTCTTAATAGCCTTAAAACTATATAATCTTTAGTTCTACCATAATAAGGTGGAAATAAAAGTGTATGCTGAATTCATCATTTATTAAAACAATAATCCTGTTAGAACCAAGTCAGATTAAGTTAAGTAATGAAGTAAAGTATTTATTTTCTCACCTTAATAAAGATGTTCTGGCGTTGCCCGGGGTTAAGGCCGCCGAAGGGCGTGCGATGACCTCGGGTCTCCCGGCCTTCCACAATTTCCCTGTAAGATGAGTGTTTAAGTTCTAAGTGGAAGTTGATAGTATGCATAAATGCATTATTTTTGATCTTGATGGTGTTATTTTTGATGTTTCGAGGAGAATTAAGGCTTCTCTTGAAGAAATCGGTGCTAAGAGCTTAGACGACGTAAGGCGCAACCCTAGATTAAGAAACAGATTTTGGAAAGCATTTCTCTCACCAAAATACATGTACTTAGACGCTCCAAGACTTGATGTGATAGAGAAAATGAGGGAGCTTAAGAGGAGAGGATACGAAATAGTTATTGTTACTGGTAGAGTTCTTGAAACACAAGGTGATGAGACAAGGAGGCAGCTTGAAAAATACAGTGTACCCTATGATAAGATATTTTTTAGGAGGAAAAGAGATAGGCGAAAAGACTATGAATATAAGGCTTCAGTGATTAGTTGGCTTCAAATTACAGAATGCGAAATAGTGGAAATTCATGAGGATTCCGAAGAGGTTGCTCAAAAACTTAGAGAAATTGTCCCTCGAGCAAAAATATTTCTTTATTAGCCTGGAGGCGGATACACGGGTTCATAGATTAATACCTTATGGTATCCTTCTTCGGGCCATCTTGCAGGTAAGTACCTTATGTTTCCTTCAAAAACAAGGTATATTTCAGCATCCATATCGGGGAAATCAACCCTCTTAGCAACCCATGGTATTCTAAAGTACCCATTAGAGTCAGTGTAACCGTAGGTTAATAGGTCATCACCTAAACCTTCATCATAGTCGTAAACGAGTATTTTAGCGTTAGCTACAGGTTCTCCTGTTTCTTTTACAATAAGTTTTCCAGTAATGTAAAGTATGCTACTGCGTTTTATCTTCTTAGGTAATGAGTCAATTAGGAATGTTGTCTCCTTCCTTGGTGAAGCAATGTTTACTACTTCAGAAAACTTCTTACTACACTTCATTAGTCCGTAAAATGCTTTTGTACTAATAGAGTAAAGTATTTTAACTACATAACATGGAGGTTTAGGTATCTCTATGCTAATTTTTCTTTTAGAGAAAAACGGAACGTTTCCTATTTTTAAAGTTTTTTGATAAAATACTTCATCTTCGCATATAAAATGGAAGCTTATCGTGACATCGTGGAAAGTGTATGGGGACTCGTTTATAACTGCAGCTTCAAAGTGTACACCATTACCTTTTTGGATTGCGTTTCTAAACTCTAAGTTTAATAAGCTCATAGAGTGTGTTTCGCCGAAAAACCTAGCTATGATAGCTAGAGATATAGTTATAACTACAAGGACTACTTTTAACTCTACTCTTGCTTTCAATATTTTACTTCACCTTAATTAGCACGCTAAAGGCTATTCGGGTAGGATGAATTCTCTAGCTTTTAATAATGAACTACGACTTCAGTATCTTCTATTTCTAGAATGTTTAGAAGCTTTCCCATTTATAACAAGGTTATTAATGATATAATATCTTTCCCGCTTTTTAATAAAGCTTACCTTGTACAAGCCAATCTTCCATAATAACATGGCAATTTCAAGTCTTATGCATTAAGCAATATCTCTTCTTCACATTTTAAATACTAACGTCGACACTTCTAATACTTGACAGTCCAATTTCTCCGTTAAACAGTGTTTGGGGAGAGACTTGAGACTTGATGAGACTGCTGGGAAGCTTTTGAGGAAGGCTAAGTCAATAGATATTTTTGAGACGAATTCTGGAGAAGTACTTGACATAATTATTATGTCACTTTACGTGGAATTTCAAGCAAAGGAGGTGCTTAAAACGAATAATGTAAGCGATAGAGAAAGAAAAGAAGCTGAAAGGGCACTTAAGTTTATTAATGAAGTTAAGAGGGAAATTGTAAGGCAGTATATACTGGGCGCGCACTTAACCATTAGGCAGCGTAGGGGGCAAAGGTTTTTCGAATATAAAACGCGTAAAATGAGAGGTATTAAGTAATGAATGGACTAAGCCGTAATGAAATAGTTAAGTATGTTGAGGAACTTGCAGACTCTTTTCTCGCAAAGGATAGTATAGGGGATTTCATGAAAATACCTGACATTATGGGTATTTACGGCAGAGTAAAGAATGATCCGAAATGGTTTGTTGCAGAAAATGTTGTAGGCTATGCAGCATTTAATCTTAACAAATTACGCTCAATAAGGAAAGCTAGCATACTACTGGATAGAGAAAGCAGGGAGAAAATAGAAAGCCTCTACGGTGAATGTAAAAGCAAAATAGTGAAAAACACTATTAAAACAGTTAAGCTCATGTTAACTAGCAATAGTGATTCTAAAAAGCTCATGGAAGTCCTAGGCGAGATAGCTTTAACATCAACAAGAATCTCCGACTACATAAGCTATGAAGAACCTTCGAAAATATTAAACATGGTTGAAGAGTGAAGTGTTTACTTAAAAACTTATGATACTTCATAACTAAGCATTATGTGATTCTACCATAGCATTCAGCAATTCTGTATAGGTCTAGTACTTAGCGTTTTTACGTATAGGTTCCATAAGGTATTTCCAGTGATAATACTTTATGAAGACATTACTCCAAGATATATTTGAAAACTATGCGTAAGAGGTGGAATTATTGGGTAAGAACTGCTACTTAAGAGGTGTTGCTGCATTGGTTATTGCACTACTATCAATATCGTATTCTATAGCGTTTTCTCCATGGTTTAATTTCTTAGATAATGCTTTAAGTGATTTAGGGGATTTTAGTAGAAGTAATGTGGCGTACGTATTTAATTTTGGGCTTTTCTTAAGCGGAATATTCATCGTAATACATGCTTTAATCGACGTATTAAAATTCAACAGTATACTAGCGTATCTAATGGAAATAGCAGGTTCCTTCCTTTTACTAATAGGGATTTTGAACGAATCCTACGGTTACATACATTTTGCTGTTTCAGCATTTTTCTTTGTTTCACTAGCATTTCTCTTAATAGCTTTCTCAAAAATATTCAAAACAGCTATTCCAGTTCTTACATGCTTATTCCTCATAGTTTTATGGATAATTCATTTAAGCTTCGATATACCTAAAGGTGCAGCTATTCCTGAGATATTATCAATAGTTTCAATTATACCGTGATATTTAAAGTTAGTAAGGATATTGTGTAGTAATAATGTAGCTTGTTAAATCACCCATAGTTTTTAAATTAATCATTTAAAAATTAACATGTTAAATTTGTTTGACCAGTATAGAATATGTTATCATATTATTTACTGTAATATTGTTGTTTCTTGAAGGTGTCACTTTAGCATACGTATATATACTTTAAAGTCTCCGCCAAAGCATGAGAAATAAAGGTGTGAAGTATTGTTGTTTCGGAAATGCAGAGCTGAAGAAGTTGTTAGAAGGGAGGCTGAAAGACTAAAGTCTGCCATAGTTAAAATTGAATTCGCAAAAACAATAGTTAGTATAGCTAAGAGGGAAAGAGCTGATAAGCTACTTATGGAGTCGGCAATAGTAGGAATACCTGCTTCATCAAGAAACATAGCTAACCTATACATGGACTCAGCATTTAATGATATTGAGAAAACAGTAAAGAGTCTTAGAAAAGTTGAAAAAGAAATGGTTAAAAGGAACATCAATAATACAAGGAAGAAAATACATTATCTAAGAGAGGAACTTGAGAAAACAGCACATGAAGAAACAAGCTCACCACAACTTCTAACATTACGTTTACAAAAAGCTATAACTGAACTTGAAGAAATAGCTAAAAACCTAAGAAAATTAGCTATGAAAATTTAGTTATGCTTACAGTATACAATATATTACGTCTAAATAATATTAACTAACTACAATTTTTTCCTACACTCTTACGAAAAACCTTAATTTGTCAATTATTGCTTCAAGTTTTCTTTCAAATACTTCTGCATTTTCTTCCTTTTCCAAACTCTTAAGAGAAGAAATTATCTCGGAAATTCCGCTGTCATACATGCTCTTAGATGTTTTGTTAAGGATTTTAATAGCTTTCTTAATGTCACCTAGAGCTGAGCTGAAATAAACTGAAGCCATGGCTCTTGAAGAAACGGGAAATCCCGAGAAAGCCGAAAGAATAAGCGTTTTATCTACTTTTCCCCTTGATGATTCAACAATGTTCTTAGAAATTTTAACTTTAGCTAATGCTCTTTCAAGAAACTCTAAGGCTTTAGCTAACGGTTTTTCTCTTTTCCAAAATAGTATCATAAACTATGCACTCCACGCTACATAATATAGTATATGTAACTAATGCTTAATTAAGTGCTCTAAAAAGTTTAAGCCCCTCTAGTTCTTAATTTAAACATTACATTATCAACCTATGAGCTGCGTTGCCTTTTCCTCTTAAGGTAAAATAGGCTTCCAACGATTATAGTAAGTATTATAGGAAGAATTGATCTTTGCCAAAATGTTTCTTTAGAATCTGTGGTAAACGATGTTTTAAATGTTTTTATAGACCGGGATTTGTTTTCGAAGAGCTTATAAATTACTACATTATCTGTGCCGCTTATGGCAAGAATGTTTTGTTTTGATATATCAACATATGGTCCTTGAATTGATGTTTCTAAAACAGTATCTCCATTCATGCTAAATATTTTCAGTAGGAAGTTTTTGTTTAACTGCAATGTTGCTACAAGAAAGTTTCCAGTATAATCCCAGTGGACATTGTTTACCACATAGTTAAATGTCCTATGCCATAATAGCTCCCCTTGGATATTAAAGACAAAAATGTCTCCCTTCAAAAAGGCTTCTTTCTTAACGTAACTTATGGCTAACGCTAGTTTCCCATTAGAGACCCATTCCATAGTGAGTGAAGCATGTGTTATGTTTTCCATGTTTTTAACTAAAGTTTTATTCCAAATAACATTGCCTTCTACATCGAAAACTCTCAATTCTACGGTATTTGAAGTGTGAAATGAGGCAATTGCAAGGTATTTTCCATCTAAACTCCATTTAGGTAAAACCATTTGCAATGTGTTAGCTTTTGTTTTAAACAGTTCTCTTTCCCATAAAAGTTCTCCATTAGAGTTTAAAACGTAAATTATGTGTTTCAATGTTAAATTGTAGGTGCTTGTTTCCTCTAATATTTTAAGTGCTGAAACAACTATTCTCTTTCCAGTGGGGCTCCATTCAATCCATGAAACTACGGCTTTCTCTACTTTCTCTGTTTCCCATAGTTTCATAGATAAATCATTGCTGTAAGCAGTTATTTTCACAAACTTACCGCTTAAATTGTAGATAGGAAACGTTAGTTGTGAACCGTCAGGGTTCCAGCATGCTATATCTACTTCAACACCCTTACCTTCATACTTTCCTAAAACCTTACCACTTAGTGCATCATAAACTATTATGTCAAAGTCTTCTAAGCTATCTTCAAGAACAATAGCTAAAACCCTATTATTTGGGTTCCATAAAACTTTAGCGAAGCCCTTAAGCTTATCTGTTGTCCAGAGAATAGTTCCATTTTTCAGAACGACGCCTATTTTAGAGTAGAACTGTTTTGTTAAGGGGCTTTCCCAATAAGCTACTATTGCTAATAGTTCTCCATCACTACTCCATAGTGCTAATGAGCAATCTGAATTTAAATTTATAGATCCAACTTTAACCATTTCTTCAGTCATAGCTGTTGGAAAGTAAGCATGTATGAATATTAAAGTTAGCATTAGAGTGACTAAAACTTGCTTAACCACCTAGGCCACCATCACTTAATATGTTAGAGTATGTGTGCTAAAACTTATTCTGCTAAAGCAGAAGGCTTATTAGATTTTATTACTACCGTGGAATTTAGGTGTTCTTTAAATGTCGTTTACGGAAATTCTCCGGGTCCTTGAAGAAATAGTTAGAACACCTTCATACTATGTTGTAGGATGTATTGGTTCAAAATTAATTTATGGATCTACGGAAGAGGAAACGCTCGACTTATGGGCTTTAGACTTAGTCTCTATGGAGAAAAGAAGGCTCACCAAAGGTGGAATACATAGTGTAGCTACTCCACGTAAAGGAGCTTCAGTAGCCATCTACACGAAAGATGTTAGTGGTGGTAGAGAAATTCAGGAAATACATGCAATAACAGCTACGGGTGAAGAAACAAAGCTTCCTAGAGCGCCACTAACTAGAATTATTGGAATAGCCTATGATAATGAAAAAATAGTCTACACTGGCTCAACAGAGAAGAAAGTTTCAGTATATGCAATATGGTTTACCGGTGAAGTCGAAAAACTAATCGACCTAGATGCGTTAGCTTTCATAACTGATGTTAATGGAAAATACGCTGTAGGCTATGGTCAATTAGCAAAGAACCCTAAGTCCTACGAAATATTCATTTTAAACATTGGGATGGGGGAGTTAAAAGTATATACCCCCAAGGAAGGCAGTGTAAATAAATTACCCAAAATTATGGGTTCAAAGGTTCTTTTTGAAACAAATGCTTTAGGCCAGAATGGGAAGCTCGTAATTTACGATGTAGAAGAAAATGCTCTTACAGAAGCAAAGTTTAGCTTTAAGGATTACTATGAGTTTTCTCCGATAGAGCATGCAAATTATGGGTGGTTAGGGAAAGACATCATATGGGCTATAGGTAAACGTAATGGGATAACTAAAGCTTTTATTGACGGAAAGGAGCTTCCAATACCGGAAGGATACATTGAAAACATGGCTTTCCTGAATGATAAGGCATACCTGTCCTATTCCTCATTAACGGAGCCTTTCCGAATATATGAAGTGGATCTTAAATCTTGGAAATCAAAGGTAATTATCGATAATAAACTTTCCAAGGACGTTAAGGAAAGATTCGGAAATGTAAGATTTGTAAAGTATAAATCATTTGATAGGTTGGAAATACCAGCATACGTTATTGAATCAAACATTGCTAAAAAACCTGGCCCTACAGTAGTTCACGTGCATGGTGGCCCATGGTGGGAAGTTCCTAACAGATGGAATTTATTCATAGCTTCCCTTGTAGCAACAGGATTCCACGTTATAGCACCTAATTTTAGAGGCTCAACAGGCTATGGTGAAGAATTTAGAAATCTTGACATAGGAGATCCTGGAGGAGGAGACCTTAAAGATGTCGTATATGCCGCTAAGTTCATTAAGGAAGCCGGTTTAGCATCTAAAGTAGCTATAATGGGCTATAGTTACGGAGGCTTCATGACGTTTCTAGCTACGGTTAGGGAACCAGATATTTGGTGCTGTGGTGTTGCTGGCGCAGGAGTTACTGATTGGGAAGAAATGTATGAATTAGGTGATGCAATATTTAAGAAATTTATTGAAACACTCTTCGCTAACAATAAGGAAATCCTTAAAGAAAGATCCCCAATAACATATGCTAATAATCTCAAAGCACCGCTCTGCATAATTCATCCACAAAACGATAGTAGAACTCCTTTGAAACCTGTGCTAAAGTATGTTAGCTTACTGCAGGAGAAAGGTAAGAGTTTTGAACTACATGTAATACCCGATATAGGACATGCCATAAGGAGAGTTAATGATATGGCAAAAATAGTGTTTCCAGCAATAATATTTTTAAAAGAGAAAATGGGTGAGTAAAAAGTTAGGTTCTTAATTTTTCTACTTCTAAATCCTTCCATCCTGTTTCGGTTAATACTTTAACCGCTAATTTTTCTGCTTCTTCTAAAGTCATTTTAGGTGAGTATTCTTTCTCAATTAGTGAAAGTATTTTACTATATCCCTTACCCCAACATGCAACTTCGTATTCTGAAATAGTACCACTTGGTTCGGTAACATATAGTTTAGGTTCCTCCTCTATTCCTCCAATAATGAAAACTACTCCTAAGGGTCTTACATCATGTCTTACAGCGTGTTCTTCAAGTATCCTAGATATTTCCTTAGCTATTCCCCATGGTTTCTCCTGGGGCTTAATTCTAGAGTAAACGTATTCTGCATCTCCACCTAAACCTGTAAAACCGACAAGAACATTGCCTATTCTCCTAATTTTTGAAGGGCCCTTCTTAGAAATGCCTATGTATGCTTCAAGTTTTCCAGCAGCTAAAATTATTCCATCTTTAGCTTTAATACCTAAAACTGGCGCCCCATGCTTTGCAGCTTCAAGAGCGTATTCTAACTGTAAAACCCTTCCTTCAGGAGAGAAAATATTGCTAACATCGTATCCTCTACCTATTGTAGTAGGTAGTATGTTTAGGAAGTAAATTAATGCTGCTCTAACAACCTCAGCTTTACTTGAGAAAAGCCCTGTAGCAATAACGCCTTCTAGAACCCTATCTAATTCATCAGGCACTACAATACGTACTTCACGCATAGTATACACCAAAACTCCATTTTTCATCTATAAATTATCCAGAAAATATACATAAATTTTACTTATGAGCACTGGTAAAGATGGAAAATAAAAGTGGTCTTAGGATCATAGAGAATTTAATGTTTAAAAGGAAATAATTTAATATTATTGAAGTTTCGAGTGAAGTTTCTTTATTGTCTCTAACGCTATCCTTATTTCTAACTCTATAGCTTTCA
>CAYOTT010000017.1:0-3459 GCA_964406965.1 uncultured Desulfurococcales archaeon | reverse complement strand
TGAAGTTTCTTTATTGTCTCTAACGCTATCCTTATTTCTAACTCTATAGCTTTCATTATTTCCTCAGTATATTCGCCCTTACCTTCAATACCTCCTTTTACTGCTTTACCTGTTCCTTCAGCTATATTTCCATTAACTACAAGTATTGCACCAGCCATGGCGTTCTTAAGTTGCGCCAGCGTAAATATTGTTGAAGTCTCCATTTCAACAGCTATTGCTCCCCTCTTAGCCCAATACATGATTTTCTCTTGCTCCAAATAAAATGCGTCATCAGAAACAACTATTCCACTATAAACTTTCAATTCCTTCTGCTTCATTGCCTCCCTTTTTAATACCGTATATATTTTTGGAGCTGCTACTGCAGGATATTCTGGATCAACATATCTCTTAGTTACACCGTTCATTCTAACGGCGGCATATGGGAGAACTATTGATGGAACCTTCATACCCTTCCTTAACGCACCACATGTACCTACTCTAATAAACACTCTTGCTCCAGCAATTAATAGTTCTTCGAAAACAATAGCTGTAGAAGGTCCTCCAATTCCAGTGGAAGCTACAGAAACACTTACTCCACCATAGCTACCAGTGTATACGGTGAATTCCCTATTTTCTGAAATAAGCTTTGCTTCATCCATCATTTTAGCTATTAACTTTGCTCTCCTAGGATCTCCAGGCAATAGAACATATTTCCCAACATCGCCTTTCCTTAATAATAAATGAGGAGTAATCCACTTATTCATTTAAGTAATTCCCCTAACCTATTATTTTCCTGCCATAGAGGTTTTCGTAAACTATTTCTTTAAGGGGTTTTCTAGGTCTAGGTTCAGGTTTCTCATCAGGCCATCCCATAGCTAAAATTGCTACTGGAATTTTCTCCTTAGGTATTTTCAGAAGCTCCTGAATTTCACTTACATTCCTAAGAGCCTGTATCCAAACAGTACCTAATCCTAAAGCGTGAGCTGCAAGCATAATGTACATTGCTGCGTTAGCGCATTCAACCTGGTATGATATTGGTGAAACATTTTTATCGCAAATAACAACTATTGCTAAAGGAGCTTTTCTAATGGGGTTTGCCCATCTATGTATTTGCGCAAGCCTATCCTTAATTTCCCTATTTGTTACAATAATAAATTCCCATGGCTGAAAATTCTTAGCGCTGGGAGCATACCTTGCGACATCAAGTATTTTTAAAACTAAGTCTAAATCAACAGGTTTCTTCTTAAACTTCCTAATACTTCTCCTAGTAAGTAAGAACCTTAAGAATTCGTTTTCAACCATTCTTTCACCTTAAGAAAATATTTTGTTCGAAAACACTATAAACATTACAGGAATGAGCAATATGGAGCTGAAAATAACATATGTTTTCCACAACTGCTTCATCATAGAATGGAACGATGAAATCATACTTTTTGACTACCCAGAAATAATCAGTAATAGAGCAAGAGAATATGTTAAAGGAAAAGTTATTGGTAAGAAACTTGCAATTCTAATATCGCATTCACATTTAGACCACTTTTCAGAGGAACTTTTGGAATTCAAAACTCTAGCTAAAGATTTTAAATGTATAGTTTCAGCTGATGTGGCTGAAAAATCAGAGAAGTGCTTGAATGAATGTTTAGTCGTAAATGAGGGAGTCAAGTTTGAAATATGGGATATAGAAGGTAAAGCCTATGGTAGTAGTGATCTAGGGGTATCATTCCTTCTAAAAATAGGTGGCATAAAAATCTATTTTGCAGGAGATAACGCCGATTGGAGAAGAAAGGAGTTACCATCTGTAATAGGTGAGCTAGTGTGGAATGTTTTTTCAAAAACAATACGTGAAGTAAGGAATGATGTAGGAGAACTTGACATAGCATTCATCGATGTATGTGAAATATGTGAAAACCTCGGGGGAGTATTTTATATAATAGAAGAACTTAAACCAAAACTTATAATTCCAATGCATCTATATGGAAACATTAAAATACTGAAGGACATAGCAAATTTCCTTAGAAACTTCAAAACGAAAGTATTTGCATACAATAAGATTGGCTCTACTAAGGTTTTAACTTAAACTACATTTATATACATGCCAATACATGTATTAATAATGTGGTTGCTTTGGAAAATGTCATGTTTAGCGTTAGAATTCCTAAGAAGCTATATGAGAAAATGAAGAGGTTTAAGGAAATTAACTGGAGTGAGGTTGTTAGGAAGGCTATTGAGGAGTATATTGAAAAACTTGAGGAAACAAGGCTTAAGGAAACATCTACTGAGCTTCTTAGGAGGCTTGGTTTAAGTTCTTCCGAATTAGAGGTTTTAGAAGAACACAGGGAATGGGATTATTACAGGAGAATGGTTGAGGACGAATGGAAGAGAACAAAATTTACGACACAAGCGCAGTAATAGAGTTATTGGCTTCGAGGAAGTTAAAGTTCATCCCAGGAGCTATAACGATATTTACAGCAATAGAGTATCCTCCAGTCATCCCTAAAGTGTCTACAATAATTTATCCTTCGAAGAAGGATTATATTCTAGCAATTAAGTGGCAGGCGAAGTTACGTAAATATGGGAGACCATTACCAGCTGTAGATCTTTTAATAGCAGCTATTGCATTCAATAACGGTTTCACATTAGTTACTCTTGACAAGCATTTCGAAGTAATTAGGAAGTTGGAACCGAGACTTAATATAGTATTTAAGCTTCTCTAGGTTTCATATTTGAACATACTTCACAGTGTTTTCTTTCACATTCACCATGTACCTGAATACTTTGCGTTGGAATAATAATGTTCCACCGTGTTTCTTGTTTATCAGAGCCTCTGCTGAGTGTTTTAGTATGTGTGTTATTGATGAAACCATTTGCTTGTACTCCATGTTTAAACTGTAAAGTTCCATGTGCAGCTTTACTGTTTCTTCAGAGTACGCTCTTTTAGCGTGCTTCAAAGCTGTTATTCCTTGAGATACCAGCGACCCCGTGATTAAAGCCATAAGGTAGCCTTCAATATGTGAAATACTAGCTATGTTTGAAAGTATCGTTGCTATGAAAACTGCTAATGCCGCAACTAAACCTGCTAAGTTAGAAATGTTCCCCGTATATCTGTAAGCTAATGAGAGAATTGTTTGGGAAATATTTGTTTCTCTAATAAGTTCTTCCGGGTTAGTGTTTAAAGTTATTTTTACTTTTTTACTGAAAGGTAAGGATGAAACTGAACTACTCTTTCTACTTGGTTTGAAAACTACAGTTATTTCCTTAGCTGAGGAAATTTTCTTGTAAAGAGACTTTACGATGTTGAATACTGCTTTAGGCTTAACCTTTCTCTTACGTCTCAGTCTTAAACACCTTCGCTAATGCTTGCCTACTATTACGTAGATGTTAGACCATTTCATACCCTTTTCTTTAGCGTATTCTAGAAGTTGGAGAAGCCTCCTAATATACTCCTCTCTTACACCAAGCTTTCTCCATTCTTCAGAATCT
>CAYOTT010000016.1:0-37252 GCA_964406965.1 uncultured Desulfurococcales archaeon | reverse complement strand
GTTTTCTGGAGAATTTGGTAGCCAAGGATGCACTACCAAAATATAACCCCAACTACATATCTCTTTTTCAGATTCTTAAAACGATTTCCATAATGAAACTAATAAGAACATCTGAAAATGCTAATTAATGGTATTTTCTACGATGAAATATTTAGCTTTACAATAATATTATTATAGGTTTGCTTAAATTTGAGAAACCATCATACTATGATATTGGTTGAGGCGAACTTCTATGGTCATAAAGACGCATCTTTGGGAATTTCACGAAAAGGAACTTGGCGCCACAATGGGCGAATTCGGCGGCTGGGAAGTGCCGATGCTATACACTAGCTCTATGGAGGAACATAACATAGTTAGAACAGCTGTTGGAATATTTGATGTAGCACATATGGGAAGAGTAAAGCTAACAGGACCTGACGTACTACCATTCCTTCAGAAACTTTATCCGAAAGACATGTCTAAAACTAAGGAGTACTGGATGTCGGGTCCAACACTAGCTCTTAACGAATATGCTAGAGTAAAAGACGATGAAATGGCATATAAGGTTTCTGATGAAGAATGGTTCGTGATAGTTAACGCGCCTTATAGAGAGAAGATGCTAAAATACTATGATGAAGTAATTAAGAAATACGGGTTTAAAGTTCAAGTTGAAGATTTAACACTTAAGCTAGCTATGATAGCTGTGCAAGGACCAAAAGTAGAAGAGGTTTTCGAAAAAGTTGGCGCCGGATGGGCAAATGATCTTCACACATTAGAATTTAGAATGAATGAGGAGATTGCTGGACAAAAGGTTTACCTAATAAGCAGAAGCGGCTGGACAGGCGAGGATGGATTCGAAATCTGGGCTGAACCTAAGGCAATGGTTGAAATATATCGTGCACTACTAAAAGCTGGAGCTAAACCTGTAGGTATTATATGTAGAGATACACTAAGGATAGAAATGGGCTTCGTTCTAGGAGAAGACGAGTATGGTGAAGATCCGACAAAGTTCCCGCCAGCATGCTGCTTAAGATATGGCTTAGGCGCCATAGATTGGAATAAGAGAGGATACATAGGTGAGGAAGCTCTTAGAGCATGTAGACGTGAAGGTTGCAGATGGATTAGAGTAGGTATTAGAATGAAGAAGAAGCATGCTAGAGCAATACTTAGACACGGATATACTGTTTATGTTGAAGACCAACCCGTAGGTTGGATAACAAGCGGAACATATTCACCGTATCTTAGAAGGTCAGTAGGGCAAGCGTACATTGATGCAAGATATGCTTTGTTCGGAGACACTGTTGAAGTTGAAATAAGAGGGAAGAGATACGAAGGAAGAATATTTGACTTCCCATTGATACCTGGAAGACCTGTAGTTAAATAGTTTTAAGTTAAAAAGGTTTTTTTGAATCCTATCCCATAACAACACATGTCCCCCATGGGGGTTTAAACCATGAGCACAACAGAATTCGAAGTTGCAGGTAAAAAGTACTTAGTAAGAACAGACATGAGATACACTAAAACAGATGAATGGGCAAAGAAGGAAAATGGGAAAGTTAGAGAAGGAGTAACAGACTACGCTCAGAAGGAACTAAAAGATATTGTTGGCGTAGAACTTCCTGAAGTTGGTCAGGAAGTTAAGAAGGGCGAAGCAATAGGAACTCTTGAATCTGTTAAAGCAACAGCTGATTTCTATGCCGCGGTTTCAGGTAAAGTAGTTGAGGTCAATGAGAGACTTCTGGATGAACCTGAACTTATAAACAAAGACCCATATGGTGAAGGCTGGTTAGTAGTTATTGAAATGAGTGATCCAAAAGAGTTCGAAGAACTCCTAACCCCTGAACAATATATTGAAATGCATAAGAAGGAAGGTGGACATTAAAAAGCAAAACCCTTAACCTAATTTATTTTTTAATTCACTTCTAAATTGAATCATTAAACAACCTTCATCATTACTGCATCGTGATAATCCACTATAACCTTAATGTAGCTTCTTAGCATGTTGTCTACTTCTTCATCTCCTGTATCAACTCTTAAAACATCGAGGTTTCTTATTTTCCTCCATGTAGCGATAACTATTATGTTCCTCTTTCCGCCAACTCTTTTTATAACTTCGGAAGATATTTGCTGATTTCCTCTACCGAAAATAAAGCCTTGCCCTCCAATAGGGGTTACTATTATTTTAGCTTTAGGATATTCTTTCAAAAGCTCTAAGAGGCCTTTTTCATCAAGGTCTTTACCTACAAGTTTACCATTATATATTGCGTCAACTCCAAGCAGTGTTTTCTCTATTTCAAGCTTATCAGCTATTGCTTTAACAGTTGTTCCAGCACCTAAAATATAGAGTGTATCAGATTCCATTTCTTCAACAATTCTTTCAGCAATAGCTTTACGATTATCCTCTTCATCTGCAATATCAGTACTTGGCTGCTTAGATGCTTGAACAAGCCCTGCTACAATAGGTACTTTAAGGTAGCCATAAAGTCTTGCTCTTAAAACGTTTTTCCTATAAGCTTCCTCATCAATGTCTAAAACTTCTTCTTCAACTATTCTAGTGTTGCCTTTAGCAAACGCTTCAACTATTCTTGCTGCTGCTTTAGGATTCACTGCGAAAACAGCGCTGAACATTTTAACTCCTGAAGGTATTCCTAATACGGGTATTTTCATATCTACAGCGTCAGCTACATCTCTAGCAGTGCCGTCTCCTCCAACAAACACTATGATATCTACTTTCTCCTCAAGCATTTGCTTAGCTATTCTCCTAGTATCTTCGGCTGTGGTTTTTTCTGAAAACAATTCTCCAACAACTTTAACTACTTTACTACTGTGTTTAGACTTCTTAGCTACATTTTCACCCATAACTTTAGGTGCTACGTAAAGTTCGAAGTCCTCAAGTTCTAAACTATTTAAGAATTCCAAAGCTCTACCTGGAGTAACAGGTTTAGCACCCTTCTTTAACGCTATATAATAAGCTTCACCATCAGTTCCCTTAAGACCAACTCTACCTCCCATACCAGCAATAGGATTAATGATGAGTCCGAGCCTCAATTTGGCCAAATTTCCTTCCCAGCTTTTAGGCTATAAGCCTAAGTATAATATAAGTGTACCTTATATGTAGTAGCTGATGAACTAAGATAAAGCGGTTTAAAATGATTTTGAAGAAAAGAATAGGAAACTTCACCGTAGTAGCGCTACCTATAAAAATGAAACTATGGAAGCCTGGGGAACAGCTTCTTCCTAAAATATGTGAAAAACTTAAGAAGTACGTAAACACCGGAGACTTCGTAGTTTTCTCGGAAAAAGCACTTTCAGTAGCTTTAGGAAACATTTATGATGAAAATAAAATTAAGGTCTCGTGGTTGTCTAAAGCTATAGGTTTCATCGTCATGAATATCATGTGGGGATATTTTTTAGGGAAAATATCCAGACTAAAAGATGAAACGTTAAAGTGGATTAGGAAAGCACCACTAAGCGAAATAGCTGCTCACAAACAGCTCTCGCTTAAAGTTGGTGGAATTTTACAAATGCTTAAGCCTTCATCCGAAGCAGGCATAGACACATCAAACTTACCGTATTCTTATGTTTCATTACCTCTTACAAAATGCTCCCTAATACATAAGCTTAGGAAAGGTCTTGAGAAATGTTTAGGCAAAAAGATTTCAGTAATTATTGTTGATAGTGATAGAACATATGTTCATAGAAGACTAGACATTGCTTTAGCATCGAGAAGCACATGTGTTAAAGGCTTAAGAAATTACGGAGTCGTATCATACATTGCTGGTAGAGCTTTCAGAACCGCTTTTTATCCTAGAGCAACACCAATAATGTACTCTGGAGTAAAAATTGATCTAAGGCTTTTACTTGAAATATCGGAGTTAGCTGATAAAGTAAGAGGTTATGGCGCTGGCAGAACAGTTTTCGAAACAGCCGAAAGATTCCATACAAGTATTGAGGGTGTAACCTGGGATATGTTATCCTCTATACCTCACTATCCAGTTGTGATAGTCAAGTTTATTCGGAGGAAACTCTCATAAGAAAATAATGCATTAAAGTTAGGTGTTTAAGCGGAATGTATTCTGCAAAACTTAAAGTCGGCATCGAAGGCCTAAACTTTGACGCTGCCCACTACACTAAGGGGTCTGAAGGAAAATGCATGAATATTCATGGACACACTTTTAGATTAAGCGTTGAAGTTGAAGGCGAAATAAATCAAGAAACAGGTTTTGTAATAGATTTTACTATTTTAAAAAGAATAGTGAAAAACATTATTGATGAATATGACCATAAATTAATAATACCGAGAAAAGATTATGAAAAAACAATGCTTAGAGGAGCGTTTCGCAGCGATATTAAAATAATAGATTTTCCTGAAGCATCAACAGAATATATTGCCTTAGACATAGCACGTAAAATCTACGAGAAAATAAACATGCCTGTTAAGGTTAAACTATACGAAGGATTAAGCAATTACGTAGTCGTTGAATTTAAAAATAACGGTAGTAACAATATGGGAGATGATATGGTGTGAAAGACGTTCAGAATGAGAAACCAGTTTACCCTATTTACATAAGTAGAGTTGGTGTTAAGAATATTAAGAGGAGAATAATTCTTGAAAGCCCTAAGGGAAGGCTCTATTTTGACGCCATACTTGATGTTTACGTTGACCTACCTGCTGAAAGAAGAGGAGTTCACATGTCAAGGAATATTGAAGCATTTATTGAAGCCATAGATGCTGTGCGTCTAAAACCTCTTCCAACAATGGAAGACATTCTCGTTACAATATGTGATATTTTACTTAAAAAACATGGGTACGCAACTAAAGCTGAGGTTATTGCTAAAACAACTTTCTTCTATACTGAAGACTTTCTCGGAATACCTGCTGAAGAAGCAGCAGATGTTGAAATTAGGGTTTCTAAAACAAGAGAGGGTGATGTAATATACGTTGTTAAAGTTGGCTTATCAGGAATTACAGTGTGCCCCTGTGCTCAAGAAACCTATAGGTCAATGGAGAAAACGGCTTTACCGCATACCCCATCACATACTCAAAGAGCCAAACTATATCTTTCAGTAAAAACTAAAGGGGTTTTTGTCAGAATAGAGAAACTTATTGAAGCAGGTAAAACAGCTTTCTCCGCACCTACACTTAGTTTACTTAAAAGACTTGATGAATATAGGCTTATAAGACATGCTTTTAAAAACCCAAGATTTGTTGAAGACATAGCTAGAGCTGCAATATATAACCTTTATAGAAAAATGAATGGTAAGGTGCCTGACGACTCAGAAATAGAAGTTGAAGTAATAAGTTATGAAAGCATACATCCATATGACGCTTATGCTTACGCCAAATTCACTTTGAAGGATTTAAGGAAAGAGATTGAGGAAGCTAAAAAGGCATCAGCGAAGCTTAGCTATGAAGAGTGATTATTTTTGCTCCATAGTTCCTAGCTTCAGTAATAAAGCCTGAAGCTTCAAACTCCAAATGCTCCATAGTTTTTAAAAGTATTTTAGTAGCTCTTCTATATCCTTCAACTATACAGTAAGCAGCAGGTCCCCAACTGCTTTGGCCATATCCTTTACATTTAAGTTTACTAAACATCTCTATGATCTTCTCAGTCTCGCAGCAACAGAATATTCCTTTTTGATGTTTGGAAAAGTATTTTCCTACAAGAAATTGGAGTTTCGTTAGTGCTTTACCGAAAACATTAATGTCTTCTTCTAAGATAGACGGTATGATATTATTTAAAAGCAACGAGTAAAGCATGTTTTGAAGTTTCTTAGGAGGTTTCTGTGGTTTCTCAAGAATAGTTGTTTCCTCAGTTTCACTTAAACCCCTAATTTTTGAAGGAACTATTACAACAAACTTCCAAGAACTAGGTATTCTTGCTCTAAATAGTATAGGGGGAAGGTCCTCTACTCTTTCAGGCTTTTTTAATATGCCTTTGGGAGGTCTTTTTCTTCCACAGTCAACTATGAATCCCCCTTTTTCAAACGCAGCTATTCCTATACCTGAAACATCGCCTCTACTGAAGAGTGCTGCTAATTTCCTCACATTAACCTTCATACCTAGTAGCTTAGAAAATGCTGAAGCTACAGCAAGGTATGTTTGTGTTGTAGAGCCTAATCCTACATGTTTAGGTAATGTTTTTTCGAAAACTACGTGGTATCCTTCAACACCAAGTTTTCTCGCTACATTTTCAACAATGAATTTTAAACGACTATAATCACTGGATGCTTTAACCTCTCTCTTAGTGTTGAGTGTTGCTTTTAAATATAGTTCTGGATGCTTAATAGCCACACCTAAGCTTCCATACACTCTACTATCGCTTAAGAAGTTGTAGAAACCTAGGTGTAAACGAGCGGATGTTTGAACAGCTACTGTAATTCTCTCCATGGATACTATCCCTTCTAGAACGGTAACTTCTTTTTGTGGAAAAGCGTTTTTTCCTGAATGTAATTCTTACCTATAATTAATGCTTCCTCAGCTTTCGAAAGTTCTATTCCAAGGTAGAAAGCGTGTGATAGTGTTGAAATGAGGTTTCTTCTCAAAATCTCATCTCTTATTTCTCTAGCACTTCTCCCTTTAATCAAAATTTTACCTTTTCTTCCTATGTACAAAGCCTCTATAACTCCCTCATCATAATTTACCCTGATTCTAAATATTCCTAGGGGATCTATTTCGTACTCCCTTTTACTTTCCTTAGCTTCGACTACTTCTGCGCCCTCCGTATCTAAAGGTATCTCTACTTTTCTTTTATCCTTAAGTATTAGAAGGTCTATTCCTAAATCTTTTGGTGGAGAATTCTTTAGTAATGCTAGTGAGGCCATACGTGAAGCCATAGCAGCTTCAAATGTTGATCCTTGAGCTTTGCAGCTTTTCTCAACAACTAAAACCATACTCACTCCTATTTCAGCTGCTAACATTACTAATAGGGCATTTGAGCCTACGGTGTCTGCATCTAAAAGCTCAACAACGTTTCCTATCCCCATAAGCATAGGTATTTTCGGATGTTTTCTCTTAAATATGTAGTATGCTAGTAATGATTGAAACGCACTTTTAGAATTTATAGGGTCTAGTATGGGATCAGCAATTATTTTCTCAACATTATTTTGCAGAGCTAAACCTATGTTCTTCTCGAGAAGCTTGAATTTTTCCTCAGCTGTTTTAGGTTGAACAGGTAGTTTAGAATCATAGGCTATGATTACGGAAGGTATTTCTGCAACGTATTTTGCAACTTTTTCTATGTTATTCGTTTCTAAGCTCATTACCATGTCTGCTCCAGCTTCAACTCCCGCAATTATTTCGCTTGGAATTATAGAGTCTATAACTATGGGTACCGAGAATTCCTTCTTAAGAAGCCTTGTGGTTTCCCTTACCTTCTCTACATGTGAAATTCCTGCTTCAAAACCCACACTTAAAATGTCTGCTCCTTCTTTAATTAGTTTTTCAGCTTTCTTTAATAACGTATCGCGTGTAAGAATATGTGCTTCAGTTATTTCAGCAATTACCCTTATTGGCGGTGGAGTTACTGGAACTATAATGTTTCCTACGATGATATGGGTTTTTTCTATAATTGATTTTTCAAGATTCTCCAAAAGCTTCTTATTGGCTTCGAGCAGCTCTTTTTCTAAGAATTTATCTGCTGGTTCATCGTAAGATAGTTTTGATATGTCTTTTAGCGAAAATATTGATGGTATATCTGTTGCTTGAAGAGTTCCTTTAACAGCTTTTATACCTACAACTTCCTCAATTACTTTCGCCGAACCCATAGATGCTCCTGGGATAAGTATTAAGTCATAATCTTCTTTCTTTACCCCTATTTTCTTAAGATAATTAGCAATAAGTTCTGTTGTTGCAAGAGCTGCCACGGTAATGGGGAGTTCAAGAACTTCTATTTGATAGGGGGTCTTTATGGATTTTACAACTTTTCTCACTATTGGTGCAGCTAGTTTACCCGTAACTATAAGGACTCTCAAAGTTTAGCACTCTCACAGATTAAGCTCACGGTATTTCATGCCTTATGACTAATTATTTCTTTCCTACTTGTCAATAATATTTTCTACTTCTAAATAGTTCAAATGCCCTATTTTAAGCTCAGCTATTCTACTTTTCCCTAAAGTATAGAGTTTTCCTTGAAATTCCCTCAGGTATTTACTAATGAGTTTTTTAGCTATTTTGAATTTTTTTCTCTTATCGCTCCATGCATATACGTGCTTTTTAAGCCATGGTTTAGAATATTTTCCAACAATTTCTCCGAAGTCCATTGCGATGAGAAATATTTTTGAAGCACCAAGTTCTTTAGCTAGAAAAAGAGCTCTATCACCATCAGTAAAACCACCAAGGTTTACAATGCATTCTTCATTTTCAAGCTGTGTAGTGCATATACTGTAAGGTCCTATTTTGCTTAAGTACTTGCTTAGTGCAAGAATGTTATCTCCATGCCCATGAACAACGACTATCGCTCCCTCAGTAGCAGCTTTAAATATTGAATCAAAGTCTCCATCTAAGTCTGTAACTACAATGTCAGGGAATATATTGTGACTTATTAGAGCCTTTGTTGCACCATTAACGCTTATTATAGATATTTTTTCGCGATTACTTACCAATATTCCTTTAAGGTTTAAAATATCCTCTTCAAGCGAAGGAGCAGCTCCAAAAATAAAAACGTTTTTCCCGAATATTTTCTTGAATATTTTTCTTCCATTAACTAATCTAAGGTAACAACCCATTTTTGAGGCTAAAAGCCCCCTAGCTTTAATGTCTGTTAAAGTATTTATGTTCATAATTTCTTTGACAACTAAATAGTATTCATTAACCTTCTCCCTAATGTCCATAGAGAACCTACCTATTAGCGCTTTTGTATTAAAACTATTTAAGGGATTATAGAGGCTACTTAAAGGGGATGCCGAGTATTGCATAAAATATTAGTCGTTTTAGGTGCTTTAGGTAGAATAGTGCTGGCAATAGGAATACTTTTACTTTTACCCGCATTTGTAGCTATGTTTTTTGGAGAGTATAGTTCAATAGGGGGGTTTCTTTATCCATCAATTGCCGCTATATTTGTAGGTTCCTTACTCACAGTTACAATTCCCCTGTCATTTAAAGACATTGGACTTTTCGAAGCAATGGTTATTTCAGCTTTAGGATGGATTATTGCTTCAATAATAGGCTCAGTACCTTACATTAAGATAATAAATATGAGTCCTGTTGACGCCTTCTTCGAGACCATGTCAGGATTTACAACAACTGGGATGACTTTAATAAAAACTATTGAAGGTAAACCGTATTCACTGCTTTTCTGGAGGGCATTTACTCAATGGATAGGTGGTGTTGGAATAATCTTGTTTTTCATAGTTATTTTCGCTGGTGGTGCTGCACCAGGCATTCGTAGACTATACCTTGCTGAGGCAAGAGAGGAAAAATTAACTATATCTACTTGGTACACTGTGAAGTATATTTGGATAATATACTTCATGTATTCTGTATCATGCGTTATAGCCTTATGGCTTGCTGGAATGAATCCTTATGAAGCAATCACACATGCTTTTACTGCACTTTCAACCGGAGGCTTTTCCACTAGAACGGCGAGTATAGCTGCTTTTCAAAACTTAACTATAGAACTTATTTTCATAATCTTCATGATCATAGGGGGCATTAGTTTTCTAGCTCATTATACTCTCTTCACTAAGGGCATAAGGTATTTCCTAAGGTACTATGAGGTTAAAGCTATGCTTCTCATAATAGCTTTTTCAACAAGTGTAGTTGCATTGGACCTTATAATTCATAGTGGTGGTAGATTATTTGATACACTAAGGATTTCTCTCTTTCAGGTGGTTTCAATAATGACAACAACGGGATACACCACAATAGACATTAATACGTTGCCTCCACTATCTAAAGCCGTAATAACTATTCTGATGTTTATTGGTGGAGGTGCTGGTTCTACTGCAGGAGCAATTAAGGTAGCTAGGATAGTTATTGCAGTTAAGGCTGTTAGCTATGAATTAGGTAAAATGTTCTTGCCTAGAGGTGCTGAAAAACCCGTTAGGATAGGCTTCAGAGTTTTGCCTGAAGAGGATGTACTAAGAATAACGACCTTCATCATTGCATACTTAATATTTTACATTGTCGGAGTATTCGTTTTAACATTTAGAGGGGTAGATGTTTTTTCAGCCATGTCAGCTGTTGCTTCTGCCCAAGGAAACGTTGGTCCCGCTTTTGTGTCGCTTTTCGAATTAGACAATATATCCAAGGTTGTTTTAGCTTTAGAAATGTGGGTCGGTAGATTAGAAGTCATACCTGTGCTAGCGTTAATAAGTTTTAAAGCGTGGAGAAGTGTTTTAGGGAGAAGTTCACCATAAAATAATGTGAAGAGAAATGGAGGGAATAGCCGACTTACCATTGCACGAAGGGCATGTGCCTTTATGGCTGCTTAAGCTCATGAGGAAGCTAGCTAAGGCTATAGTTGAAATATTCATTTTAGAGTATGGACCGGATAAGCTTGTTGAGAGACTAGCTAATCCTTTATGGTTTCAAGCATTCAACAACGTAATAGGTATGGATTGGGATAGTAGTGGTTCAACAACAGTTACTTTGGCTATTCTGAAATCTATTTTAAGTAATGGGGAATTCGGAGTATTAGTTCTTGGAGGTAAAGGTTCTAAAGCAAAATCTATTCCTGAGGAGGTAGAGTTAGCTGCTGAAAAACTCGGTTTAACAACTAAGATAAGCGAGTATCTTAAGAAAGCCTCGAAACTTGTAGCTAAGGTTGACTCATCACTTATACAAGATGGTTACTCACTATATATTCATTCACTAATAGTTTCTGAAAAATCAAAGTGGGCTATTATTCAGCAGGGAATGAATGTTAATATAAGAATGGCGCGTAGATATCATTGGTTATCTGATGTACTAGAGAGTTTTGTAAGGGAGCCACATACTGGAATTTTCTCCTTAAGGAAGGAAGAAGCTGCGCTAAATTTAGTAGATAAGACAGCTGAGGAGGCACGTAAAACCGTGGTCGATTTAGCTAAGGAAAATCCTTCAACAATAATTAATCTTTATAGGGAAGCCGTTAATGCATTAAAGCATCAGACAACACTTTACCCTAAAGCTTCAATAATACATGTGGATCCTATAAAGAGAAAAATATACTATAGTCCTATAACTTCGGTTAGTAGTTTAGCTGAAAAAATAGCTAAGATAAGAGATGTTTCCCCTGAGAATCTTGAGGAGCTTCTTTTAATAAAAGGTGTAGGGGCATCAACAATAAGGGCTCTCTCATTAGTTTCCGATTTAATATTTAATGAACCACCATCTTACCGTGACCCTGCTAACTACATATATGATCCATTCAAATACACTTTTGCCGTAGGCGGAAAAGATGGCGTACCTTTCCCAGTTAATAGAAGAGTTATGGAGGAAACAATTGCTACTCTTGAAAACATAGTTAAAGAAGCAAAAATAGGTTCTAAGGAGAAGAAAAGAGCTTTAGATAGATTAAAAGCTTTTAGGGTAGGATTAAATGTCTAAAACACTTCGACTCCTCCTAGAATTGGGATTTTCTGAGAAAACATTTTCTGAAGTTATAGCTGTAACGAAAAATAATGACACATGGAATTGTTCACCATTAGGTGTAAAACTAGATACGAGCAAAAAAATGCTGTATTTTTATGTTTATGAAGGTGCTAGAATATTACATTTTTTTAAATCAAAAAATGTTTACTTCACGATTAACATTGTAAGTAATTGTAAAGTGTTTTTTAATTGCATTTTTAAAAAGAATATTCCAAAGGAAATAGGTATTGTTAATGAGAACTTAGGCTTCATAAAATCGGCTGATGCTTACGTAATATGTAAAACTAAGTCTTTAAGAAAGATGCGAGATAATCGAAAATATTTTGTAGAAGCTTTCCCTAAAAAGGTAGTTATACTTAGGAAAAAACCTAGAACCTTTAACAGAGTAGCACCAGCAATAATTGAAGCACTAATATATTATACTAAGATTAAGCCATACTATGAGATGAGGGATTATAAATACGTAAATGAGCTTTTACAGAGAATAACTTATTGTAGAGATATAGTTTACCATTCAACTACGGATAGTGAATTTAGAAAAACTATTGACTTAGTTTTGAAAGAAGCTTTTAACTTAGTGGAGAAGCTTGGAGGTGTAAGTAAACGTACTTAGAGATTATAGAGAATATATTGACAGCTTCGACTATAGCTTTAATACTTGAAGCTTCAGCCACACCTAAGCCTGGAAATATTCATAAATACCATAGTTACGAAGATATGGGTCTTGAACATTTCATAGCAGCTTCGCCGGCTTCAACATGGTGTTTCCGTAAATTACTCTTAGCAGCACTTAACAGTGCGTTACGTAATGATATTTGTGTGCCTGGTATTGGAGAGGCAATACTGTGTTCCGTAAGGGCCTCAAAAAAATGGCATAGAGGAGGAAACGTAAACTTAGGAACATCAACAATATTCTCAATAATGCTTCCATCAATTCTATTCTCAAATATTATGGAAAAGAGCTTTTCTGCAAGGAAAGTTTGTTTTTATGCTAAAGAAATAGTTTCAAAAACAACGGTTAACGATGCTGTAAATTACTATAAGGCCATTAGGATAGCTTCGCCAAGATACTTAGGTAGAGTAGCTAATGCTCCAATACCCGACGTTTTTGATGAAAGATTTGAGGAAAAAATAAGGAAAGGAAATATCGCACTGTATCATGTGCTAGAGTATGCTTCTAAAGAAGATGTTGTTTCAAGAACATGTGTTAATGGTTTAAAAGAGGTTATAGAGGGCTATAATTATCTAGGAAAATATTTTGAAAAATATAGCGATGTAAATATGTCAATAGTATTAACATATGTTAAGCTTTTAAGCCTATACGATGACTTTTTGGTGTTAAGAAAGCATGGAAAACACGTTAGTGAATATGTTAAAAGAAGAGCTAGTGAAATCATAAATGTTATTGAAGCTAATGTGGAAAAAGGATTCAACATACTTAAACAGTTTGATAATGAATTATTCGAGAGAAAAATTAATCCGGGAAGTATAGCTGACATTACTGCGGCATCCATAGCCTTAGCTTTATTTACCGGCGTAATAAAAGTTTAATGAGGGGCATCGTAATGAATATTAGAGCAGTAACATTAATGGTAGGTAGTGTTTATAAGAAGGATCTAAATGAATCCCTGAATATTGTTGAAAACATTACCTCTAAATTTCTTGAAATGGTGGATTCTTTAAAAAGTGAAAATAAAGTATGGACAATAAGGCTTGCCTTACCCTATGTAAGTATGGAAGTTAGGAATCTTGAAAAATATGCTGAAGTTTACGAGGAATTAGCAGAAAAATACTCTATAAACTTTGTTTCTACATTACACTTTAAATCACATGATAATAGGATTTGGAATATTCCTCAAATTCTAAAAAATAATGAAAAAACCTTTGGAAGTATAGTGTTAGAAAGCATGGAAGATGTACCGTATGTTTCTAAAGTTATTGAAGAACTCGATGAAAATAGCGGATATAAGTTATCGGCTATTTGGGGAGAAGTTGTTACACCATATTTTCCAGCTGCTAGAGCCCCTATAGGTGTAGATGGAGTTTCATATACGCCATTTGTTGTTGAAGAGTACTTAAATAGAAGCTTTAAAGAGGCAGAAAGCGCTCTTCTGAAAACCGTAAAGACCACTTCTGAAGCTATTAAAGTAGCTACTGAACATTTAGGTCTAAAATTTTTAGGAGTAGACTTATCGCCTAGTCCATGGATGGATGTCAGTGTGGCAAAGGTTATTGAGAAAATAGGTGGTATTCGCTTCGGAGAGTATGGAACATTGCATAGTATTTGGATGCTTAATAGGTCTATAGCGAATGTGTCATCTAAGCTAAATGATCGAATCATAGGGTTTAATGAGGTAATGCTTGCCGTAGCTGAAGATAATGTATTAAAGGAGAGAGCTGTAGAAAGAACATACACCATTAAGGATTTGGTTCACTACACTTTCGCATGCGTATATGGGTTAGATATGGTTCCTGTTTCTAAGCCGCTAAGTTACCGTAAGATAGCTAAAATATTATATGATTTAAAAACTGCAAGCACTATTAAAGGAAAGCCTGTAGGATTTAGAATAATTCCGGTGACAGCTGAGCCAGGAAGTATTATTGAACTTGGATTCTTTGGAAATGCTCCTGTTTTTAAACTTTAAATAACATTTACACTATCAGTTTTTAATGTGATTTTCCGGTGATATTTTTGACTAAGCTCCTACAGCTTTACCATAAATATGGAATAAAGCTTGTTAAAGGATTTATGCAGTATGTTTGGGATGATAGAGGTGTAAAATATCTTGACTTACATACGGGATATGGAACAGCGTTTTTAGGGCACTCAAATCCTAAAATCGTAGATAAAATTTATGAGCAAATGCATAAGCTTATGGTTGCTTCATACTCTTTCGATGTTGATATTAGAGATGAATGTATTAAAGCTCTTTCTAAAATTCTCCCTAAGGAATTAGAATATGTTTTCTTCCAGAATAGTGGAACGGAAGCTGTTGAAGCAGCATTAAAATTTTCAAGAAAATATACTGGGAGAAAAACGTTTGTGTCTTTTACAAAAGCGTTTCATGGTAGGACTATGGGGGCTCTTTCCCTTACATGGAATCCTAAGTATCGTAAACCGTTCGAACCTCTACTTAAGAACGTAGTTTTCGCAGAATTTAATAATGTTGAAGTTGTTGACCGTGTAATAACGGATGATGTTGCAGCTGTTGTAGTTGAGGTTATTCAGGGGGAGGGAGGTTTAGAAAGAGCCACGCATGATTTCTTACATGCAATTAGGTCTAGATGTGATGAGGTTGGTTGTGTTGTTGTTTTTGATGAGGTTCAGAGTGGTTTTGGTAGAACAGGTAAAACATGGGCACACCAACACTACAACACAAAACCAGACATAATAACAGCAGGAAAAGCTATAGGTGGAGGTTATCCTGTCAGTCTAGTTGCTGTTAGAAGGGAAATAGGTGATTCCTTAGAGATTGGAGAACATGGAACAACATATGGTGGAAACCCTGTTGCTTGTGCAGCAGTATTAGCCTCAATAAATGTTCTTCTAGAAGAAAATGTTCCTGAGAAAGCTGCGAAAATAGGTGAATATTTTGCTAAGAGACTCAAAGAACTCATTTCTAATAGGGAAGAGTTGAAAGTTAAGGGTCTTGGCTTAATGCTTGGACTTGATGTTTCAGAAGATCCTAAACCATTGATTAAAGAACTCTTAAGAGAGAACGTAATAGCGTTAAAAGCTGGTGAGAGTGTGTTAAGGTTTTTACCTCCCTACGTGATTACAAGAGAGGATGTTGATAGAATTATCAAGGCATTAGAGAAAGTATTGGTCTCTTTTAAATGAAACCAGTTAAGGTGTTGATGTGTGAATTGTGAACAATAATTATAGCCGTATTTTAGATGCATTTTGCATCTTTTAAACATTACTTGATTACATGCTAATATAAATTGAGAAAAATAGTAAAGCTAATAGAGTTCATTTAATGGAACATTGACGTCAGCTATTTTGATTTTAAGTATATGTCTTGTCGATTTCGGTGGAAACTTTTTACCTCTTTCAACGACCCTTAAAACTTCAGTTTTAGGTATAGGTGGTGGGAGTATTGCAACATAGGGCTTTCTAGGGTACACGTGGACTTCATTGTCTGGAATTATTGTTACATTGCATCCTAAAGCTTTAACGACTTTGTCTATGAAGTGGATAGTCCAGTATAGTTTAAAGATGTTCGTAAAGGATAACACATGTTTCTCACCATAGCTATTTAAAAGAATTACTTTATATCCTTTAGCTGAGGGTTCGCCATTAGAATGTCTCATGAGCTTTGTTAAACAATTTATGAAGAATTTTATTTCGCAAAAGCCTTCATATATATGCGCCCATGAGTGAATTTCAGCAATATCATAGCTTATGAGTAAGGCTGGAATTCTCTTAAACCCTAGCTTTCCAGCTAATGTAACTCTATGTGTTCCATCAAGGACAATTAATGAGTTCTTTTCAACAATTATGGGTTTCTTAATCATACCATCATTTAGAATTTCCTTTTCAAGTTCCTTCAAATGCTCATCAATATGATGTTCATGAAGCTTTAGAGAATTCACACTAACTAAGGCATATGTAAACGAGTTTCTTTGTTTAATAATAGAGTCGTTGAAGAACATGGAAAGACACCGAGAATAATGATATTTATTTTGAAGTAGAGAACCAGAATTAATTAACTATATTAGCACCAACACCAGCTACAGAGAAAGCCCCCTACTAAGAAGACTAAAGAGCTATTATGATAGGGGGCTTTTCTCACGGTTAAGGGCACCTACTATCTTATCGTTAAATTTTAATATTTAAGCATTTTTTCTTACACTATTTGTAAATTTTTCATGGAGATTTCGCTTTCATTTGCGAAAGCTATAATAATCCCCTGTGAAACCACTTGTACACGGTTAGTACCTACGTTTCAGGAGCCCCCTAACACCCTTTCTTCTTTTTAAGAACTACCAAGTTGTCAACATACTTTATTAAGTCCAAAATATACTTCTTTTCACGAAAGCCTATTTTAGGAAATTTACCGTTAATTTCTTTCCCATAGTAGCTATTAGCGATAAATGTTTTAGCCGCCATAATGCATGCATCAACATCTTCGTAGGGTCCTGCATGAACATAAATTGAGAGATCATTTATTACAAGTATTTTTGTTGGATTTTCTAGGAACTCTTTTAATAATGGTTTTAACTTTTTAGAGTTCATTTGGGCGTATTTTAATGCTTCCTCTTCGCTACTGCTTAAAATCCTTGGAGGCTTGATTTCAGTTGTTAAATACCTTACTTTACTTACATGATCGTTTAAGTATTCTATGAGTTTCCCGCCAACATTAAATATTTTTTGAGGTGCCATATCTATTATTGTTATTTCATGTGCCAACCCCTTTCTAATAAGTTTGCGAACAATTTCTGCCGTTAACGCCGTCTTTCCTGAGCAAACTTCGCCTATAATTAAAGTTCTATGATTAATTATGTTAGAAACGCTCAAGATATCCAGCACGTTTTAGCACCTTTAAAATGGCGAAGCCCATTATTGACCCCGTTACTGAGCTTAAGCCGAAAACTAACCAAACAGGTAATAAAGCACCAGTGAGCTTTAAATCACCTATTAATGGGGCAACAAGGTATACTGAAAGGGTTCCACCTACAAATACCGTACCTAAGGGTTCACTTAAAGCAGCATATTCTATTTTATCGAACATCCGCTTTTTCTTAAGAATCAACGCTATAAGCCCCACCATAACTCCTCCCGGTATTCCTCCCGGGAAAGCGTAGATGGTTCCCACACCCAACATGTTCCTAATAATACCAACTATTGTCGCTACAATAAAAGCCCAGAAAGGCCCCAAAGTAACGCCTACAATAGAGTTTATTAAATGTTGGCCAGGGAAAGCTTTCGTAGTTATAAAAGGTATTTGCAGGAAGGGAGCCAACACTACTCCTAAAGCAGAATATATAGCTACTAATGCTATTTTCCTAGAAAGTTGATGGTTATTATTCATTTTCCTTCTCAAAGTGAAAAGTAATCACTTGCCTTTCTAAGAGCTTTTCGCTTAAAATAGCTTAAGGAGCTTATTAAACAATAATGTTACTAATTAAACATTAAAATGACTAAATAGACAAGGTTTAAATAAACTTATCAAATTACTTATAGGCTAAGGGCGGAGTGATTAGAAATGGGAAAGGTAGGTATTGGAATTAAAGCGGGAGCACTCGGCGGCGTTATTGCCGGAATATTCTTAGCCTCAGCGAACTACATAGTAACAACTATTTATAAGGAAGCTTATATTAACATGTTTAAGAGAATTGTAGAGAAACTTTCTGAAGAATATGGGGTCACATTACCTTATGGGTCTCCTGAAGAAGCCGCATTAGCAATGTATAATTTATCAAGAATACAAGGTAGCATCTACGCTATAATAATAACTGTTATTATGGGGGTAATTGTAGGTGCTGTTCTAGCAAAATTCTATAGTAAATTGCCTTCAGGAAGTCCTTTAGTTAAGGCTTTACTAGTTTCCTACATTATATTAGTAGTTAAAACAGGGCTTTCACTAACATTTTCAGGTATTGGAGGATTTAAATCTGAAGAACTAGGAATACCTCAGGTCATAACTACCTTTGGATACATAATGGACATAACCTCCTATACTATTATGGGCTTAGCAATAGGAGCACTTTACGGGAAATGGGTAACTAAAGCTGAAGAATCTTTATAGTTTTAGGTGTGATATAGTATGGCATGGTATAGTTTAGGAAACAATTTTGTATATAGGATTGTTAATGTCTCTAAGATCTATGGAAAAGGTAGGTTAGCTGTTAAAGCGTTAAAGAATATTTCATTTGATGTTCTTAAAGGCGAGTTTCTTGTGATAATGGGTCCTTCAGGTTCTGGGAAAACAACTTTGCTTAACATTTTAGGATTACTTGACAAACCATCTTCAGGTAAGGTTTTCTTCTTAAATAAAGATGTCAGTTTATTAAAGGATTCCGAAGCCTCTGAGTACAGAGCTAAACACATAGGCTTTGTTTTTCAGCAATTCAATTTAATACCTTGGCTTACAGCATTAGAGAATGTTGAAGTAGCTTTAGCTATAGGGGGTTGTCCAAGAAGGATTAGAAGAGATAGAGCATATGGTCTTCTTAAACTAGTAAGTTTAGAAGAAAGAGCTCATCATAGGCCGAGAGAGCTTAGCGGTGGTGAACAGCAAAGAGTAGCCATAGCTAGGGCTTTAGCTAATGACCCTCAAGTACTTTTAGCTGATGAACCAACAGGTAATCTTGATAGTAAAAGTGGAGCTCAAATAATTTCTATACTTAGGAGGCTTTCTAAAGAGGGTAAAACAGTTATTGTAGTTACACATAATCCTCAAATAGCTGAGGTAGCTGATAGAGTAATTTACTTAAGAGATGGTATGCTTGTGAAGGTGTGAGAGTTATGAACAAAACTTTAGCTTTATACTTCATAATCTCAGTTCTTATAATATCCATGGTTACGATTCCTATAAATGCGTATTCTAAACCATTGTATCCGTTAATGTTTCTAGGGGCTAATTGGTCAACACTTGATGGAAAAACTCCCTTTCCGGGTAGTATTGCCGTATTGTCGCTTTATTTCACTCCGAGAAACGATGAAGGTATAGAGGACTTAGTAGTTAAGTTAATTTTGCCTTACCCTCTAAAATCAATTGAAGGAGACAATGAAATATATCTTGCTAAAGCAGATGAAACGGTTAAAGGAGAATTAGTTGAGTTAAAAGCGAACATAGTAGTGCCTTCAAACGCTAAAGCAGGGGTTTACGAGTTTACTGCATATGTTCAGTATAAGATTCCTTTAAGCAAATATGTTAAACAGCAAAAAGGTAGTGTATTCACGTTTCAGTTGGAACTATACAAGCAGCCCTCACTAAGTATTAAGGCCTTTCCACAGGAACTATCACCTGACTCCATAAGTAAAGTAGAATTTGAAATATACTATAACGGCTCAGTAAATGCTAACATTAATATTAAAATAGAATCTGACGAGGTATCAGTTATAGAGTATAGTCCTTCATCCATTACACTACATCCCGGAGGCAAGGTTAGTGTTGAAGCACAGCTTTACGTACCACCCTACGAAAAATTATCTAAACCAATTGTTGGCATAAAGGTTTATGCTGAAGCAATACAGTTAGACCATGAGGTTGCCGTAAGTAGAACATTTTATTATCTCGTTTCCGAAAAGCGAGAACCAAACATTAAATTCAACATATTAAATGTTGAATATTTTAAAGAAAAAATATTGTTAAGTGGCATAGTATTAAACGAAGGTAATAGATCTGTAGAAAATCTCTCCATAGAAATTGCAGTAAATGCTTCCTTCATCAGTATAGAAGACAACATTATAAATATTGGAACATTAAATCCAGGAGAGAAAAAGGCGTTTAAAATAACGTTAAAAGCTTATGGTTCCGGAAAAGCCACTTTAGAATTCATAATAACGTATTTTGACAACAACACTCACACGATTAAAAAATATTACACATTAGAAGTGCCGAAGACGTCAGTAGACATTGTAGAAATTGGTTATGAATTAAATGATGGTGAGCCTTTAAAGTTAGGTGAGATAAATACATTAACTTTAACAATAATATCTAACACAAACTTAGAGATATCAAGCATTATTGCAGAACTGTTATTGCCTATTGAAATAATGCAAGACAGTATTGTCGAATCCTATAGTAAACCATTGCACTTAGGGGATAAAGCTACCTTAAAATTTAGCTTTCATCTACCGGAAATTTTACCGTATCCAACGTATGAGCTACCTTTAGCTGTAAAAATAAAGCTAATAGTTGAAAATGGGAAATTCACTATTGAGAAAGAAGTAAACATCGCTGCTGAAATAGTTAAAGAACCGAAAATTATTGTTTCCTTAGGTACAGAGGAGCTTCGCCAAGTAGTAAAGCAGAACATTACATTCTATGTTCAAAACCTAGGCACAGTGCCTATTAGAGCTACACTAAACGCTTTCTCAAATGAACTCTCAATAATTGCTACAAGTCCGCGGACAGCAATTCTAAAACCCGGTGAAATGGTAGCAATAAAAACTCAGGTCTACTGCCCTACATTTAAGGAAAACATTGAAACAGTGAAAGTAGGGTTAGAGGTTAAATATTCTTATGAAGGTAAAGAAAAGGTTGTTTCAGAAACCTTCCAAATACCCATAGTTAGGGAAGCAAGTTTAAAAATTGTTGAATTACAGCAAACCCTAAGCGAAGACAGAGTAGTAATTAAGGGACAAATAGTTAACATAGGTGATGCGGAAGCAAAATATGTAACTTTAACTTCCAAAATAATTAAAGGTAATGCTTCAGTGGAGAATCCTACAGTTTACCTTGGAAGCCTTAATTCAGGTGAGGGAACAAACTTCTTCGTCTATGTTAAGACTTTAGGAGCAAATGAAGCTAAGGTTTCATTATTAATAGAGTTTCAACAGCCAAACAGGGTCTGGAGCAACATTACTAAGGAAATTACGGTATACTTTAGGAAGCCGGCTTTAGAAAAAACACAATTAACAGGAATAGAATTCAGCGAACTTATTATTCCATTAGTAGGATTAGCAATATCTATAGTGGCTATAGTAGTGGTTCTCATTAAATACGTTAGGAGGAAGTAGTTAAAGTGGATCTTTGGGATTTACTAGTCTTCTCATTTAAAGGCTTAAAAAGCCAAAGTTTAAGGTCTGTTTTAACTTTACTAGGAATACTAATAGGTGTTACACTTCTTGCCCTAGTACTCTCCATTAGTGATAGCGTTTCCTACTCTATGGCCAACATTTTTGCTAAAGGAGGATTAAATAACATCTATGTTTTTTCTTCAACAAAACCCATTGAATGGTACGATATTAGGCAGCTTGAAAACATACCGCATATCGTAGCTATTTCACCATACACTTCTCTTAGGGGAGAGCTTGACTTCGGAGTTTATGAAGAAGAATTAACCCTAATAGGGGTTCCTCCGGAGAATTTGCATTTAGTAATTCCCGATTTAGAATCTGAAGAAGGATTACCCTCAATTACAGTATATGATAGTTGCTTAATAGGTAATGCTGTTGCCTTAAGGGTTAAGGAAAAAGGTTTCCCATTGCACATAGGAGATATGGTGTATGTTAAGGTAGGTAAGGTTAAGATAGCGCTTAGAATTGAAGGGATACTAAAGGAATACGGCTTCACTTTTTTGGGTCCAATAGATGAATCGCTAATTGTACCTTACAACACTATAAAAGACCTATACTTTAAAATCACTGGTACCAAAATGAAAGGATATAATCAACTAATAGTAACGGTTGACGACGTAGAGAACGTTGACTTCGTAATATCACAAATAAGGGATTTACTTGGTAAAGATGTTGGAGTATTTGCTATAAAGCATATTGTAAAGTCAATAATGGATTCTATGAGGCTCTTTTCCTTAATAATAGGAAGCATTGCATCAGTAACTTTAGTAGTAGCTGCAATAGGCGTTATGAACGCAATGTTTACAACAGTAATGGAGAGAATAAGGATAATAGGCGTTTTACGGGCCTTAGGGTTAAGAAGGCACATGGTCTTACTTAACATACTTATTGAAGCATTAACTTTAGCGTCAATAGCTCTATTGGTAGGCTTACCTTTAGGCATCTTCATCGGTAGAATGCTTATTGAAGGCGGAATGTTTACTCCAACAGGACCTCGAGGAACCTTAGGTACAATGAATTTCATTATTACGTCTAATTCATTAGCTTTAATAGTAACTGTTACATTAGCATTAACACTGATAGGCGCATTACCTCCAGCATACAGGGCTTCAAAGCTTGAACCCGCTGAGGCCCTAAGGTATGAGTAAAACGGTAATACCTATTGAATTTGATTATGACCTGGATTTAACACTCTACCCATCGTTCACACTAGTGTTTTTTGAGAAAGTTAGGGGCAAATGGGTAAAGGTGTTAGGTAAATATGCTGGTTTAAAATTCTCAATAAGAAAGGGAGTGTTGGAAGCAAACATAGGTGATGAAGATGTTGTTCTCAATCTCTCTGGGCTATGGTTTGATCCGAAAGAATATTTGAAAGATGTTAAAAGGGAATTTAGAGACGTTGTTTCAAAGGTAGTAGAAGTTTATAGAAAACTCAGATTGGCTATAAATCCTTATGATAGAGAAGCAATGTTCGTAACAGTTGTTCTCTCTCAAAGAACAAGTTTCCACGTAAATGTCATTAAATGGGTTAGGAAAATATTCGAAAAAGAAAATTTTCCAGATTTTAGTGTAAGTAGAAGTTACCAAGTAGAGAGAGCTAAGGAAGCGTATAAGACATGTATTAAGGTGTTGAAGGAGGATAGAGAAGTCACCATTAGCCTTTGGAATTTAAGGAAATCCTTACTAAGTAAATGCCGTAATGTTGGTGTGAAAACAGCTGATGCTTACCTGCTATTCACTAGGAGAAACGCGACATTTCTAGCTCCAGCAGATACGCACTTCCATAGATTTATTTGGCGAATGTTCTTAGTTAAAAAAGAAACACCACGTAAAAACTACTGTATTAAGACTTCTTGTGAACAATGCCCTTTACTAGACAAATGCATTACTGGGTGGGCAATGAAAATATTTGGTAAACTTGCCGGATGGGTTCAAACTGTAGCGTATGTTCATGATAAGAAGTATTGTTTTAAGAATAAATGTAGTATATGTCCTTTAAAACATATTTGCAAATATTATAATAAGGTCTTCATTTAAATTAGTTCCTTAGGTATGTTGTTTGGCGCATAGGCGATTTTAGGTTTTAACCCATGTTTACGTAAAATTTCAATAACATGAGGATATAGAAAAACATATTCAGGTTCAAGCTCATCTACAAGAACATCGTCTATCTCTCTAAGTTTCTCAACTACTCTCTTGATATTCTCTTCTTCGCAAAAACTCATCATAACTGCTGGATGCGTTGAAACCGCATAGTCAAGGAGGTTCTTTAGAGCTATAAATTGTAATTCATAAGCTTCAGGTTTGGCTCCAGTAAGCTTACTAAATTCTTCAGGAGAACATCCCTTAATAGAAACTCTTACGTGTAAGTTTTTGTATCTTGAGAGATCACGTGCATAATCTCTATATGCCCCTATGAGTATGCCGTTTGTTTCTAAAATGAAGATGTAATTAGTTGATGAAATGTTTTCAAGTAGTTCTAATAAGTGTTTACGACTTATTGTTGGTTCTCCACCACTAACCCTTACCTGCATATACTTCCTCCTTGAAGCTATAGATATGAGCTTATGTGCTACTTCATCAGCGCTGTAGAAGCTACCATACTTTGTCATGTAGTCTCTAGGTTTCCAGCTCCAACAAAACCTGCATCTAAGATTACATCCAACACAATCTGCAGTAGCTGTTCCTCCATACCATCTTCCACCCCTAAATCTATAATACTTTCTAAGTTCTTTACCTCCAGATTCCTTAACAACAACCTTCCTTACTGCTTCAGTTAGTTCTAAAGGATCATACATTGTTTCCCCTAAGTTTCAAATATGTACAGCTTAACCTATTTCTTTAGTGTGAGGGATTGTTTTGAAGTTCATTGAAATAGCTAGAGCTGAAAAGCCAAATGTTTCGGTGAAGGTTCCTGAAGACACTGTTTTTAGCTTCTTCGACTCCCCTTACATAGGTCATAGAAGTTCAACAGCAATTGATATTTACTTTAAAAATAGAGAAGCACTACTTCCGGTTGATGAAGCTGTTGTAAAGGAAATTCGGTGGCTTAACGCTCCCAAATACAGGGTTGATGGTTCGGAGAAAGAACCTCTTATAGTGTTTAAAATACGTAATGGCATAGTTTTAAAAATGCTTCACGTAAAACCCGAAGTAAGGATTGGCGAAAAGCTAGTATTAGGAGATTACATAGGCAAATGCATTGTCTCAGGATATCTTTGTCCATGGAGTGGTATACATGCACACATTGAAGTAAGACCTGAAAACGATCCCTATAGAGCACGTGGAGCATTTAAGCTATATATAGCGCCAACTGTAAGTAGGATACTAGAGTATTTAAATAAAACATGCGTAAACCAGGAAAACCTAGTATTCACTGTTATGGAAGTTAAAGACGCATTCATGTGGGTTAAGTTTAAAAGTATCCCGCCAAACACACCCTACTCAATGTGTTTAATGAATAAGTTAGGGGAAAAATGCGTGTTAGATGCGGGAATACCGTATTATGGTATTGGTGGATGTTTAGGGAGAACATTTGAAGTAGGTGAGCAGCTATATGCTAATAAAGGTAAAGATTACATCGTAGGCTTAGTTATTTCTTCCCTAGAGAATGCTTCGCTATTTACGTCGATATCCGAAGTTTATGTCGATGGCGTTAAGGTTAGAGGCATAGGAACATATATAGGTACTAGCTTAGCAAAAATAGTTTTCCTAGATAAGAAGGTTTGGAAGGAAGGTGATGAAGGAATACTTAAGTTTAAACAGGTAGCGTAGGATTTGGTGGATAACTTGAAAATAGAGTTACTAGCCCTAGACTATCACGGAACAATATCAAATAAGAAAAATGGAAAAATATGGATCGTTGAAGCAGAAGTTGTTGAAGCATTAATTAAGGCTAGGAAGAACGGATTAAAACTAGCAATATTAACTAGCGGCACAGGGAAGACTGTTCCTCAAGAAATTAGAAATATTGCTAATATTTTAGCTTTCGAAAATGGCTCAGTATTTTATTATGGAAGCAAAGTTTTCATAGAGAAACCTCATTATTGGGATATTGTTAGGGAAACTCTCCTTAAATCTCATTTAAAACCTAAAGCTGTAGGGAGAGTTATAATAGTTTACGGCGTCAAAGTCTTAGGTGAGCTTGAAGAAATACTGCATACTCACGGTCTCTTCGACTATGTTAAAATAGTTAAAAACATAAATAGACTAGTTATAACGCCGAAAGGTTATGGTAAGGATAGAGCATTAAGGATCATTAAGAAAATACTTGGTATTAAAGGTAAAGTTGCAGCTATAGGTGATGGAGAAAACGACTACTATCTTCTTAAGGAAGCTGACGTAAAAATAGCTCCATCTAATGCTGTTGAAAAGGTTAAGGAAATAGCTGATTACATATGTAATGAGCCTAATGGGAAATGTGTTAAAGAAGTTATAGAAAAAGTTCTTGAAGATAAACTTACATAATTAAAATATGTGCCCATAAAATCGCATAAGTTAGCAGCGGAGACAGTATGAGAGCGATACTTATTGTGCTAGCTGCATTAATTCTTGCATTAACTTTACAGATTTCACTAAATTACTCAGTACTAGGCTATACTATTGAAGCCCTTTTCCCCGGAATATTTCTTCAGGAAGAAACACCAGCTCAGCAAACAACAACTAATATCACCTTAGAGTTAAGGCCTTCAGAAATTAGCTCGCAAGTTCCAGGAGAAGTTATAGCTATAGCATCAAGCGGTCCTACATATCTGAGAATGTTTTCGTTAGAAATATATAATGGTTCTGGATGGTTTACGGGCAATCTTACGCTTTACGCTAGATACTTTAAATCCCTCCTAATAACTTATAGTGCGTATTCCAATGAGCCTCAAGAGTTTGAAATAGAGGTTGTTTTCTATAAAAACTTTAAAGTTAACAGTTTTTACCTTGTTCCGTTACCCCAACCTGCAATTATACCTATTAGTATCTTTGATATAGAGTCTAATGCAACAGTATATGTTAATCCAAATCATGATATATTTTTGTCGAAAACTCCATTAACTAAAGCAGTTTATATGGGAACATTTGATAATCCCTATCCCTATAGTAGCACCCCACTTATAATGGGTAATACTAATGTATCCTACATTGTAAATCGTTTAAAGCCTGCTATGAGTAGATGGTATAATTTAACTACATATTCGAGCTCCCCTAAGGTTAAGGAGCTTGCAAGAAAAATATACAATGAAACAGCAAATAAAAGTTTAAAAGAATTACTTGATTACATCAAAAAATACTTAGATGAAAATACGGAGTATTCAAAAGTAAGTGGGAAACCCCCTAAAAACAGGGACTTTGTAGGCTATTTCCTCTTTGAGAGCAGGAGAGGATCATGTATTGCATATTCAAGTGCAGCTGCTCTCCTTCTACGTGAAATAGGTATTCCAGCTAGAGTGGTTATAGGTTTTGTAGGTGAAAAATTAAGTGATGGCCAGATTGTATTTAGGTCTTCAGGCCACGCTTGGGTTGAACTCTATATACCTGATGCTGGATGGATACCTTACGATCCAACACCTACGGTAGGCATTGAGCATTCAGAATTCGAGGAAACTATCGAAAACGTCTTTTCACAACTAGATTTTGAACATGCAAAAGTGGGACCTGATAGAATAGTTCTAACCCCTCGAAACCCCATTAAACAACCTAGTTTAGAGAGACTTAAAAGACTTGAGGAATTAAGTAGTGAAAAAGAGATTTCCGTGGAGAAAAAGGCTTCAACGTTTAACATTAACGAAATAGGTTATATAATCATTGTTTCAACATCAGCAATTATGCTTTCTTACAAAGACATTTCAACATATCTCTTAAAAATTATGAAACCTAGAAGGAAAAATATCTTCAGAGATTACATTGAAAAGTTAGCTCGTAATTTAAAATTATCCATAGAAAGCTATGAGACACCTAGAGAGAGCATATTAAAAATAAAAACTAGGCTTCATGACTCCGAAATATCTAATGCTTTAGATAAAGCACTTAAAATTTACGAGGAAATAAGTTTTGGAGGGAAGCACTGGTTGGAAAAGAAATTAAGAGACATTGTTGAAACGTTAAAAATGAGGTGAAAAACACCCTATGGAAATGTCCTATATTTTAACACAAGCGGGTATTTTAGTAATAATTCTTGCAATAATGATAGTAGCTATTTTTACAATAATGAAGAGGAAAACTTGTTGTACACTTGATTACTTAGAAACACTAAATAACATTACACTAAGAAGTGCATTAGAGATTTGTGTATTAGAGAAGACCCCGCCATTACTAAGAGGCGTTATTCGCCCATTAATTAGAATGTTATGCATCGATGACTTAGTTAAACTATGTAAAGGCGTGAAGTAGTTTTGAAGCCTATTCTCACACTTAAAGGGTTACTTCTAGTAATCGTAGCATCATTGCTTACAATACTACTTTATCTACTACTTCCGTCTCCATTATCTATAGTTCCTTCGTCAGTAGTCTTTACAGCATTTTTAATAATTTCAAAGATAAATCAACCTAAACTTTCCATAACATCTTACGTTTCTAAGGATACTATGAGTTTGGGTGAGAATGTTTTAGTAAATATTATTGTGAAGTCTGAAGCTCCAGGTAAAATAAAAATATACGATATTCCCCCACCAACTACCATTGTAATTAATGGTGCACCATTCTTTGAAAGCAGCATTAGCCGTGAGAAAACACTAGAGGTTAGTTATATGGTAAAACCTTTAACTTTAGGTGATCATCGTTGGCAGAACCTTGTCGTGGTTTTTGAAGAGGAAAATGGAATTTTTAAGTTCATATATGAGTATGATGCGCCAAGAACGGTTAAGGTTATTAAACCCAAAATCTCCTGTGCTAAAAGACGGTTTGCTGGTGTAAGTGAGATCCTATTTGAGGGTTTTTCACCTACATTCTCCCATATACGTCCATACGTTTTTGGCGATAGTTTAAAGCATATAGTTTACAAGTCTATTCTCTCGCCTAGTGGAGTATTATCTAAAGTTTTTTCTAAAGAAAAAATTGAATTTGAAGTCTTTAGAAAACCATTTAAAATTATTACATATATAGCTTATGAGGTATCTGAAAAGTCATTGTCTATAATGAAGTATTTTCTTTACAGGTTGTTTATGGAGCTTTCTAAAATCGGAAGGAAGGTAGTAATTAACGAAGTGGTAATAGAAGACGTAGAGGATATAGATAAGGCTTTGAAAAGAAGAGTTGCTAAAATTGAAAATTATGACTTACTCATTACTACATTCAAGGGTTCAAAACGGTTAAGGAGAGAAAACATAGTAATTATTCCCGAATACTCAAACTATTATGAGTTATTTAAGCAATTAAAATTAAGCGAAAAACATTTTGCTAAAAAACCTTCAAACTTAAATTACATATCAATTGAAAACTTCGAAGAAAGTGTTGAAAACATTCTTAGAAAAATCCTATTACGGTGAAAAATCTATGAGAGAAGACATTTTAGTTACACTTTCATTCCAAATACCCTTGCTTTACTTAGTATTCAAATGTGTTCACGAAAACATGCTTCTAACTTTAATTATATTAACACTAATTGATCTCTTGGTCTTTTTAAATAAGTTCTCCGAAAAACAAATATTAATAGCTGCACTTACAATTACATTATTGGCTACAATAGTTAAGAACTTCGTCTACACATTTTTAATTATAATTTTATCTCTTATTCTATCAGCTCTAATATTTTTCGGAGGCATATATTCGTTATTAAGCATTTTATCGTACTTTATAGTATTAGGTTATAAGTTATTTAGCATTGAATTATTTGTCATTAAGAATTACCTAGTTTATAATATAGCGGATTTCTACGAATTTGATGAATTATTAGTTGCTTCACTAGGCATACTTATTTCTACTATATGTTCTATTTCGTATAAGAGAACTAAAGCATCCTTCATTGTGATCTTATTATCAGCAATTGTTACTGCTGTAATTTACTTAACATCATTAATTAACGTTTATACTTCACCTATTACAATGCTTGGTTTCTCTACAGCCTTACTCGTAGTGGTTTTAGCTAAAACTGAATAGGTAAAACTATTAATTTACCAGGGAGCAGGTATTTTCTTTAGAATTTTCTCTCGTATAAGCCTTGCTTTCTCTTCAAATGATTCTATGGGAGTGAGACCACTATAAATTGATGGATTAAGGATTATTCTATGCCATAATACGTATGGTGCAACATATTTTACATCATCTGGGATAACATACTCTCTATTCCTAATGGCGGCCAATGCTTTAGCGTAACGTAAGAGCATTATTGAAGCCCTAGGTGAAGCCCCTAAAGTAACTTCCCTAAGATTTCTTGTTGCTCTAACTATTGAAACAATATATTTGACTATTTTGTCTTCAACATGTATTTGAGAAGCCTCATTAACTGCTTCAAGAAGTATGGATCCGCTCACTACTTTTCTTGCTGAAGGCTCCTCAGATTTAAGTTCATGGTCTTTTAACACCACTTTTTCCTCATCTTTAGCTGAAGGGTAATTAACTACTATAGCTATGCCGAATCTATCAAGTTGAGTGTCAGGCAATGGGAAAGTACCGGATGTTTCCCATGGGTTTTGTGTTGCTATTACTGTGAATGGTTTTGGTAGTTTGTGTGTTTCTCCTTCAATAGTTACTTGCCTTTCCTGCATAGCCTCCAACAAAGCACTCTGAGTCCTAGGAGAAGCACGATTAATCTCATCAGCCAAAATTATGTTTGCGAATATCGGACCTAGGATTGTTCTTAATTCTCCTGTTTTCGGATCAATTATTTTTGCTCCAACAATATCTGCAGGAACCATGTCAGGTGTCATCTGTATTCTTTTGAAACTTAGCCCCAATGATTGAGCGAAAAGCTTAGCCATTAATGTTTTAGCTGTTCCTGGAGGGCCCTCTATTAGCATATGTGTTTTACTAAGTAGTGTTGTAAAAAGTAGCTCTAATTCCCTCTCCCTACCTATAATGTACTTTGAAACTTCGCTAATTATTTTATTGAATATTTTATGTGTTACTGTCACTACCCTTCTCCTTCATAAGTTTAGTTATTATCTTCATTCTATTACTATATGTTTTTGCCTTTATTCTTTCAGCTTCCTCTCCAATTTTACGTATGAGCTCCCTTTGAATCCATTCTTCAAGTTTTACATCATACCATACGTCTCTGAATTCTTTAATGAGTCTTGCCATTAGGACTACGGATCTTCCAACATTAGCTGCATCTAGAATTGCATTTCTGTTTTTCAGTACATCATCTGCGCTAGCGTGATAAGCTAAAGCAAAGGGAGGTATTATGAAACCCATTGAGTTAAGTATTGAGAACATTAGCGAAATAACCTGTATCTCGCCGCTATCGTTACCAACAGCTATTACTCCCGCGACTTTACCTTCAACCCAGCTTCTTCCATCAATGAGGATCATATTTTCGAAAGCAGTTAACCTATCAATAACCCTTTTCATAATTCCTGATGGTGAGTACCAATATATTGGTGTAGCAAAAATTACGCCATCGGATTCGAGTATCTTATCATAAATTATCTTCATATCATCATTTATGACGCAAGGATATCTGCACGCTAGTTGCTCATCTGAAACGCATCCTGTGCAATCCTCTATTCTATATTCGTAAAGATTTATTTCTTCAACATCTGCCCCTAATTTCTTAGCTGTTTCTAAAGCAGTTCTTAATAATTTAAATGTTGCACCATATGGTCTAGGGGATCCATTAAGTCCTAGTATTTTCACTTTTACGCTCATAATTACACCTAGAGAGTTTAAATCAGTAATAACCTTAATTCTTTACTCATTGAAAATCTTTCTTATGTTGAAAAGACCTTTTCAAAATTCCTTCTCACAATTCTTTTTACAAGGTTTAAGTTTAAGTCTTTTACATGGGCAATGTACTTTAATGTTTCATCTATCATTAGCGGATTAAGTTTTAAACCTTTATACTCGTAAGGTCCATCGCTTTCAGTAACTATGTAGTCTAAGTCCACATATTCCACTACCATTCTATGCTTTTCCTGAATCCTATATGCAGGATTAATTGAAATGTAATATCCTGCATTTACTATTTCATCTATTAAATCAAGGGGGCCTGTGTACCAATGGAAAACGGCTTTTTCAACATCGTTTTTTACAAGCAACTCGTAAACTTCTCTCCACGTATTTACCGAGTGAATGTTCATTGATAAATTATATTCTCTAGCCATTCTCAGGAATTCGTTGAAAAACATTCTTTGCCTATCTATGGTTTCTGGAACAAATTTTCTATCTAACCCTACTTCACCTAAACACTTTATACCATACTTTATGATTACTTTCTCTAATTCTAAAACATCATTTAATGAAGCATTATTTATTTCCCATGGATGAATACCTATACATGGAACAATGTTCTTATATTTTTTCGATAATCTTATGGTTATCATTGAAGATTCAAGGTCATCTGAAACGGCTGCTATGAGTGTATTTTTTAAGAAACTTTTGATTTCATGTTCATTAAATTCATAGAGGTGGCAGTGAGCGTCAACGTAAGCCATGGCTTTTCCCATTACTTACGTAATAATTGAGGTATGTTATATGTTCATTGCTTAACCCAATATAGTTAATGGTTAAATTAAGCATAGAGTTTCAAAAGCGTCTATTTAGCAAACTCCTTAAATATAGTGTAGATCTTTTTATGAGGTTAGGTGAAAATTTTGCGCCAATGGGTTTAAATGAGCTAAAATCCCTTTTAAAACCAGATCTCATACCTAATAAATGGTATAATATTCTCCCAGATCTTCCAGAGCCCATTCCGCCACCTCTCGACCCTCAAACACATAAGCCTGTTGAGCTAACAAAGCTTGAACGACTTTTTGCAAAAGAACTTGTATGTCAAGAGGTTTCTCAAGAAACACATATTAAAATACCTGAGGAAGTCAGGCTAATTTATGCCGAAATAGGAAGACCTACACCTTTAATAAGGGCTAAAAGACTTGAAGAAGCTCTCAATACTCCGGCAAAAATATACTTTAAATACGAAGGGGTTACGCCAACAGGTTCTCACAAGGTAAATACTGCTTTAGCACAGGTATACTACAATAAGCTTGAAGGTATTGAAAGAGTGGTTACTGAAACAGGTGCTGGCCAATGGGGTAGTGCCCTATCTCTTGCTGGAGCGATTTTTAATGTCAAAGTTAGAGTTTACATGGTACGTAGCAGTTATGATCAAAAACCATACCGTAGAATATTAATGGAAATTTATGGAGCAGAAGTGTTTCCAAGTCCAAGTAGTAATACTGAAGTTGGAAGAAAAATTCTCAAAGAAGACCCTGAAAACCCCGGTAGCTTAGGTATTGCTATTAGTGAAGCCATAGAGGATGTTTTAAGAGATGAGAAAAGCAGATACTGCTTAGGCAGCGTTTTAAACCATGTATTGCTTCACCAAACGGTAATCGGTCTTGAAGCTAAAATGCAAATGGAGGAGTTAGGGGAATATCCAGATTACGTTATTGGATGTGTTGGTGGTGGAAGCAATTTTGCAGGACTCTCGTATCCCTTCGTAAGAGATAAGTTAAAGGGGAAAACAAACATTGAATTTATAGCTGTTGAACCGAAAGCTTCACCTACAGTGACCCGTGGAGAATATAGGTACGACTATGGAGATACAGGTCAACTAACTCCGCTACTTAAAATGCATACTGTGGGTCATAAGTACAGGGTTCCACCAATACATGCTGGAGGTTTAAGATATCATGGCGTAGCACCATCGCTAAGCATTCTCGTGAATCATGGAATAGTTAAGCCCATAGCTTATTATCAAAGAGAAGTGTTTGAAGCTGCAGTCTTTTTTGCAAAATGTGAAGGTATAGTTCCGGCACCGGAATCGGCGCATGCAGTAAAAGCAGCAATAGACATAGCAAGGGAGCTTAAGAAGAGGGGTGAAAAAGCAACAATACTCTTCAACTTAAGCGGACACGGACTACTGGACCTCTCAGGATATCAAGAGTACTTAGAAGGAAAATTGCCAAATTATGAACCGAAGAAAATAGATCTATCATATTTGCCGAAAATCTAACAACTCACTATATTTTTAACATTAGTGTTAGAATGTGGTGGAATGGTAGCCGGGCGGGGATTCGAACCCCGGTCACGGGGGTACTCCCCATGGTGGTCCAGAGTCGGGCCATCGGCCCTGAGACCGACGGTGCCCCGCATCCTTGACCGCTAGACGACCCGGCTTCCTTCGAAACAAATAACTAAAACTACTGAGTTTTAAGGCTTTCTTTAATGTGTGCTTCAATGAATTTAGCTGTGTTGCTAGAAAAATTTATATTATATGTGTTACAAGTATTACTTAGGTGACAGAGGTGTCAGAGAAAAATGCTGGAGAAGGTAAAGAAGAGGGTAAGGCTAAGAAGAAGAAGACTATTACGATTAGGAATATTGATGAAGAACTCTACGCTAAAGCATCAGCTCTTGCGAAAAGCATCGGAGAATCGGTAGGCGAAATAATTAATGAGGCTCTTCGAGCATTTCTCTCATTAGCTGAAGGCTCTATTGAATTTGCACATAAAGTTAAGGAAGGCGTTGAAGCAACAATGAAAGTAACGACAGTTAGTGATCTTGAAGAAATTACTATAACTAAAGAGGACTTGGAAACGTTAGAGGGAAAGATTAGATTTAGGAATATTAGAAAACTCATCATAGATAAATCAGTTAATTGGGATCTTTTCGACAAGAAAGTAGTCTCAATAGTTTTCGTAGATAAAGTAATTTTACCTAAGCACATACCTAAATTGAAAGCCTTATCCAAAATGAAGTTTGTAAAGAAAATTGAGCAACTTAAAGAGGAAGAAGAGAAAACCCAAGGAGAGACTTAAAGAGAAAGTTTAGCCCGAAAAGTATCAGGATTAATCCTAAAGCACCTACGAAATAGCGGTATCTTTCCTCTTTCAAAACATTTTTTCCAACATATGATAAATGAGCAGTAAATATGAGCCAAACATAATCCATCCATACGTGTGTAACATAAATCAATGGAAGTAATGTGTATGATAGAATTTTAGTTGATGCGTAAATGAATGTTGAACCAATAAGTATCCACCATAAGATAAAGAAAGGGTTAAACGCTGAAAGAGCTGCACCCATAAGAAGTGCTCCTTTTTTCCCGAATTTACCAAGAAATGAATTATTTAAATTACTACCTTTTTTCCTCGCTCTAATAGAATCGGTAAGCTCAAGTATTCCGAAAGCTATCATGGTTACTCCTCCAAGAATCCCTAACGTGGTTGTAAATCCGCCTACAGTTATTGCAGAAAGTATTCCGAAAGCTATCATTATAAACAACGGGAATTCGACAAGAGTATGCCCTATAGACATTTTTAAACCAGCTTTCCAACCCTCCTTAGATCCGAAAACCAAGTTTGCTACGAAGAGAGGGCCCGGAGCTAAAGCACCAGTAGCTGTAAGTATTTGTATAGTTATTATGAGGTTTAATAGTGTTTCCAAAGCAGAGCTCACTCTAAACCTTCTATTTCTCTTTCAAGTTTATCAAGGAAGTGTATCATGTAGCTATGTCTTTTAATAGCTATCTCCTTACCTTTACTTGTTCTCATAAGATCCTTTAGTTTGAAAAGTTTCTCATAGAAATGGCTTATCGCCTCATCTAATGTTCTTCCTCTATAAGCTGACTCCATAAAAACTCTCATTATCCCAACTGCACCAAGCGCATCAAGTTTATCGGCGTCGCTTAAAATAATTCCTTCAATAGTTTTCGGCCTATAACCTAAGGTAAAGCTATGAGCTAAAATAGCGTCTTTTACTTTTTCAATAATAATCTTTGGGAAGCTATATTGTTCTAGTATGTTTTCAGCTACTTCAGCACTTAAAATAGCATGGTGTTTATGTAAATCTTGTTCCTCAACTCTTCCAATATCGTGAAGCAATATGGCTAATTTAAGAACTAATGGATCAAATTTCCCTGTGTAATCCTCTGCTATTTTAAATGCTAACTTCATAACTCTTTCAATATGGGGGAATCCGTGGACAGGGTCGTTACCTAAAGTTTCTCTAACTATGTCCTCAATTTCCCTAATTATTTTCTCATCTGGTGTTTGAGAACATGTTGAACAATCACCGTGTTCTTTAGCAAACTTTTTCGGAACCTCCCTTAATGTGTAATGGGTTCTCATAGTTTAAACGGCCCTCTTTTTCTCAGCATTAATTTCACCCTTAATATAAACCTTTTGACACTACATATTCTTAACTAAAATGCTAGTACTATGAAGTTATATATTAGATAATATAAGCTCGATAAGAGTTCCTTCATTGTCTGGAAGGCCTTCAAACACCCTCTTACCGTTAACAAGTATTATGGGAATATCAATGTTTACATCTTTAGTTGAAAACTCCACTTTGCCTCCTATATTTTCCTCTATAATGTCTTTTATTTCATTTAGCCATTCTATAAGTGTTCTAACGTAGTAACTGTTTTTTCTTCCCAAAATAACTATTTTCACTAGTTTACTCAACAATATTCACCGTGTTCTTACGGGATAGACTTATCTAGGTTATACCTGAATATAGTTAGAGCGAGAATTTAGCTAATATTTTTTCCATAACCCCGTAGAGATGGTCTCTTGTGAGACTAGAAATACCACGATATCTTGAGAGGTTTGGTGCTGTAAAAATATATGATGTTCAAAGAGTTATTGAAATAGATGGTGGAGTTTCTAGGAAACATAGTGAAATATTTGTTCTAAAGTTCACTAATGCTGAACTTGAAGAAGTAGAGTCTAAAATGGCAATAATTGTGCCTGTAAAAAATGAGAACCCTAAAGTCCTAGAAGGTGTTATAAGTGGTATTCCTCATGATGTACTCGTAATAGTGGTATCCAATTCTACAAGAGAACCTATAGACAGGTATCAAATAGAATTGGATACTTTGCTAAACCATTATAGATTCTCAAGGAGACCTATGGTAATAGTTCATCAGAAGGATCCAGCATGGGCTGAAGCATTAAATAAAGTAGGTTATGTGGATATTTTGGATTCTAAAGGTAAAACTGTTAGAAGCGGAAAAGGAGAAGGCATGATTCAAGGACTTATACTAGCTAAAGCCTTAGGGAAAGAATATGTTGGATTTGTTGATTCAGATAATTACATTCCCGGCGCAGTTTACGAGTATGTAAAGATATATGGTGCAGCATTCTTATCCGCAAAATCAGACTATGCTATGGTTAGAATAAGGTGGCCTTACAAGACCAAGTTTAGTGGTAGAGGATTCTATTTTAGGAGAAGAGGGCGGGTTTCGGAAATAACGAATAAATACATGAACTTACTTATAGGTAGGCTGACGCATTTCGAAACAGATATTGTAAAAACAGCTAACTCGGGAGATCATGCAATGACTCTTAGACTTGCAGAAGAAATATCTTTTGCCGAAGGCTTCGCCATAGAACCTTATGAGTTAATGTTTATTTTTGAAGAATTCGGAGGTTTTCTTAAAGAAATACCTAATAGGGAAGTAGCTTCTAAGGGAGTAGAAATTTTCCAAATAGAGCCTAGAAACCCTCATGTACATGAGGAAAGAGGAACAGAACATATTAATGAAATGCTTTTAAAATCTCTTTCAACAATATATCATAGCAAGTTATGCGATAAAGAACTCAGAAAACAAATACTTAATGAATTAAGAGTTAGAGGGATACTTAAAGAAGAGGAAGAACCTCCCAAAATTAGCACTATGAAGCCTATAAGGAATATTAATGCTGAAAAAGTCTTAAAGATTTTAGAGGAAAAAACGGAATCATTAATATTTGCGGAATAATTCGTATAACTACTTGTTTAATATAAGTTTTTCGCATTAACCACTATATTTCTCTATTTTGGAAAGCATTATTTAATTATTTTAAATCCTTAAACTC
>CAYOTT010000015.1:0-40935 GCA_964406965.1 uncultured Desulfurococcales archaeon | reverse complement strand
TAGTTGGGGTTATATTTTGGTAGTGCATCCTTGGCTACCAAATTCTCCAGAAAACATTAAAAAGGAAATGCTGAAAACCATTGGCGTTAGCAGTATTGAAGAGCTTTTTAAGGACATACCTGAGGGCGCTAGATTTAAGGGTGATTGGAATAAACTAGAGATAGGCCTTGGAAGACCACTGTCCGAACTAGAGATTAGAAAGTTTGTCGAGAAACTTTTCAGCAAAAATAAAGTGTTTATGAATCCACCAGTATTCTTGGGAGGCGGCTCTTGGCCACATTATGTACCAGCAGTTGTCAAATACATTATGTCGCGTGCTGAGTTTTACACGGCTTATACACCATATCAGCCGGAACTTTCCCAAGGTCTAATGCAAGCGCTTTTCGAGTATCAAAGCATGATGGCTGATTTGCTAGAAATGGAAATCGTTAATTCATCAATGTATGATTGGGCCTCAGCTGCTGCAGAATCATTCTTAATGGCTATACGTATTCAGAAGAAAGGTAAAACAAGGGTTCTAGTTCCTTCAACAATGAATCCGTATCATGAACCAGTAATTAAAGCATATGCTGAACCTAAGGGTCTTAAGGTTGAGAAAGTAAAGTACGATAAGGAAACAGGGCTCATGGACTTAGAAGATTTAAAGGAGAAGTTAAGCCCCAAGGATGTTGCAGCAGTTTATATTGAAAACCCCTCCTTCCTGGGCTTCATAGAAGAAAATGCTAAGGCAATAGGTGAAATAGCTCATGACTGTGGAGCACTATTCATTATAGGTGTTGACCCAATAAGCTTAGGGGTTCTTGAGGCTCCTGGCAAGCTAGGTGCTGACATAGCTGTTGGTGAGGGACAACCCTTAGGTTTAGGTATGAACTATGGTGGACCCTACTTAGGAATATTTGCCGCCAAATGGGATATGAGAATTGTTAGGCAAATGCCGGGCAGAATCATGGGCTTAACAACAACACATGATGGAGAATTAGGATTTGCAATGATTTTGCAAACAAGAGAGCAGCACATTAGAAGAGAAAGAGCAACATCAAACATATGTACTAACGAAATGCTATGCGCTCTTGGAGCAGCAGTTTACATGGCCTTACTAGGTAAACATGGCTTCAGAAGGCTAGGAGAACTAATAATGTATCGTTCACACTATGCGGCTAAGAAGCTTAACGAAATAGATGGTGTTAAAGCTCCTGTGTTTAAGAGCGAATTCTTCAAAGAATTTACAGTAAACTTTGACGACGCTGGTGTAAAGTATGAAAAGGTACATGAGGAGTTGCTGAAGAGAGACATACATGGAGGACTTTATGTTGGGAAATGGTTCCCAGAACTAGGTGAAACAGCGCTCTTCTGTGTAACGGAAATGCATGACAAAGGTGATATAGACTTGCTTGTTTCTTCAATAAGGGAAATTATGGGTAAGTAGGAGGGGGAGGTGTGAGTTATGGTTTTCCGTCAAGCAAAGTGGGATGAACCTATAATATATGAGTTAGGAGCCCCTGGAAGAATAGGATTCCTAGTTCCTGAAGTTGAAGAGGAAATAAGGAAGGAAGTAGGAGAATTAAGAATTCCGGAAAAAGTTGCAAGATCATCTCCGCCGAATCTTCCCGAACTTTCAGAAGTGGAAGTTGTCAGACATTTCGTTGACTTATCACAAATGGCATACGGTGTAGATAATGGCCCAGTACCTCTAGGATCATGCACTATGAAGTATAATCCGAAAATAGCTTTTGAAGTAGCTAACGATCCTAGAGTAGCATGGTTACATCCTCTTCAGGATGAAAGAACAATTCAAGGCCTCTTGGAAGCACTTTATATGTTGCAGAAGTGGTTAGCAAACGTTGTCGGCATGGACGCGTGCACGCTTCATCCGGCTGCTGGAGCCCATGGAGAACTAACCGGGACTTTACTTATAAGAAAATACCATGAGTTAAAGGGCCAATTAGATAAAAAGACAGAAATAATTATTCCAGACTCAGCTCATGGTACAAACCCTGCAAGCGCCGCTATGGCAGGGTTTAAGGTAGTAGAGATTAAATCAGCGCCGGATGGGAATGTTGACATAGATGCTCTTAAGGCAGCGGTTTCAGAACATACAGCAGGGCTTATGCTAACCAATCCAAGCACTTTAGGCTTATTCGAAGAGCACATTTTAGAAATAGCTGAGGAAATACATAAGGTAGATGGATTACTATACTATGATGGTGCAAACCTTAACGGAATAATGGGCTATGCTAGACCTGGAGATATGGGCTTCGACATAGCACACATAAACATCCATAAGACATTCGGATCACCACACGGTGGCGGAGGCCCTGGAGCAGGACCTGTGTGTGTAAGAAACATTGTTGTAGATGAGGAGAAAGGCATTAAGCTAGGTGATTTATTACCTGGACCCAAAATAGAATATGACGAGAAAGAAGGAAAATACTACCTTAAATGGCCAGGACCATACTCTATAGGAATGTTGAAAGCATTCTTTGGAAACGTAGTCCCACTACTATGGGGCTTCACGTACATATTAAGTCTCGGACCACAAGGTCTAAAGGAGGTAACGGAGCAAGCAGTTCTTAACACGAACTACTTCACGAAGCTACTTAAAGGCACTAGAGGATACGACTTACCCTATGGTCCTGAAAGATTCAGAAAGCATGAGGTAGTATTCAGCGCCGAACCCATGGCTCACGAAGTAAACGTTACAGCAGAGGACGTAGCTAAAGGACTATTAGATGCAGGATTCTACGCGCCAACAATATACTTCCCACTAATAGTTCATGAAGCATTAATGATAGAGTTTACAGATACCGAAACCAAGGAGAACCTTGAGAGGTATGCTGCTAGAATGAAGGAAATTGCTGAAATAGCCTATAAGAACCCAGAAGAACCTAAGACATGGCCTAAGAATACTGCTAAAGGAAGAGTAGACACTGTTAAAGCAAGCCATCCAAGACATGTAACGCCGACATGGAGAGTTTACAGACTAAGGAAGGAAGGTAAACTCGGCGCTCTCAAGTAAAACCTTTTTGAGTTAAACTTAATTTTTCTTTACCCCTAAATTTTCTATGTAGCGATGAAGAAAGTCATGCCAACCGAAGCTTCTCTAATGAGGTAAAAAATTACCCTGGGGTAGCTGAGCTCCTTTTCTTAAGAGCATGTCCTACTAGTAAGCCCCCTAAGAACGCTAGTGTTAATGGAAAGATTTTCTCTAAAACACTCATAAACTCTATGGTTTCTTTTTCAGTAACCGTAATTGTTTCACTAGATGTTGTAGTATTGGTGGTTTGCGGGGTGATCGTAGGCTTTTCCTTCACTAATGTTTTAGACGTTGTTGTAGTAGTAACGTTTCCCATGGAGCTTATTAAGTAAATGTCTATTAACACTTTAGAATGCATTGAAGCAAGTTCATAAAAGTATAGTTCGTCTAAGATACTTTCCTGCTGCTTAGCAAATTCGTAATATCCTAGTGAGAGAATGGGTTCTACACCTAGTTCTTTAGCTTTAGCTATGTAACCTTTAGCTATTGCTTTAACAGCCTCCCTTTGCTTATCAACGTTCACAGTAAAGTATTTATGGATGGCCGTTGTTGCTTCAGCAGTAGAAGATAAAGCTAAACCTAGCCCTCCGTAAATATCTCCCTTTTCCATAGCATTTCTGGAATCCTCTAAATCCTCTAATGCAGCATCAACTATAGGATCTGATACCACACCTAAGTCTTCAAGAAGTGAAGTAGCGTATGCTACAACACTGTACGCTTCATAAACTATTGTTTGAGAATATCTTAGAATAGCAGATTCACCAGGTAAACTAATTAGCCCTAAACCTAAAGAGTTGAGCCATAACTTAGCGGTAATGGCTCTCCACTTAGCATAAACTAGGTTTAAAAGTGCTTTCTCAATTTCACCTTGAGAATAAAGGTCTCCAGCTTTTCTTAGAAACTTTTGAGCTAAAAGAAGTCTATAATGGGAGGCTATAAGAACCCCTACATCACTTAATTTTGATGGTTTTGTTTTATTCAAAATTGTTTCTACTTCAACAATTGAAGCATTTACCTCGTTGTAAAGTTCTTCTAAAACCTTTTCGCCTTTACTCTCAAAGTTCAACAGAACTTTAGCATAGTCAATAGTGTATGCTGCTTGAAAAGCACTGCTTGCAGCTGAGTATAGTAGACCTCTTCTCTGAAGCGTTAATGCTTTATTCATAAGGTCTTCTGCTTCATTAACAATACCTTCCACTTTAGGTGAGACCTTAATAGATTCCTTTATTTCATTGAAGCACTGTTTAAAATAGCTTATCTGCTCATTTAGTGCGTGCTTTACTTCACTACTATATGTTGGTTCTGTAGTTGTAAAGTTAATGTAAGGTATGCTTACGTTTAAAACGTGCTCTACAACTTCAGCTATATTACTTACCTCTACAACCTTTACACCAAGTTCCTTACCGTATTCATAAATGTTTACAGGAACTTTCTTTACGGTTTGAAGTATGAAGGGCCCTATTTTCTTATACTCTATTTTTCTCTCATAAACTATTGTTTGACCTATAGGCACTAGAAATACTTTAGCTCCTGCCTTAGCTGATGCTTCAAGCTTCTCCTTTACTCCTCCAACAGGGCCTATTGTACCATCAGGATTTATCATTCCGGTTAACATTACACTATGGTTTATTTGAAACCCTCCTAAAGCAGCAATCATAGCGATTGTCATTGCTGCTCCAGCACTTGGGCCTCCGATAGTTATTGCTGGACTCTCCATGGAGACGTAGAAGTCTACGTTCAAAGGATTATATCCTAAAAGTGTTGATGCAACAATAGCTGCTGTTCTCGCTGATGCCTGCATATCGATTTGCGTTAAAGGCATTGTTGAAACATATATGTTGCCACTTCCCGGATATTTTACAGTAACAGTTAAGTTAGAAATAACACCTACTAATCCTTTCTCGGTTTGTGAAACCGCAGGCACTAGAATGCTAACGGTTCTTCTGAAACCTTCCTCCTTTATTGACGTTGAAACAGTGAGAACTACGGTAAGTGGTAAACTGGAAATAACTACTATAAGCATCATTATTGCAAGCATTCTACGAAGCATTTCTACCACGGTTTAGGTGTAGAAAGTAAGTGTACTATACGCTTTTCCAATATTAAAGAGATAAGTACTTCTTAAATATTTTCATAAATCCACTCTACAATAGCTTCTATGAGCATGTTTTCTACTGTAGCAAATCCGTGGTTAGCGTTTTCCACAATTTTTAATTCACAATTCTCCCCTAAAATTAAGCAAACCTTTATTCCTCCCTCAGGAGGAGTTATAACGTCTCTTTCACCATATATTAAAAGTATTTTCTTATCTCTAAGTTTCCTAATGATGTTGAAAAGCGTGTAACTACGTAACTCTTCAACAGCTTCTCTGCTGAGTCTAAGTCCTAAATCTTCAAGTACCATTGATCCGTCTTCTCTAAGTTTAAACCCCAATCTTAGGAATGGAGCATAGGGTTCTATGGGAGCAGATGCTGCTACAACATAAGATACAATATCTGTCATTGCAGCAGCATATAAGCTTACAAATCCGCCTAAGCTTATGCCAACATAACCGATTCTAGTATAATCTATGTATTCCTTTTCTGAAAATTGTTCAGCAATAAATAAAGCATCATCAATCCATTCGGAAAGCTTCATGTCACTTAAGTAACCATCGCTTTCATTTGAAGCATTCCATGGAGGCTTAGAATATCTAAAGTCGAAGCGAAAACTAGCATAACCTTTTTTAGCTAAGGCTTTAGCTAAGGGAGGATAAATTTTACCATTATCATTCTTATTACTAGAGTATGCATGAAGGAAAATAGCCATAGGCCATGGTGGGGGTTCATCGGGTTTTGTAAATATACCTACGATTCTCATACCTTTATGTAGAAAAATCTTTCTTTCCTCCGAAACCATTGCTTAACCTCCTCTCTCATGTGTAGTAGGAACAGCTAGTTTTAATATTATCTTCCAACAACATTACTGATTGGACGAGGCTTAGAGAAAATGGTTAAGTATGATATAAAATGTTTACGCTGTGGAACAAAATTGCCTTCTAAAAAGTGGTTTTGGAAGCATGAAGAAGATAATGGAACATTGACTATAGCGTATAAAGATGTTGAAAGCTATAGATTTAAAGATGTTTTAAACACCGATTTCATGGATATTAGACGTTATGCAAACTTACTCCCTATAAGGTTAAAAACACTAAATATGGCTCCTATAAGCCCAACACCTATAGTTAAGAAAAGAATAAGGGGGGTTAATGCGTTTTTTAAGCTAGAATACTTGTTACCTTCAGGTTCATTTAAGGATCGAGGAGCTTTAATTTCTATAGCTAAAGTGAAGGAGCTTAGAATTAAAAGCATTATTGAAGATTCCTCAGGGAATGCAGGAATAGCTTTTACATTATTTTCATCTATTTACGGTATGCAAGCAAACATTTTCATACCTAAAGATGCACCCGAAGGTAAGAAGAGAATGCTTAAAGCCTTAGGTGCAAATGTTTATGAAGTTGAAGGTTCTAGGGAAAAAGTTAATCATGAGGCTAGGGAGCATGAAAGGAAAGGCTACGGAGTATATGTTGGACACTGGTGGAATCCCTTCTTCATAGAGGGAATTAAAACCATAGCCTTTGAGCTTCACGAACAAATAGGGATAAGCAATGTTGATGCAATAATTGTACCTACAAGCAGCGGAGGACTTCTTTTAGGAATATATAAGGGAATTGTTGAACTTAAGAAAATGGGTGAAATTCCTAAATTACCCAGGCTTATCGCAGTACAAGCTTCAGGATATGCTAGGCTATGCTACGAACTTGGCTACGGAATGGGTGTTGAGTACTCTAAGTTAGCTGATGGACTAAGAATAATCAATCCTCCTAGGATAGGTGAGATGGTTTTAGCAGTTAAGGAAACTAAGGGTACATGCTACTATGTTACTGACGACGAAATCAAAAAGTCACTTAAAAAGCTGTGGAGCATGGGATTCACTGTTGAACCTACATCAGCAGTTACGTTCAGTGCATTACTAAAAGCCCTAAGTGAACGGGTTATTGAAAAGGAAAGTAACGTTATAATAGTGCTTACAGGAAGCGGCTTGAAAATGCTTGATAAAATACTTTCACTTATTACTTAGAAAGTGTTCGAAACTTTAGATTTATACATAGTTAGAAGAAAGCTTAACAGGAGAGGGAGTAGTAAATGATGTTTACTAAAGGATTACTTAGGTTAGTTGCTATTTTAGTGTTGACAGTACTAATATTGCTTCCCCAAAGTCTGATGGCATGTTTTAATCCGTTGGATGAATATTCATACGAGGTCTTACTGAATAAACCAGGAATAGAAATTAACGAAAATATGTTAAGAGAACTAGGATACAACGTTATAAGCTACGGACAATACGTTAAGCAAAGTACAGCAGATCCTAGATTAAAAGTTATCTTAAGTCTTGTTAATCTAAAGGAAGTAGGCTTAGGCTCAGGTAGCGCTTTATCTATAAGGTTCCAGTTAGAAGAGAACTTCTTACCCTTACCTGAGTACTTAGCAGTATTGCGTGTTAAAAACACATCTTTAGAACAGGCCTGGTTCTCTGAGAAGCTAAACAACGTTATTTACGTATTTAACAAAGTTAATGGTAATGTGCAAGTAACTGCTATAGGAATTAAGTATAAGGGATCACTTTTAGATTTTGAAAAAGACGTTAAAAACCATGTAGCACAAAAGCTAACTGTTCCGCTTGAAAACGTGGAAGCAGTTAGTATAAGCGAATTAAAAATACCCATTGTCGATTTAGAAACTATAGATTGGGGTAATGTAGTTAAGATAGAACTAGAGTTACTTGTTAGAAACGGAGCAATTAAAGGATTAAGTTACGAAGATATTTACGAAATTTCTGCAATAGCTAAACCTGGTTATGCCGGATGGAACTCTAGAATAGTTTATTATAAAAACTCATGGATACCTTACTTTAAAACAGACAATCCATTGCTTCTTAAATGTGTTCCTCCAGCACCAACATTTACTGTAACCCTAGATACTTCAGCTTTACCTCCAATTCCAACGCCTACCCCAACACCTACCCCTAGAACAACTACTGTAACTATGACAACGACGCCGACAATTACGCCTACAGCAACTTCTCTAAGCACCTCCTCACTCGAAGGCGGCGTTGAAGCACGAAAAGCTTATTCTGAAGAAGAATTCCTGAGAACAACGACAGCACCTACGGCTACAATGGCCTATATCTTCATTATGGGATTTGTTGTCTCTATTATAGCTTGGTTTATTGTTAGAAAAGTAATTTAAAACGTAGTCTCGATTATTGAAGCAGATACTGTAGTCGGTGAAAAATACTTTGAAAAAAGAACTGAAAGACATTGGAATGTCGACTTTAAAAGTGTATCTATTACTTGTTGAAGAGGGAAATGCGCTAGGTGTTAGAGAAGTTCAGAGAAAAATAGGGTTTAAAAGCCCCTCAACAGCTAAATACCATTTAGATAGACTTGTAGAATTAGGTTTAGTTGAAAAAACACGTGATGGACTATATTTAGTTAGGAGATCCTCTAAACCACCCATTCTATACGCTTACACTTCAGTTTATGGAACACTTATACCTAGACTAGTACCTTACGCTGTTTTCTTTACCACAGTAACAATACTTTACATAGTGTTTGGTGGCGGAAACATTTTCGCTATTATAACCGGGTCTCTAGCATCAATAATACTTTGGATCGAAAGCATAAGGCTAATAAGGTTTCTTAAGAAACTTAAGGGGGTAAAATCTAAAGAGTAGCTATCTAAATATAACTTACATGCTGTGATGAAGACACACCCTTTAGAGATTAGTGATCGAAGTGGCCAGGTCTGAGCGCACTTTGACGTTTTAAGGAAGAATTTTACTAAAGATTTTTATCTTACACGAACTCAGATTCTCAATTTGAAAACTTAGACTCTAAACTAGGTGTTAAAGACTTGACGGCGCTAATAACTTTCCTATTTGTAGTGCTTTTCTCAATAATTGTTGTCAGAATAGGCACTGTAGCTTTAAAAATGACCGGGCTTTCAAGAGATGTTGCAGCATTCCAAGCTCAATCAGCATTCTCCGGTGTGGGATTTACTACTTCTGAATCAGAATATGTTGTTTCCCATCCTGTCAGAAGGAGAATTATAAGGATACTTATGCTTTTAGGAAGCGCTGGTCTGACATCAGCTATGGCTACACTTGTGCTCACGTTTGTTGGTGCAACGCCTGCTGAATCAGCTGCCAGAGTTTTCTGGTTAGCAATAGGACTCCTGGTTTTACTGTTCTTTGGTAAATCTAAGCTTGTAGATAGGGGGCTAAGCTGGATAATAGAGCGAGCTCTTGAAAAATTCACTCAAATAAAAGTTTACGATTATGAACAACTCTTAGGGTTAAGTAAAGGATACACTATATCAATGATTAAGGTAAAGGAGGGAAGCTGGCTAGCCAATAGGAAGCTTAGAGACTTAAAGCTTAATGATGAAGGTGTATTGGTTTTAGCAATTTATAGAAAAGTTAATGGAGAAGAAAAGTTCATTGGAGCACCACGTGGCGACACTATCCTGCTACCTGGAGACACGATGGTATGTTATGGTCCAGAAGATACTTTACTATACCTACCTAAAAGGCTAAAGGGGCCGTTAGGGGACAAGGAGCATGAGGAAGCTGTAATTAGGGAAATAATTAGAGAGAGGAGGAGAGAGTTATCGGGAGGTTACGATTGAAAAACAAACACTGCAACCCCGGTCATTGAAACCATAATTAAACCCATAGCTAATGCAAAATAATGAAAAGGAAGCCTCTTAGCTAATGAAATCATGAAGCTTATTGATATTATCCCCGAAATAAAAGACGTAATAAGCGCAATAAAGCCCATAGGTGAAAGTGTTGATACCGAGGCAACGTAAATACTTGCTAAAAGTAGTACAGGTATAGATGCAAGAAAACTTGTTTCAACAGCTTTCTCAGGCTTTAATCCTAACCATAGAAGCAAAGTTATTGTAATTCCGCTTCTAGAAACACCTGGAATAACAGACAATCCCTGAATAAAACCTAGAAGCAAAAAATCTTTAATTTCAAGCTTAGATTTAGTACTAAATTTCCCCCTTACCTTAAATGCTACTATACCTGTCAGTATAAGTAAGATGCCAACACTTAACGACACAATATCTAAACTAATGCTCTCAAGGAACCTAAAATATGCAATGTAAAGCGGAAAGCCTATTGCAATACTTGCTATAGTTACATAAAACCATAGCTTAATTAAATATTTTGAACCCCTAAGTTCTCTAACTATCTTACTCTTGAAATATATGATGGCGGAAAAAGTTGTTCCTAAATGCAGAAATATTGAAAGAGAATAAGCCATACTTAAATTCAAGCCCAAAACGCTAGCGAGAAAAATCATTACCTGGCCACTACTGCTTATAGGTAACCATTCTAAAAGCCCTTGAATTAAACCTGCAATTACAGGTTGGTAAATTGTATTAAACAACTAAATTTAACCTCGAGGAGAAATCTAAAGAGAAAATCCTATAAATCCTTTATACCTCTATAGCTTAAGCAAAAAAGGTCTGTAAGCAAATTTTCGATAAAATCAGCGACTAAATTATGAACAAAAATGATAGGGAAGTTGCTATGCCAAAAAATAAAGTTACGTATGGTGTTTCAGCTTTACTTCTTACTTCCATTCTATGGGGGTCTTCTTTTCCAGCAATAAAACTCGTGGTTTCCGAGGTGAGCAGTTATACTTACACTTGGGTTAGAAGTAGTTTAGCCTTAATGGTGTTACTTCCTTACCTAGTGTATGTTTACTTGAAAAAAGGGATTAGTTGGAAAGCTGTGAAAGGAGGTTTAATGGCTGGTATTGCTTATTCTCTAGGTTTATGGCTGCAAGGGTGGGGTACTAAGTTCACTACAGCTTCTAATTCAGCATTCATAACAGGTCTTAACGTGATTTTTGTGCACATCTATGTTGCTTTAATTTTAAGAGAATACAATTCTAGGCTTGCTTTAGCATTAATTTTTTCGATGACAGGACTTTATTTACTAACCTCTCCGTCAACGGGCTTCAATATTGGCGACCTATTAGTTTTAGTAAGTGCTGTAATGTGGGCAGCACAAATAATAATTGTTGATGCTTATGGTGAAGGAGACCCCTTAGTTTTCACTTTTTTCGAAATATTACCTGCTTTAGCTTATTCCATACCCGACTTTTTAGATAATGGGTTTGAACAGATTACTCATGGAACTCTAATTATATTAGTATATTTAGCAGTTTTTTGCAGTGTTTTTGCTTTCACATTACAAGTTTATGGTCAACGATATGTAAGCCCCGCGATTGCATCAATAATTTTCCTTTCAGAACCTGTTTTTGCATCATTATTTGCCTATGTAATTTTGAGTGAAGTCTTAAGTTTAATTCAAATAGCAGGTGCAGGAATGATTATTTTAGCAATGCTAATATCGTCTTTAAGCAAAACATCTTATAAGCAGATATAGGGTAGGTGAAATTGTTAAGAATTGTAAAGACAGTGTGTCCACGTGATTGTTACGATATATGTTTTTTGAAAGTACATGTTGATTCTGAGGGTAAAGTTTTAAAGGTAATTGGAGATCCTGAAAATCCCATTACAAACAATTTCCTCTGTCCTAGAACAATTAGGGATAACGAGTATGTTTATAAAAATAGAGTGCTTTACCCCCACATTAGAATCGGAAATAAGCCTTCAAACAGTTTTAAGAGAATAAGCTGGGAAGAAGCATTAAATATTATAGCTGATAAGTTGATGGAAGTAATAAAAAAGCATGGTTCTAAAGCAGTTCTTCACTTAGAATACGCTGGTAACATGGGGCTCCTAACATGGTATTTTCCATTAAGACTGTAGAATGCTATTGGAGCAACGGGAACAGACTATACAATATGTAGTGCATCGGGACATGAAGCCATCTCTCTCCATTACGGATCAAGTTATGGAGCATTACCTGAAGAAATTGAGAAAGCAAAGCTCATAGTTTTTGGGGATTTAATGCTGCAGTAAGCTCTATTCACCTATGGCGTTTAGCTCTTAAAGCTAGAAAAGAGGGAAGAGCGAAAATAGCTGTTATCGACTCTAGAGTTAGCGAATCAGCTGAAAGAGCGAACATATTTCTACAGCCTCGCCCTGGAAGCGATGTTGCTTTGGCTTACGGCATTTCTAAGTATCTCATAGAAAAAGGATACATAGATGAAAGGTTTATTTCAAAATATACATATGGTTTCGAAGAATTCAAAAGGGAAGCGCTTAAGTGGAGTACTAAAACTTTAGAAAAATAACTAATGTTCCATGGTGTAAAATAGAGGCTATTGGGGAAGCCTATGGTAAATTAAGGCCTAGTTTAACACTAATAGGCTTTGAAATTCAGAAAAGCATTTATGGTGCTGAAGCTGTTAGGGCTATTTCACTTATACCAGCTCTTCTCGGAATACATAGAGTATTCTACTATAGCAACAGTAGAGGGTGGAATATTGATATTAAATATTTAACGGGAGAATGTTTCCTAAAGAGAAAAACACCGATTGTTAGCCAAGGTAGATTAGCTAAATTAATTGAAGAGGAAAGATTCAAGTTCATATATTTACAACATGAATCCTCTCCTAACATTACCTGACCAACAGAGCTTGCGTAAAGGACTTATTAGAGACAATGTATTCGTAGTTTTACATGAAGTTAGATGGACTGAAACAGCAAAGTATTCTGACATTATTTTACCTGCTCCATCATATTTGGAAAAAGACGATGTTGTAATACCATATTCACATAGTTATGTTAGGTTGTCAAGGAAAGTTATTGAGCCTTTAGGTGAAAGCAAGGATGAAATATGGGTTATGAGAGAGCTTGCTAAAAGACTTAACGTGAAGGAAGAATAGATTTACGAAAATCCCTGGAAAGCCTTGAGAAAAGCTCTTGCTAACGCTTTTGAAAACGGCTCCTTTGAAGATTTACTAAAGGGTAAGGTTCTTAAGTTAAGGTGTAAGCCTAAAATAGGTACCAAACACCATCAGGAAAAATAGAGTTTTACTCTTTAAAAGCTAAAAGTTACGAGATAAAACCTCTCCCTCAACAAGGACCCTTAAACACAGACCAAGACGAGTTCATTCTTCTTAACAGCGCATCATTAAATTATACGCATACACAATTCACGGAAATATACGGTCCAATACCTCCAATAGCCTATATAAACACTCAAGACGCTAAGCGATTGGGAATAAAATCCGGTGACTTCATAGTTATTGAAAACAATTTAGGGAAAATACTTGTTAAAGCAAAGGTTTACGGAAAGAGTTATGGAAAAACCATGTGTATGCCAAGACAATTAATTGATATTAATGGAATACCTCAAAACATTTTAGTGTCTTCACAAACTCAGAATATAGAGAGTGGTCCTATTTTCAACTCAACAAGGGTTAAAATAAGAAGGTTTTTCGTAAACATTAATGACAAAGTAAGATAATAGCTCATAATTATAAAATACTCACTCAAGTACCACTTAGTTAAGATAGTTTATAAAATGGAAAATGATGTATCTGAAATAATTAGTTAAAGAAAACTTAAACAACATAATTGCCTTATTCGAATCCCTTTTACCCATTTATTGCAGTAGATGTAAGTAAAGTTTATATTCTACTCTATTTCTACGAAGGTGGTACAAGGTTAGAAAAATATGCGCATTGGAAAGTGTTTGAGTAATGGTAGGTTTAAGGGTTTCTCGTGAAAAGGTAGTGTTTAGAATAAATGATCTCGCATTCTTCTCGTTTGCTTCTGAAGCATTGGTTGCTGGATTTTATGTTGCGGTAACTAGAAGTGTTACTCCAATATTTTTAGTAGCTAATGGTTATAGTTTAAGCGAAATACTTTCGATAAACATTTTCGCAGGAATTTTCTCTCTGCTAATAGGTGCATTACTTTACAAGTGCGGTTCAAAAAAGCTTTCCAAGACAAGACTGCTTATCGCACACATGCTAGAGAGAATCGTATGGTTTAGTATTCCCTTTACAATAAATGATAAATTAATTACGACAATCTCTTACGGTTTAGCTGTTGCTTCAACTCTACCTACAAGCATATTCATGCAGTCAACAATGCTTTCCACATTTAAACAAGAGAATTATAGAAGAATTATTGGAATTAGAGGCGCTTTAGGCGCACTTTCAAGTATTTTAGGGCAAGTAGTAGTTATAGCAACTTTAGCTATCTTAACTACACCGAATAAATATGTTAATCTATACGAAACAGCTTTTATAGTGGGCATTTTGTCAACGGTAATAATAGCTCTAGTACCTACTAGGACATTCAATAGCTCCATGAAGGTAGCTCGTAAAGATGATTTTGAAGCCGAAACCCGTGCTGCAAACATTTTCCTTTTACTAACAGTAGTTCTTTCATCGTATCTCTTACTTAGCATGGCATGGATTCCTAGAGTCATGAATGATCTTAAAGCACCAGATTACATGGCTGCTTCAATAGGTTTTGCGCAAACCGTAGCAACTATAGGTTCAAGTATGTTCTGGATTAGTAGACCTGCAAAAACACATAGAAACGCCCTATTATTATTAACAGCTATGCCGTTACTAGTGTATGGTGTTACCGAACCAAGACTGCATTTAGTACTAGCGATGGTGTTCGGGTTTTCTATAGTTGGAGTAAACATGTATGCCGCAAAAATGTACAGTGAACTTGTTGGAAGAATTGGTGTGTTTAAGGCAGGAATTCTTTTGGCAAGTACAAACTCATTGGCTCTAACCCTAGCTAGCACTATAGGATATACTGTTTCAGCATATTCTTCTGCCGTATTTCTTGCTTCAGCAGTTTTAGGGGTAATTGGTTTAGCTTTGGCTTTAACAAGTTTACCTGAGCTGGCCGTCATTCCACGAGCCTATGTTCAACTATATTCTAGAATAATCTATCAAACAAGTATTTCAAGCTATAATTTAACAACCTATGCGGTGTTGAAATCAGCTAAAACGAGCTTAAGAATTATTGGACTAAGCTCCATGTTATTAATTCTCTTCATGGTCTACCGCACACTTTATCATTTAATTATTCTTACGGGGGGCTAATCCATGGAAGCTGATGGTATTTATTTACTCTGGGAAGCCATACAATTAACTCTTGAAGATTTAATGGTGTACTTACCTAAAATAGTTCTTTCAATAGGAGTTATTGTAATATACGTGTTAGTAGCGGTAATTATGACGAGATTTATAAGGAAAATACTTAAGCTGATAAGAATTGATGAAATACTTAAACCATTCCTTAAAGACATAGTTAGTGTTTCAAGCTTAATAGTGGTGTTCTTAAACTTAGGCTTAGCATTATTAGCAACATATTCTTTAGCATCAATACTTTTCCCAACATACCTTCACATATTGACATTAATTGTAGAATATGTTGCTAGAATAGTTAGTGTTATTTTCGTAATATTCTTTACGTTTATCTTATTAAGTGCTATTGTTGAGAAGGTGAAAATGGAAACTAAGATGAAAGGATTCATGCTATTAATGACACTCTTTATAACGCTAATATTAATAGTAGATGTAACAGCAATTTCAGAAGAAGTTAAAGCATCTTTAGCTTGGGGTATAAGCTTAGGTCTAGGGCTGTCTATAGGCGTTTTTGCAGCATGGTACTTCTTCCATGAATACTTAAGCGGAAAGCAGAAGTAGTTAAAGCCTTGCTTCACCGATTAAAATAGACTTAAGAACATTGATAAATGTTGAAATAGCAAATGCCAAAGCAATAGTTATCGCTGATAGAAACATTGTGGATAGAGCTAGGAAACTCAAATATCCTATATCCAATGTGTCTTGAGCCACTATAGCGCCTAAAAGCATGAGGAAAACGAAACTTAGAGGGATAATGAAGTATATTATGCAGCCTTTATTCCTAAGAGGTCTTTGAAGAAAAGCTACTACCATAGATGTAAGCAACAATGTTGAAAGAGAAATACTCATCGAATATGATAAGACATCCCCCTGAACATTAACCACAATACTATATGGTGAAGTTAAAGGTAAACTAGCAATAAACGTTATTGCGACAAAAGTGAATGTGAAAATTAAGTAGTAGTATAAGCCTTTACTAAGTATTAATGCTAAGTAGGAATATTTTATCCTTGGGAGAGGACTTAACTCGTAAAATGCTATTAATGTTGAAAGTGTTAGTACTGATAGTACAGTTAAAGCTAAAGCAAGTCCGCTAAGGTTAACGTTAGTACTTAAACTATATGCTGAAAGAATTAAGGAAATACCTAAAACAAACATTAGCGCTTTACTCATATGTAATCCCCCAAATACTTTCTTAATATCTTTAAATTTAGTGGTAAAGCTGTGGTAATTTTCAAGCGTAAATATCAAGCTACTTAAGTTAACCTCACTAAGCGGTCCTACGTAGCACCACTTTTGACCGTGTTTAAAGTAGACATATATTTTGCCCGAAATTTCTTTTAGAACTATTTGAGTCATCCTTACCGCATTTAGGACATAACCGTTTGTCCCTAGGTGGTTATTCCAATTATTTCATATAAGTTCATGGTCGCACCTAGGGACTTCCACCTCGCCCATAACCCTTTAGGTAGGGTTATAGGGTCATGAGTGGCGGTCGAGGCTAACGGCAACCTTCTTGCCTCTTCTTGTTAGTGATTTAAGTTCAGATAATAGGTGTTCAAGGTATGTAATGTTCGCAGGTTTGTTAGTGGTATATGCTTTTATGTTCTCTTCACATATCTTCATAACAATCTCAGCATGTCTACGTTTAACTATGAGATAAGGATATACTTGCTTAAGTACAGTATATACAGTGAACGACCCTTTAATCTCTAAACGCCAGACAATATTCCAATTAGGGTGCTTTCTAGTATATGATGGAGAATGAGTAACTATTGTACCACAACCCAGAATGCCCCTAACTTTCTCTAGCAGTTCAAGTGAAGTATTATTCAAGACTATCATAGGTTGGATATTAATAATATCCTGCCTTCTCTTATGTCGCTTAGCAGTAATTGTACCTTCTCCATCTAGTAATCCTGCAAGCCAACCTCTTGCCCATTCAGGGAGATTTTCATTACAAACACTTTTCTTACCCATAGACACTCGCCCCTAGTCTTACCTTAATATTTAAAGAAGCATGAAGCATATAGTAATGTAGTAGGAATGAGCCTCACATTTACGAGTATAGACCCTACGGGGCGATGGGAGCCACGCTCCAAGCCCCGTAGGGCTTTGAGAAGGAGGTTCCAGACAGCAACCACGTCACGGTGCCATAATTCTCCTCTTTTACTGCATCTCCCGACTCTAGAGCCATTACTGTAGATTATCGATGAGTTGTGGTTTGGACATATCTTAGAAGTATTCTTGGGATTAACATAGGTTACCGGTACACCGTATTCTTTCGCCTTCTCCTCTATAGCTTTCTGTACTCCTCTAAACGATGCTTGGAAAATCCTGTAACGCAACTGCTTATCCCTAATCCTCCTAAACATGTTGTTTGCCGGTTTCTTACCTAGCTTCTCAAGAACAATAGCGTACCGTTTCTCATAAGCGGTTCTAACTATTATTTTCGCTATTTTCCACCGTATATCGAGCTTCTTCCTCTCCCCAAGCTTCCTCATAGCCTTCCTCTTAATCCTCGACCTTACACCGTAGAGTTTATCGTATCTCTCCTGAACCCTCTTTCTACGGTAATAGTATCCTAGGATAAGCTTCTCAGTACTGGTTTCGAAGAGAAAAGCAATACCATCAACTAGCATAGTGATATTATTCTCATTAACATCAACTGATAAATAGCCTTTAGGTTCATACTTCTCAATATCCTTAACGAAGGTGAGGTAGATGATTAGTTGCCTATTCTTTTTATCAAGCTTTACCTTTATTTCGGAAGCTGGCCTCTATCCTCCATTAACGTATTTCCAGTATTGCTTATGTGGTTCAAACTCTACTGTTACCCATCCCTTATGAGTAGCTATCCTGATTGATGTGTATCCGTTTAATTTCCATAGGTGATCGTCAAGCCATATACTGACTCTCCTAACCTCCGGGTAATCTCTTTCAGTAAGATTTTGTTTCTTCAGTCTTAAGAAGCTCTTCACTCTAGTGCTTGTGTCTCGGCATGCAGTATATACGTAATGTGAATGTGGTTGGGAATATAGGTTCCTCATTTCACGGTATTTCAATGCTCTTAGCTTAGTGAAGCTCTTAATGTTATTGCTTACAGCATAGAGTACAAATTGCTCAACCATGTTACGGTACATACCCTCTAGCTCCACAAAGGACCTAAACAGCTTCCTCGGCAATTTCACGCTCTTAACAATAACTGTCCTAGCTACTCTAGCCATCTTTCTCAACCTCCTCTAGGAGCTTTCTGAAACCCGCTACGAGCTTCTTTTTTCTTATGGCTCCTCATACCGTAGAGCTTACCGGTAAAACTGGTAACAATGGCTAGTAGGTCTTCAACAAGCTCTTGATATGCGTCTTTCCGTTCTTCTCCATAGACAACCTCTATCCTTACACCGTATTGCTTGAAGAAGTATTCTAGGTACTCGAAACCAAATCTCGTCAGTCTATCCTTGTATGTAACTACAACTTCATCTGCATCCTTATTTACTACGTAGTGGAAAAGTTTCAATAAGCCTCTACGATCAGTCTTAAGTCCACTAGCTATATCGCTTAGAACATCAATTACTTTATATCCCTTTGCTGAGCAGTACTGAGTAAGGTATTGGATTTGCCTTTCTAGGTCTTTCTTCTGGTCTGAAGGGCTTACACGAACATAGATAATTGCTCTAATCTCCCCTACCTCTACACCACTTAGTAGTCTCTCTACTTCGCTTTCCAGTATACGATACTTACCACCGAGCGTTCGCACTGCTCTTATCTTCCCCTCCTTTATCCACCTACGAAGGGTAACATAACTAACACCAAGAAGCCTACAAACCTCCTTAGGCCTCAGTAAATGCTCAGACATCCTCAATCAATGAATAACTTGACAATAAATTTTAAACTTCCCCTCTAATTATCGAAATATTCTCTGCCCCTTGCCTATGACCTTAGATGACATCTTTTAAACCTCACCGTCACTAAATTACATTAGAAGCCCTGTATATTTCCTATACTATTAATGGTGGAAAAAGATTAAAGGAGTACACTATTTATTTTAGATAGGTGCACATAGGTGCATATTCCCGATGGATTCCTGGACCCTCTTTGGTCTATTGCAACCTATGGAGTTACAATAGCTTATTTTGCATCGGTTTTGAAAATACTTAAGAAAATGTTTTCTCCCGAAAAAGTATCGCTTTTAACAGTACTTGCAGCAGGAATATTTGCTGCTCAAATGCTCAATTGGCCTCTCCCTGGAGGAACAAGCCTTCATTTTGTTGGTGGAGCATTAGCTGGAATAATGCTTGGACCAGTATATGGATCACTGGTCCTAGCTCTAGTTGTAACAGTGCAATGCCTCATATTTCACGATGGAGGAATCACTGCTTTAGGGGCAAATCTATTAAACATGGCCATCGTTGACGTCATTATAGGATATGTTGTTTACAGAGCAATCGTTAAAGCTATGGGCTTAAGCAATAAAAGCAGATTCATTGGCGGACTACTTGGAGGATGGTTAGGCATTACACTAGCAGGCATAACATGTGGTATCGAAATAGGTTTTTCACCACAATTCCCATGCGGAGTAACTATAACTGTACCTGTCATGGGCTCGTGGCATGCACTATTGGGCATAATAGAGGGAGTAATAACAGGCCTCATAATTGTCTATATTGCCTCCAAAAACCCTGAAATAATACTTGCAGATAATGTGAAGAAGCAATGACGTCACGTAAAGCCTTATTGATAATTATTGCTTTAATAATCATAAGCCCTATTTTTGGAGTAATATTAGCTGACATCGTAGGATACCATGAACCCTTAGATGTAGCAGCTGAAAAGCTAGGGCTTAAGGATATTAGTGAAGAAATTAATTGGACACCGCTTTTTGATTATAGTGTTCCAGGGCTTAATCCAGTAGTTGGATACATTATTTCAGGCTTCATAGGGGTTTCAATAATATTAGCTATAGGATACACATTAATGAAGTTAACTGGAGAAGAACGTTGAACATCATAGAGAAGTTTCTCGGAGAAATAGCTGAAGTAATGGAGGTATTGAATAAGTTCAATGATAAGCCTAGAGTCAATCCTAAAATATTTATCCTAACTTCTTTCATCATGGTTTTTCTCGTAGCATTTTCTAAAACGCTAGTTTCGACTATTTTAGCATTGGTCTACATGGTTTTCTTACTTATCGTTTTGAGACTTAGTTTTAAAGTAGTACTTAAAGTAATGGCGCTAGCGTTCCTCTTTAGCATAGTACCGGCTATTCCACTAATTTTTTCAAAAACAGGCTACATCAGTGGTTTAAATGATTTAAGCTTAACTTTAACATACCCAGGACTTATGGCATTTATAACATTCGTTCTTAGAGTAACAGTTTCTGCAGGTCTTTTCATTATACCTATAGCTTACTTAGGCTGGAGCCACATCTTCACTATTTTCGAAGGTAAAGGTAGTTTAAGCGATATTGCAAGCATCTTTAAAATATTCGTTACAACAGTACCTAAAACCCTAAGATATATGCTATCGCTACTCTTGGCTCGAGAAGTAAGAGTTTTCCGGGAAAACCTAAGGAACCTATGGTATACGTTATCAACAATCGTTGGAGACATTTTAATAGCATCTAATGGCTTCTCAAGAGAGCTTATGTTAAGTATTAGCGCCAGAAGTTTCGGTAAATTTAAAGCGCCAGACCGAAGTTACAACATAGGAGCATTGGACTACCTAATAATGTCAGCAACGCTAATTTACGCTACAATATACGTTATGGTGGAGTTTGTTGGGTATTCTTGAGCTAAGAAACATTTGGTTCAAATATCCTGGAATGGAGAATCACGTTTTGAAGGGAATAAGTTTAGAGTTAGAATCTGGAAAAACCTATTTCGTGACAGGGCCAAATGGAGCAGGCAAAACTACATTATTAATGGTTGCTGGGGGGCTCCTTAAGCCTGAGAAAGGAGAAGTAATTTTTCAGGGAAAACCGTTAAGTAAGCAGCTTCCTGAAGCAAGACGCCACATTGGTGTTCTCTTTCAAAATCCTGAAGCAATGCTTTTTAACCCAACAGTTTATGATGAAGTAGCCTATGGTCTTAGACAAATACTCAGTAGTCAAGAAGAAATAGATCGCAAGGTTAAAGATGCCATAAGAAGAATAGGTTTAAACGAAAATATCCTGTATAAGCTTGTTCATAAGCTAAGTTATGGTGAAAAGAAGTTAGTTGCTTTCGCATCAATAATATCCTATGAACCTAAAGTGCTTCTTCTCGACGAACCATTTACAAATCTCTCACATGAAAACATAGAACAAGTAATTTCAATAATATTAGATTTTAAAAGTAAAGGAAAAACAATATTAATGGTAGGTCATGATAGTAGTGGCATAAGAGAGAATGTAATTGATAAAAAGTTTTATTTAGACGGCGGTAAACTCAAATCGCTATAATTGATTTTACTTAAGCAACGTGCTTCTAACATCTATAATGAATAAGTTAAATCAGCTTCAAAATAAAGCTTAAACAAGTTATCTGTCAAATATTGGAAATAAAAATAAGCTTAAACTACTTTTTTAGCAAGTTTGGTGAAGAACTTCTTGAAAACTATTGTGAAAATTATCCCCCTCAAATATACATCTATAAACATAGCTGTCCATGCGCCAATAACACCTAGGAATCCTATTAATATTGCTGCTGGTATTATTCGAAAACTGTATAGGCCTATAGCATTAATTGCCATGGGGACTACGGTGTTTCCCCCGCCTCTTATCCCCCCACTTAATGTCATAGCTAAGGCTAAACCTGGCTCGCTTAAACCAGCCAATATTAAATATATGGCAGCTAACTCAGCAACTTTTTCTGTTGGAGAAAAAGGTTTGACAATATAGTATGATGAAATAGCAGCAACTAAACCTAGAAGAGTCATTACTATTGTAGCTACCTTGGCTGTTTCCCAGCACACTTTCTTTGCTTCATTTATATTTCCAGAACCTATTCTTTGACCTACCAGAGAGGAGGCAGCAACCATAAATGCAAAACCAGGCATGTAAATGAAGCTTTCAATTCTAATACCTATCTGGTGAGCAGCTAATGCGATTTCACCACAGCGAGCAATGAAGGCTATGTATGCATTGCCTCCAATAGAATGTATTGCCCTTTCAATAGCTGTTGGCGCTCCAAGCTTAACTATTTTGATAACATATTTTTCCTTAAAGCTAAATCTTGGAGCAATACCCGTTAGTTTTAGGAAAAAGAACTCTAAGGGTACAAGGTATGCTATGGATAGTACGGTAGCTAATGCTGCGCCTTTAACGCCTAGAGAAGGCATCCCAAATAAACCGAATATAAGTATGGGATCAAGCACTATGTTTAATGTTGTACTAGATAATATGGCTACCATAGAGTATTTCGTCGCACCAATAGCTCTAAGTGAAGAGTCCATGAGAAAAGCTGTAGCTAATAAGGGTAATCCAAGAATTCTCATGGAAAAATAAGCTACACCATTCTCAATAACTTCAGGATTAGGTCCAGCTATTAAGCTGATGAGAGGTAAGGAATTATAATGTACAAGCTGGGAAACAATGAAAGTTACAAGTAAACTATAAATTATTGTTTCACCAATAGCTTTTCTTGCTTTATGAAGTTCTCTTGCACCATAACTTTGAGCAACATAAACAAGTAATCCTATGGAGAAAGGAATTATGATTACGAAGAAAAGCCATGATAAATATGATCCTACACCAACACCCGCTAAGGCAGCTGTACCAAGTTTTGAAACAAAATAAGTATCAGTTATAGAATATAAGCTATCGCTAAGCTCGCTAATAACCATAGGCCAAGAGATCCTTATAACTTCTCTAACCAAACTTCTATCGCTCATTATCTCTTGCCCAAATGGGAGCTTATTAAAAATTTTCTAATATACCATTCAGCATTACCCTATAAAACTTAGCGCTCAATAAATTAGTTGAATAAAACTAAAAACTTACGTACATTATTAATGCTATAAGTATTGAGGCTAAAACAGCAGGTACTATGAAACTATATGTTCTCAAAATTTTAGCTTTAAAATAATCTACTGAAAGTACAAGACATAAGTGCATTGGCGTAAGCAGTACACCCGCCATTCCGCTTACATAAGCCAACATTAATGCCCCACCGTCTATACTTCCATAACCTACTATGGGAACCAGTAGGGGAAAAGCTATTCCAACAAAAGCAAACGAAATCCCCGTAGCAAACCCTACGATGAAAGGCAGAGTCATTAAAACCAGATACTCTGGAACACTGTTTTCAGACAATATGTTGAATATTTGATGAGCTAAATTAGCATACTCAACTACGGCTTTATAAAACATTGTTGCTATAGGTAGAAAAACTATTTTAGGATTTAAAGCCTCCTTTAAAACTTTAACTACATCATTTACGCTAAAATTGCTGGTAACAATAAGCAATACAAGTGATGTTGGAAAAGCTATTGAAGCATCCAACTTTAGAAACAATATAAGTGCTATTATTAAGAAAATGGGCCATGAAGAAGCTAAAAACTTCTCTACTAATAATGCCAGAGAAGAGTTTGCTTTTGCAACCATTTTTCCCTTGGAGAATCTCCTTTTAAAAATAAGGTAGCCCATAACTAAACCTATCAATGCGTTAACAGCGGTCATGGGAGACAGTGTCTTTACAACATCTACTATACTTATGGAGAAAATGATTCCTGTAAGTATTATTCCTTGATATATTGGCCAAGAATACTCTATAATATGCCTAAACCAGTAGTTTAAGAAAGCTGCTTCTTCTGAAGACAAGCCGAGTTTTTTAGCAATATTTTTAACCATAGATGCCGAAACAACGGCTCCAGCAGGCATTGGAACAAGACCTATTAGTGCAGGTGCAGTATAAAGTGCTGTCTTTGCACCGATGTTTTCTAATGTTTCCGCAAGTTTCTTTAATAGACCTTTTAAATCCATAGCTACACTAAGCCCAATAGCTGACGAAATAATTATTACAAGTCTCCATGTTTGTGTGTCTAAGAAGGTTTTAAAAAGTAAGGTGAAAATATCACTAAAACTGTTTAAACTTAGAAGTGCAAGTACAAGGGCTCCAATAAATATAGCTACGCTAACATGTAATTTAAATTTAAGCAATACGAAAACAACTACTATAGATAATAATAAGGCGACCAAAGCGTTCAAAGCCTTGGAAACACCTTTAACAAGCTATGGTTAGGTTAAATTTAAACATTATCTACAGACATAGCGTTTTCAAAATACTTTAAAGTAATGTTTAAATTAGATAACTTCGAATTAAAATTTATATAGAAGAGAATGGGAGGCAGCAAAACTACACTATGACCTAATCAATATGGGGTGCTACTTTTTGAATGAACTCTTAGAATACAAGAAAGTAGCATCTTTGCTTTTAGGAAATCTCCTTTATACTGACAATAGAAAATTAGTGGGATTTCATATTAAAGCCATTAATAAGCCAGGAGCGTTAGCAGATATAGCTTCAGTATTTAAAGAATATGAAGTTAATATATGGACTATTGTGTTTAGTTCAAGAGTTAAAGCAGGAGAGAAAGCTTCAATAACCGTAATGGCTGATTTAACAGGTACTAAAGTAAGTCCTGAAGAGTTAATAAGTAAACTTATGAAGTTAGATAAAGTAGCGCATGTTGACATAATACATCCGCAAATGCCCATGGTACTTACTGATACTTACCATTTTCCAATAATTGACGATAAAGGCTTAAGATATATTCTAATATCGGAAAGTGGGATGAAGGCTATAGTTGTTGATTTTATGAAAAAATTTGGATCTTCTACTGCACAAGCATTCCTATTTTATCAAGGATACATTATTGGTGAATCTTTTGGAGTGCACTTAAAAAATATAGGCATTAAAGATTTAAAGAATGCATTAAAAGCTTTAATGTTGTTTTCAACAGCTCTGGGAAGATATAGGGGGGAAATAGTAAGTTTCTACTATAGTGTTGACGGGGAAATTAAGGTTATTTTAAATGTTTATGACAATTGGGAATGTTCCATAGCAAAGAAACATGGTATTAAGGGTCCGGCATCACACTATGAAAGAGGGAAAATAGCTGGTTTAATACATTACTTTACTGGGAAAGACGTTAAAGTTGTAGAAACAGAGTGTATCGCTAAAGGTGATGCATATTGTAGATTTATTGTGGTTCTTTAGAGTGTCCTTTATTCAATACCTTCCTTTGCTAAAATACTTCTTGCAGCTATAATTCCCGTAGCTGCTGCAACATTTATTCCCCTAGAGAGACCAGCTCCATCTCCAGCTACGAAAACGTTTTCTAACGTTGTTTCTAAGCTTCTACTAACAACTGCTTTGACACTGTAAAATTTTATTTCAGGAGCGTAAAGTAATGTTTGTGTTGATGCTATACCTGGCATTATCGTGTCTAATCTATGTATTGCTTCAATAATATTAGCTACTATTCTGTAAGGTAAAGCCATACCTATGTCACCTGGTGTAACGTCTTTCAGAGTGGGTTCGATAGAGCTTCTACCTATTCTGTTCCAAGTACTTCTTCTACCAGCTTCTAAATCTCCAAATCTTTGAATAAGAGGTTTCCCACCGCCTAGTTTAGTAGCTAATCCCGCGACATATTTTCCATAGGTTATAGTGTCTTCTAATGGATTGGTTAGTTTTATAGTAACTAGTAATGCGAAATTTGTGTTTTTAGACTTAATATTGGCATAGGATTCCCCATTAACCGCAACTATGCCATCTTCATACCTCTCCTCTACAACAAAACCGTTTGGATTCGTGCAGAAAGTCCTAACTTTATCGTCATAGACTTTAGTGTACATTATTATTTTAGGATCTCTAACAATGTTTGTTATTGGCTCTGAAATGTAAGCTGGTATTTCAACCCTAACCCCTATGTCTAATGGTCCAGGTTCTATTTTAATGCCTCTTCTTTTAGCTAAATTAGCGAGCCATGAAGCACCGCTTCTTCCAGGAGCCAATATCACATATTTTGCTTCAAGAGTGTCTGAAGTAGTTTTTACAATTAATGTTTCACTGTTCTTAAATATGTCAAGTGCTTTAGTTCCTAAGATAATTTTTACACCATTCCTTTCTAAGAAACTGGTAATATTCTCTATAACTAAGGGTGTATTATCTGAGCCTATATGCCTTTGAGGTGTTGGTATGAATTTTGCACCTGCTTTAGCTACTAACCTTTCTAGCTCAGCAATTTCCTCCCCTAAAGCAAGATATAATCTATCTTTCGGTGCACCGAATTTTACGAAAACATTGTCAACATACTTCACTAATTCTTCAGCTTTACGCCAGCTACCTAGAAGCTTATGTAAGTCTCCTCCAACATCTGGTCTTAAATTTATTGTTCCACTACTTAAAGCTCCACCTCCACCTACTCCCTGCATAATATGGCATGGACTACATTTAGTGCATTTTAATGCGTTAAAGTTTTCATTTTCAAATAGTAATGGGCATTTACGTTGAAAAACCCTAAAACCCCTTTCCACGATGGCTACTTTTAATTTCCCCTTACCTCCTATAACTAGTTCATGAGCTGCGAACAATCCGGCAGGACCGGCACCAACAATTACAACATCATACAACATGGCTTAATTCACCCTTAAATTAAGCCGTACTCCTTTCTTCTATCAATGATGCAGCTGGATTCTTCGCTAGTACTTATCAATGTTATTGGCGTCTTAATTTCCCCCTCAATTTCCTCTACCCATGTACGTGCGTCACGAGGCAATTTCGACCACTCAGTGACTCCTCGGGCTTCTGGAAATAGAGCATCAATTTTCGTTAGAGCTACTTGAGTCGCTGAATTTAACATTATAGCTCTTTTAGCTAAGTTAAGATTAAACGGCGCAGCTCTTCTAACTCTCCCGGTAACTGTTGCTTTTTCAACCCATCCTCTTTTCACAATTTCCTCATAAGATAACTCGTTAGGTAATGGACCGCCACCAACCCTTGTAACATAAGCTTTAAACACCACAATTACTTCGTCTATACGCTTAGGACCTACACCTACTTCTGAAGCAAATGCTGAAGCTATAGTATCACGGCTTGTAACATAGGGGTATGATCCATGGTAAAGACTTAAGAATGTTCCCTGAGTACCTTCAATTACAACATTTAACCCTCTATCTAACGTTTCATTAACATGTAAAGGAACATCTTTAACCATACTTTTTAACTCCTTAAGCTCATGGGCTAACCTAAGTTTTCTAAGAACCCTATCAGCCATTGCTTCCCCAACTCCTTGAAGTGTTGAGCCTATTTTAGAGGAGAGATGTATGCTTCGTCTTTCACGCTCAACGTGTTGCATTTCAATGATTCCAGTGTTCCTGTCAAGAAACACTCTGCCTTCAGTATTTGTTTCTTTAATTTCTTTAAATAGCACGTCTAATCTTATAAGAGCGCCTGGTGCTATCAATAACTCCGTTGACTTATTTAGAAATGCTGAAGGTATTGCTCGAAGTTTCCATTTTCTTCCATTATAGATAACGGTGTGTCCAGCATTTACTGCGCCGCATCTAACTGCGATAGCTGGATTATCTGCTAGGCTTAAGTATGAAACAATTTTCCCTTTACCTTCATCACCAAAGAATCCGCCAACAACTATGGTAAGCACTTATCTATTCCCTCCAAGAACTTCTTTGGAATAGTTTAGAGTTCTCTCAATAAGCTCCCTATATTTTCCTAAGTAAGCTTCGTAATTGAAACATTCTTCAATATCTTCTACTGGTAGCATGGATGATACATTACTTTCCAAAACGACTTCCTTAAAACTTCTCTTTTCAGCAAGTGCTTTATTTGAAAGTTGAGTAAGGAGCTCATGTGCCTTGTGCCTATACATATTAGCTTTCAACACTAACTTTGTCATTAAACATTCCGACATTATTACGCCACGAAGTACTTCAAGATTTCTCTTCATAGCTTCGCTGCTAACGTTTAAATTGCTGATCATGTTTAATGTATCGGTTAACATTTGGTCTACAATAAGCAAGGTATGTGGAATTACTATTCTCTCGCTACTGCTATTCGTTAAATCTCTCTCATGCATTAATGGGATGTTTTCAAAAGCCGTTATAGCTAATGCTCTAACGACCTTGGCTAAGCCTGAAATTCTTTCAGCTACTGTAGGGTTTTTCTTATGAGGCATAGTGCTACTACCTATTTTCGCATATGTAATTGTAATTTCCGAAATCTCAGGTCTACTAAGCTCTCTTATTTCAAGAGCTAATCTGTCAAGTTGGCTTCCAAGAATAGCAAGTGAAGAAATAAGTTCGGCAAACCCGTCTCTGGGGGCTATTTGGGTAGATATTAAGTGAGGTTTTAGGTTGAGCTCCTTACAAACATAATATTCTACCTGTAAACCCTTATCACCCCAAGCAGCCATAGTACCTACGGCGCCAGACATTTTACATTTTATAAGCCTCTTTTCTAACTCGGAAATTCTTTCATAACTTCTTGAAAATTCATAGACGTAATTAGCAAGTTTAAACCCGAAAGTTATTGGTAAGGCATGTTGACCATGAGTCCTACCAACCATTAAGAGATTCTCATACTTACGTGAAAGCTTAGTTAATTTCTCAATAACCTCTTTTAGCTTTCCCTTAATGATTTTTAATGCATCTCTTAGTACTAAAGACCATGCCGTATCAACTATATCGTAACTAGTGGCGCCTAAATGTACATATTTACCACATTCACCGCTGAGTTCGGCAAGTAAAATAGCTAAGGAAGCAATGTCATGCCCTAACTTCTTCTCTAACTCATCAATATCCTTAGGCTTTATTCTACCTCTTAATTTGGCGATTTTCTCACTACATCCCTTAGGTGCAATCCCCTCTTCTTCAAGAGCCTTTATAAGAGCTAATTCAACTTCAACAAGTCTCTCTAAGAAGCTCTCTCTGCATAAAATTCTCCGCATTTCTTCTGAACTATACCTATACTCTAATGGGCATATAGACACTTTTCACAATCCCCTTCTAAGATACGTTATTAGAGAGTTCTTTAAGCACTTAGGAGTTAGGGGAACTTCTTTAATGCCGAGCTGCCTAATTATTTCTGAAGCAATATTAACCACGTTATTAGGGCTACGACTTTTAGCCAAGCTATAAATTGTTTCAGAAAAAGACCATGGATAAAAAATCCACACCCATTTCTCCACTTTTTCAACGTAATAATCTGGAACTAATTTACTTCTAACTTTATAATGTAGCGTTGCTGTCTTAAGCTCTTTTGCACCTAAACCTTTAAGTACGTTTAAAGCTTTACTCATGGTTTTCCCTGTATCAACAACCTCATCAACAACAAGAACTTTTTTATCTTTAACCTCAAGAGTCCTGGGTACTTTAACTACTGGTTCAGGAAATATCATGCCACCTATTCCCCAGAATCTCGAATTAATAACGTAAAGGTCATATACTCCTAAGACATCGCTAACTATGCGTGCTGGAATAAGCCCTCCACGTGAAATAGCAACTATTACTTCAAAATCTTCGTTCGATTCGAGAATTTTTTCGGATAACTCATAACACATTCTTATGGCTTTATCCCAAGAAATATAAATTATGTCCATATGAGAATGCACCTTCAACATGGTTCTATAGTGCTTGGAGGTTTAGAGGATACAGCATAGGTAACCATTGAAACAGAGTCTATTTCACTAGTTATTCTCCTAGCTATTTTATCGAGAACATCATAAGGTATTTTGAACCAATCAGCCGTCATAGCATCTTCGCTGATAACTATTCTCACTGTTACTATGTAGCCCACATCTCTAGAGTCTCCTTTAACACCAACCCAGCGGTCATCTCCGACAACAGCAAATGCCTGCCAAACCTTATTGTAAAGTCCATTTTTCCTAAGCTCTTCCTCTACGATCTTAGTTGCTTTCTTCACTATTCTTAACTTTTCCAGAGTAAATTCGCCAATAATTCTAACAGCAAATCCTGGGCCGGGAAATGGATGTTTCTTAATTATTTCTTCAGGAACACTAAGTATCTTAGCTATTCCCCTTACTTCATCTTTATAAAGGAACTTGAGTGGTTCAATAACTTTTAAACCTAGCCATGAAGGTAAGCCAGCAACGTTATGGTGACTTTTTATTCTATCAGCTCTTCTAACACGCCCACTTTCAATAATGTCCGGATAAGTTGTTCCCTGAACTAAATACTTTATTGAGGGGTCTTTTTCAGAAACTTCCTTGAATATTTTTGCAAATAATTCTCCCACTATTTTTCTACGTTCTTCACAATCTCTTGTGCCTTGGAGTTTTCTAATAAATTCCTTCTTAGCGTCTATGACTATAGGTTTTATTCCTATTTTCTTAAGATTAGCTATGGTTTCTTCAACTTCGCCCTCACGTAATAATCCATGATCAACAAATATGGGAATAAGCCTATTACCAACAATTTTCTTCACAAGCAATGTTGCTACTGTTGAATCTACTCCTCCACTAACAGCAGCTAATACTTTAGCATTAGGCTCTATAGAAGCCTTAACTTCACTTAAAACATTGTCAATAATGTTGTTTAAAGTCCATTTTTTAGAAATACCAGCTATTCTCAGAAAATTCTCTAGCAGAATCTTTCCCTTAACAGTGTGTGTAACTTCAGGATGAAATTGAACACCATAAACCGGTTTTCCCTTTACTTTAAACGAGGCAATATAGCCTCTCTCTGAAATAGCTAAAACCCTAGCCCCATTAGGTAATTTTGATACGTAATCCTTATGACTCATCCACACTACTTCGTTATTATTCCAGCCTCTAAATAGTTCATTGGAATCCATTATCTTTACTATTGTTCGTCCATACTCCCCTTTCCCTTTCGCAACCTCTCCTCCAAGAAACTTAGCAATTAATTGATGCCCATAACAAATACCTAAAACTGGTTTATCTAAGTTCAGAATCGTACGGAGTTTTTCAATATCATCTAGGTTTTCATAAACACTTGAAGGCCCTCCCGAAAGAACTATGGCCTTAGATTGCTTAAGCAAGTCCTTACCATAACTCCTCATTAACTCATTGCATGAGATAACTTCTGTATAAACACCCAACTCTCTTAGCCTACGAGATATCAAATGAGCATATTGTCCTCCAAAGTTAATTACTATTACAACATCTGGTTTCAGCAGCGAACACCGCGTATATGAGGCTTTACACAGATATTTAAACTTTTATATAATTACTTACATTGAAATTTATATATTCGTTTAAATATTGCTTAGTTTTAAATACTAAATAACATAGTTATTCTTTTATAAGCGAAATCCGCTAATCACATTAATATATCGACAGAAAATCCCTTAACGTGGTAAAGGTACATGGAAAGATACTTCGATTGGCAAGTTAAAGTTGGCGCAACCAGACATTTAGGAGGACTTAAAGCAACAGAGGAACTTGTTAAATCCTGTAATATAAGTAAAAATAAGAGAGTTTTAGAGATAGGTTGCGGAGTAGGGTTAACTTTATGCTATGTTTCAAGGAAATATGATTGTAGAATAGTTGGCATAGATATTTTAGAGAACATGATTAAAGAGGCTCTAAGAAAAGTTAAAAAATATAATATTGATAGAAAAGTAGATTTAGTCATGGCCGATGCCCAAAACCTACCTTTTAGGGAAGAATCTTTCGACATCGTATTTGGCGAATCAGTTAACGTATTTATCGAAGATAAGTTAAAAGCTATGAAAGAATACGCTAGAGTAGTTAAACAAGGAGGCTATATTGGATTTAATGAAGGAACATGGATTAAACTACCTCCTGAAAATGTAAGGAAATATCTCTTTAAGCTTTCTAGTATGGTTTTAGAAACCTACGATAAATGGATTAAACTTTTAATGGATTCTGGATTAAAAGTTATTTTTACAAGAGTTTACCGAATAAAGTATTCTGATGAACTAACCAGTATAAAGATATATGGAATAAGGGATTCCCTTAAAGTAATACTTAAGTTTATGTTCTTACTCATGAAAAGCCATGAAACCAGGGCGTTTATAATGAGAATGTGGAAATTTCAGCTTAAAAATCTCTCTAAGTACTTGGGTTACGGCATATATGTGGGTAAGAAGCTATAAGGTGTAAACTTGTGTATTACGATGAAATAGTGAGAGCTTATTTTAGGAAGATTGTGGAAGAACACGGGTTGTCAAAATTTACTGTTAAAATTAGCGGGAAAGAAACTGCTGGAAAAAAGGTAATGTTTAGAGTGGTGCCTTCAAAAGAGTTTAGCTTGCCGAGTGAAGAATACGCTATTGCTAAAGGTAAAGAAGTTATTATGGAATGTTGTTTTAAGAATAGTAGAGCTCATGTATTTACAGCTAAACCTTACAAAGGAGTTTTAACTTTATCGAAAATAGTTAACTTAAATTTAAACAGTATTGCTAATAGGAGTATATTTTTCTGTGCATTAAATGCTGTAATGAGGTATTTGGGTATTGTAAATAAAACTATTCATTGCCGCGGAAGTGAACCTGAAATTTGCGGTATTGAACTTACTAAATGGTTGAGGAAAAGATATGGTAACATTCCAATTCTACTAGTAGGATATCAGCCAGCTTTTGCGAAAGCGCTAACCAAGGTGTTCGATAAAGTATTCATAACCGATATGGATTCTGACAATATAGGTAAAACGGTTAATGGCGTAACTATAGTTGATGATTCAAAAAACAGCTATTTCATGAGGAAAGTTAAGATTGCCCTTATAACAGGTAGTGCAGTAATAAACTCTACGCTTTGGCCTTTAATAGATGAAGCGAAGGCTAACAATGTCGAAACTATAGTATATGGTGTTTCAGCCGCTGGTGTAGCAAAAATTTTGAAACTAAAGAGACTTTGTTTCTTCGGGAAATAACTTATTTTAAACGTATGCGTGTAATTCTGTAAGCTATTTCTGAAGCTATAAATGCTTTAATCACATCCCCCGGTATGAAAGGTAAAAATGAAACACTAAATAAGTTCTCCTCAACACCATACACTAAGTTAAGCCATAGAAGCCCTGTTGGGTAAACTGAGAAAACACCTACTAAAGATGCTAATAATAGTTGTTTTCTATTTTTATTTCCAATTTTTCCAGCTATAAGCCCTGAAATGGCAGCTGCTACAGGAAAGCCATGTAGAAAACCAGCTGTGGGACCTAAGAGAACAACTATACCACCTCTTAACCCTGCTGCAACAGGCAAACCTATAGCTATAAGTGCTAAGTACATTATTTGACTAAGGAATCCTAGAAGAGCTCCTCCTAAAATTCCTGATAAAACAACACCTAAAGTTTGCAATGTTATTGGAATAGGAGTAAATGGTAAGTATAATGTTACTTGAGCTAAAACGGCAGTTAATGACGTAAAGACAGCTATAAACACTACTTTCCTACTAACATTCATTACTGACACCTACACATCTAGTTACTACTATACGTTTAACACATTTACCTTGTTAACCTTACAGAAACTAGGAGGGGATTCTTTTTGAACTGGAAGAATATTAGCTTTCATGAATGGCCATATATTCTCCATCCAAGACCCGTGGTTGTAGTTGCATCAGAATATGGCGGAAAATTAAGTGCTATGGCAGCGTCATGGGTCACGCCTGTTTCGAGAAATCCTCCTGTAGTAGCTGTAGCCATAGCTAAGAAGAGGCTTACATATGAGTTAATTGTTAAAAGTAGAGAGTTTAGCGTAAATCTGCTTCCACTAAATCTTCTTGAGAAAATACATTTTTTAGGATCAGTTAGTGGAAGAGAACTCCCAAACAAAATTGAGGAAGCTAAATTAACCATTACAAAAGGTAGAAAGGTTAAAGTACCAATAATTCTTGAATCATTAGCTATAGTTGAATGTGTTCTTTGGAAAAATGTTGAAGCAGGAGACCACAATATTGTAGTTGGGAAAATAGTTGAAGTATATGCTAAGCCTGAATTTAACGTTTTTAAAGAAGAAACTATCAGAAAAATACCTTTACACGTGGGAAGAAATGTTTACACACACCCGCTAAGCAAAACTATCATAATGGAAGAGTAGAGAGGTAATAAGGTTTGAGCTATGGAAAAAGGCAAGGTAGAGGAATGGGCCCAGTAGGTTACTGTATATGTTTAAGATGTGGATATAGGGTACGGAAAATTCCCGGTGTTAGATGCTTGGAAATGCGGTGCCCGAAGTGTGGTGCTGCAATGGTTAGAGAAGGCTCCTATCATCATCAACTATATTTGCAAAAGATGAAGGATAAGGAATTAAAGGGGAAATAAGCTATTATACGCTGGCGAACCGTTGTGACTATAATTTACGTTTTAGCAGATGATTATGCAGGGTATGAAAGTATTTATCATGGACAACATGGAGCCTCCTATCTCATAGAACATAACGGTACTAGAGTACTTTTCGACACAGGGCAAGATGGTCATTTAGTTCTGAAAGTTATGGAGAAATTAGGAATAAGTCCTAAAAGCATAGACTATATCTTTCTATCCCATTGCCATTACGACCATATTGGCGGCTTACTAGATATTTTAAAGGCTGTAGGGAGGAAAGTTCCTATCATAGCCCACCCAGAAATATTTAGAAAACACTTCGCATTAAAGCCGAGGTTAAGAATTGTTGGAATACCTTTTAGCCGAGACCAGATAGAGAAGTACGGTGAACTCGTTTTAGTTAGAGAACCTTTCAAAATATCTGAAGAAATTTTTTCAACTGGAGAAATAAGAAACAGACTTGACTTCGAAAAAGCAAGCTTAGAAGTTTACACGGTCGAAAACGGCTTATTAAAAAGAGATAAGTTATTGGACGATATGAGCTTAGTCATTAAAGGCCATAACGGCCTCATAATTGTAAGCGGATGTTCTCATGCAGGAATAGTGAGCACCATAAAGCATGCCATAAAAATTACTGGTGAAAGCAAAGTAAAAGCTGTTATTGGAGGTTTCCACCTAATAAGTGCTAGTGATAGTAAAATAGAGAGAACAGCTAGTGAATTAAAAGCGTTAGGTATTGAAAAAATCTATGCAGGACATTGTACAGGATTTAGGGCTGAAGCAAAGCTTTACGAAGTCTTTAAAGAAAGCTTCCGTAAAATACATGTAGGTATGAAAATAGTTATTTAAGCCTATAAGCTACGTTTTTGACTTTGTTTTAGAAGGAGAAGAGATATAATTAAGGAAGCAATTAATGTTGATGAGGAGAGAAGAACAAAGATAGTTAACTTAGCACCTAAAATAATTACCGAACTACGGTTAAATATATCATAAAGATACCCTATTACGGAAGCGCCAAGAACAGCACCTATATTTCCTGAAGCATTAATAAGGCCTAGGGTTGTTCCGCCGAGTTTATAATGTGTTACAGCAATTCTCCTACTAATTGGAAGTATTCCAGAGTTAGCTATGTAAAATAACACTAGTCCCATAATAGCTACTGTAAAAACATTTGCTCCCATAATTATGCTTCCAATTACAGCAATAGTTAAGGTTATTTTTAACGCGAAAAAGTCGCCGAAGCTATCAGAAACCCAACTTAAAATGTAGCCTCCAACTAATGCTATAAGACTTGAGAAAGCCACTACTTCAGCAGCTGTAGCTTTTGTTACGTTAAATGCTTCATTAATGTAAATGTATATTAAATCTCCTCTAACCATGGATGAAAAGAACGTTGTTCCTAACACTACTACCATTAATGGCACCGCTTTTATAAGCCCTAATTTTCCGGGTTTACTCATGGTAGCTGTTTTCTTCGCCTTTTTAATGCTCAACGGGGTGCCCCCTTTTAACAATAAACCTATTACTAATGTAAGTATTGATGCAATAGCAAACAAGACTGACGAAATATTTAAAATGTAAACCATCGGATAGTTTGAGAGAATAGAGTACAAAATATTGCCTGTTGCTATGCCTAATGTTCCGAGGGCAAAGTATATGGCGTAAACTCTTCCCCTTATACTTTCATTAACGCTTTTTCCTAGAACAAACTGTACTGAAACCCATGAGACACCATTAAGTATTCCTTGGAGAAATCTTACACCCAAAACTGCTGGTACACTTTCAGCCAACGCATATAGTTGAACAACTAAACCGTTCAATATAAAACATAAGGATGCACCATAAATGATTTTACGGCCAAATTTATCAGCTAAGCTTCCAGTAATTATTGAAAACGTTGCTCTAGCAGTAAAGAAGGATGATGTTAAGAGTCCCACACTTAAGGCTGAAGCCTCAAGAACCTTACGCGTAAAAAACGCTATGGCAGGCATACTTATTCTGAAAGCCATTGTACCTACAAAAGAAAGAACAAACGTTAAAGCTAGTAGAACACTGTTGAACATTATTTTTCACCAAGCTTCTCTTCGTACTGAATACACATGTATCTTTAAAGCCTATTTAAAATATATTTGAATAACCAAAGGCTCTAATACCTTTACGTAATTCTGTATTAAATGACCACTAATGTTAAATGATGTGTTAAACATTGAATATTGAAGTAAGGAAGGCAAAATTAGATGATGTAGAGGGAATAGTTAATGTTTACTGTTCTAGTGTTAGAAAATGGTATAAAATAGCCGATGGTAAAGAGGTTGAGTATAAGGATTTAAACATTATTGAACGTTGGAGCTTCGGAGGTCCCTGGATGAGTATTGAAACATGTGCCATACACTTAAACTACATGCTAATGAACCATCAATACCCGCTAATAGCTGTATTTAATAATAATATTGTTGGTGAACTAGAACTTTTTATCGGAGAAGAAAAAGGAGTTTTAGGAAAGACAGCTTTCATCGACGTACTTGAGGTTCATAGAAACTATAGGCAAAGAGGCTTAGGTAAAGCATTAGTTAATAAAGCTATTGAAATAGCTAAGAAGCAAGGTTGCGATACTATCAGTGTATGGCCTACCAAAGAAGCTACGGGTTTTTACGTAAAATGTGGAATAAGTGAAGTGGCTTATAGAGTAGCTAATGTTGAAATAAATTTAGAAAACATAGAATTAAAGCATAGTAGTTTTGAAATTTTAAGTTTCCCCCGAAAATACATGGCATTAAAAAGCTTAGAGCTTATAAGCCCTAGAATGTTGTCATCCTTTTCAACCTGGCTTAAGAGCACATGGAAGTATGCTTTAGGAGTAGAAACCATAAGCTATAAAGGATATATTCCAATGTTAAAAGCAGCGTTCATAATTGAAAACCTATGGATGAAAAAGGATATGGCAAAACTAACCCTATGGACTCTTTATGGAAAAGAGATATCCTCAGTTCTTAACGTAGTATTTAGTATTGCTAAAAATATTGGATTCAAAAAGCTACATGTAAGCGTAGGTTACGATACATATAGTCGCTACTTAAGAAAACATTCTCATAAATTATTAGGAAATGAAATTTTATTGTTAGAAAGCTTAAGTAGTGCTTAAAAGGATCTTATAGAATATTTTTCATATATGCTTTTTAAGAATAATGCAGAGATATAACATGGGTGCAGAGAAATACTCAGAACTTATGGATTAATACCCGTTTCAATAACGATAACAAAGTATCATAAGAGCCTCCTAGCTAAGTTAAGTACATACTTGTCGAAGCCTCTATATGTTGAAGTTTACAAGCATCCTGAAATTTCAAAATACGTTGTACTGGCCTATACTTCAGATGAAAACCTATGCAGTTACTTTCAAAAAGTACGTAAAATGTTCAGTTACAAAGTAATAGGTGTTTCATGCGACTCTTCTGCTGAAGCATCGTATTTTGTTGCACTTAAGTCTAAATGCGAATTTTATGAGTTATTAGAGAAGCATGGTATAATAGTGCTTATGCCATATGTTTTTAGAAATGGCAGCAGATATTTTAATGCGTTAGTTGAAAGAAGCAAGCTTGAAGCATTTATAAGCGATCTTCAAAGCTGGTACGGGAAAAAAAATGTTTACGTAAGAAAAATGAAAAGCATGGATATTGCTAAAAAGATATACTCCGACATAAGCAAGTTAGAAAAGGGTTTAAGAAAACTCACAGAAGGTGAAATAAGAGCTCTAAAATTAGCATTGCAAATGGGCTACTTTGATATTCCCAGAAAAATAACGTTACATCACTTAGGCTACGAACTGGGCTTATCTAAAGCAACCGTTGAAACTCATTTACGCAAAGCCTTAAAGAAAATACTTGGAAGCATTCAAGAAGCAGCACTAATTTAAATAAAGACGTTATGATACATAGTTCACATACATTTTTTCTCTCTTCCATACTTACAATTCTTCTAATAAACATGCCATAAGAAACTTCAATAATTGAGGTTCTAATATATGCGGATGTCATAAGAAACACCGTCGGTATGTAGGGATACCAAGACGCTAACTTTATTGGAGATCTTAGAAGCATCCATTAAATTTTAGAAGACCATTGATGCCGCAAATGAATACTATAAATAACTTTATGGGATTTTTTCCATAGAGTGCTTAAGTATATTAAAGCAATTCTTTATTACGGTGTGTTCAAATGCGTGTAGAGGGAATATATTGCCCTGTGATAACGCCGTTTACTAAGGATGGAAAGATATACTATGATGGGGTAAAAGTTTTCACAGAGTTTTAATTGAACATGGAATTAAGGGATTCTTCATTAATGGAACATACAGTTTAGGACCTTTAATGGCTATTGAAGAGAGAAAAAAGTCTGCAGAAGCCTTTATTGATAATACTAAGAATAATGTAGTAACAATAGTCCATGTTGGTTCTCCTAGCCTTGATATAACAATTGAATTAGCTAAGCATGCAGAAGATATAGGTGCAAACGTTGTGGCAAGTGTTCCGCCATTTTATTATAAATATGGAGAAATAAGTATTAAGTTATTCTTTGAAAAACTTATTTCATCAGTAGATATTCCTGTTTTCGCATACAATAACCCGGGTAGAACAGGTAACCCCATAGCTCCCGAGCTTCTTAAGGAATTAGCTTAAATAGGTGTTGCAGGAATTAAAGACAGTAGCTTTAATGTTGTAACATTCTGGGAGTATGTAAATGCTGTCAAGCCTGTAAATGAGGACTTCATATTTATAATAGGCACAGAAGCTCTCATGTTACCAGCTATTATGTCAGGAGCTTCTGCATGTATTTCAGGTTTAGCAAACGTGTTCCCAGAACTAAATGTTGAATTATACGATTTAATAAGGAAAGGTGATTATAGTGAAGCTATAAGGAAGCAATTAATGATAATTGAAGCGAGAAAAATAATGCATACTGCTGAAACATATCCTGCATGCTATGCTCTCTTAAAGCTTAGAGGAGTAGATGTAGGTTATCCTAAGCCTCTATTCGAGCCCTTACAAGAAAAACACATTGAAATGCTGATTACTAAGTTCAAAGAGATGGGGTTATTCTAGAATAAAGCTAAAAATAGTTAACATTGTTAGGTATTACATTGGCTTTAACCACAACATTATACATGGTAAACATCAAAATAAAACACAGTACAGTAACCATAATAGATTAAAACAATACTCGTAGCGAAAAGAATAATTAAATTAAAGAGACTATAACAACATCATAGTAAAGACAGTATTTTTTGCTAAGCCATCATATTAATGACTGACTTCTTAAATTCTTATTTAAATATTTAAGAGGAACGTAACCGCTGTGTACTGACTCACCATAGTAACTATTTTAAAAAGGTAGAATGGAAGTAGCTATAATCGCGTTATTATGTTCTTAAGTTAATCAACTAGTTATTCATTAAAATAAAATAATTGTTAAAGGAATTAATATTGCCTAAACAGGACCGCCGTACGCTACGTATCCTCCATCTATTAGTATTGTGTCTCCTGTTATGAAGCTGGCATCATCTGATGCTAAAAACACCATTAATTTAGCGACTTCTTCAGGTTTAGCCATTCTACCCATAGGAGTCATCATTTTAACTGCTTCTTCATTAACTATGCCTTTCTTCGTTAACTCTATTACTCTGCGTGTAGCAACCCATCCTGGCGCAACCCCTACAACTCTAATTCCGTATTTAGCCCATTCAACTGCTAACTCTTTTGTTAAGCCAATTACTCCGGCTTTAGAGGCGCAATAAGCTGACCTCTTAGGAATCGCTATGAAGCCTAACATTGAAGCCATATTTATGATAACTCCTCCTCCATGTTTAACCATAACCCTAGCTGCTGCTTGACTGCATAAAAATACTCCTGTTAAGTTAACATCAATTATTCTACGCCATTCCTCTAAAGTCATGTCTAATGCTGGTTTCTGTATGGCTATTCCAGCATTATTTATGAGTATGTCTACTTTTCCAAACTTTTCCACCGCCTTCTCCACCATGCTCCTTACATCATCTGGATCAGCCACATTAACTTTAACAGCTATTGCTTCACCTCCCATCTTTTTTAGTTCTTCAACTGTTTTTTGAGCTCCTTCAAAGTCTATGTCTGCTACAACAACCTTTGCTCCCTCTTTCACAAACTCTATTGCAATAGCTTTCCCTATGCCCTTTGCTGCACCAGTAATAATAGCTACCTTATCTTTGAGTTTCATAGCTTAAACCCATAATGTAGATATTTTTCACGGTTTAAATAAAGTCGTATTGTAACATGTTCTATAATAGATGAATTACTTAGCAATCATTTAACTAAACTGAGAGACCTAGTAGCTTAGGGAACCATAATACTGCCTCTGGAACTAGAACTATTATCACATATATTATGAGGTATATTATCAAGAACGGTATTATTGCTTTAAGTATCTTCTCTATTTCAATGTTAAGCGAATGAGAA
>CAYOTT010000014.1:0-42505 GCA_964406965.1 uncultured Desulfurococcales archaeon | reverse complement strand
GTTTCTTTAGTGCTTAGTGTTTTGTTTTTAGGGAGGGAACGTTATTTAAGCTAATACGGTTTACTTATTTTAGGGAGGGTTTAAGTTAAGTATGCCTGTAAGGGAGGAGGTTTTAAACTGGTTTGAAGAAGCTAAAGCTGATTTAAAACATTCCGTGTCGAGTGTGAAAATAGGGGATTATAATTGGGCTTGCTTTGCAGCTCACCAAGCAGCTGAAAAAGCTTTGAAATCACTTATACTTCACGTTTTAGGGGAGTATCCTCGAGGACATGATCTTATTAAACTATACAGTATGGTTAAAGATAGTGTGGTTTTAAATGTGAGCTTAGCTAATTTAGCAAAGCTTTCAGCATATTACACTCAAGCAAGATACCCTAACGCAGGTATTGAAAGACCATCTAAGGAAATAACTAAGGAGCAAGCTGAAGAAGCACTGGAAATTGCGGGGAAGATAATAGATGAAGTCTCAAAAGCTATTAGAGATCCGTAAAGAAGTAATCGATGTTTTAAAAAAGCTTAGAAAAGAACTTAACGCAGAAATATATCTTTTCGGAAGCTACGCTAAAGGAACATACACTGCCGAAAGCGACGTAGACGTAGTAGTTGTTTCAGAAAAATTCAAAAAACTAAGCTACGCTGAAAGAGTGGAAATGGTAAGAACAAAACTACCGGAAAACATAGGATTCGACATAATCCCACTAACACCGGAAGAACTAAAAGAAAAAAAGAAAAAACCATTCTACAAAACCATATCGAAACACTGGATAAAAATAACCTAAACCATAAACCACAAAAACAAACCACACATCTAATCTAAACCACACCAACCTTAACAGTTACATGACTAAAACCATTCGCTCTACCAGCACCAACACCCATAATTACAGTTTGTGCTTACCGTATAAAGACAACTAACTCCCCGCCTTCTCTAAACTCTAGTGGTTCCACATGGGACGGAGCGATATTGTAGCCAGTTTCCGGAGCCCTGGGGGTCCCGGGTTCAAATCTCGGCTTCTCACCATGGTGGCTCACCCTTTGGCTATCTGGGGCTATTTCTTTATTGTATCCATACTCTTTTGATCTGCTTTATTTTATCATATTCTTTATCTTCGCTAATGATTAAGTTGATTCCATTGTTCAACATTGCACCAACATGTAGTGAATCCGAGGGCTTAAGTTTGTGTTCTATAATAATTTTTGAAGCGTACTTGTATTCTTCTTCGCCTAACTCTAGTACATTAATATATGGTAAAACAATGGACTCAATAAAATCAATTGATAACTCATATGGAACTCCATATTTTTTCTTAGATACATGTATTAGCTCATCAAGGACTAGAACATCTGTGTATACTTTATATTTTGAAAGCAATTCTAAGTAATAGTTTTCATACATGTACCTGTCTCTAGGATCGGTTACTGTATTAAGGTAAATAAGTAGTGGTGAATCTATGAATATTTTCAATTTTCAAATTCCTCCTCTAAACTAATAGTAGCTAATTCACCTGGTCTAGGCTCCTTACGCCCCTTTACCTGCCTTAATTTATCGACGTGAACCCCGAGTTTCTCTCTAATAATATTGGGGTTGATCTTCTTTTTCACAGGCTTAATAACTATCCCATCTCTAACCTCAATAATTACTTCATCACCTTCATCGATACCTACAGCTTCACGAATCGCCTTAGGGAGAATAATATATCCTTTTCTCCCAACTTTTGTCTTCAAAGTCAAACCAAGTCCACCCAAGGCAATACTTGGCCAAACCATAATATAAGGTTACCTAAACAATTCTTCATAATGCAATACTAACAGGAAAACATGGACTAGACAAACATATGGCATCAGCATATCTAATTGCGTTAAAGGGACTAGGAAAACTACAACAATTGTTACAAAATCGTAATCATTAAAACAGTTTTGGAAGACTACTAGAACTTTAGCATAATTAGCATAGGAGCCTTAGAAACGGGTTAGACGAATAACGTCTATAGGTTTAGGGGTGTGCAAAGATCCATGTTCTAGTTTTAGTAATTCTGTAGCCAAGATTCCTATAAACCCTTATAGCGGGTTCGTTGTTTTCTTCGACATGAACACCTGCGTAAGCTCCCGAAGCTACTGCTTCCCTAGTTAACGCTGATACCGCAGCTTTAGCATAGCCTCCCTCTTCCCCTATATTTTTCTCCTCGTAAATACACCGCCTAACACATGAATCCAAGGGAGAGTCACGTATCTCGCAACTATAGAAGCAAGGATGTTGTTAACAATTACGCCGTAGTGCGTGTATTTCTCTAGTATTTCACCGACTTCATCCAAGGTTATCTCTATTCCCCTCCCAAATTCCAGATCCCTGTACAGTGGCGCATACTCCTCACCCAGTTTTACAGCTAATTTTTCAAGAGGACTAGGGCTGAAGCTACTGCAATCACAAACCATATCGTAGAATTCTTCAGTACGAAACTTCTTGAAGCCAAGGCTTCTGAAATATTTCATAACCGCTTCTACATCGCTAGAAGTGCTGTTGTATAGTTGTATGTCTGCTCTCTTACATGGAGAAATAACAATTTGTCGCATAACTTCCCTAGTAGGATTCCAAATATGAACCTCATAAACGTCTTGAATAATGAATTCACCACCATACCATACAAGCACATAGGACTCTATATCACCATGAGAAACTAGCAACAGTATTTCAGCCCTATCGCTTTCATATGTAAGGTAGTAGATAGCGTAGCAATGAGCCGATAAAGGATTACTTCTACAAAGATCACCTAGTGCCTTCATTAACCAATGCCTAGAAGTCAGCTCCGAACCCTTCAACCTAAGTACCGTAGAAAACATGCATATTAACGCCTCCACCCTACGTAATTAAACCATTTATTAATGCAGTTAACACTATCATATACTACTTTCTATTTCACTACATTACAGCTAAGGGCTCCCTAAAGAAACTTAACAACACCAACAACCATGAATACTACTTGCAAAGCAAAACCATATGATTACCACATGCATCTTAGTAACTAAATATTTCCAACAAATAGCGATTCCTCTTAATAATAAGCACCGCGCATGTACGGGATAAATGAACTATTTTATAAGAGCACTATATTTCTCAATAATGTTCCTTACTTTATCAACAAGGTATGTCGGTAGTAATGGATCGTTAAGATATGTTCTTAAATCGTTAATTCTCCTCCTAACCCAGCCAAAATCCCCATTTTAGATGCAAAATAAAGTTCTACATCTATAGCTTCCAAATGCGCCTCATAACTATCCGAATAAGCCCTCCTAAACACATCCTCATCAATACTATACCCTTTACTCTTAAGAACAGTTATCTCTACTAACTCATGAATTAGCAAATACCTATTATCTAAAATATCCCTAATCGTAAAGGAATCAACTTTATAAGATTCAGCAGTCAAATAAGTTACAAATTCATCAAAACTAACATTACAACTTACACCTCGCTCATTTAACTCCCTACACAGCCTCTTAATTTCTTCAATATCACTTTCACTAAGCACTTCCAGCAATCACACCACCGCCAACATTAAAGAGCTGAACTAAGATTTATCTCATAAAGTCTCTATTAGCTAAAGGGCAAACAATAACAAGTATTGCCAAAGACTTGCGAATAAGCAAAAACTTTTAGACTTTTCTTATTGTTGCCTTTAATCCTAAAAGTTGCTAGCTACCCTAACTTTGCTCTAGTGTTTATCTATGTGTTAGATAGCAGTATTACTTGGGGTCTACCTAACACATTAGCCTCTTATGGGAAGGAAAGTTACTTTCCACTCTAGGAAACTCTTAGAGTTTGTAGGTGAGATGCAATGTCGTATGATTGGAGTAGAAGGATTAAAGGTGGGTTGCTAGTTTATGAGGTTTTATTACTTTTCGAAGATCTTGATAATGTTCTTACAAAAACTTATTTAACCGTACGTGAAGTTGATGAAAAGCTGACAAGGTTAATGAAAAACCTAAGAGAACTTGGAATGGAGGAGTTAGGAGAGAAAATTAGCATGTTATCGAGTAATATTGCTCGAAAGTACAATTATAACTATGATAGAGGAATGAGCGATGATGTGAAATCTCAGGTAAAAGAGGAGCTAAAGGAATATAGGATTCTTTTTAAGAATGAACTGACTAAGAAACCTATTGTGGTTTTTAAACCTAAAGGTCGTTTAGACTATGGGAAGCTAATAGAGAAAGGTATTGGCTATCTCTTTCCAGACATAAACATCCTGTATAAGCTTAATGAAATAGTTAAGCATGATTTAGAGGAAGCACTTTATTGTTTATGTTTTGAGAGACCTACTGCTACAACTATGGTTGCTTTAAGAGCTGTTGAAGCGGCTATACGACAGCTGTACCTCTCATTTAAGCCTGATGCTAGAATTGAACGTATTAATTGGAAAGATGTACTTAATGAGTTAGAGAAGATGTTTGAACAGAATAATATCGAAGCTAAAACGCTCTTGGGTTATTTAAACCATTTAAGGGAAATCAGGAATAAAGCAGAACATCCCGACAAAATATTTGACCAAATAGAAGCGGAAGACGCCCTAATGAATGCATGCTATGCAATAAAGGAAATATACAAAATAATAAATGAACTAGAAAGCCGAAGAAAAGCCAAATAAAAACAGCGTAGCGTATAAATGTTCTCTAAAACAACACTTCCTTAACTTTGTTTCAGCATTTATTAAGGATGTTAGGTAGGATTCTAATATAGAGTAGCCACCAAACACCCGTATGGTGGCACTATGTCGCAGATAATTTTCTCTCCTGATGAGAAGGTTATTCTTAGTGGAAAAGGTTCGATTGAACAGCCTATTAAGGGCAAGGGTGAGATATACTTAACTAATAAGCGCTTGTTACTAATTCATAAGTCAGGGTTAATTAGAAAACGTGAGACACCTCTTATAGACATTCGTATTGACCAGATAAGTTACGCTAAAGTTGAAGGTTTCATTTCTAAAGTGTTAGTCATCGGCGTTCCACATGGTGGAACAGTTATAGCCTATAAAATTAAAGTACCACAACCAGATTCATGGGTTGCTGAAATACTCAGACTAAAACAAGCCTAGTTCTTAATATAATTATAATGTTGCTTTTGCCTAAAAATATGAAATTACTTTATGCAAGCATAGATGACATGAACAGAGCCTTTAATCCTACTAAAAGTTAATAGCAAGTCACCTTAATTTTGCTCTAATGTTTATTTAGGTGTTAGGTAGGATTCTGTAGTGAAAGCTACATGACACTTTAGCTTCATTAATTAGGTGCTAAACAATGTCGGAGCTTGCTGGTTTTTTCGGAGGTATACTCAGTCTTTTGATTAATATATCCTTTGAAGTAGCTCGAATTCTTATTAAACATAAAAAGAAATTGGAGCTGAAGAAAGAGATATGGGATTTAATAAAGAGCGATGTTGAGGAATCAGATCGGTTGCTTAACGATATTCTTATGGATCTTAGTAAAGCTTTTGGCGCTACTTTATTCTTTACTGAAAGGGAATATTCTGACATACTTAATAAAATAATCCGTGATGTGAATGCTAAAATAGCTAAGTTAGAGGGACACCTTGAAAGAATTCTTGCGAACTTAAAGTTACATAGGGATTCTGTAAAGGAAGCAATAGGGGAGAAGGATTGGCTAAATGTAGAGCCATTAATTAATAGTCTAACTCCTGAAGGAAAAATAAATTTTGAAATACTACTGAAGACTAAATACTTTGATAACTTAGTCAAGAAAGCATCAACTAAGTATGGATATCAATTTGTTTTCAAGAATTTTGAAGAGTTAGGCGCTAAGGTAAGCAGGTTTTTTGCAAACACTGTTTTTGAAAGCCTTTATGCTAATCTTGCAAGCTCATTGCAAAATGAAGAGAAAAAGAAGAGACTAGAAAAATGCGCGAAGAAATTTATCGAATGCGTTAAAGCGTCATTATAATATAACCTTTTTATAGTAGCTGTTCTAGCATTGTTCCTACTTTGTCTATTTTTCTTTTCGGAAACCAGGCGTAATATTTTCTAATGGTTTCTCTTAGTTGTCTGCATTCTTCGCTTTTACAGTCTAATTCATCTACTAGGTTTAAAACCACTAAAACGTGTCTTCTAGGCCTTCTACGTAGGTTTTGTTGAGGCTTCTACACCCAAAGTATTAACCTATGTTTTTGAGGATTCCTCAGGAAGTTATGGTAGTTGTATTGATTTGAGATATTCTTTTCCTGTTGATGACGCTATTTTTACTTCTATTATTTGTTCGTGGCTAAATACTGTTTTGCAGTCTGCTTTGGCTGAAGGCAATGTTACTATTATTGTTGCTTTCTCCCCTCTTTTATTATGATGCTTTGCAGTTTAGTTGCTGAAGGGGTTACTGCGGCTTCTGCGCAACTATATTTTACCAGTTCTGCATTTACTGTTTCTTGATTGTATGCGAAAACGTGTACTCCGTTTAGAAGGCTTACGGGTTTGCCGTTTACGAATATTTCCTTTATTTTTGCGTCCATGTTTCCTGTGTTAGCCACTACTAAAACGGCTACCCAGACGTCGTATTTGGGGTTCCATTGCGCATATGCGTTTATGATTTCCAGCTTCTCAACCAGGGGTTCAACAGTTAACTGCGGAGTTGTTTCCTGCTGCCTTATTTCCTCTGATGTTATTTTGAAGCTCGTCTTTACAGTGAAGGGAGTTTTTATGTTGAATACCTCTGCCTTGACCTCCATGAATCCCTCTATTACTGCTTCCTCCCTGTTCATGATGGCTTTCAGTGTTTCTTCAACGTCCACCTGGAGGTTTAGCATAACAGGTGTTATGCTGTTTCCAGAGATAATGACAGGTCCTGAGCTCCCATAAGCTAAGGTTTTACCTGAGCCCGTTTTGACGAAGAGAACAACATTATCTAAGCTAAAGTCCCTATCAGCTCTATTCTCAACATATACCTTTGCTGGAACATTTATCGTAGCAACACCTACCTTCGAAAGATCAGGAAGAACACCAAAACCTACCCTAACAACCCTTAAGCTACTAAGCGACATGTAGAAAGAAAGGAATCCAGTAGCTAAAACAGCAACAACCATAAACGCCAATACCAACAAAGCGGAGGCCTTTCCCACAAACAACACCTTCATAGGATGTTAAATAAATATCCACTAGAAAAGTTTACCTAATACTTCATTTATTAAACTATACTCTCCTACACACAGTCTATAAAGTGTCGGTTTCTAATGTCTGGGATAAAACTTACGTCAGAGAAAAGTTATGACTAATAATAGTAGCTTCAATAAGCAGTAACCCTCAGGATTACCTCTAGAATTCAAACAAAAACTTAGACCAGAGTTATATGAAGGATAACATGCCCAATGTTTGGAGAATGAAACGTATTAAGAACTCCTAATACCCATATCGTCGCAATAAATACATAGCAGAGAAAAATGTTTCTACACTACTTGGAAATTGACTAAAAATAATTTATTAAAGCATTACTTCTTGAATTCCGTTCTTCTTCGCTACCAATGTGAGAGGTAAAGCTAGTGACATTGGCCCTCTAGCTATAATGCATTTTATAGTGTCTTTATTCATTTTGCTAAGTATGGCGTTTATGAAGTCGTATGTTGCTCCGGGATCCAATGCTGGAACAGGAATGTAGTCTACTGTAACTTGGCTTTCTCTGCTAACGTTATTGTTCCAGTAGTTTACAAAATCTTCGAGGAGTAATCTTTCGTAAAGAACCTGTGGCGTATAGAGTAGTATAATGTCTTTAGTTTTCAATTCTCTAACTAGAGTGACAATGAAAAGTAGCGATGTTTGCTCTGTAAGAACAGTTACCAACTTTCCATTCGCTACGTCTCTATTCGAGCATGTTCCTTTAATTTCTTCCAGTCTCCCCTTAACCATTCTATAATAACCTAATAGTGTTTCTCTTTTCCCCGAAAAAGCCTCAAAGCAAACGGTCTTTCTAAGGCAATCCCCAATCTTATTTGCAATTTCAGAAGCCAGCTTTAAAGGATTATCTTTTAAACTTGAAGAAATAGCGTTCTTTATTTCCTCATAAGTTATCTCTAAGAACTCCGTATATCTCTCTATGAACTCTTGTTTGCTAAGATATTCAACAAGTGAGTCTAGATCCGATGTTGCTAATGAATAGTGGATTTCGCTTCCAAAAACACCCCTCTTTATAAAGTATAGTCTAGGAAGCCAAACGTAAACATCTGCTGCTAAAGCGGCTAAACCTTTAGCTACATTATTAACTATTGCTTCATCAGAGCTATTGCTGATAGCAAGTAACGTTATAAGATTTTGAGCAGCAAGTTGTCTTAAGCTAATTCCTCTCCTATGCCCTCCAGAGAGGAGTGATGCAAGAAGTAGTGCATGAAACTTCTCAGCGCTTCGCTTAACATTGAAACTGAATTTTCTCCTACACACTACGTTTCTGACGACAGGAAGCAGTTTTTTCAACGAAATATGAGCACTAGCAAGTGCCGAGGGGCTCCAAACTTCCGTCATTATTGAGGGAAATTTTCTCACAATAACGCTTTCCGACATTACAGATAAACGGTTAAATCTAAAATACCTTAACATATCAATAAATCTCTCAATCTCTTTGATGTTCTTATAGCTCACAATGATTTCCTTAATAGCAACTTTGTCTATGATTGCAGGGACAATAGCTATTTTAAGATAAGGATCACCTCTTCCTTTCTTCTTGCTAAACGAAGCCTTCAACGTAAGTGAGGATAAATACGTAATGACGTTTTCCGTGAAGTTTCTAATAGCTTCATTATCTGTTATCTCAAATTCTAAGAACACAGAAACTACACCTTCAAATGGAGTAGATTAGGATTTTTGAGCGGTCCAACTTCTCTAGAATCTTTTCGGAATCTTCATTAAACCATGGAGAATATGCTTTCACAAGTCTTTCCTTAGTGTAGCTTTCGCTCACACTGTAGGTTATTTCGCTTGTAACTATTATTAAAGCTGTTTTCGACACTACATAGTCCATCATTTTACTTATCACATTTTTGTTATAATCTTGCAGAATGATTATGATGACTTTATCATATTCCTTTATTTTTTCAGATATTTTTGACAATAGGTTTTCAAGGTTATCGCTAATCAGCACTTCAGAATCTATGTTTAAACATTTAATTCCCCAGGCAATATGTTTAGCTTGTTCCTTACTTATATCGTAGCCAATAACTCTTACGCTAATGGGCGAACATGTTTTACTAATGATGAATTTAATAAGTATTCTAAGAGTGTTAATCTGCATTTTAAGTCTTTTAATAGCTTCTCTCCTAAGCATTTGAGGGAATACTAGGATAAGAAATTTCCCATGACCCATTTCTTTTAACTTATCTTCTAGAATCTTACCTACTGTTGGTGATTTTACCTTGTCAGGTTTATTAAAATTGCGAGTGGTATTTTTGCTTATGTTTTCATTTATTGCGTATGCAAGTATTTCAGCGATATCTTTAACGGTTTCTCTAACTTCTATAGGAGCATTGGTACCTATTTTTTCTCGTAACTTTAAAACATCATACGCTATTTTCTTACGATAACTTTCGGCTAGAAGTAATGTGTGAAACGCTAGATTATGTAGTTCATAATTGTAATTCCATAATCTCTTATATTTACTAAGAAATGCTTTCTCTGCATACCTAGCGAATTCTTCTGAAAGCCTCTTACTTAGAACATTGAAGTGCATAAGCATATTCATACGCTTACTTGCATTGTTCTTTTCGTCGCTAAGAAATACTATTTCAGGATTCCCGAGAGCTAAATCAACTATTTTCTTGGAGGTTTCATCACCTGAAAGATGCTCTATGAAGAAAAGCGTTTTCCACATGTCGGTTTTTTCTTCATCCTTAACGTCCTTCACTATAGGTTCTATCGTAACTAATGCTAGTCCATCATATTCTCTTATACTGTCAGAGTAAGAGTATGTCATGTCGTAAGGGAATATTGTTGGAGAAGGAACTATTCTGTCTATTCTCAATTCGAACTTCATGGTTAAATATTATATTGCACCTTGAAAATAAACTTTAGGTTCAAAGAAAGACATATAATGTTGGAAATGCCTATCAGCAGTTTTACATGTATAGTAAAAAACGATTACACGTTTAGATATTCAACATGAAATATTTCGTATTTTAAGTTCATATGCATTTTAAATTTTGAGTAAATATTTTAAATATGCCTTGGCAAGGTAAATTTCTAGGGAAATCTTTTGTCCCAATGTAATCCTAGCTTACTTCTAGAGAAACTTAGGGAAATAGCTGAGAAAAACGTTAAACACAAAGCTAACTTACTAATCAATTACTTCAAAATACTCGACTACATGCTCATTTTTGAAACACTAGTTTACGATGAAAACCCTGCGCTCTTCGAACAACAACACTTAGAAGTTAGAAAGTGTGCATTAAAACTGTTACGTAATTTTATTCAGGATAGAAAATTTTTGGAAGCAATAGGCAACATTGAGTGCAATCTAAACATAGACAATATAGTTGAAAAAGCTAGGGAAGCATGGAAAATAGTTTCTGAAAATAGGTTCGAGGGAAGCGTAGGAGAAAAAGAACTGGTCCTCTACATAATAGAGGTTGCAGGAATACAGAAATACGTTTACACATCAGGAGGAGCACTAATAGACGTGCAAGGAGCAAGTATTCACGTAGACTCAGCATGTTGGCTAATAGGAAATAAAATAAAGGAAATCTACGGAGAAGAAGCATTAATCCAAGCAGCAGCCGGAGAGACAGTAGTTCTCTTACCGAAGAAAATAGCAAACAAAATAATAAACAAAGTGGAAGAATACGTTAAAAACAACATTGCATTCAAAACGTTACCGTTAAAGTCGAACAACAACTACATATTAGAGGTAAAGTTTAGAGAAGCCTATGATAAAATTAGTGGAGTTTTCGGAAAACTTTATAGAGCAGCGTTAAACACAACAAGATATATAAGCAATATTGCTGAAGACATTAACATTCTGCCAAGGGATATCTGCAAGATATGTTATAATGAAAAAGGTGAAGATAGAAACTTCTGGAAAAACAATGATACGTTAAGAAGAATAGTTGGAAACTATGAAATAATTGATGACTTCTTAGATTTTGCTATGAGATCTGGTGAAGTTGAACGTATAGGCGAGGAGTGCTTAATAAAAAGACTCTATGCATATGTTTACCGTAAAACACAAGGTAAAGAGAGTAAAGAGAAAATAAAGAGAATATATGGCCTCGCTAGAAAACTAGGAGTCATAGGTTCATCAGCATATAGGCTTTCACACAATATAGGATTAGCCTGTAGAAAAATCGAAATAGGTGAAGAACTGTTTCCTAGATCACTTGACGATTATAACTATAATGGAAGAAATGCATTAATAATGCTTGTTCACGGAGATGGAGACGGATTTGGCAGTAGAAAAACGAAAGCAAGAACAGTAACCGAGTTTAGGATTTTATCCTATACTTACTTTGAACTTATGAAGAAAGCTCTTCTCAGCGCCGCCGTTAAAAGCATAGAAAATCATTACGACGCTTACGAAGATTTAATAGGTGGAGGGCGCGGACAGTATCAGAAAGCATATCTATATCCAGTATTGCCAATTTATTTTGGAGGAGACGATTTCGTAATTATTGGCAAAGCGGAAATAGTACTCCAGTTCTTACAGGGTTTCCATAACGGGCTATGTAAAGCATATAATGAACTTAAAGATTTGATAAAAAAGGTAAAAGTGAATACCATAACAGTATCTATGGGTATAGCTATAGGTAAAACAAAAACACCAATATTCATGCTTTATGAGGGTTCACAAGAAATACTGAGACATGTTAAAGAGGTTGGTGAAAACGTTAGGACAAGTCTAGGTGTTAAAGCCGACTTCGTATACTTTAGAGGAAGATATTCTAGAGATTATCTCAAGAACATTTTGTCTCACTCGAAGAAACTAAAAGCGGTGTCACTCATAATTTTCGATGAAATAAGCAAGACAATAAACTATCCCAGTATTCTTCGAGAAATCATAGGGTGTAATAAGAGTAAAATGCCCATAGTTAGTGTTTCAGACCTTACAGAATATGTTGATGCAGGCTATGAGGGAAAACTTCGTGGAGAATGGTTAGTACTGAAACTTGCCTACGACGCCTCTAGATTTAAGGAAAATAAAGACAAATATAGTGTATTAAGGTATTTAGCTGAAAACCTAGCTAAAATTAACAACGATAGTTCATGGGTAATATTGTTAAAGATTCTCGATCTCTACGACATTATAAAAGACTTCGGTGCTGGTCTCACCGAAAATAGACTTAGTGAATCAGTTTATTTGCCAATATTGTGTAAGAACTTACTTAAAGGTGAAAGTGTTGAGGAGACTTATTGAATTAGAAGTTCATGTTGAAAAAATACTTGTTAGAGGAGACATGAATAGATCCTTTAAAATTAAGGATCCAGCTATACTTCTAAATTTAGAAGGCAATAATGTTACTCCACTTCCTGCATCATCGCTTAAGGGTCTTATGAGGCATTTAGCGTGTATTGTAGCTAGAGTTACGGGCTTAAAAGAAGCTTATTTAGGGCTTTTCGGACAGGAATTAAGAGATAGGAAATGTTTTGAGACTACGGATTCTCAGGAAAAAGAGGGAAAACTTGTTTTTGTAAACAAAGGAGTAAACAAGAATAATATAACACATGTAATTAGCCCCGGAATAATGATTAATCCCGTTACCAGGATAATCAAGGAAAATACGTTATGGTTTTACCAGTACTTTACTCATAAACGTTCCAACATAATTCCTATAAGGTATGAAATATGGGCAAGAGAAGAACTAAATAGTGATGAAAAGAGGCTGCTTTGCTATGTACTTAACCTTTTAACATCGAGAGAAATAGGTGGTAGAATAACTGCTGGTCTTGGAAGAATAGTTGATGTTGTTATTATACCTGAAAAATTCTGCAAGGTGCAATAAATGAGCCAGGAAAAGTACGTTGTTGTCCTAGGTTACATTAAAACATTAGAGCCATTACTAATAACTTATAGGAAGGGTGTAGGAGGCTACTTAGAAACTCTCAAATATATTCCATCATCAACGCTTCTAGGCGCTATAATAAGTTATTTAGCGTCGAAAAAAGGAGTAAACGAAGTTTTAAGCTACAATAGATTCTATAATATGTATGGAAAAGCTTTCCTAACGTCCGCTTTTCCAATAAATAAAGAGCTTACACGAATTGATGATCCTTTGCCTTTGCCATTAAAAACTATTGCTAAAGACAAAGAAAACGGAAAACATGTTTCTACAGCTATTTTATGGGCAAACTTTTTTGAACATAAAGAGCAAGATACTTTAAACTACCTAGTAAGTCTCGACTATAAAGTTGGCTATGGCTTTTGGTATTTAGATAGCACAGTCATTAAGAGTTACTTTCCTAAAACAATATCCTATACGCATGTAGCATTAAGATACGATAGTAGAACATCATTAGAAGGCTACCTATATACGGTAGAAGCCATAAATACTAATGAAACATTCGTTTTTAAAGCATGTATTTCCGAAAACCTACTTAATGAACTTAAAGAAGAAGTACCAATAAAGGTAAAAATGGGCTCAGCAAGATCACGCGGTTACGGCTTAGTCGAAATTACATTAAGTAGCGAACTAAGCTATGAGGACTACATAAACGAAAGACTATCCACATTAAGATCGGAAGAAAACAAGTATATAACCATAGATTTTGTAAGCGAAACATCTTTAAAAAAGGCAAATGAGCTAGGAAGCCAAGCAATATACATGAAGCCGATAATTACTAGAACTAAGAGATATTATAATGGAACATTTCATATAAAAACATTAGTAGAGCCTGGAACAACAATAGTACTTAAGAATAGGAATAACTTAAAAGAACTTATAAAGCATGAGCTTTTCCCCCACGAAATTCATGATCAAATATTTTTTGCTCCATCACTCTTTCAAATAAATAATCCAATTCACTATTGTGAGGTGAAATCATAGATTGCCTCAAACAATAAAAATTGAACCTATATTGTCAAAAGAAATAGTAAACATAGCTAAACGTTTAGTATGCAGTCTCACAATAACTGAGGAGGAAGAATCTGAAAGCAGGCTTGTAACAAAAACTAACCTTAATAATATGTTGAAGGTAGCTAGACTAGCTAGGGAAAGAAAAGACTATGGAGTTTTTGAAATCGGTATAGCATATATAGCGAGAAATACGGAGTATGACGATGAACTTAATTGGTTCGTAAGACAACTCCTAAGTGAACTTAGATTGCTTTTCAAAAGAATTGCATCAAGTAGGGGATTAGTGGATATTGGTGATGAAGAAAAAATAGCAATAGCAGAAGACGTACTTAAGCTAGCAACAATGTTGTACAGTGCGAGGAGTGCTGACATTAGAGGAATATGTTCAAATGAAAGGTGAGAAATTATGGAGGGTTATTTATCATTAAGTGAAAGAGTAAAGCTTGAATGCACATTAGAAACTCTTGAACCTTTACATGTTGGTTCAGGAGCGGAAAAAGCTATGCCGCAAGAAGTAGACCAACCAATAATCGTAGACGTACATGGTAAACCTGTGGTTCCCGGCTCAACAATTAAAGGTTTTCTGAGAAACTTCATAGCATCAATGCTGTTGGCAAATAAGAAAACAAAACATACCATCAATGTTCCCCTAGGATCAACAAACATAGAGCTAAAGCTAAATAAAGTTAATGAAAAATACATATGTGAGCCTCAACTTATACTCAAAGAAAACTTGAAAATAAAAGACCTAGGATCCATAGAACTTGTCTTCGGCGCACCAATTTTCTCATCACTAATTAAAATTAGCGAAGCAGAACTTATAGATAAAGGTGAAATACCAACTAGAACCCATGTTTCAATAAACTATGGAACTGGGACATCCAAGAGGGGAGCTCTTGTTACACTAGAGTATGTTCCTAAAGGTTCAAAATTCAAATTCGCAATATACTATGATAAACTGGACGACGAACTTTTCAAAGAAGCTAACAGCCTCTTCCTAATACTAGCTAAACTTCTCAATAGGGGTATTGAAGACTTTCTAGGAGGATGGAAAAGCAGAGGATACGGCCTAGTGAAAATAAAATGTGATAAGGTAATGCGGCTAAAACTAGAAAATGCTATATTGGGTCGGGACTTTGAAGAAATAAGCCTTGAAACATTGGCTAAAGAGTGGATTTCGAGGTGAAAAAAAGTAATGAGTATTATAAAAGGTCCGCTTTTCCCAAAGCAGCTCATAATGAAACTTAGCTTAGACATTATAGCAGTGTCACCGCTAAGTGTTGGAGCTGGTAAAGCTGAAACATTTCCTGGAGTAGCAGATATGCCCGTAATTAGGGATCCTAGAAGCGGGGCACCTATAATTTCGGGATCAACAATTAAGGGTTTCCTCCGGGGATACATATCGAAAGTGCTTTCTGGAAAACATCCGGTTGAAAGAGTTCAGGGCTTCGTAGAGAAAATATTTGGTTCACATGAACAAGCATCATTAGCTTATTTTGAGGATGCATACCCTGAGGAAGTTGAAAAAGTTAAAACCGATGTAAGAACGCATGTGAGAATAAATCCGCTTACAGGAGGTGTAGCTAATCTATTTACGAGAGAATACGTTGTACCGGGAGCTAAGTTTGAAACGAAAGCAACTCTCATAAACACCCCTCCGTCAATTCTAGGCCTATTTCATATTATTAGAAGGCTTTCAGAACATGGACTTGTTAGAATAGGCGGTGCTAAATCACGAGGATATGGTCAAGTAAGAGTGGAATTAGGCAAGATGAGCTTCGTATTGTTTACAGAAGAAGATAGCGTTGCTCTGAATTTATTAGGCGGAGCAGCCACTACATCGATAAACGTACTTAAAGATGATAAGATAATTAAGATAGAAGAAAAGTCGATCAAGTTAAAGAAAAATTATGAACTACATTATACAAACGAAGAAGATCATGGGCTATACAGAGTATTCTACATAGAGAACTTTGGAAACGAGCTCGAAAGAAACTGTGAAACATTTCTTACACTTCTGCATGACTATATCCAAAATTTAAGGTAATGAGGGATCTGGAAAGTTGGCTGAAGAACACTATTACTTTGTTTATGTAGGAGGGAAAATTAAAAGGATAACGCCAACAATAACCTCAATTTTAAATAAAGGAATTCAGCATAGTATTCTATCAAACTTTTTCGAGATAAACGTTGAATTTGAAACTAAACTACCCGTTCATGTTGGTACAGGAGAAATAGATTGTTCATTTGAAGAAAAACGTAATCAATGCTATTGTGTTAGAAAGCATGTGAAAAAGAATGGGTACCTAATAATTCCTGGTTCAACAGTTAAAGGTGTTCTATCAACATACTTCTTAGCCCTATTTAAAGACAATTATGAAGTCTCATTTCTCTTTGGAGCACCCGGGTACCAATCAAGAGTTATCGTTGAAGATTTTATTTCAGAAAGTAAACCAGTAATTGAAGAATCACCTAAACAGTGGAAACCGCATCGATACAAGCCAGGTAGTATCAAACTATACAAGCCTGTAGATAAATATCATGATCACGAGAAAATTCTTTGCCTCGAATGCATACCTAAAGATGCAACCATTAAGGGAAAGATAATAGTTCTAAATAGTAATGAAGAAGAGGTTGCCAAAATAATTCTAGCCTTAGGATATATGCCTAAAGAAGAAAAAGAACATTCCTATCAAATGGGCTATTTAATGATAGGCTATGGGAAGGGTAAAGGTTTCGGAAAAATAATGCTCAAAAAAGAGTCATTAAGCATCGTAAAATACGATAGTCAAGACTATTTCTCATCAGGTGTTAACGTAACGAATGGTGTAATGGAGAAAGCTGTGCTTCTTTTCGATAAAGTGCTAAGAAATGTATGGAATGATGTATTTAGAGAGAGGTGAAATAGATTCTATGGCAAGTAAGACCTACACAATAATCAAAGACGTAAATAGAATTTTAAGTGAAACATTCAAAATGCTTCGTTATGTTTCAGATAGAAAATATAAAGGTGAGAAGGCAGAGAAAATAATCGTAGGAATTCTTTACAAAGCCTTAAGAAACAAAGTATCTACAGGTAAGATAACAATAACTCCAGAAGACATTCTTGCTATTCTAGTTAGTGAAAGAGTAAAAATGAAACCTGACATGCTGAGTATTAAGAGAACCATTAATCAATATTTAAGCAAAATAAGGAGAATCATAGAAACCAAAACTTCAGAAGACTTAGCAATAGCACTAGCATATATGAGAACCAAACATTTTGTTAAAATAGTTTAGCATTAGCACTAAAATGGTTAATCTGGGGGAAATGGTGGAGAAAAAAGTAAAGAGTGTAAATAAATTTCTTGAGGAGTTGGAAAAGGATATAGGAAGAGATAAACTAGTGCCATGGTATAGGCTTTATGCTATACTATAACGTTATTGATGAAAAGACGACGACAAGCGGGATAATTAAGGAAACGCTCGAGGCAGCACGTATAATTACTTTATCGATGTTTTCGTCGATTTTAGCAAGAAATAACAGTAAAATAGGTAAAGTTGTTAATAATTTATATTGTGTAATCAAGGATGAGTTATTGGAGTTTTCGTTAAAATATCAGGATGTACTTAAGCTCAATGTTTTAGGAAACCTTGATCTAGTGTTAAAAGATACTGAAAACGGCTTAAAATGCGTAAATAATATAAAAAATAGTGAAGACATAAAAGATGTAAGTATAAATAGAAAAGTGTTTGACAATGTAATTAAGTTATTTAGGATTGAACTTTCCCATCTAATTTATCATTTAGTGATGTTTCCTACTATAATATCTAATTACGTCGGATTAGTAACTGAGAACGTTTATAACCCGGCATTTATACTAGTCCTATATAATGTTAAATCCTATCTCTTAAGTGTGTTTTCTAGCTATAGCGATAAAGATACTTATAAGAGTAAAATAGAGGCTGAAGTATTAGCTAAACCCTATCTTCCTAAAACGATAAAAATTCACTGTAGTAAACCGATAGAAACATTTTACGATATCATAGGTTACTACGCAGATTTTTCTGATAAAAGCATGAACATTAGTTGTTTATGTGAAAGCTTAAGCTCTAAGGATGTAGAAAATAAGGTCAAAAGCATTGCTAAAGGCAGTAATTACTTGAGAAATGAGTCACTATTGGCACATGGTATTTTACCCTTACATGTACGTACAATAGATGTTCGGAAAGTAAGGGAAATAGTTAAGGTAGTTGTAGAGTTATTGCTTAACTTAGAGAAAATAACCACAGCCAAACTTTTAGTTATATTACATACATTAATTAGCGTTATTTCTAAGATTCAAGAAATTTTAGAAGAGAAATACAAAGATCTATATAATGAGTTGGTAAAGGAAGGAGAGAACTTAGATGATAAGTGTAAGAGGCTTAAAGGTTTGCTAAGCAATTTTCTAAGCGAAGAAAACAGACAAGAAATAGATGGTCTCAAGGAACTTCTTTCAAAGGCGGCCAAAGTGATGAGAGAGTATTTTAATACTGTTTTAAATGATGATTCTATAATGAATATTGTTGAAAGTTTAGATAAGCCTAAGGAGAAATTAACAGAAATTATCAGGCGTAGTTAATCTTTAGAATTTTAGAGTTTTAATTGTTTCCATATTGTTGTTCCGTATCCTTGGTGTTTTTGTTTTCCTATTCCGTAGATTATTAGTTTTAGTGCTTCATGTAGGTTTTTCTGCGTTAATGTTATTTCGTATTTTATGTTGTATAGGTTTTTTCCTACCTTTTTTACTTCTGTTTTTTCCGCGTTTATTTTCTTCGCTATTTCCAGTGTTTGTGGGAGTGTTGTTTTTGCTGGTGTTCTTGTTTTTACTATTATTTTTTCTCCTAGGTTTCCTGATAGTTTTTTAAGTATTTTTTCTATGTGTTTATCGATTGACTCTATTTTTCTTATCTTTATTTTCTCCTGTTTTTCTCTTAGTGCTTTAGCTATTTGCTGTGTTTCCTTGGGGTTTAGAACTATTATTCTTAGGCCTCTTCTGCTTGGTTGTAGAATTATTTTTTCTTCTAGGCTTTTCGAGGGCTTTACACCTATTATTCTGTAGAATTCCGTGTAGGGTGGTTTTGCTGGTTTATAGTTTTTCATTTCAACTTCGACTACCAGTGTCATTGTTTTTCTACCGTAGTTATAGGGTATATTACTAGTTTTTCTCCGTTAGGGTATGTGTATGTTAGCTTTTCTATTCCAGACTTTACCGCAGCTATAGCTGCTAGCTGTGTTCCCCCACTAATATCTACGACTCTGTTTTTAACTTTAGAAAACGCTTTACCTAGCTTTTCAAGAACAACTAATGGAGGGATCGACTGTGTTGGAGCCATTGGGGCTTCAATAACCTCCCCTATTCTGGGCTTGTAAATTCCCAGTATTCTATGGCTAAACCTAGCTGCTGAAACATTCCCCAAAACCACCTCAGGACTAGTAACAACATAGTCAACACGTCCCCTAAGAGAAAGAACAGCAACCAACGGCTGAGGACTAAAACCCAAAACAACAACCTCAGGAACAACATTTAAAGCCAAAGTATACTTTCTAGCACACTCAAGAAACCCTTCAGGATCCCTCAAAGCCAAAACAACAAACTCCTCAAGCAAACTATAATCCTTAGAATAAACAGTATAAACCCTACCCCAAACCTCACTCTCACAAACACCCAAACTAAAACACCAAACAAAACATAAATAAACAACCACTTATAAACCCATGACACACTCAGCAAAACCAACTTTCAATTCTTTTTTGTTATTACAATATCATTAGCTGGTGGAAATGCCCCGCCACGATAATGTCCTTTCAATTCTTTTTTGTTATTACTGCTGTCCTGAGCCAGGAATACTTCGCCATGGCTTAGCAACTTTCAATTCTTTTTTGTTATTACTTCTGTAAAACAGCTTTCTAACCTAATTTCTACTGCACGACTTTCAATTCTTTTTTGTTATTACCAGTTATGGCTAATCCTCTGCTTATTTCGAGAATGACTCTTTCAATTCTTTTTTGTTATTACCAACAGCAACAGACTCAACCATGCTCAACCACAATTTATCTTTCAATTCTTTTTTGTTATTACAGCAGCGGATCACCGCATGGGAACCTCTTGCACCTATAGCACTTTCAATTCTTTTTTGTTATTACACAAACAACACCATGAAGACAAACGCCACTGTCTGGGCTGGCGCCTTTCAATTCTTTTTTGTTATTACATGTGAATGTGTTCCGGCGCACCGCCTACGTAGAAGTAAACTTTCAATTCTTTTTTGTTATTACCCCATTTCCTCACATTTAATATTCAACCATAGAAGCTTTGAGCTTTCAATTCTTTTTTGTTATTACACTTAGCTGATGAAATTACTTTAGAGTGTTTGTTTTTAGGTGTTGATTTCTTTCAATTCTTTTTTGTTATTACACTGGGCTTCTGAAGGTAAACTTAGGCCTCGGCATTGCTTCTTTCAATTCTTTTTTGTTATTACGTTTCTAAGGAAAAAGAGTCTAGGCCCCCTCAGGCCCACTTTCAATTCTTTTTTGTTATTACATTTCTAGGACCGAGGCTTTTAGAAAGTATAAGGAAAAATACTTTCAATTCTTTTTTGTTATTACAGATGATCGTGGATGGATGGATCGTAGATGTTAAGAAAAAACTTTCAATTCTTTTTTGTTATTACTCTGCCTCAGGTGATTTTGGATTAGATTACTACCTGAATGATGAACTTTCAATTCTTTTTTGTTATTACAGAACCCTCTTCATTTATTAAATCTTTTAGCAACCTAACCCTTTCAATTCTTTTTTGTTATTACGCGGCGATGAAAAACAAATAATAATATGCGACGATATTGGACTTTCAATTCTTTTTTGTTATTACGGTGTAAAAGTGTTTAAGATAGAGTTCACGGTTAATTTAACTTTCAATTCTTTTTTGTTATTACCTTAGCTATATTAGAAGGCTTGTAGGTTTCGTTTTTAAAGACCTTTCAATTCTTTTTTGTTATTACTATGTTGTTAACATTCATACTGAGTGCTCATGGACTCATACCTTTCAATTCTTTTTTGTTATTACGGACTTGCCTTAAAAGAAGAAAAAGACATTGTAAGCAAAGTTGCTTTCAATTCTTTTTTGTTATTACTTAAGTTGTTGTCTTTGCTCCTCGTTAAGACCTATCAAACCTTTCAATTCTTTTTTGTTATTACCCGCGTTTAGTTGGAATACCAACACCTACAGTTTTTCACCTTTCAATTCTTTTTTGTTATTACACAGCAATACCATCAACCGAAGCTTACGTTATTGAAGTCGACTTTCAATTCTTTTTTGTTATTACAACTCAAACGTACCTTACGGAAGAGGATCTTAGAAAGCTTACTTTCAATTCTTTTTTGTTATTACGATGATTTGAGAGACGCTGTTGCCGAGCAAATGCTTCTTAACTTTCAATTCTTTTTTGTTATTACAGCTCGTATGTCATATTGTTGCTCCTAAGCACATTAGTGTCTTTCAATTCTTTTTTGTTATTACATATATTTACGTAGGTGGGAAAATGGAAAAACAAAAAAATTCTTTCAATTCTTTTTTGTTATTACAGTCATGTGCTGCAACCGACCCAGACAGTAACCCAATACTTTCAATTCTTTTTTGTTATTACCAGCAACTCATACGGTTTGCTAGCATCACACCATATAAGCTGCTTTCAATTCTTTTTTGTTATTACCTACGTTATCTGCCTTATTCTATCTTTCGGTATAGTTAATACTTTCAATTCTTTTTTGTTATTACTACGCGAATTCTGGTCCGGTGATTGTGAGTTTATATGCCACTTCTTTCAATTCTTTTTTGTTATTACCGTATAGGTCGCTTGTTGTTTCTGCTCCAGCCGAGAGGCTTGCTTTCAATTCTTTTTTGTTATTACTACTGCTTCGAAATCGTTACCGTATGGAATGTCGAGTAAGCTTTCAATTCTTTTTTGTTATTACTCCTAGACCACTATCGCCTATCCCTATCATGGGAGTACTCTTTCAATTCTTTTTTGTTATTACCTTCCTCACTCAACTTTGCTTCCTCTTATAAGCGAACTTCTTTCAATTCTTTTTTGTTATTACAGGTATGCAGGAAACATACGGTATACCAGAGGAGGGACCTTTCAATTCTTTTTTGTTATTACCAGAAACAAGCTAAAGGTGAGCAATGATGGGCGAGTATCTTTCAATTCTTTTTTGTTATTACTTATTAGTTCACCTCTTTCACTTAGCTGCTCTAAGCTGGCTTCTTTCAATTCTTTTTTGTTATTACAGTTTTGAGAATCTCTGGAAGCTGCTAAGTAGCATTCCTTTCAATTCTTTTTTGTTATTACGAATAGTAATATACAAGAGTATAAACATTTAAACGCATTCCTTTCAATTCTTTTTTGTTATTACCAGCATTTGGCTTTGATGGTTGTTAATGCAGCTAAGCATTTCTTTCAATTCTTTTTTGTTATTACCTGCACACAGCACTCAACAGGTTCCTACATGAAAGAAAAGAGCTTTCAATTCTTTTTTGTTATTACATGGTAAAGTAGCGGAGAAATTAAGAACCGGAGCTAGAATAGACTTTCAATTCTTTTTTGTTATTACCAAGCAACATTGGATGGACGGTCATAGGGCTTCTAGTAATACTTTCAATTCTTTTTTGTTATTACGGAATGTTATGAGCACGAGAGAAAAGTTTGGAAAGAGCCTTTCAATTCTTTTTTGTTATTACCTTAGCTGGTGCAAGTTTAGGGTATATTGTGAATATCGTTCTTTCAATTCTTTTTTGTTATTACAGTAACAACTTTATCGCTCACCATTCAACACCTTCATTTAGCTTTCAATTCTTTTTTGTTATTACGATATGCGGTTTCGGAAGCAGAGAAAACATGGTAAGAGTGCTTTCAATTCTTTTTTGTTATTACTAAGACTCAATGTCTATTATGTAAAAGAGATATTGAAAACTTTCAATTCTTTTTTGTTATTACGTGAATCTACATTTACCATGTCATGATGCTGACCACGCTAAAGCTTTCAATTCTTTTTTGTTATTACTCCTTGAACCCTATCCATCATAATCATGCTTTGCCTTTTCGACTTTCAATTCTTTTTTGTTATTACGTTTCGCATGGTTTAATGAGAAAGTTTACCGTGAAGATGCACTTTCAATTCTTTTTTGTTATTACAAGAATGGGATGCTGGCACTGGAGAGTACAGAGAAATATCTTTCAATTCTTTTTTGTTATTACGCGGACTTGTTCACGCCGTTTTCGGAAGTAACTTTTATATTACTTTCAATTCTTTTTTGTTATTACGGTTTAACAAAATAGATTGGATGAAAGTAGCTGTAATGTTCTTTCAATTCTTTTTTGTTATTACAAGGATCATACAGCGTCGCAATTCCATTACTTACACTTACGCCTTTCAATTCTTTTTTGTTATTACACTATTCAATGCTAACACCTATTATCAAGCCAAGCTATACTTTCAATTCTTTTTTGTTATTACTATATGATTTTCCATGTCCTTACCGTGACGTTTGCGAGCTCTTTCAATTCTTTTTTGTTATTACCTTAAACTTTGGTGAGAAGTGGATTCAGCTTAGGGTTTACAACTTTCAATTCTTTTTTGTTATTACCCCATTAGCCAACCACCTCTATGAGTTTTGAAAGTAGCTCCTTTCAATTCTTTTTTGTTATTACGGATCGCTTCTATGCAAGCGGGTACTTACCGCAAGGGTGGGCTTTCAATTCTTTTTTGTTATTACACAAGCTTCTTGCTTGCAGTAACCACTAACAGCGCAATACCTTTCAATTCTTTTTTGTTATTACGGTATAGATTCGTTATTACTATTCAGTTCCCAACGTCTTAGCTTTCAATTCTTTTTTGTTATTACTAGAACAAGAAGGAGAAGAAAGAAAAGCCCTAGTCTTTCAAAACTTTCAATTCTTTTTTGTTATTACATCTAAGTAATAACGAAATAAGAGCCTTCACAATATTGATCTTTCAATTCTTTTTTGTTATTACCGATAGGAAAGAATCTTAAATGAACGTATGAGTCATTGTATCTTTCAATTCTTTTTTGTTATTACTTAAGGATATTGGTGAGCCTGGACTGGATAGGCCTAAGGAGTTTTCTTTCAATTCTTTTTTGTTATTACTGTGTTTTGCCATGGTTTTTGTTTGATTATGCATTTTTAAGCTTTTCTCATGTATGTGTTTTTAGATGTGCTGCAGGGGCTTCCCTGCTCATGTTCCATATTCTTCAGAGTGACCTTAGCTATGGTTATTTAAACACCATAGCCAAGCCGGGAACTGATACTCTTTCCTATTGGTTTCTTTTGAGTGATAGAAAGTGTTTACTATAGGCTTGTACGGTCTTTTTTCATTGTATATTTTAAAATTTCTGTGTTGACTATATTTTGGGTTTTGATTTAAATTTTTGAATTTTTATTTTGTTGCTCCTTCTTTCCTGTGTTCCCGGGTTGTTTCGGGATGTTTTGTTTCTTTATTAAATATGTTGTTTGTTTTGTTGTTTTATTGGTTTTGTGAATTTTTATTTTGTTGCTGTTATGTGGTGTTGTTTTTACTTTATCCTGTGTTTCTTTGTTTTGTGTTTTCTGGGCTTTTTTATTTCTTGTTTTTGTGTTAGAATTTTTTTGGCTTTATATTTTATATCCTAGCCTAGAATATATATTTATATAGTTTGTTTTGTATAGCTATTTAGTGGTGGCCTGTATGGTTAGGTGGAGTGATCTTAGTAATGAGGAGAGGGCTGCTGTGAATGCTGTTGCTAATGCTTTAAGGGTTTTTGCTGTCCAGAAAAAGTTCGGGTATATTGATAGGTTTGCTAACTCATATAGTGCTGAGTCTGTTAAGCATGTTCTTTACGAGCTTCTTAGGGATTTGAAAAGCTTAGAGTCTAGAGCTACTGTTGAGGAAGGTAGAAAATACATTATCGTAGATAACGTTAAGATTGCTTTGTATGTGCCCTCTAGGAGCCATGTTGAAACATTTGTTAAGCTCGTTGAGAAAGACTTAGCCATCGCTAAGCTTGCAGCAGCACTTTCCCTCACATACTAGATTACGGTCATAGGGAGGTGGTATGTGAAATGTTCATATCCTTAAGTGCAAGACTGTTGGTAAACGTAGAAGCATTAAACGCTGTTGAAAGCGTAGGCAACCTAACTAAGCATAGGAGAGCGCCTCTAATTCTTAAAGCGGAAAACGGAAAATACGTTCTAACATATGTCCCGGCAGTAAGCGGTGAAGCAGTAGCACACGCATACCAAACACACATTGTCAATTTAGCTAAGCTACTTTATAAGGAAAAGCCTCCGCTAACAGAGTGGGATCTGAGATACGAGTTTGTTAAATTCGGGGACACAAAACACCTAACGGAGCCTCTAAGAGAAGTTTTAAACATGAGATTGGACAACAAGGAGAAGAAGCATTTGTTCGAAAAGAAAGCAGTTGAAGAATCAATAGTAGCAGACATAGGAGGCTTCATGCTGGCCGAGAGGCTGCCTGTCAGGAGAACTTCGAGATTCCAAGTAGGGTACATGGTTCCGGTAAGTGAAGCACTAGAAGCAACAGCTATTGAAGCACAACTACATACGAGAAACGTTCCAGCAGAGATAAGTAAGGAGGCTGAGGAAACAGCGCAAATGATATACTATGTGGAAGTGGCTTCAACAACGTACAGTTTAAGCTTCAACATAGATCTTGACGGGATAGGGTTAACAAGCCTCGTAAAAGTAGAGCAAGCAGTACCTGATGAGGAAAAGAAGCTTAGAGAGAAAATAGCTGTAGCAGCACTACAAACACTACTTACGGGAACAGGTTTTGGAGCTAAACTTTCAAGATTTAAACCAATAGTTAAAATAGAAAACCTCGCCTTAGCAATGTCGGAACCTGTGGCTTTTGTAGTTTCACCATCGTTCACAAAGGACTATGTTGAAACATCTGTTCTTAGAGCCAGAAACACTATTGAAACCCTAGAGAAACTAGAGGTAAAGGAGAAAATAAAAGTAGTAGTCTACGGAACCGAAGCGCCAATAGTAGAAGGCGTAGAAGTAAAGAAGGTTAAGTACCCTGAAGAAGCGTTTCTAGAAGTAATAAGGCATTTGGAAAGTTAGAGATGAGGCAGTAAAGCCATGTTCAAAACTAATCTCCTCTTTTTTCTAAAAATAAAATTCAGATACCACTGGGGCTACACAGTTTTCAAAGGTGGACCTAGCAAGTCGAGAATTTCCTATCTCCTACCTCCACCAACAACAATTATTGGAGCATTAGCTTACGGCTTAAGAAGAACAATGAAGCTTCCCGAAGAGGAAAACGGATTTAGCGGCGCCGAAAGCTTAAGGAGAGCAACGGTTTCAGTTAACATTAGAGTTAATGGTGCACTATCCGAGTTTATGGATGTTTCTAAAATATGGTGGTTTAGAGAAAGAGAGAGAAAAATGAAGTTTGACGCGGTAGCCTTAGGTAAAGTGTATGCGCCATCAGCAATAGGTGAAGCGATAATAATTTTCGACAAGGCCTCACTAAAGGAGGTGTTCGGAGAGGAATTCATTAAAAAAATAGTTTTATCAGCCCACTCTATAAGTAGGGTTGGTAGTAGGGAATCAATAGTTAACGTTGAAAACGTAAGCTACGGAGAACCCGGAGTTTACAAGGCTTCAGGTAAAGTGGAAACCAAACATTCATTCTGGAGAGAATGTGCTAAGAAAATAGTTGGTGATCGTATTGAATCTAAAGTAATAGATTTCAGAGTAACACCGATAGGTAACTATTTAAAGCCTAAATGGGGGGTAATGGTTTATCCTTACAGTTCAGCTAAAAAGAAACCTACAATACTTGAGGTTGTGCCTTCAGAAAACACGTTAGTTCTAAATGTTGGAGGTGACATTGTTCTTGTACGTTAAACTTAAACTTCCACCTGAAGGTTACTTTGTAAGAGAATCAGCATTAAGCTTCATAGCATTAACAATGCAGTTAGGTGACCAAGTCCACATAGGATACGATTACGTAGATGACTCTTTCGAAATAGAGTTTGAAAAACCTAGAACAATATATGATGTTTTAAACATAGCAAAAGACATTTTAGAAGGTAAGGTAGCGTCTAAACTTAGATCTCCAATAATGAACATTAACGACATAAACTATGTTCTAAAAAGAATTGTCGGAGCGAAAGCTAAGCTAACATACAATGACTTAATGGTTAAAGTTCTTGAAAAAGCAATTAGCCAAAGAAACTTGAACTTAGAGGAGCTAAAAATAGTTAGTGAAGCACGTTCTCCTTCAGCAGTTTCAGTTGTACTGGGTAGTAGAGAGATAACAGCGATTCAGCCCTTCAAAATAGAAAGTTACGAGAAAGCATTAGCTCTTAACAAACCGTACAGTTTAAAGTATGAAATGAGGCTTTCAAAAACATGGTATACTGTTCTAGCAGCAGGATATGCTCTAGCATACTCCGGTTTTACAGGTGGCGAAATGGTTTTCATATCGCCAACGCTTACAACACTAGTTAAGGCTTTAGAGCTTAACATACCGTATAATATATTACCTTCTATTCTAACTACGGCTACAAGCCTTAACGTATTGCCTGAACCTAAAACAGCATACCTACTCTATCTTGCTCTGGTTATTTCTGAAAGTTACAGGTACATTCAAACACTAGGTTTCTTCAACATAGTTCTCACAAGGATAGCGATAGCTCAAAACGTTTACACCCTTTATGAGAGAACAGAGGCAAACCTGGAACCGCTAATGTCGTTCATGAGTAAAGTTAGAAGTGTGTGCTCAAAAGATCTAAAATATGCTTTAAGGAGAACATTGAATCCAAGAACATACGATAGTAAGCTAGCTACTTTTGCAACACTTCTTTACGAAGGAATTTTCAAATCAAAACCGCCTTATGAAATAGTATATTATGGTGTTAGAGAGAATATTAAAGTTAACAGCGAAACAAGACGTATTATTAGCAGTAGGGAGTGCGCTAAAAAACTATGGGATGAACTTCAATGAGGCTATGCGAAATCTACGATAACCTAGTTAGTAAAGGGTTTTTCGGAAAACCTGAGGAAAGAGGTGTCCTAAGGGAGACAATACGTGAAATAGATGATAAATTATCAAGTAAAAAAGCTACCATAATAGTGCGTTTACCTCCGGGCTCGGGGAAAACAGCTATAGCCTATTCTGCATCGTTTAAAGCACTATTAGAGCCTGAATCATGGTATAGGGTTATTCACGTATTGCCTTTGAGATCAATAATAGAAGACACTTATGGTAGATTAAAGGATGGGCTTGGAAGGCTAGGCATTACTTTTGAAAAAGTATTTTCGGAACAAATGTTTCTAAGCGAAAACACACCATACCTACAGTCAAAGTATGCTATAACAACCTTTGATACGTTCACTTTAGAATTAATGAAGCTTCCGCCAACAATAATTAGAAAGGTTAGTACTGGTCTTTCCATGGGACATTTTGAAATAGGTAGGGCCTCTATTTTCTCTTCACTAACAGTTTTCGATGAAACACATTTGGTTTTAGAAGGAAACAGTAATGGACGTGCAACGTTAGCAACAATATTTAGGTTTCTAAGAAAAATTGGTGTACCGTTAATAATAATAATGACCGCGACCTTACCTATGAAAATAGAAAAATACATAATAGAAGAACTTGGAGGAAACGTTTACACTATAAAGTTCTCTGAAGTACTAAGGGGAAACATTAAGGACGAATACTTGGAAAGGGAGCTTGAAAAGAAAATAACTATGAGGAAACCTGTTAAACTTCTAAGTTTCTCTAAAGAAGTAAGCAAAATAGTTAGCAACATGGAAGGTAGGAGAGCCGTAATAGTCAACACCATTTCTAAAGCAATTGAAATATACAGGAACCTAGATGTCGAAGAAAAAGTTCTTCTACATTCACAATTCACAATTAAGGATCGTTCGGAAAAAGTAGAGCTCCTCAGAAAAGCACCAGTCGCTGTCACAACGCAAGTTATCGAAGCCGGAGTTAATGTTTCGTTCCACTTCATGATTTCAGAGTTAGCGCCAATAACCAGCATTATCCAGAGGGTTGGTAGACTAGCTAGGTTTGAAGAGAGGGAAGGAGAATTCCAAATAGTTTATGATGAAGAATCCTTGAGAGGGAACGGCATATATGATGAAAACTATGTTTCACAAACACTTAAGATCCTAATTCTAGTGTATGGTGAAAAAGTACTATGGCATTTACCTTCTATTCCCGGGAAATTAGGCTATGATAAAATAGTAGATAAGGTTTGGGAGACAATGAGTGTTGAAAGCTTAGTTGGAGCTTATTCAGTAGCTTTAAACCAAATACTTAGTAGTCCAGCATTCTCATCCAACGATGCCTTCGAGTTCATAAAGTCTATTGTAATGCTTAATCGTGGAGACATTATTAGAAACGATATTTTCGCAACAGTTTACATAAGTGATGAAGAGGTTTCTTCAGAAAAAGATGTTTTAGAAAAAGCTGAGGAAAGACTCATTCCAACAGGTGCTATAAGGCTATTTAGGCAAATTAGAAGAAAGAATGCTGGAAAAGAAGTTAAAGTCGTAGTGAGAAGAGGTAACGAAGTCTTCGAAGAAGACTTCACAAAATATGGTAACATAGTTAAATGGTGTTTAAACTGGCTTAGCAGCAGAATAATTACCGTTAGGGTTCCAACGAAATACTATAGTAGAGAATACGGCTTATTACTTTACTGATTAAAGGTGTTTCCAAATGCTCATTGCTGGTAAGGAAAAGAAAATTGAAAGTATGAGAAAACATTTAGAAACCATGTGGAAATACGTTGAACTTCTATTTTTAGAGAACAACTACCATACCTTCTTAGCTAGAAGACTTGATTTTGAAACATCAGAGATTGTTAGAGCTTTAAAGTATGTTATAGCACTTCACGACTTAGGTAAACTATTTTTCCAAGAGGAACTCAGGAGTAAAGGAATTGCACCATTCCACGAAGTCTACAGCCTCGCATCCATAAGTCTCAGAAGCATGAATATCGATGAAACATTAGGTAAGAGTGTTTTAACAGCTATTTTACTCCATCACCACGCTATGAGAAGTATCTTAGAAATAATCGATAGAAAGTATGATTGCAAAATAGTCTTGAAAGAGCGTATTGAAGAGTTTAAAGATATAGTTGAGAACATGTTTAACATAGAAGTACCGTTTAGAGAAGAAATTGTTAGTGAAGGAAAAGTTTGTATTAGAAACGATGAAATAAGGCAGCTAGTACAGCAGAACTACTTAAGAAACTATGTTGGTTCTCTCCTAATACTTCATCCACTAGCTGTTACCGATAATATAGCAGCATACACCAATAGAGTATGTGGAGAAACCGAAGAGATATGTGCTCAAAAAACTAGAGCGGCTTTTGCTAGAATAGCATATAGGGTTGAAGTTGAAAGTAAACATGTGTCTAAAGAGTTTAGAATGAAGGTTTTAGGGCTGTAGAAGCATGGTAAGTAAGATCCTTGTTTTCACGCTAGGTTTCGACATTAAATTCCATATTAAAGGCATCCTTAGACACGGTAAAGATCTTTCCAAAATAATCATTGTGGTTTCAGAACCTCTAGAGGATAGGGCCAAGAAGGCTCTAGATGAACTAACAAAGTTCATTAACGAATACGTTAATGTACCTTCTGAAACAATAACCATCGATCCCTTAGATTTCTATGGTTCAATAAGGGTTCTTAGAGAGAAATTCCGGGAACATATAGCTTCAGAATTTGTTTTTAACTTAAGTGGAGGAATGAGAATAGTCGTTTTAATAACGCTACTTGCTGCGCTATATTCCAGTACGAAATCCCTTATTGAAGTTGAACTTGAAAACTTTAAAGGAGTAGTGTCTTTCCCAATAAATGTCCTACGCCTTATGGAGCCTAGTAGCGAGGAAGAAAGAATACTGAAGTATCTTAAAGTTAAAGGTAGTGGTAGCCTCGACGACATATCGTTTAACTTAGGTATTCCTAGAACCACAGCTTATAAGATGATCAAGAACCTTGAACAAAAAGGCTACATTACAGGTACGAGAATAGGTAAGAAAATTATTTACATACTTACTGAACTCTCGAAGATATGGGTTTAAAGAGGGAAAATCTTGGGGTTCTTCCCATCTCTCGATATTAGTAGGGTTTTGTATTTCTCATCTCCTAGAACATATTTTAAAGCCAAAATTACCTTATCCGTTGAAAACGAAGTTATTCTACCGCCCTTTACAGGTAAAGTTGCTAAATCGCTTTTAATTAAAGGGAATGATAAGTTAGAAACTATTTTCAAAAGTCCCAATGTGAATCCTAAGCCGATAAAGGTTAGTCCATTAGGATATCTTAAAAACGGGAAGGAAGTATTTCTTTGGGTAATGGAAAAGGGAAAGCTAGATATTATAAGGGTAGGTCCAGATAGGGAATATTTCTTCTATGTAGGATATGAAGAAACAATTTCTCATATGGTTGAAGAGGCTCTATCAAATATTGATAGTAAAGAGCTTTTCAAAACTAAATGGTATGTTAGTAGCATAGAAATAAACAGTTATACATTACCTAGTGAGAAAGGTGAATATGGTATCCTAAAATCATCAGAGGTTAAGGTTTCCTTTAGGAGCCCAGTAAACATTGTTGATCCATATAGGAAGTCTAAGTTTAGAAGGTTTCTTCCAGTGGCTGGTTTCCTATTCTCATATAACATAGGGGAAATAGCCAGATTGGAAAGAGATAATAAATTATATTGGATATTAATAGACTACACATCAGCTATTCTTCAGGAAACACATAATGTTTGGGATACTGTTAAGAAAATATACTACATTTACGATGGTGAAAAAATACCTGGACTTACAGGATACATAAAATACTACATAAACCATGATCTACTGGAAAGCAAACGGGGATTAGCGGTACTCATAGAGAACATATTGCAACATGCCGAGATAATGGGTGTTGGTTCTGGAAGAGCGAATGGATTTGGACATGTTAAAATAACTACGAAATAGTCATAGGACTTAATGTTAAATTAGGGTTGCTATTTTTGTCCATTTTGTTGGGTATAGTCCTGAGTATTTTCCTTTTTGAACTACTAGTTGGTGTTTTTTGAGTTCTGCTATGTGGTTTAGTATTGTTTTCTCTTTTTTGCCTAGTTTTAGTGCTAGTTCTTTTGCTGTGATTCCGGGATTTTTCATGATTTCGGCTAGTATTTCCTGTTTCTCTCTTGACAGTGGGTTTTTGATTAGCTTTATTATTGTGTAGGGGATTTCTGCTTCTATTGCTGGTTCGCTTTCTGACTGCATTTTTAATTCGAACTCTTTGTTTTCGAGGAGGAGTGCTGTGTAAACAAGTATTACTGCTAGCCTCATTCCCCCGCTTAAATCAGCTATTATTGGTTCAGGTAGTTCCCTAATTACCTTTCTTGCTTCACTAATTGCTTCAGCGGGGTTGTCGCAACTTATTTCTACAAGTCGGGGTTGTGAAATCCCTAGACTTGTTGTTCTAAGTTTTAAGCTTTCATAAGCTCTAATAACAGCTCCTACAGCTGGTTTACATGTGAACAAAATTATTACGTCTCCTCTACTAGCTTTAGTCATGTAAAGTCTTCTTTCAACATAGTCTTCATGGAATCCTAAAGTGAATATGTAGGACTTCATAGTTAATACTATGGTTTAAGTGGGTGTTAAACTGTTTCCCACAGTTAAACGGGAGCTAATTAGGAAACCATTTACATAGCTTATTTTCCAATCCCGAATTAATCCGGGAATTTCGGGTTAGGAATTATGGTGTTGAATATTAAATTTTAAGCTAAAAGTATCTCACGGAGGTCAGGTAATGATGCTTACCCGTAAAATACTGTTGAAAACTCTTCGAAGACTCTACTGGGTTGCTAAGCAAGACCCTGTTGAAGAGGAGCTTAGGGGGTGGAATTGGGATAAGCCCCCGGTTAAGCCTAGAGCCTACTTTGGCTTAGGTGTTAGCGAAGTTTCCTCAAAATACTGCCCCACTAGGAGGGATATATGGCTTAGGAGAGTGGTTAAAGCGAAACCTGATTATGAAAGCGCACCTCAGCTTAGGTTTGGGAAAGTAGTTCACCAAATAATACACTGGGTTTTCACGGAATCAAGGAAAATGCTTACACTAGGTTATCCGGGATGGATTGTTTACGAAGAACTCTCATCAAAAACAATTGATTTACTAAGGGAGCTAGGTGTTGGCGAGGAAAAATGGGCTATAGATTTCTACAAAACAGTGTTGCTTGCAGTAGCTTCTGAAGCTGAAGAAGCACAAGCAGTTAACGGAAGCATACCTGCAATAGGCTGGACACCATGGGTTACTGAGTGCAAAGTTGATGGATCATACCTTGGACTAAGCAGTAGCTTATCCATAGACGCACTTACTGAAGGAGGAGTTATCGTAGAGTTCAAATACGGTAAACCAGCCGGCTTCCACAAGCTAACACTTGCAGGGTACAGTTTAGCTTTAGAAGCAAACCTAGAGGTACCTTTCGACTACGGAATACTGGTCTACATTAACGGAATACCTTCAAGTAGGCCTAAAATCTCCGTTAAACCAGTTTACATATCCAATGAGCTTAGAAGATGGTTCCTGGATGAAAGAGATGAAATCATAGATATGCTTCTTTCAGAAATGGAACCACCTAAACCCGCAAGTTGCCCCATGAACTGCCCATTCAGGGGTGTTTGCGGGAAATGAAAACACTGGTAATTTCAAATTACGGAGTAAAAGTAGCTATTGAGAAAGGAGTTCTCAAAGTAGTTAATGGTAAGGAAAAGTTAAGCGTAAACCTCGTTGACTTAGAGCAAATAATTGTAGCTACAAGCGGAGTTTCAATTACAAGCAAAGCTGTTAGAGCAATTATAGAGCATGGTGTAGACCTTGTTTTCCTAAACCACAGGGGAGAACCTGTAGGTAGAGTTTACCCACCATTCATTAATAGAACAGTTAACACTAGGAGAAAACAGTACTTAGCATACTTTACAGGTAAGGGTGTTGAAGTAGCTAAAGCAGTAGCTGAAGCTAAAATAAGGAATCAAGCAGGACTTCTTAAGAGATACGGTAGAATCTTGAGCGACACTGAACTTCGAAGAATGTCGAAGGAAATACTAAGCTACATTAGTGAACTAGAAAACATAGAGGGTGGTTTAGAAGAGGTAAGGGCGAAAATAGTTTCTGTAGAAGCTAAAGCAGCTAGAATATATTGGCCAATGGTTGCTAAGCTTGTTCCAGAAAACCTAGGTTTCCAAATTAGAGACCAGGACGGATACGACCCATTCAATATAGCGTTAAACTACGGATACGGAATACTGTATTCTGAAGCGTGGAAAACACTTGTACTTGCAGGGTTAGATCCCTATGCTGGATTCCTCCACGTAGATAGAAGCGGTAAGCCAACACTAGCTTTCGACTTCGTAGAAATGTTTAGATGCAGCGTAGTGGACTTCACCTTATTAAAAATGGTTAGGAAAGGCTGGGTGCCGAACGTAGAATACGGTATTTTAGATTACAGGTCAAGAGCTGAAATAGCTAAAAACATTATCGAAAGATTTGAAAGAAAAGTTAGGGTTCAAGGAGAACCTTTAACACTTAAGCAAGCAATGAAGAGAACAGCATTTAACCTAGCAGCTTTCTTGAGAGATGACACACCTGTTTTCCAAGGCTTCGTGGAAGATTGGTGATGAAGCCTTGCCTAAGATTATCGTGGTTTATGACATAAGCAACAATAAGGTTAGAGAGGATTTCGCAAGATTCCTCCAAGCACACGGTTTAGTTAGGGTTCAGAGAAGCATGTTTATAGGTAAGGTTTCTTCCCAAACATTAAAAGATATTGAAAGAAGAGCATTTAAAACAATAAACATGCAGAGAGACGTAGTTCACATAGTGCCTTTATCTGTTTACGAATACCAGCACATGAAAGTTATTGGAACACCCTTCACAAGTCTTAGGGAGGAGAAAACATATGTTATCATATAGTGTTTCACCTACACCTTGGCTTGTTAAACAATACATTTACTGCCCAGTAATACCTTGGCTCATAGCTAACTTCGGATTACATGAGCCACCAACCGAAAGCATGAAGCAAGGAGGAGAGGAAAGGGAAGCTAAAGGGCTAGGTCAAGTTAAAGTTAGAAGTCGAAAATACGGTGTACAATGTGTTATTGACGAAGTACTTTACGATTTTAAAGGAAAACCCGTAATAGTTGAGTACAAGAAGTTTAAGTCTAAGAAGCACTTAAGATACAAAATACAGCTACTAACATATGCTCTATTAGCACAGGAAACACTGGGGCCAGTAAGGAAAGCAATATTGAAAATGGGGGAGAAAACAATAGAGTACGAAATAACACAGGAAAACATGGAAGTAGCAAAGAGAATACTTGAAGAAACAAGAAAAACAATAACATCAGAGAAACCACCAAAGCCTATAAGAAACCCGAGAAAATGTGCTTCATGCTGGTACAGGAAAATATGCCCACACATGTAACACAATAGGAGGTATTGTTTTTGAATAAAAGGAAAAACATGGTCAAATACATTCTTTACATATTAGCAGGAATCACAGTATTTCTACTCTTAACATTTATAGGATTTATTTGGAGCCTAGCTTGGCTTAAGAACAAAATAGACGAAATGTACTATCAATAATAAATTAAAGTAGTTGACATCTTTACATTTAAACATAAACAACCACATCATTAAACTGTTTTTATCCGAAAGCCCCCTAACCACATCTCAACTTAATCTTTCACTTCAACCTTACCTTATTCATTAACCTAACAATAAAATAATGCAATATAATAGTAAATATTGTCAGAAGCAATCCAGGAAAACAAGACATTAACAATCACGAAAATAAATATTAAAAGAAATAAATAAAAACTACAAAAGTATTTCACAACTCAGACTTCATTAAATAATTAAATGAAACCTAAAAACACGTAAACATAAACCATAACATACCTTACAAAACAACAAAAATTCACCATAAATTCCCGGACTAACTATAGCAACCAAATAACCATAGCAATAGTCACGCTGAAAATCATAAACCATAAGGTTTTCAAAGCTCAGCAGAAAACCTAAGACAATGAAAAGAGAAAAGTTTAAAAACATATAATCAAACACCAACAATGACAAAACACAGTAATAACAATAAAGAATTGAAAGAGAAATACACCAAATGGATGCAACAAACAAAATGGTAAAGTAATAACAATAAAGAATTGAAAGAGCGCTTTCAGCTGGGAAATAGAAATTACAGATGAAATGTTGTAATAACAATAAAGAATTGAAAGAATAGCTAGTATTAAGAAGAGCTTGGGGGAATGGGCTAGTAATAACAATAAAGAATTGAAAGTTATTTTAGTCATACTGTAGCATGTTTTCCTGCAGCCGTAATAACAATAAAGAATTGAAAGACAGCATTGTGATGGTGCAGTAAGTAGAGATGAAAAAGGAGTAATAACAATAAAGAATTGAAAGAAAACAACATCCACATCAACCATGTTGCATCACCTTTTCATTCGTAATAACAATAAAGAATTGAAAGATTACTATCTGGGCTTGAAGTTCCTTCCTCATATTTTCCGTAATAACAATAAAGAATTGAAAGACTCTATTTCAGCAAGTTTTTCCCCGATGCTTTCAACAGTAATAACAATAAAGAATTGAAAGATCCCTAATATCGTTATAGTATTCATAGTCCTCATCAGGAATCGTAATAACAATAAAGAATTGAAAGTAAAATACGTTGTCTTGAAAAGGGTTAAGGAGGGTCTTCGTAATAACAATAAAGAATTGAAAGTCTCACCCACCTAGTGGGCTCAGTGGCTTAGGCTTAGCTGTAATAACAATAAAGAATTGAAAGTCTATTGATAACATTGTTATTATCGAATCACCCGATAAGGCTTTGTAATAACAATAAAGAATTGAAAGAAGCTTCAGCAGTGCTTCTTGCCTCTGTGCTGTGGGGTAATAACAATAAAGAATTGAAAGACACTATCTGGAACAATGCTGAGCTTGAAAGAGTAGCCGAGTAATAACAATAAAGAATTGAAAGAATATAGATTTCTGTTGGTTCAATGACGAAAGAATAGCAGTAATAACAATAAAGAATTGAAAGATTTTAGGTTCTACAATGCATTTGCTTAGCAAGTAAATGTGTAATAACAATAAAGAATTGAAAGAGGATACTTTCTTGTGAAGGAAAAGAAGGGGCTGAAACACGTAATAACAATAAAGAATTGAAAGTCATCGCCGGTGCCGGCACCAACCAAGCCAGTGGCAACAGGTAATAACAATAAAGAATTGAAAGGCTTTACTTCCTTCTAAGCCCCTATCTTGAAGAATGCTGTAATAACAATAAAGAATTGAAAGATCATTCAACATGTTAACGATGCTATTGAAAGCGTTTCTACGTAATAACAATAAAGAATTGAAAGGCTCCAGCACGGTTGGCGAGTTAAGCTTCGAAATAACATGTAATAACAATAAAGAATTGAAAGGCGTTACCCACAGGAGCTTCTTCAGGAAACTATGGGACCTGTAATAACAATAAAGAATTGAAAGTCTTTTCCAAACGCTTAGCAACATCCTCAGGCAATCTAGCAGTAATAACAATAAAGAATTGAAAGTGAAGCTTAAGTTAAGCGGGTTACTTGTAATCGCAGAAACGTAATAACAATAAAGAATTGAAAGCCAAGCCCAGAAAACCCTCTTGGGAGGTGAGGTGTGAAAGTAATAACAATAAAGAATTGAAAGATATTAACCAGTGATTTAGATTTCGAAACCGTAACTCCGAGTAATAACAATAAAGAATTGAAAGTCTTTAATTAACAAACCCGTTTATGTAGAGCATGTTTCAGCGTAATAACAATAAAGAATTGAAAGTTTTTCATTACCTCACCTACGCGGTCTTAAAGGTTCAAGTAATAACAATAAAGAATTGAAAGCGAAAAATCCTGATTCAGGTCCGGAGGAGGAAATGAAGTGTGTAATAACAATAAAGAATTGAAAGGAGCCTAGTGCTGATGCGGGGCTTAGGAGTAAGGTGAGTAATAACAATAAAGAATTGAAAGACTGCTAGGTCCTTCACAGCACCATAGCGTGTACCTGTCGTAATAACAATAAAGAATTGAAAGTTGGAGTTTGAGTTACTATTACTGTTAATGTCTCAGTTGTTGTAATAACAATAAAGAATTGAAAGTATGCCGTGTTCGAGAGCTTTCTGTATTGGCTTGTTTCTGTAATAACAATAAAGAATTGAAAGGAACTGGAAAGTAAACCCGAATGGCATGGTACAGTTGATGAAGTAATAACAATAAAGAATTGAAAGCTTAATGGCTCTAAGCTTCCTGATCTCCACCTCAAGCCTTGCGTAATAACAATAAAGAATTGAAAGATTATACAATAGTTCATTATGTCAAGAAACGTGTCTTCTAGTAATAACAATAAAGAATTGAAAGTTCTTTTTCACGGAAATAAACTAAAAAACAGTTTAACTCACGTAATAACAATAAAGAATTGAAAGTTAAAACTGATTGTTGATTTCAGAATTAACGAAGCCGGAGTAATAACAATAAAGAATTGAAAGTAAATCTAGAATTAGCAAAACTGAGGACTTAGAAATGATGTAATAACAATAAAGAATTGAAAGAATATTATTGTTGCCGGACATTATCATCAATTAATGGTTCGTAATAACAATAAAGAATTGAAAGTGTCCTAGGGGTACTTCTTGTAGTTGAAATGTGAAAAGCGTGTAATAACAATAAAGAATTGAAAGTCTTTAGTAATAATCATTTCCTTAAGACGCTCTATCAGCTTGTAATAACAATAAAGAATTGAAAGGCTAACTCGGTTAAGAAGATTTATCTTAAAGTTAATACTAGCAGTAATAACAATAAAGAATTGAAAGTATCAGCTTATCTTTTACGCTAACGTATTCCGGTATGCTACTGGTAATAACAATAAAGAATTGAAAGTTTCGTTTTAGGAATGGAACCCGAGTTCGCATGGTGGAAAGGTAATAACAATAAAGAATTGAAAGGAATGAATCATTTTAGCTTGGCAATCACCCATGAACAAATCGTAATAACAATAAAGAATTGAAAGGAACTAAGCGAAGTAATAATTGATTTCAAAATCTCTGTTGTAATAACAATAAAGAATTGAAAGTTTGATTTATCTAAGCTTATTTTCCTAATACTTGAAGGTGTAGTAATAACAATAAAGAATTGAAAGTAGTAACAATGTTTCCATCAGTATCGAGATATACTAGAAGTAATAACAATAAAGAATTGAAAGGCTCATATAAGGACAGAGATGACTTATGTAAGCAAGTTGAAGTAATAACAATAAAGAATTGAAAGCAATTTATCTTCGATAATGTATCTTATTCCGTACTTTGTTGTAATAACAATAAAGAATTGAAAGACAACATCTTCAATGTCCTTAGCTACTTTAGCATATAAATAGGTAATAACAATAAAGAATTGAAAGTTCATTAAGAGGGAAGTAGCGGAACAGTTAGGAATAACTTAGTAATAACAATAAAGAATTGAAAGGGGATTCTGCTATAAGCCTGTACTGCTTAGGAAGCACTACTATGTAATAACAATAAAGAATTGAAAGAGTTTTGCTACAACGCTATAGTTCCAGCCTGTAGCGTGTAATAACAATAAAGAATTGAAAGTATATACTAGAACAAAGTTTTCTCTTGGTTCAAACTGTAGTAATAACAATAAAGAATTGAAAGTTCTCCGTTAGAGAAAGAAATCTCCGAAACGGAAAGTGCTTTTCCCTGTAATAACAATAAAGAATTGAAAGACTTAGTGTTTGCAAGATATGGAATAGACAATATTGATAAGTAATAACAATAAAGAATTGAAAGTTTAATACCGGCTTTCGCAATTACAAGTGAAGCGTCAGCTGTAATAACAATAAAGAATTGAAAGCTAACATTGTAGAAGTTAATTATTTTTTCTCTTGTTGTGTAATAACAATAAAGAATTGAAAGCTCATGCTCAGCAACAGCCTTATCCTCAGCCGAAAAACCGTAATAACAATAAAGAATTGAAAGACGTAGACGTTTCCTATGTTGTTTTTCCATCCTACATAGTATGATGTAATAACAATAAAGAATTGAAAGTACATTTTAACATGTTGATATGGTGATAAATAAAATGTTTGGAAAGTAATAACAATAAAGAATTGAAAGTAGCCAAGGAATGCCGAGAGGCTGGGGATTGGCAAAAGTAATAACAATAAAGAATTGAAAGAAAGTAAACGCCAAAATTGTTCCTAAAGAATAAATCGCCGAGTAATAACAATAAAGAATTGAAAGTTCTCTTGGTTTGAAGGTGAAACTAAAGCGTTAATCATGTTGTAATAACAATAAAGAATTGAAAGTCACCAAAACAGTTATTAGTTCTTTATCTTCAAACCTATGTAATAACAATAAAGAATTGAAAGGTAAAATAGAGTTAAAGATAAAGAATAAGCATATAGTGGGGGTTCCGTATTTGGGAGAAAACGTCAATGAATTGAAGGGATTAGATTTAACAGAGGCGGGGTTTTCTTATTTTAAACTGCAGGAGTATTGGGGGGTTAGGAAGCCGCATTTTGGAGGTTTTAGGGCTACTCGGGAATTGATTGGGTTATGTCGTGTTAATAAAGGTAAATGTGTTTTGGATGTGGGTTGTGGTCTTGGTGTGTCTGCTTGTTATGTTGCTAGAAAGTATGGTTGTAAAGTGGTTGGTGTTGATGTTTCTGGAGAAGTGGTTGTGAAGGCGAAGGAAAGGGCGAAGAGAAAGAATGTAGAGGATAGGGTTGAATTCGTGGTTGCGGATGCGCATATGCTTCCATTTAAAAACGACCTTTTTGACATAGTTATTGGTGAGAGCGTACTTGCATTTCTAGATAAACAAAGAGCTCTCTCCGAGTGTGTGCGGGTAACGAAGCCTGGTGGGTATGTGGGGTTTAATGAAGCAACTTGGGTAAAGGAGCCTTCAGCAGAGTTTGTTGAATATATCTCTAGCATTACCGGTGCTAAACTGGAAACCCCTAGTGATTGGAAGAGTTTGTTAGAGAATTCTGGATTAAAAAATGTAGAGGTAAAGATCCACAAAATTAACATGGCAAGTCAGTTTTTAGAGGAAATGAAATATATTGGTTTAAAAGATTTTGTAAAAGGCTGGTTTAAGTTCTTATTTTTATACATTAGAAACTCTGCATTTAGAAAATACCTAAAAAAGTGTTGGCCCTCTAAGGACATTTTAAAGAACTTTTACAAGCACCTAGGATACGGCCTATATGTTGGCAGGAAATAATTGTTCCTTCACGAAGATAGGAGTACTAAGCTGATACTAGGCAGAGACGTACTAGGTAGGAAAGTAATGGTCCACTAACGAAAAATAACCAAGTAAAAACATTTAGGGCTTCAGCATTGTTTTAGAGAGATAGATATTTTATCTTTTGCTACGCCCGAAGCCCATTCCAATACCTTAGAGATTATATATAATTCTCCTGAGCTAGGGGCAATTGAACCCTTATAGTATGCATAAGCTCTCGCTCTACACCCGCTGCACACATTATAAAGAGAATACTTAAAGATACAGATGGTAAGCAGTGATTAAGGAAAAAGATCTTATGAGGGAAAGGATTATATTAGCTGCAATGAAGGTTTTCTCAAAACATAGTTTTCAAAGCACCAGTTCATCATAATAGTAGAAGTAGCTAAGCTAAGCCTCCCTTTAGGAATCATTGATTCCTGTCTAAAAAGAGACTTAAGTGGTAGAAGTATGCTGGAATGCGTTGGCAGGGGCTATATGGATAAGTACAGGGATTCTGTTCAGCGAAGTCTTCTCTTACATACATTGGCTTTAGAAACACTGTTCCAGGAAATAGCTAATGTTATAAAAAGTTTATGTGAAGAGAGAATAAACATCATGGCTGAAAGAGTGTTCGGAGAAATTTCTACTAAAGCAAAAGTTGCTCTCAGAGCATTCTTCAGAGGGCTAATGTGCTATGTGCTCAGACCACCAAAAGATATAGATGAAAAATTTTCTTGAAGAATCTTATAGATGTAATAATAACTGGGTTTAATAATGAGACACTAGCTTGAATGGTATGGAATAACTTTGTTGTAAAACTTAATACGTAATAGTTAAATTATTTTATTTGAATACTTTAGAGCTAATAAGTATAAGCGGTCATTAGTAATAGGAATACTTGGCATTCCTTGTGAAGGACTATTGTATTTGTCTAATTATCTAATAAAATGTGTGGTAATAAAGTTTAGTCTTCGATTGTCGCTTTATTGAATGAAGCCATAGCTATTGCTGTAAATACTGTCATGAATATTGTTAGTATTGCTAAGCTAGTTATGG
>CAYOTT010000013.1:0-44565 GCA_964406965.1 uncultured Desulfurococcales archaeon | reverse complement strand
AGCTACATAGTGAACGTCCTAGTAAACCTCATAATAGCCAGGCTAAAAGCGCTAAAGCAGAAGCTGCAGCAAACAGGAATACAGCAACCATGGGGACCCGTAAAAACACTACAGGAAGACCTAAAACTAATACTCGAAACACTCGCACCAGGAAACGAAATAATCCTTTAACAAGCCTTTTACAGTAACACACGAACTTCTAACGGTGTTAGGTAGCTTTTCCCCAGAACTTCTACCTAACACCTTCACCTCCATGTAAGCCACCATAAATTTTAATCACTCGAAGCAATGACCAGCTAGCATCAGCTCAAATAAACCATGTAGTAGGATCCTGGAAATGGCCGAGGATATTTAAGCTTGGTGTTAGGTAGACTTCCACTGCAAAATCTACCTAACACCTTCCGTAAGAAAACAACCATAAATAAGTATGAAAGACCAAATCTGTTCACTAGTTTACTAATATTATATATATTGTATATATACGCTGATTACTGAACCATTTTAAACGCCTACATCAACTCGAAGAGGTGTTAGGTAGGTTTCCACTGCTTCCAGCTACCTAACACCGACAAGTGATATACCATCAGAAACACACTTCGCACAAGTGATATACCATGCCTTCCTAAAATAGGTGAAATAGGTAGAAACTTTCCCCTAAAATACTCTAAAATAAATAATAAACATTGAATAAAATACTATTTAATATTCTAGTTAGTATGTGGTTTATAACTTTGCATAAGTTTTATCTGATCTTACAAAATTATTTGTGACTTGGAGTTCTTCCATGCCGCAAATATTTGTTTCACATAGTAGAAAGGATAAGGAAATTAGGGATTTCTTTGACAGGGCATTTGCTGGATCTACAGTTAAAGCTGTAAGACTTGAGTTCGAGGAGTTCCCAAAGCCTGCAGCTCCGTACATAGCTAGACAAATACGGCTTTCCGATGCAATATTTGTTCTCTTAGGGCCTAATGTTGTTGGAAATCCTTATACACAGAACTGGGTGGCCTTTGAAATAGGGTTAGCTGCTTCATATGAGTACGGGAAACACATATGGGTTTTCGAGCCTATGCAATATGGGCCTATACAGTTTCCTGTACCATTTCTGCATCATTATGTGCTTTATGATTTGAATTCTGAGGAACATTTTAAGTATATTCAGAGAATTATTAGATCTTACGAGCCTTTTATTCCGATATTCAGAGTTATACCAGGAGGCTATGCGAAAATTACTTGTCCTTATGAGGACTGTAGAGCCAATTACGTATTACATACGGAAACCAAGAGTTTTCACTGCCCTGTCTGCAGAAGGCCCATAACATTAAGGTAAATAAAATAGGTTCATTTTTTAATTAATTTTCTTCCAATTGTTTTAGTTCTTTATTTACTAGGTATTCTAGGAGTTCTTGGAGTGACTTGAACCTTCTGCGGCCTGCTTTTGCGTTTAATAGTACGTAGAGTTTTTCGAGCTTCTCATATATCTCTCTTCTTATGGACATTGAGACGTAGGGTTTTGGTGGCAAAGAATCACCTTTACGTTTCTACGTTATTTAAGGTAAGTCTAGTATATGACCATTGTTGTCATATACGTTAAATACTTTATTTAGAATATTTGCGGTAACTACCGTATATGTTTAAATATCCTCTAAGCTAACATGTTATACTTGAGTGGTGACTGTGTATTGGAAGTATCTATAGAGGATTTACCTCAAGAAATTAGGCATAAGCTTCTAATGAAGGCTGTACGTAAAGGAGTTAAGCCAAGAGATCTCGGAATAACACCAACCTACCTATACAAGCTTAAGAGAAAACAGAAACCCATAAACGATCACCTACTGAGAAAAATAATCAAGCTACTTGAACCAGAAGACCTCCTAACAACAGTCATGAGTAAAAATTTAAAACCCATTACTCTCAATCAAACTACTGGTGGGGGCCGTAGTTTAGCCTGGGAGAATGCGGGGCTTGGGCCCCCGTGGTCCGGGGTTCAAATCCCCGCGGCCCCACCAAATAACCTTACATGAGCTCTAATATTGTTCTAATTAATCCTAACCTACCAGGCATATTGTCCACAAATCTATTATATGGGATTTGTTCAATGAAAATCTATGCTTATTCTCCATTAATAACGTACTTAGCGCTTCTGACAAATACTAAATATTAAATATGTAATATGTTGTCTATAATTATTCTATCGTTTATAAACAGCCTCTATTTTTTCAACTATATTTTTCCAGTCATATTTCTTAACCTCGTGGAATGCAGAAATTGAAATTCTCTTTGAGAGTTTCCTGTCTAGAAGCAGTTCGACTATCTTTTCAGATAATTTCTCTACGTCACCCTTTCTCACAAGAAATCCCGTCTTACCATTTTTTATTAACTCCTTTATACCTCCAACATCCGAAGCAACTATGGGTGTTTTGGAAGCCATTGCTTCTAAAAGAACTATTCCGAAGGACTCACCATAAATAGAGGGAAGAACAAATACATGTGAACTCTGATAAATTTCTATGAGCTTTTCTCTCTTTACATTCTCTAATACAGATACACTTTTTTCTAGATTTAGGGTTTTAATTAGCAAGTACACTATAGAAGAAAAGTAACCGCTACCTACGAGTGTTAAATGAGCATCTTTTACTTCTTGTTTAACTTTTTTAAAAGCCTCTAAAAGAATGTGAATTCCTTTTCGATAAGTAAATCTCCCAACGAAAAGCGCGCTTTTTCCATCAAATATTTTAACTCTTGGTGAAAATTCATTAACATTTATGCCGCTTCCTATAATTTCTATTCTCTTCGACGTGAAATATGATATAAATTTCGCAGCTGCACGACTTACGGCAATTATTTCATCGGCGTTGTTAATATATTTTCTATATGGAAAAAGAACATAAGACGAAGGCTTCCATAAGTAATCGAAATCATGTAAAAACTGAATAGAATGATTAGTTAAAACTGTTTTTATCCCTAATTTTCTCCCTATAGATATTGAAAGAAGAGATATTGGTGAAAATGCATGATGCCCATGAATTATATCAGGTTTTAATTCCTTAATTTTCCTTGCAAGCTCAGAAGTTTGAGGCACATCTAATACATTTGAAGTTTTTAGAATAGAGTTTAATCGGATTACATTTAGCCCAAGCTGTTTGTCATCAAATTCCGCTTTTTTCGTAATTATAAATACTTCATGTCCTCTTTTTTCCAGAGCCCTCGCTAAACCCTCTGTATGGGTTGTTATTCCTCCTATTTTCGGATAAAAGTAATCGCTACAGAGCGCTATTCTCATAGTATCACGCCTAATACTATTAGGGAATACGAAATATTAGCATAAATGTTGAGTACCCTATAAGATCTCACATTGTAAAATACTAAGTAAAAAATTACTGTCATAATAGAAAATAATAATAGTAAAATATAGTTGCTGATTATGTAGTATACGGGGAAAAGTGTTAAGGGAAACAAGAGTGAGAGAAAATAGGTAATTTTTTAGATTTACTTAATCCAAGTGTACAAGCAGTTGTTCTTAGTCCAGCTTTTCTATCGCCCTCATAATCTTCTATACCATTTCTCAATTCAAGAATCATGGAAAAATAGAATATAGATGTTGCTATAAGAACGTTTAGGAAACTAATCTCTTTAAAGAAGAAGACTGAGGGAAACAGAAAAAGTAAAGAGCCAAAAAAGAGTCCATGAGATATTAGATCAAGAAACGGTTTCGATTTCAATCTAAATGGTGGAGAAGAATATGAAAAAGAAAGAAAAACAAGAATAGAAGAGAAAGACATTTAATCCACGTAGAAGAGCAAGAAACATACCAATCAACGCTAAAGACAAGGAAAATATAATGCCTTCCATCTGATTTAATTCTCCCATAGCTATCGGGTTGTTCTTCTTCATTTCCATCAAATCTTCTTTAATATCAAAGCAATTATTTATAGAAAAACTAAAGCCCAAATAAAGAGAAATAAGCCCACAAAACAGTATTGTTTCTAGAATGTAGGTATCTAACTCTGTAAAGATTACGTACCCTAAAATAGCAATAAGAAAATATCCTAATCAATCTCTTATAGCAGCATTCTTAAATATGCTTTAAAACTCTGCTTCCCCAAGTTCTTTAGAGACCTCATTCAATTATATGATAGGCAATATAATTTCTCGAAGGAATTAAAGATCCCCATATCAATATCATATCGGTAGTAACAACACATTCAACAAACTAATTTAAGTATTATAAAAGTCTTACTGTTAAAAAACTGTAACTATAGAGGACAAGAAACTTAAATTATAAATTTAGTTGTATTTCTAATAAGTATTACTCTATGCATGATAGAACTTAGCTTAAAGACATGTTTTATTCTAAAACTAAAAAGTTACACATTACGGTTAATAAAATACTCTGTTTTTAAGCCTATAAGTAAGGTACATGGATTTCTTACTATGTTCTAAGATAGAGGAAAAATAATGAAGACCTAGGCAATAGCCTTCACTCTCTGAACACCAACAACTTTTTGACGCAATAATTCCTCCTTTTCCTCATCGGTAAGAGTCTCTAAGTACAGCTCTATAGCTTCCTTAATATTCCTTAATACCTTGTCTATGGTATCACCTTGTGTATGACAACCTGGTAAAGCAGGTACTAGAGCTACATAACCTTCGCTCTCATCCTCTAGAATAATAGCGTCGAACTCGTAAACCCTTTCTTTCTTCATGAACGATCTCTCCAAGAACAAGTAGTACGTTATCAAATATAAATTTAGGATTACTTATTAAACCTATTCAATAATTTTATTGAAGTATTTCAAGTGGAGGTTTTGTGTAGTAAGTCTTAGGTATGGTTGTTAAATTATCCATAAGAACATCTTGCGTATTAAGCTTTAACTGTAATTCTCTATTAGGAACAGGGTAAGGTATTAAAAGAATTCATATTTTAATGAATAGCTGATTAAACCAATATCTGCATAAAGAAGTTGTTGAAGTCGGTAGAAATAAAGCAGAGAGTTATGAAATCTAAGATAGATTTATATAATGACTTAAGTACGATATGGAAATATTTTTTATTTTATATGGTAACGATTTTGAAATTAAACTTCAGAATTCTATTAACATGATCCACTATTCTAAATAACCGTAACGTACCTTCAAATAATCTCTTACTCCGGCCATTAACAACTAAGCTAACATTAATTCTTTCAAAGTTTGGTCAATAATAAAAATCAAGAAATTTAGAGTTTTGGTCCTAGATCTCTTATTAAAGGCATTGTTGAGCAGTGAGGGCCCCCACCTAGGTATTTGCTCTCTTCCCACGGTACTGCAATAACGTCCACACCTTCTCTTTCAAGAGCACGTATTGTTTCTTTAAACTCTCGTGGAAGAATAATTTTCCCTGGTTCTAGCGCTAATGTATTACATGCTAACCATTTTGCTTCATCAGGTGGTACTTCAACTAAATTTATGTCTTTACTTCTCAAGTACTCAATGAACTCGTATGGTACTCCAGGAGGATATATGACAGCTAATCCATCATCAACATATCCGAAGACGCAATCGAGATGAGCAAATCCTCCAGCAGGCCACTTCGTGTTATATAAGTATCCGGGAATAGGAACTACATATATTTCCTCGACTCCACAGCGTTTCAAAACATATGAGACCTGGTCTATACCTTCCTGATTTGTTCTAACACTTTTCCCTAAAACAACATGTTTTGGGTCAAGCCATACTACATTACCTCCTTCAAAAAGACCGTTACCATTAACAGTATATAATATTGGTACTCCTAATTTAGCTAGTGCTTTCATTGTAACATATTCTTCTCCCCGTCTGTATGGGAGAGACATTCTACCTATAATTGCTCCTCCATTAACCACTAATCCTACATCTCTAGCTCCTGGACCGCCGAACCTAGCATGAGGAAGACCGTATGGTTCTTTAAGCATCCATCCATCAATATCCATTTCGGTTCTTAAAAGTTCTCTGATATCATAAACCTTAACCTTTTCCTTTTGCAAAGCTTCAATTAAACCCTCAAATTCTCTCTTAACCTTTTCAACATCTACTCTTTTCTCAAATTGATAGAAAACAAGGTCTTCCTCTGGAGGAGCTACTTCATCGCCTGGTCTAATTACCAGAGCTTCCCTTAGCTTCCCTATCTCTGATTGAGCACCCCAATGCTTTCTCCAAATAACTTCTAACTCGTCAAGATATGATAGAGGAAGTGGATGAGCTGGTACCTTTTTATTCTCAGTGTATTTATAAACTATTTCAAGAACTTCCTTTTTAGAATAAAAGGAGTGCTCAGGCATTACATAATTCCCTTAACTAAATATGTTATATGCGGATATTATGTATTTTGTTTAAACATTTATTTAGCTTATAAATATTCTTGTTATCTAACTAGGGATAAGAGAGATTTAGAGTAGTAAGCTCTGATACAGTTGCTCTATTTTAAAAACAGAAAAGGAAAGGCGTGAAGATTTACGAATATGTAAATTAGTGCAGAACCTGAAATGTGCTCATATTAATAATTAACTAAGGGTGTTTTATTACTTGGTATATTCAAATAGAATTAAGCATGGTAATCGCTGATGTAACAATAGGCTTTAGTGCTTGATTCTATTAGTTAAGTTGAATAAGGCTTTTATAATATCCATATAACTATCCATATAACAAGGTTTTTATACTATTAAAATCGAAAAATTAAGTATAACCAAGTAGTTATTAGGTGGATTTTATGAAGCCATCAAATATGGTTAAAATCATTACTGTTGTTATAATTTTAATAATCAGTCTACTGGCATATAGTGGGCCAACGCCAGAAAGACCTTATGTTATATTTCCTCTTCTACCGCCAATATTAGCTATAGTGTTGGCTATTGTTACAAGACAAGTACTGCCAGCGCTTTTCGCAGGTATATGGATTGGCGCATTAATGGCTACCGGGTATAACCCAATAAATGCCACAGGACAAAGTCTTGCATGGATTGTTGAAAATATTACGGACTCATGGAATGCAACAATAATAGTGTTTAACTTCGTCGTGGGCGCGTTTATTGGTTTACTATATGCCTCAGGTTCAATGCATGCTTTAGCCAAAGCAATTGGTAGGAAGGTGAGAAGCGCTAAAGGAGCAAGCTTTATTTCTTGGTTACTAGGAATAATAATATTCTTCGATGACTATACTAATACTATCATTGTCGGAAATGCTTCAAAACCTTTAACGGATAGGTCAAGAGTTAGCCGTGAACTACTAAGCTACATTGTTGATTCAACAGCAGCGCCTGTAGCTGGGTTAGCAATAGTGTCGACATGGATAGGTTATGAGGTCGGACTGATACAGGACGCATTTGATTCGCTAACAGAAGAGGTTAGCGAAGGAATCTTAAAGGTTGCTCCAACAATAGGCTCATATGCAGCATGGCTATCCTCTGTGCCTTTCAGATTTTACTCTATCCTAGCAATTATCTTAGTACTACTAGTTGTTCTTACGAGAAGACATTTCGGCCCGATGCTTAAGGCAGAACATAGAGTTGTTAAGAATGGAAAAGTTCTACGTGATGGTGCACAACCATTAATGCCTACTGAAACAGTACTGGGTGAACCTAAGCCTGAAAAAATAACTCCCCCATGGGTGTTCGCAGTATCAGTGCTAGCTCTGGTCATAGTAACATTGCTTGGAATGTGGTATACTGGTGCAGGCGTGGCTGAATGGTGGACTGTTCCATTTGGTGAAGCATTAATGAATGCTGACTCCGCAACAGCATTGCTGTGGGGAAGCTTCATCGCATATATTCTTGCATTAGTCTTTACACTAATGTATAAGTCACTGTCATTTTCGAAGGCAATGGAGTATACTATTAGAGGAATGTATTTAATGGTTTTTGCAAATACAGTAATGGTGCTAGCATGGTGTATTAAGAGCGCTGTGGATGCTGTTGGAACCGCGGATTTCGTAGTAAGTGCTGCTGTATCGGCTAGGGTATCGGCTTTAGTAGCACCATTAGTAATATTTCTAGCATCAATGTTTATCTCTTTCACGACAGGTACAAGCTGGGGAACATTCGGAATTATGATGCCACTAGCTATACCGTTAGCTTGGAAACTCGCACTACAGCAGTACCCAGAAAGCCTCCACATGGCTTACTTAGTAACTTACGCATCTATTGCAGCAGTTTTCTCAGGGGGGATTTTCGGAGACCACTGTAGCCCAATAAGCGATACGACCATAATGTCCTCAATGTATAGCGGAGCGGACCATATAGACCACGTTAGCACCCAAATACCGTATGCTATAACAGCTGCTAGTATAGGAATAATACTTTACCTACTGTTCGCTATTGGCTTAACAACACCAATGGTATTATTGCCGATGGGAATAGTTTTGCTTGTTGCAGCCCATTTTCTCCTAAATAGATGGTATGCAAAACTTGCAAAATTACCACCAGTAGTCCCTAACTACGTTAGAAAAGAATAATATAACATTACAAAACCTTTTTCCTATATAAGAAGTAAGATAATAGCAGTCCTATAATTACTGAGAAGTATATTTATCCAGAAGCTCTACAGAATCTATAATCGTCATGCCTATGTATGTCTTGCCAAAGCAATATATCCCGAACCCATGGTTCTACATGATGAACGTAGACGGTACATAGATTACACAAAATGTTTAGTAGTGTTCTTTAAAACACTTGGCTGCGGAATATGTATCAAGGAATGTTCATTCTTTAGAAGCAGTTTTGAAAACTTAAGAAGAGCTTATGAAAACATGGTTTCAAAAAGAACATTCACTAGATCAGACAAGGCAGTGTGGATTACGTGAACTTGCTCTACACCATATTATGCTTCACATAGATAGCCTCACCTACTTCTTAAGTGCCATCTAGTGTTCGCTTTTTGAACTCCTTCTTTAGTTTCTCATATCCAATAGTATTGAATGGACATACCTTTATACAGATCCCACACGCATAGTGCTTAACGAAGTACTTAGCACACTTTATGTTATCTATATGTGCGACGTAGTTATCTTTCGTGACCATAGGTTTTTCATAGATTGCTTTTATGGGACAAGCATAGACGCAGTGGTTGCATATTTTACAGAATTCCTTTACCCATGAGAAATCGTCTTTTCTAATCCTCGGCAAGTTCTTGATATTAGTACAGACAACACCTATCCTATGTCTTGGACCGCACTCCGGGGTGATGATCAGACCGTTTTGTCCAAAGGTTCCAATACCTGTTCTCTGCTAGAATAGGATATATTGTTAGTCCATCTAGTCTCGGTTCTGCATGTGCTCCGAAAACCCATCTCTCTTAAGAGTTCCGTCAGTTTGTTTGCGATAATACCTGTCTTCAGGTAGGTTCTGTAAATCATCTTCAGCGTAGAGAAGCTTGGAGCTTTAGCGATCTCCTCCTTATCCATCTCCACGGTGAAAACTATAGCGTGGTCGTAGACCAGTCTAAACCCTTCAAAGATGTCGTCTCTATCAACTTTACAGTAACCTATTGATGAAACGCCTAACTTCTTCGCATATCTTTCAATTTCCTTTAGCTCTTCCGGCGTTATCAGATCCCTCTTCAGCTTTCTATCTAATCCCTTGGTGCTCTTCCGTATCTGGATAACGTTGCCGATGAAGTAAGGGAGAAGTTCTAGCCTTTCTCTAAGCGAAAGATTGTGGAAAATATCATCGATACCTGCTTCAAAGATCACCTCGAAATCAAACCTTCGAGCGTTCTCGCCAAGGGAAAATAGTGCACTTATCTTTGATAGGTTCCCACAGAATCCTCTTTGCGAAGACCAGTAACCTAGCAGAACGTTGCTTTCGACTCAAGACGTCTCCCGCCAGGATAAAGCCTTATCAAGAATATAAGGATGGTGTAACCGGCCGAGTTACAGTGCCTGGAGGCTAGTAAGAACAATATACCTATGAGGGGACTATCTGCGAAAGACCTATTAACTATGGTATGGGTCTTAAGCAACAGAACTATTCTGCTTCTGCTATCACTAACAGAGGATGATTTGTTTCAAAACAATACGAGGAAATTGCTAGTAACATAAGAGAAAGGTGTGTTGAAGGAGCGGTAAGATAGTAGACATCTTCGACTGTTTGATAACGGAAGCAGAACATACTGCTTTACATAGCGGTTGAGGTTTTGCTCTGTTAACAACGGCATATTAGCAATCGAGCAGTAGCTAATGCAAATTCGCATCTTAATTAATCCTTACATACACAGTATATCGGCTGTATGTCAGTCAAGTAGTTTCTGGCATATGTCTGGGATCCTTGTGATCTGGGGTTCAAATCTCAACCATCTTAAACTATTTTTACATTGTAGCTAGTTTCTTGCTAAGTCTCAATACTCGTTATACTGAGGAATTAATGCATTTCATTATTTTTCCGTAAAGATTCTTAATATTCTTTAAATCATTTGTTTTTAGTGATTTACAAATCATTTTTAAACACTCCAAAGGAACTATGGAATCAAGAAATTCTCTAAATATTTTACCCATTTAGTGTCATTACAGAACCTTAATGCCTCATCTATCCTAGCTTTAATATGTGCTTCGATAACATCGTAACCTTGATACCTGTATAGTATCTCCTTAAGTTCATGGAAAAGCACATACTCTTCATACTCCTTTAGTCTTTCAGAAATTCATATCTCATTTAGCGGAATTTTGAGTTTATCTGCTGCAGGAGGATAGATGATTTCACCTTTGTAAACTACCCTATAACAGGCATTATAATTTTCGATGATTTCGTGAGGAACATATTTAACTTTCCATTTCAGCTTCTCAATTTCCCTTCTAACATTCGTAATCAAGGTTTCATAAGCCTCTTGCATTTCAGCAGCTCTTTATACAATACAGCAATAACACCGTGATTAAAATGTTGCGGAAAAGCGTAAAGACTATTATTAATAGAATTTCTCTAAGAGCTTAAAGTACTTTTCCTATTAATTAAAAGCTTTAGGTTAAACATCCTATTGTAAGATATAGTACTTGGCCGTTGATTAACGTCCACGCAATCATGGGTCCCACGGAGTTTTTAGTATATTTGAATATTGAGCTTAGTATGAGAAAGTATATTGATACCCTAATGGCATTCATGATTCCTCCTTGGGGTGAAAGAACAATGTGTGATAGTCCGAAAACCAACACTGTAACTAAAAGCCCTGGTGAAATGGTTTTACTTAGCCCATTAAATCTGTAATCTGTATTCACAATAAGCCATGTGATAAAAAATGCTTCTAAAGGACCATAGGCCAGTGCACTTAAAATAGCATACCAGATGTTGTAAGGAAATCGTAAACTAAATTTTTCAAATTCCATGTCGCCTAAAGTTATTCTTAAAGCAAATATAACAGCTATTAATGGGATCGATAGTAAATAGTAACATGCTTCTTACTAACTTTTCTCTTTTTAAACCATACATTTTAAGGTCATCTTTACAAAGCATAGTAATAATTAATGGTAAGTCACCTACGCCAACAACTTCCCCATAGGATGCTAAGTAGGGTTCATTACTTAACATATTAATTATTTGTTCAAAAACTAATGGTACACCCTTAACATAAGCTATTAATGCAATAGTACTAATAGAACCTAAGAACATCCAAACCCATACGATAATAGCCAATAAAGCTCGTTTACTACAGAGCTCTTCCCAGCCCATCAACATCTACCCTAGTAATTTCTCTTAAGGAAAGTTGTTGCTGCAATTATCTTACTTTTCTAAGCGTTTCTGCACTAACTAGCATTTAAAGCTAATGATGAAACAAATAATTAATAAGCAGCATTATTGTTCATATGGAAACATATTATATGGGAACACGTTGTTAAGTAAATGTGGGGAGGTGTTTTTACTTTGCCGTTTAAGGTTATTGTTGATAGGGAGAAGTGTATTTCATGCGGGTTAGCGCCATCTATTTGCCCTAAGGTTTTCATACTTGGCGAAGATAACGGTAAGAATAGGGTTGTTGAGAAATATAGTGTTGAGACTACGGAGACTTTGTCCATAGGGAATGTGCCTGATGAGCTTTATGAGTGCGTGAAAGAAGCTGCTGAAGTCTGTCCTGTTTCAGCAATAACCGTGGAGAAAACATAGTTTTTCTAGCATGTTTCAAACATATTTTACTATTCAATTTAAGTAATAGCAATTTATAGTTTCACGCAGAGCTTTCTAGCTCACTGAGATTCTAAATTAGCAAATGCTTCTAAACCCAAATTTTCCCTAAGAATAGCTCATCTTACCATGTATTTCTTTTATTCCCTACATGTTAAGTATTGTTTATGGTAGTGTAGCAAGTGTTAATAAGGTAACTTAGTATGTACTTTCTGTAGTAACAATGTTGTAGCTTAAGGAGATGCTTTATGGTGGAAATAGACAATATACTGGACTCTATACGTGCTGTTAAAAACACTGTGAGAACAGGGTGGATGTTACGTGGAATCCCTGCTTCTATAGGTGAAACTGTTGCTGAACATATTTTTGAAGCTTCAGTTATAGCTTATATTCTATCCAGTGAGCTTAAAAGGAGAAATGTGGACGTAAACGTCTATAAGGTGGTAACTTTAGCTATGTTTCATGACTTACCTGAAGCATTTATTGGAGACATAGTGAAACATGTTAAAGAAGTAATACCTGACACTAGAAGGCTTGAAGAAAATATTGCTAGGGAAAAACTTGGTAATGAAGTAGCTGAGTTAATTAGGGAGTTTAATGAAATGCAAACTGTTGAAGCAAAAGTTGCCAGACTCGCCGAAACCTTAGCAACATATGTTCAAGGAGCCCGATATTTAAGCAACGGGTTCTCATATGTTGTAGATATTGTTGAAAACACTCTTGAAGAAGCTAGGAAGCTTACTCGATTGGAGCCTTTAAGCAAAATAAGCGATGTTGTCGAGAAAATAGTTTTGAAAGCTAAGAGGGTCTGATGCTAAGTGAGTAAGGAATGCTGTCCTAAAATAGTTTTTCTAGATTTAGATGGAACCGTGTGGTCATCCCTTGATATTTCAGCCCAGAAGCCTCCCTTCAGAAAGGTTTCTGAAAACAAAATAGTTGATTTTGAAGGCCTCCCTATAGAACTTAATTTTGGCGTGAAAGAGTTCCTAATATGGGCTAGAAGGAACAGGTTAAAAGTGTACAGTTTAAGCTGGAACATTCCCGAAATAGCTATTGAAGCTTTGAAAGCTTTCGAAATATTTGAAATGTTCGACGGACACTTTATCGAATATCACCCGTATAAAGGCATGCTAATGAAGAAGGCGTTAAATAATTTAGGTTTAGACGTTAAGCCATGCCAAATAGTTTATGTAGACGATAGAGACATGCACTTAGAAAATGTTCGCAAAGAAGTAGGTAATGTAGTTTTCATTCAAATTGGTGTTGACGTTAAACACTTTTTAGAGTTAAAGAGTGTTTTAAAGAATCTGTTGAGGGATAAGTGTGTTTAGAGAATGGAGAGTACTAGGCCTCGATCTTTCTGGTTCACCTAAAAACCCAACAGGATACGCTATAGTAATAGATGGTGACTTAGTAGAGTACGGTATTGTTCATAGCGATGAAGAAATAGAGTATATTGCGAGAAGGTTAAGACCCAACATAGTCGTTATAGATGCGCCACTATCTCTTTCACGAGGATTTAGAGAGGTTGATAAGGAAATGCTTAAGCGAGGATTTAAGCTCCTACCGCCAGGATGGAAGGGTATGAGGAAGCTTGTTTTCAGAGCTTTGAAAATAAAAAATTACTGTGAAAGAAGAGGAATTAAAGTTTTAGAAACTCATCCGAGAAGCGCACTTAAAAACACAGGGTTAGAAGACATTAGAAATGCTTTATCAAAATTCGTTAACATAGGGGATGTGGAATTAGAGAAACTTAGCAAAGACACATTAGACGCTATCATTTGCGCTACAGTAGGTTGGGCTTATGCTAACAGAAAAGTAGAAGTAATTTCAGCAAAGGATGGTAAAATATTTTTGCTTAGAAAAGTTGCTAACACTTAGTACTCAGGTATGGCCTTTAAAATCATTCCCTCTAAGGTTATTGGCTTAAGCTTTAATGATAAAGAATATGCTTGAGATAGTTTAATAGAAGACTTAGCATATATTGTGTATAGAGGATCACCTTTTTTCACCTTATCTCCAGCTTTAACATGTATTCTAATTCCAGCTTCCTTGTCGAAAGGCGCACCAGCTGCTCTAGCTATAAGCGTTATTGCTATGTTATCTACGTGCGTTACATAAGCGTCCGTTGGAGCATCAAATGTCACCGTCTTGTCTCCTAAAGGTATTTCCTCAGGTTTTACGTTGGGATCACCGCCTTGAGCCTCTATTATTTCCTTAAACTTTTCATACGTTCTACCCTTATAGAAGAGTTCTTTAGCATATTCTAGTCCAGTACCGCTTTTCGCTATACCCGCTAATTCGAAAAGTAAACCAGCAATTCCAAGAGCTTTCTCCACAAGACTTCCAGGTCCTTTTCTATCAATCATAGATTTTAGAGCCTCTTTAGCTTCCAATGCTGGACCTATGTAGTATCCTACTGGCTGTCCACCATAAGTTAATGCGCATTTAGCCTTCATTCCCAATCTTGAGGCTTGATCTAGGAATAGTGAGGCTAATTTCTCTCCCTGATCCATAGTCTCCACTTTAGCCCCTTTACCTACCGGAATATCTACTATAAGGTAGGAAACACTCATAGCCAGTTTCTTAGCTAAAATGCTTGCAACCATTTGTGTTTGCGGATCAATCATTAATCTATGCTCTATATGTATGAAAATGTCGTCGGCAGGGGCTAAATCTAAGGCACCACCCCATGCAAGTAGCCCTTTAGTTTTAGTTGCTATTTCCTTTATTTCGGTAGGTGTGAGCACTACTGGAGCAAAAACCTCCATGGTGTCAGCTGTTCCTGCAGGGCTTGTTATAGCCCTACTGCTTGTTTTCGGTATTAAAAGACCTGCTGAAGCCACGGTTGGCACAGCTATTAAAGCAACCTTGGAGTTCCCTGGAACTCCTCCAATACTGTGTTCATCATGCACTGGTTCTTCAAACTCTATTCTTGCTCCAGTATCAACCATAGCTCTAATTAATGATTCAAGCTCATCTGAGCTCATACCGTAAAAGTACTGTGCAAGGAGAAAAGCTGCCATTTCTATTTCTCCCAAGCTGCCGTCAACAACGTCTTTAATTATTGCACGTATTTCTTCAGGTAAAAGCCTTCCCCCGTTAAGTTTTTTCAAAATATAGTTTATTGAAATAGGCTGAGTAATTACTTTAACACCTACCTTATCTCCATCTCGAACTCCCAATTCGTTAGCTAATGACCTAGGTAAGGCTATGTGACCTTTTTCAACAACTGTTTTTGAGACAAATACCATAGCTGTCCTAGATTTATCACCGAAAGTGACCCTTACTCTATCGTATGGTTTAATTGTTTTGAAATAAGCGTCTTCAGCATTTATAATAACTGTTCTTATCCTTCCGGAATCTATGTCTAATGTTTTCACAATTAATGTCATTCCAGTAGTTTCCATTTCGAATAGTTTACCTCCATAAATTTACTTAAAACATATGGGAAAGGCAATATACTACTTTGTTCGAACAGATATTTTTCTTTAACCCATGTTTACATGAAACAAATGTCTTTTAGTAGTGTAGAGTATTTAGGTATAGTGTAGAGTCTTAGGACAGCATATGTCGTAGGTAGGAAGCTGAGCAAAGTAACACCTTTTAGGGAGTAAATAGGTGTACCTTTACTACGAACATTTTCAACTATGGAGACTGCGTTTTTTCTTGAAAAGAACGCTATTTCACCATAGTATATTAGCGTTGTTTTCTCAATGTCTGTTCCGCTTAGTTTCTCTTTAAGACACTCTCTTAGTTTCAAATATTTTTCCCTAATAGTTTCTTTTGAGAAGCTGCTTTCGTTAAAAACAATTTTAAATGGTCTCCTATAAAGGAGCATGTCTATGAGTTTTCTTTCAACATCATTTAGCCTAGGGTCTTTTCTGAATTTCCTAATTAAGCTAAAAACGTAGTGGTCGTCGAAGAACACGAATTCCTCAGAGGATATCATTTCACTTAGCTCTTTAGGGCCGTACACTCCCTCTTGAGGACCTATTTTCTCGTAGAGAATAGAGTATATTTTTGAAAGCAACATTTCGAATCCTATTACAGACTTATGCATGTAAACACTTCTATACATGTGGAGACGGGCGACATAGAGGTTTTCTATTGACTCTAATCCTTTTCTTAGAACTGCAAGGTTTCCTTCATCATCAACAGTTAAAGTATTGACTATTCTTTCAACATCTATGTTTCCATAGGCTACACCTGTATGCATTGAATCTCTTAATAGGTAATCTAGTCTATCAGCATCTACGTCGGAAGATAAAACCATGTTGTATAACTTGTTCCTGTGTGTTCCCATTATTATATCGGATACTTCTTTAGGCTTGTAGCCTTCATTTTTTAAGTAATCTCCAATAGTTGTTTTCTGAACTATTTCGACACTTAGTTTTTCATGGCCTAGCTTACCTAATGATAAAAAGAAGTCTTCTAATGCATGTGAAAGAGGGTAGTGTCCTATGTCATGTAGTATCCCGGCTAATCTTAAAAGCCTTATTTCATCGCTACTTAGAAGGCCTTGTTTACATAGGATTTCTCCCATTTTCCCTGTTACATGCTTCACTCCTATTGAGTGACTAAAGCGGGTATGTGTTGCTCCAGGATATATGTAGTATGTTAAACCGAGTTGCAATATGTTTCTTAGTCTTTGGAAAATGGGGTTATTTACTATTTCCTCCTCGGTTTGTGTTAGGTTTACGTATCCATGCAATTCGTCATATATTTGTTTTACACCATTAACATAGCATATCCCCATATTCATCACTATGTTGTTTAAAGTGGGGAAAATGATAAACTTTATGTAAAACAATGCTCATTAGTGTAGACTCAGTAGTAGCGTTAATTAAGGTGGTTAAAAATGAGGTTCTGCCCTAAATGCGGAAGCATAATGGTTCCACGTAGGAGAGATGAGAGAACATATGCTGTCTGCCCTAGATGCGGCTATGAAGAGGAACTTACAAAATCTATTGCTACATCTTATGTTATTAGAAAAGAAATTAAGCATAGCAATAAGGAGAAACTTGTCGTAATAGATGAGAACGTTAGGTTACCTAGAATAGCATCTATAGCTAAGGGGGTTGAGTGCCCTAAATGCGGTAATAGAGAAGCATATGTTTGGATGGCTCAAACAAGGGCAGCAGACGAACCCCCGACAAGATTTTACAGATGCACTAAATGCGGATATACTTGGAGAGAGTACGAGTAATAGCTAAACTATTTCAAGTAAGTCGTCTAAAAACTCTCCAATAACGTCTTTAGTTACATGAGGCATGAAAACCACTCTTAACCCATCAACTACGGGGCATCTATAAATTATCCAACCCCTTCTTCTAAGAGCCTTAATGAGCTCGCGGCTATCAGTATCGAAGGGTTTGAAACATACAATGGGTGTTTCAGGCTTCCCAAAAGTCTTAAACTTACCTGTTCTCTTAATTTTCCCATAGAAGTCTAAAGCTAATTTATAACATTTCCTATGCATTCTCGCTATTTCCCTTAACCCTACAAATCGTAGTATAGCATAGACTGATGCTATTGCTCCACCACTTCTTGTACCAGTTAATGTCTCAGAAGGCTTACGACTAAGATATTTCGGCGCGAACCTAATGTATTTGAGTATTTTCCTGTTTTTAACGAAAAATCCGCCTGAAGGCACGGGTGTGAAAAGTGTTTTATGCGGATCAGCTGTTATTGTGTAAACGCTTTCAAGCCTGAATCCTTGGAAATTAACCGTTTTAATGAATGGTAATATGAATCCTCCATATGCAGCATCTACATGTATCGGTACTTCGTTTTCATAAGCTATCTTAGAAATGGAGTTTAAATCGTCAACAAAACCCAGCTCTGTTGAGCCAGCGTTCGCAACTATAGCTATTGTTCTTTTTGTTATAAGATTTTGAATTGATGTTGCATCCATTTTTAAGTGCTTATTTAGTTTAGAGTAAACAACTCTTATGTTTAAAGCATTAGCTGCTTTCAGTATTGAGTAATGTACTGTAGGTGAAACTATGATTTCCGGCTTTCTAATGTTCTTCATTTTCAAAGCTAAGTTTCTAAGTAACCATAGGGAGAGAAAGTTTGCTTCAGATCCTCCAGAAACTATGTATCCTCTACATTCGTTACTAACGCACCCTAGAATTTGGGAGAGTTTTCTAATAACATATTTTTCCATTTTAGCTAAGTTTTTGAATACACCGTAGTCACCAGCATTAGTGTCGATAAACATGTAGAAAGCCTTTACAGCTACACTATTAGGCGTCGTTACCATACTGCTAAGAATTCTCCCACTACTATAAAATGGGTCCTTAGCTCTAATTTGGGCTAAAATGTCCGATAAATTCATTGTTAAAAGCCTTTATGAAGAAGTATTGTTGGTAGCCGGGCGGGGATTCGAACCCCGGTCACGGGGGTTCTTCCGCCAACAGTTAGGCGGCCAAAGCCCCGCATCCTTGACCGCTAGACGACCCGGCTTCAAGAAACAAAATAATCTTAGGGGAGTTTTAAGTGTAACTATTATAAAGCAAACGTTTATTAATCTTCATTCCCCGTTCTTTTAAGGAAGAACAGGGTGGATTAGAGCTTATGATTGACCACTGGGTTATTAAATTAGCTGATAAAGTTGTTAAAGAGAAGGGGGAAACTGTAGTTATTGCAGCAGGGATAACTACAAGTGGCCCACCACATTTAGGTACTGTTTGTGAATTTCTATATCCTTGGGCTTTAGTTAAAGAGCTTAGAAAACGCGGTATTGAAACGTACTTTATTTTCGTAGGGGACATTATGGATGCTTTCGACAGCATACCAGCATCGTTAAAGAAGTTCTATGAGGAATTAAAGCCTCACTTAGGTAAGCCATTAGCTCACGTACCTGACCCCTACGGTTGTCATAGAAGCTATGGTGAACACTTCTTGAACGAAACCGCCGAAATCATGGGGAAATTCGGTGTGAAACCTGATGAAATAGTAGGTTCTAATAGGCTTTACTTGGAAGGATATTATGATGACTACTTAGTATTTTTCATAGAGAACTTGGACTTAGTGAGGAGAATATTGGAGGAAACGTCTTTAAGAAAACTACCTGTAAACTGGAAGGACATAGTGTTGCCTGTATGTGAGAAATGTGGAAAAATAGCTACGACAAGAGTTTTAGGCTTCAACCTAGCTGAAGGGACAATAGAGTACGTTTGTAATAAAGACGTAGGATACGTTAAGGGATGTGGTTATAGAGGGAAAATAAGCATTAAGGATCACATGTGGAAGCTTGTATGGAGGCTTGATTGGCCAAGTAGGCAGGATTTCTTAGGAGTAGATGTTGAAGGAGCAGGAGTAGACCATCACACTAGAGGTGGAAGCTGGGATACAGCAGTTGCAGTACATACTCAGCTTTTTAAGAAAAAACCACCTATAGGTTTCAAGTATGGTTTCATACTTCTTAAAGGTAGGAAAATGAGTAAAAGTAAGGGATTAGGCGATTTAAGCTATATGCTCTCTCTAGTTCCTCCGGAAGTGTTGAAATACTTCCTTTTTAAAGGAAATCTCGAAGAAAATAAGAACTTTAAGGATGATCCGTACTTCCTACTTAGACTTTATGAGGAATTTAGAAACATAGGTCTTCTTTTTGAAAAAAATGTTGAAGTAAGGGATTCAGGTTTAGAAAAGAAAATATACGCGTACATGCTTTCTTCGGAAACAGATAAGGCAATGTTACATGTTAGCTTCGTAGATGTGCTTGTAATTTACCAAATATATAAGGACTGGAATGTTGTAGTAGGAAAGCTAGGCTATCCTGAAGAGGTTTATAAGCTTAAAACATATGTCGAAAATTGGGTTAAATTAGATATTATACCTAAAGAGTATAGGATTAAATTTAATCCTCAGCCAATAAGGAAGTACATTAATGTAGTGCGGGAATTTGCTGAAAAATTAAGTGATAAGATGAGCGATGTTGAAATCCATAACCTAGTTTATGAAGTGGCTAGAAAGCATAGTGTGGATCCTAGGGAATTGTTTAAAGTACTGTACAAGTCAATTCTCGGACAACCCTATGGTCCAAGGCTTGGCAGGTTAATTGCAGCAATAGGTGTTATTAAGGTTAAAGAGACCTTACTAAAGCTTACCGAAATGTAATTTTAACACCGTTTACAAGGAGCATCATGAAGCATTTATAAACTTTATCGAAAGATTTAAATACCTTAATCTATAAGAGGACTTAAGGCAGAAGTGGGATTCTATATAAGTTTAACTTATGAAATTTAAGGTGGTTAGAAAAATGGTAGATCCAGGTTTTCCTGTTGAGAGAGGAGTAAGTGGAGATGCTGTTATGAAATGTCCAGTTTGTGGAAGCACTAATATAATTTATGATCCTGAACGTGGTCAATATGTTTGTGCTGATTGTGGAACTGTTATTAGTGAAAAAGCTATTGATCAAGGCCCTGAATGGAGAGCTTTTACCCCTGAAGAAAGAGAGAAGAGAAGCCGTGTAGGTTCACCTCTTACACAAACAGTTCACGATAAAGGTCTTTCAACAATTATTGATTGGCGTGATCGTGACGCTTTCGGTAGGCATTTAGAACCTAGAAGAAGACTCGAAATTTTACGTTGGAGGAAATGGCAGATAAGAGCGAGAATACAGTCAAGTATTGATCGTAACCTTGCTCAAGCAATGAATGAGTTGGATAGAATAGCTTCGCAACTTGGCTTACCTAGAAATGTGAGGGAAGAAGCAGCTGTAATTTATAGGAAAGCTGTTGAAAAAGGTCTTGTGAGAGGTAGAAGTATTGAGTCTGTTGTTGCAGCAGCAATATATGCTGCTTGTAGGAGACTTAAAATACCTAGAACACTTGATGAAATAGTAAAATACACTAAAGTTGGAAGAAAGGATGTTGCTAGATGCTATAGGCTCTTACTAAGAGAGCTTGAGTTAAGAGTACCAATAGCTGACCCTATAGACTATGTTCCGAGAATAGGGGCTTTACTTGGGTTAAGCGGTAGTGTTATGAAGAGAGCAGCTGAAATATTGAAGAAAGCTGAAGAAAAAGGAATAACTGCAGGCAAAGACCCTGCGGGATTAGCAGCCGCAGCAATATACATAGCTTCTCTTTTAGAGGATGAAAGAAGAACTCAAAAGGAAATAGCTCAAGTTGCTGGGGTAACTGAGGTAACTGTTAGAAATAGGTATAAAGAGTTAGTTCGCGAATTAAAGGTTCCACTACCTCCACAATAAAAAAAGTAAAAATAAAAATATTAAGTGTTGAGCTAAAGCAGTTTAGCAAAAATACAAACAATTAAATACCTACTTTTTATTGGTTTATTAGCCATTCTATGCTTCCTTAGCGTATGCATCCTTATAGCTAGTCAACTATTATGATGTTTTCCTCGGGGAAGCCCATTTCCACTAGAAGCTCCTTTACCCGTTCCTTATGATTCCCTTGCAGCTCTATTCTACCGTTTTTAGCTGTACCTCCACATGCAAGTTTTGATTTAAACTTGGCAGCCATTTCCTTCAAATCTATTGATGGGTCATTAAGTCCTTCAATTATTGTTACTTCTCTACCCCATTTCCGCTTCTCAACTCTTATGCGTATCAGCAATTCCTCCTTAGCTATTTCCTGAAATAATTCCGGTGGAAGACCTCCTCCACCTATTCCTAGGTCTTCAAATTCAAACATTCTTTTAAACCATCCACCCTAAAATTTTGGTTTCTACGAAATAGATGTTTTTGGAAGAACTTATAAATTTTTATAGTAGATATTACTTGAGTTAATTGAGGGTATCTAAAATGTCCGTAACTGTGAAGTATAAGTGCGCTAATTGCGGAAGAATAATAGACGCTAAGGAGCTAGAAATTCTCCCGGGAATAAGATGCCCATATTGTGGAGCAAAAATACTTTACAAAGTAAGGCCGCCTAAGATAAGAAGGGTAAAAGCTATTTAGAAATTGTTTTAATGTAATGATATATTATTGCTTCCTTAATTACTTTAGCAGCTAAAAGACTTGTTACATCGTTCACATCAATTATTGGAGAAACCTCAACTACATCTAAGCTTAGAAGCTTTTCATCAATTATATTGTAGAGTATGTCGAAAATCAATGTTGGTATTAAACCTTCAGGTTCCGGATTATCTACTCCTGGTGCATAAGCTGGGTCGAAAACATCCATATCAACACTTATGTGGACTTTCCTGCATTCGCTTAGAAAACTTTTCGCAAGCTTTAAAATATTACCTACAGTGCTTCTTAACATTTGCGTGCTTGTAATGTACCTTACATTCTTTGATCTTATGAATAAGTATTCCTCTTCACTAAACGCTCTAACACCTAAAAACATTATTCTCCTCGTACCAACTATTTCCATTATTCTTCTCATAACTGATGCGTGAGATAGTTTATATCCTAAATAGTTATCTCTAGAGTCAAAATGCGCATCAAAAACTAAAGTGCAAGGGCTTTTTTCTCTAAGTCCTCTTATGATACCATATGTTATGCTGTGTTCACCACCTATTAATACAGGTATTTTTCCTAAAGCAACTATGTCGCTAACGACCTCGGATATTCTGTTAAATGTCTGCATAGGGTCTCCGGGAACAACTGAAATATCTCCCAAATCAGCTACTGGACATTTATCGTAGTCGAAATTTGCTCTTAAAGAAAACGATTCTATAGCGTCCGATGCTTCTCTTATACGGGCTGGTGCTAAGCTTGTGCCCGCTTTATATGTTAATGAGTGTTCAAAAGGTACGCCCAATATGACGTATTTTGCTTTCTCATAAGGTACTGTGAAGCCTCCGAAATATCTTCTCTCATCAGATATGTAAAGCTCTGTTTTAACCATAAACTTCATCTCCTGTTTCGCATAAGCGTTTTTTAGTAAGTAACGTTATCTTAGTAGTAGTTAGCACCATATTAACATAATGCCGCTTAAGGTGCTTAAGTATTGGTCGAGAAAGACCTTTACGAGAAAATAGTCGAATTAGCTGTAAGGCGAGGCTTCTTCTGGCAATCCTATGAAATATACGGTGGAGTAGCAGGCTTCGTTGACTTAGGTCCTTTAGGTAGTGTTTTAAAGAAAAACATTGAAAATAAGTGGAGGCAATGGTTCATACTTAAACATCAAGACATGATAGTTGAAATAGAGTCCCCAGCAATAATGCCAAAAGTGGTTCTTGAGGCAAGCGGGCATTTAGAACACTTCACAGACCCCATAGTTGAGTGTCTTAAATGTGGTAGAAAATTTAGAGCAGATCATTTAGTAGAGGAGAAAACAGGGAAAACCGCTGAAGGACTTAGCCCACAAGAGCTAACAACAATAATAAATGAAAACAATATTAAGTGTCCTGCTTGCAACGGCCCCTTAAGCGAAGTGAAAACGTTTAGCTTACTTTTCAGAACAACAATAGGTCCTTACAGTGAAAACATAGGGTTCCTTAGGCCTGAAGCTGCACAGGGAATGTTCGTAGCTTTTAAGAGAGTTTATGATTCCATGAGGGGAAAGATGCCTTTAGGTATAGGGCAAATAGGTAAAGTTGGGAGAAACGAAATCTCACCTAGACAAGGCGTTATTAGGTTAAGGGAATTCACAATTATGGAGGTTGAGTTTTTCTTTGATCCTGATAATCCAAAATGCCCATTTATTCCTGAAGTCGAAAATGACGAAATAAGGCTAATAACGGCGGAAAGTAAGGTTAAAGGTGAAGATAAGGTCGCAGTGGTTACTATAAGGGAGGCTTTAGAGAAAAACTACATAGTTAATGAGTGGTTAGCTTATTTCATGGCGTTAGCTCAAAAATTCGTAAACGAGCTGGGAATACCGTTTGAGAAACAGGTTTTTGAAGACAAATTACCTCATGAGAGAGCGCATTATTCAACGCAAACATTTGATCAACTAGTAAAAGTTTCTAGATGGGGCTGGATAGAAGTAGCTGGTCACTCATATAGAGGAGATTATGACTTAACGAGGCATATAGGATTCAGTGGCAAGGACTTAACAGTTTATAGGCAATTTGATGAACCCAAGGAGGTAGAAATTAGTGGAATAAAACTTAACATTGGCGCTCTTAAGAGAAAATATCCTAGTGATTTTGAAAAAATAGTTAGCGCTTTTGAAAGGAAAGACAAAAACATAATGCTTGCCGAACTTAAAGCTAAAGGCTACATTGAGTTATTAGGAAGAAAACTTAGCCAGGAATTTTTCAATGTAGAAAAAATAAAGAAAGTTGCTAAGGGTAAGAGGTTCATACCTCATGTTGTTGAGCCTTCATTTGGCGCTGAACGCTTACTTTATGCTACATTAGAACATGCTTATTCAGTAAAGAATGGAAGAGTTGTTTTAAAACTCCCCAGAGATGTAGCGCCAATAAGTTTAGCAGTATTTCCTCTTGTTTCAAAAGCACCCCTAATTTCTAAAGCTAAAGAGGTTTATGAGAACTTTAAGAACATGGGATTAAGGGTAATATATGATGAATCAGGGAATATAGGCAGAAGATACGCTAGGGCAGACGAAATAGGTGTTCCTTTAGCAATAACTATTGACTATCAAACCCTAGAGGATAACACTGTAACTATTAGGAATAGAGATACATGGGAGCAAGTTAGATCGCCAATTAATGAAGCATACATTAAAATCCCACAGTATCTAAAATACAAACTAAAATTTGAGGACCTAGGGGTGCCTGTTAAAAAATAGTTTTTATTTTTAAATTTTAAATATGCCTTAGATTAGAAAGGAATCTCAGACAAAGGAAGGCATAGTAAGGTGTTTAGTTATTATGTCTGAAAATGAAAAAGAGAAAATTATTGAAAGAAAAGTAGATATAAAAGCATTAGTAGCTGTTATACCTCCAGCTAGCAGTTTGGGAAAAGAGAAAATTAGGCGTGAAAGAAGGATAAGAGTGAGAGCCATAGCCGAAGTTAAGGAGGGATTTGCAAAGATAAACCCAACATTAGCTAGTGAGCTAGGAATAACTAGCGCTTTAGAAATCGTTGTTGCTAGAAAAAGGAAGCTTAAATTAACAGCTATAGTTGATGAAAACATACCACCTAACGAAGTTTGGTGCAATACTGACCAGCTTCGAGAAGAGGGCATTGCCGATAACAGTATTGCAACGGTTAGAGCCGCCACTAAATAGCTTTACTAATTTAAGGTCTTTTAAAGGTGTGTCCTAAACAATGTATTATTCCATCTTAAAAACTTATAGTGAACTTGAAGACATTATAGAAAAGCATAGTAAGAAGCTTCACGAAGCCAACATTAGCCTTAAAAACTATCTTAAAACAAGCAGTGAAATACACTTTAGAAGGTTTCTAGCGTTAATTGACCAATTAAGAGCAGATAGAAAAGTCATCGTTAGTATAGCCAAGAGAGTCTCTCAAATAGAACTAGATGGTATGAGCCAGGAAGATTTAAAACAAATACTTGAAACACTCGATTACATACATGCGCTTCTCGACTACCATAGGCTTGTGGATTTAGATGAAGAATTTAAGTTACTTAGCCATGCTCTTGAAAACTCCGAAAACAGCATGCTTAGCTATTATGTAGAAACATTTGAAAAAGACATTTCAGAAGTAAGGAAAAACGTTGCTGAAATAGATAACTACCTTAAATCACTTAAAACACTAATAACTACAACATTAAAGAAAATAAGTGATGAAAAATTCGTTAGCAATTACGTTAAAAACTTATCGTTTAAGTTAAAAACTTAGAGGCTTAATCCTCCTAACGATAGATACTATTCTTCCTAAGACTGTTCTCTCACTAGCAACTTTAACTATTTTAACTTTTACTTTAAACCCGTAATATTTGTCAGCATTTTCAATGAGAATTACGGGGCCATGTGGTAAAGGGTATGCTACATTGAATCTTCTATCTTTATGATACTTATTAACTACAATGGCTTCAACCGTTTTTCCAACAAGATTCTCCTTACGCATCATATTTACTTTGTTAGCTGCATCCACAATAGCTCTACTTAACTTATCCTTAGTAATAGGTGTTCCTGGCGGGAAGTTTTCAAAAGCTGTTCCAGGTAATGGGGTAAACCTGTATGTTGTTATTTTCTCAACACCTAATCTTCCAAGTTCCCTTATCATTTTCACCGTTTTCCTCACTGTTTCAATGTTTTGTCCAGGAAGCCCGTGGATGAAGTAAATATAGGGTTTAAGCCCGTATTTAATGAGGATCTTAGTAGCTTTTAAAACATCACTTGGGAGAACAGGTCTTCCGATAAGTTTGGCATGTAAATCTGAACCTGTCTCGCAACCCATATGTATTGGTGTGTTCTTAAAATACTTTGATAACAGTTTAGCTACTTCATTGTTCACTAAATTTGCTCTAATATTTTCTAAAAGAATAGTAACTTCACCTGATGAAACTTCTGGAATACTAAATATTTTCTCAAAAAGACTTCTTAGAGCATCAATGTTTGCTGGGGGGTTATAGGGGTCAGTTAATGGTTTAGGTTCGACTAGCCAGTCTCTACCGTAATCTAAAATGTCGGACGCGCTTAATGTTACTCTCGTAACTCCGAGCCTTATAAGCTCCTTTATTTCTTCAACAATAGCGTCAATATTTCTTGAGCGAGATGGACCGTAAAGAGCTGGTACTGAGCAGTAACCGCATCCCGGAGGAATATTATAGGGGCATTTTAGCCTTTTCTCCAGCGGTCCTTCAAAACATAAGTTGCAGTTTGCGCATTTCGCTCTCGTGGAAAGCTTAATTAGTGGTCTATAGAAGTTACTGCAGCCTCTTAGAATTTCTACGTATACTCTATAAGCCCAGTATTGGGGATAATCTTTAACAACCCTCGTAGAGGGTTTGTAAGTGTCAAGCATGGTTCTAGGCATGAATTTTCTAGCACCTGTAAACAAAGTTTTCTTCCCTATTCTGAACACAACGCCTTTTATTTTGGAAAGAGCTTCAAGTGAAGGTATAATTCCATCTCTTAAACCATTTTCTAAAAGTTCGTTAAGGGTGGCTTCTCCCTCTCCATAAACTGCTATGTCGAAGCTAAGATGTCCAATATTTTCTATGCCGAAAACTATTGGACCACCTAAAATTACAGGGCCTTTTGCTTTCTTCCTCCACAAATCTATTGCTTTCTTTACAGCACCTATATCTTGGCTCATTGCACTAATTAATAAAATATCGTACTCTTTGATTTTCCTTCTTAAGGTTTTAATGTATTCTTTAAAGGGTTTCACATTAACGTATACTTTATGTTTCTCTAGTACTCCAGCTATTGACCGCGGACCCGCACCTATAACGTCAACTGTGCTTAGTCTCTTTCCACTCCCCCTACCTAAGCAGTCGACAATTAAAGCTTTGATCATGGCTTACATTCTTTTCCTTAAACTTCTCTCTATCTAGCTTTTAGCATGCAGCTAACTTTTAAATACTCGTACCAGTAGAACTCAAAGCGGAACCGCAAAGCCATACCCTAAATGAAAAACCCTAACTACCGATACTGAGCATGTAGAGGTTCATGTAATGTCATACTATGATCCGTCAAAAATAGGTGTTCGTGAAAGTATTGCGGAAATGACTGTAATAGAGCTTCTACAAGCACTCACTAGAAATGCATCTGACTGTCATAAGGAAGTGTTCAGCTTACTTGAAGCATTACATGAAGGAAAGTATGAAATAGTTAAGGTTAAGCATCAGCATGCATTAAAGTTTAAAGACAATACTGAAGAGGCTAAGTCAAAAATAATAGAGTACTTAGTTAGAACAATGCCAAGCTTAACATATAAAGACTTGTTTAGAAGTATAACATATAATGTTGAAAGAACAGCACAGTTAATGGCGGGTTTAGCTCATAGACTAGCTATTATAGCAAGTAATAGCATTGAAATACCTAAGGAATTTACTGAGAGTCTTCTTAACTTCACAAAAAGGTTTATAGAGGAATTTGATGAATTAAGGGAAGGAATATTTATGCTAAATGTTAATCCTAAGATAACTGTTGAAAAAGCAAGAAATGCTATGAAAATGGAGGAGGAACTCGATGAACAATATAGATTGTTTACGTTTAAACTTTATGAAAAATCCTCTGGAAACATGATGGCAGTACTACTATTAAAAGAGATAATAGATATAGTAGAAGACTCAGCGGATTTAACAAAGGATGCAGCTGAGGAACTAATGTATTTAGCAATGCATAAAGTTAGTTAAGTATTTCTTAAGGTTTAAAAATGAGTCCTATGGATAGAAAGATTCAAGCACATTTAGTAGGCACGAAAGTCATTATTTGGGACATTAATGATTCTAGAAAAATTTTCTCAAGCGGTTTCTACGGAAAACCTTTAGGCATAAGGAAACCTAAAAAGCCAAATGAAATAAACTCACCATTAATACTATCACTAATTGAGGCACTATACTTACTTGAAAAGGGTGTGTTAGAAATTTATGATGTGGAAGGTAAGGTAGAGTTTGAAAAGCTACTCAATGTGTGTTTAAAAAATGTTCCGAAATGTATTATGCTATATAATGTTTACAAGGAATTTCGTGAGAAGGGATATGTTGTAAGGTCGGGGTTAAAGTTTGGTGCGGATTACGCAATATACGAGAAAGGCCCTGGAATAGATCATGCACCATACCTCGTACATGTACTTTCGGTTAACGAGAAAACAAGCCCTATAGAGCTTGTTAGAGCAGGTAGGCTCTCTCATTCTGTGAGAAAAAAATTTATTGTAGCTGCAACTAAAAGTGAGCTAGGAAGTAAGGTAACGAAAATAATGTTTAAATGGTATAAGCCATGAACCTTTTATTAAGGATCATGTAACTATTAAGAATAGTATTTCTCAGAGGTGTTTTTCTTTGAAAAACAACTTCAACAATAGGACATCTTCTTTTTCGCGAGCCCCCTTTAGAATAAGGGTTCAGAAACGTGAAAGGAAACCTTCTAAAAAACTATGTTCGCCTCTTTGCCAATACTTTAAATGCGCAAAAAACGCGTTAGTCATTTCAACAAAGTTCTATAGGGGAAAACCTAGAAAGGTTGCTATTTGCCGCTGGACAGGTGATTTATGTATAGGTGCGCGGTGTCAATATGCTTACTGCGTTAAAAGAGCCATGCTTCCTGATGGTACATGCGGTTTAGAGGCAAGAGAAATAAGGTTCCATGATCTTCTTGAGGATATAGAGAAAGAGGAACTAGGTAAGGATGTAAAAAGTATTTTAACTAAGAGGTTCGGTAAAAAAGATTTACTTATGGAGTAAAAGCTCAGCGATGAGACTTAAACGTCATTAACCTATTAAAATTCCTGGAGCCCCGAGATCATCATCGCGTTAGAGCTTAGGATTATTAAGCTTTTTAGTTTCAGTTCTGCGCGGGTTCTTCATAGACTGTTCTCTGACCTTTCGAGCATCATCATCAAACACTATTTCATAATTTACCTCTGGAATAAATATTTCTAATGCTCTAAAATTATGTGGGAGTAAGTAGTGAATAATGTTCGCATAGAAAGATTATCAACTGGAGTTGAGGGTTTCGATAAGCTTATTGAGGGAGGTATTCCTAGAGGATTTTTTGTAGCTGTAGTTGGAGAGCCAGGTACAGGTAAGACAATATTTTGCATGTCTTTCATAAATCAAGGTATAATTGAAGGTGATAAAAACGTTTACGTTACTACTGAAGAATCGAGAGAATCAATAATTAAGCAAGCTTCACTATTCGGTTGGGATTTTGAAAAGGCAATTGATGAAGGTAAATTAGTAATTATTGATGCTCTCATGGGGTCTCCTGGTGATATATGGTCATTAACCAGTTTAAACGTTGAGGATCTCGTAGCTAAAGTTATTGAGGCTAAAAAAGCATTAGGATATGGTAGAGCAAGGCTTGTTCTTGATGCGCTTTCAGCTTTCTGGCTAGACAAGCCAGCTATGGCTAGGAAATACTCATACTTTATTAAGCGAGTTTTAAGTAGATGGGATTTCACAATACTTGCTGTTTCACAATATGCTGTGACAACATCTTTAGGCTTTGGTTTTGGAATAGAACATATCGGTGACGGTATTGTTAGGTTTAGGAAGGCTATTGTGAAGGGTGAGCTTAAAAGGTACGTTATTGTTGAGAAAATGAGGCAAACAAATCATGATTTAAGAATGTACGAAGTTGAAATAGTTGAAGGAGTTGGTATGCGTATTAAGAAACCCACGGTTTATAGAAAAGAAGACACAGTCTTACCTAGAAGCGTTGTTGAAAAAATTATTGAGTCTGAAGAGAGAAAGTATTATGAAATACCCTAATTTACCATTTAGGTTCCCAAAGTTTCTTTCGAGAAGATTTAGTTAAGTTCTCCAGTCTCTCAAGCATTATCTTTTTCTCTATACTTGCTACAAGTCTTCTTGTTCTAATAACTACATCGGGGTTTACACTTATACTATCTATTCCATGTCTAACAAGGAACTCTGTAAACTCCGGATAAACACTTGGTGCTTGGCCACATATTGAGACTGTTCTTCCATATGAGTGAGCTACCTCTATTAAATGAGCTATTGCTCTTGTAACTGCTAAATCTCTTTCATCAAAGTACCCTAGTCTTCCAAGTATTGCTGAGTCTCTATCGGCTCCTAGAATTAGCTGTGTTAAATCATTGCTCCCAATGCTAAAGCCGTCGACTAATTCGCTAAATTTATCAGCTAAGAATATTACAGAGGGCACTTCAGCCATAATCCATACTTTAAAGTCTTTTGATCTCCTTAGGCCTTCCTCCTCCATTATTTTAAGTGCTTTTTCAACCTCCCATGTAGTTCTTACGAATGGTAACATTACCCATACGTTTGATAAACCGTATTCCTCACGTACTTTTCTTATTGCTCTTAATTCTAGTCTGAATCCTGGCTCGTATTCTGGTGAAACATATCTTGATACGCCACGCCAACCTATCATTGGATTTCTTTCTTCAGGTTCAAATTCTTCTCCACCCTTCAATCCTCTATACTCGTTGGTTTTGAAGTCGCTAAATCTCACTACAATAGGTCTTGGATAAATTGCTTGAGCAACTTTGGCAATTCCATCTGCAAGCTTATTTACGAATTCACCAGGCTTACCTATTTTTATTAAGTATAGTGGGTGATAGGCTATCCAATCTGAGATTATGAATTCTATTCTCATAAGGCCTATTCCGTCGAAGGGTAAGTCAATATATTTATCGATAATGTCCGGTTCTCCAAGGTTCATGTAGATCTTGGTTGCTGTGACAGGGAATATTTCATGCATTACTTCCTTAGGTATGCCGACAGCTGCTACTCCAGGAGCAGCTACCTCCTCTTTCTTCATGAGCTCTTCAAGCCTACCTTCATACACTATTCCGTGTGTTGCGTCCACTGTTACTTCCATTCCTGTTTTAAGAACTTGCGTTGCATTCTTTGAGCCTACAATACATGGTATTCCGAGTTCTCTTGAAACTATTGCTGCGTGAGCTGTCATGCCTCCTTCATCAGTAACTATTGCTGCAGCAAGTTTCATGTAGGGTACCCAATCGGGGTCGGTCATTTTAGTTACTAAGATGTCTCCTTTCTTCATGAGTTTAGCTGCTTCCTCAACAGTTAACGCTACCTTAGCAATTCCTATAGCTACACCTGGACTGGCGGGTAAGCCTCTTACAAGAATTTTTCTTTCAGCAGGCGCTTTCATAGGTGCAGCTGCTTTCTCTTCAACCTTAGCTTCCTCTTTAGCTTTCTTAGTGCTCCACACAGTTTCCGGTCTTGCCTGGACAATGAAGACGTTTTGCGGATATAGTAGGTCTTGATCTATTGCCCACTCAATATCCATTGCCCTAGCATAGTGCTCTTCTATTTTTCTAGCTAGCTCAGCTAGTTTGGTTGCTTCCTCATCTGAAAGGGATGGTGCGCTTCTGAACATACTATACTTTCTAATTATCTTCGCTACTTCAGGGTATTTTTCAGCTAATTTCCTAAGCTCTTTTTCGTCAGCTGGTAATTCTACTTCAATGTTTCTTCTACTTATTGGGTCAAAAAGTAATGCTAATGTCTTTTCGTTTACTCTCTTCTCAGTAATTTTCAGAGTTTTCTTGTCAACAACTATTTCGTCGGGCGTTACTCTTCCTTGAACAACTGTTTCACCTAAGCCCCAGGAACTCTCAATAACTATTACGTTTTCGTCTCCTGTCACGGGATGTATAGTGAATATAACGCCTGCTGATCTGGAATTAACCATTTTCTGTATGGCAACTGAAATTAAAACTTTTGAATGATCAAATCCTTTACTTTCACGATAATAAATTGCTCTAGCAGTCCATAGACTTGCCCAGCACATTTTAACTTTCTTAACAACTTCGTCTTCGCCAATAACGTTAAGAAATGTTTCCTGTTGTCCTGCAAAACTTGCGTCGGGCAAGTCTTCAGCAGTTGCTGAGCTTCTTACAGCAACTCTTACGTTTTCTAAACCTAGTCTGCGGTTAAGTTCTCTGTATGCTTCTCTAATTTCTTCTTCAATAAATTTAGGCATGGTAGATTCTACTATAAGCTTCTGTATTTTCTTACTTGCTTCCTCATATTCTTGAGGATCTCCTTTCACTATGGTTTCCTTAAGCACTTGAGCTATTTTTTCTGAAAGCCCTGTTTCTTCGAGAAATCTCTTGTATGCATAGGCTGTTACAGCAAAACCTGGGGGTACAGGTATTCCTGCGCTTATCATTTCCCCTAAGTTAGCGTTTTTCCCTCCAACTATAGGTACGTCTTCTTTTCTTAACTGTTCAAACCATAGGATTATCGCTTTAGACTTATCTACGGATACTGTCATGACTTAGAGCCACCTTAGTACCTAACAATTTTTTCTACCTCATAGTTCTCTAAATATCCCCTATATAACTTGTTTATATACTTTGTTAGTTTACTTCTTCAGCTGGAAGAATTATGTTTTTGATGAGAATTTTAGTTCCTGCCTTTACTTAAGAAGTCCCGTAAGTTCTGAAAGAGAAACTCCTCTTGGTTCCTTACTTCCCAAATATGCTTTAGCTATTTTTCCAGCTATCTCCTTGAGCTTCATCATTACAAAATGTTGCTTCTTACCTATTTCCTCAGCTGTTGCTTCCCATGATTTTGCCTGAAGTACGCGTGAAACGAGAATGTACTCCTCGGTTTTTGAGAGCTTTACTTTAAAGTTAGGATAGCATATAAAGTATGCTCTAGCGAGCTCATACATTACGTCACAAGCCGCTTCATAGGTCATAGGTCCATAAGAATATATTCTTAATCTATCCCAGAGTATTAGGTCAAGCTTAGGTTCATAGTTTGGATTTACTGTTTCACCCGATTTAAGAATTAATAGGGCAACATCGGTTTCTAAGCTTCTATAGCTATCGTGTAACGCATTTATAACCTTGAGTTTAAACGATTTATTAGCTATTTTTACTATTCTCTTAGTTACTTCGGTGAGGGGATGTAGAACTAAAACTGTAAATTCACCGCTAACCGGGTTTCTATCAGGTGACATATGTACGGGAATAAATCCGTTTTTAAGCCAGAATCTAAGCAGTTGCTCTGTTACACCAAATCCTGCACCAACCCAGTCATAGCCTTTTTCAAGTGCTTCCTTAATAATATTTTGTAAAGCAAAACTTCCAATACCTTTCCTCATAACGTCCGGATGAGTGGCTATTCTAACGATTCTCCAACCAACTGTTTTACTAAACTCCCTTATTCTGACGTGTTTTAAAACCCTATCAGGAATTATGTTCCCAGGTATTCTGCCTCCCTTAAGTAGGTCATCAATCATGATGCCCGGTATTGGGCCTTCCTCAGCTAGCTGTATGGAGCATACTATTTTACCTGATGGAGTCATTACAGCCCTTATGGTGTGGTGAGGAGCATCAGCCATCATACCTAAGTCGTCTGGTTCATTTCTGTAATGGGCTAAAACGTATATTCCGAAAAACTGCCTTAACAGTTTCTCTCCGGCTTTAGAAAACCATTCTTCTAAACCAGGTTTCATATATACTAAATTACCTTCTTCTATATGTTTAAGATCTTCATCTGTGAGTTTTTCAGGTTCAGCATCTAAAAGTAATGTATCAAATTGCCACTTCTCAATAGGGTCATTTTCAGAATACCTTATTGGTTCATACATTTCATACTCTACTACTTCTGTTTTAGGATCGCTTTTAACGTACTTAAGAAATCTTATAGAAAAGCCTCTTCCAGCACCTTCGTATCCATGTATTGTGCTTGAGAACATTATTCTTTTATGTTCCCTCCATATTTTAAGCAACATTGGAACCTGAAGTCCTGCAGCTTCATCAACAATTACTAAATCAGCTTTCATTTTCGGGATATTGATTGGTTCCCAATATTCAACACTAAATCTTTCAGATTTAACCTCAATTATTTTCCTTTTCTTCTTAATGGTTCTATAGTTGAGTCCGAGTTTGTCAAGAGACTTCGTAAGAAGCATCATGAAAGATTGAATATTTGCTGGTTTAGGTGCTGTTACTAGAACCCTAACTCTATTCTTCACTTTTCTAAGCTCATTTATGAAGCCTGCAACAGCTATTCCAAGAGTGCATGATTTACCACGGCCCCTATTAGCTGTTAAAATTAGTGCAAACTTCTTTCCACGAGGTTTTTCCATGAATTTTTCAGTAAGTTCTAATACGTTTACTTGGTCCTGCGTGAGTGCTAATTGATAAAGTTCCTTAGGATAAAGTGGTTTTTCAGGGATACTTAGCTTCTTCTCTTCAGATTTTGAAAGGTTAAGAGAACTTTTCTCTTTAAAAGACTTAATGGTTTTCCTATTATCGACATCATATATGAATATTCCTTCATGTTCGAGAAGTTTCCTCTTAAACCACTTCTTAAATATTTGCCTAACTTCTTTTTCAGGATGTTGTGGTGTTGCCAATTCACGTTGGAAAAGTGTTAATGTTTTTTCCCAATCCCTCCAGTTAGGTGTTAGAAGAAGTATTAGTCCTCCTCCCCTCACAATACCTATAAGTCTTCCTATATCGTTAGGTTTAAGGTTTGAGGTTAAGTCAAGAACTAACATGTCGTACGTTGTTCCTAAGTATTCTTCAGTATCTTTATAATCAACGAGCTCTACATATAATTTCTTAACCTTTCTCTTTAAAATCTCCAACACTAAGTCAGCTTTCTTTCTCTCCTTAGGTAAGTCTTTGTGCAGAAAGTAAGCTACTTTAGGGATTATTTTTGTAGTGCTTTTCCAGAATTTATAAAAAGTTAAGATAGTTTTAGCTAAAAAAAGAGCTTGTTTTTCAAAATCCGAGCTTGAAATAACGACCATTCTTCTATGGTTTAACCTATAAGCTACTTTAAGTGAGTCTTTAAGTTTCTTAAGTAATTTAATATATGATGATGGAATAGCCTTACTTAAAGCAAGGGATACTTCTTTATTATTTTTTGACATTTCCTGTTTCCTCGAATTATCAGTATAGTGACAAAAATTTCCTTAAGTAAATGCTATGTTAAAGTTGCTCTTTTAAGCTCATAAGCTAATCTCTCGTACTTTTCAATATCTTCCTTAGTTAAGCTAGGAGGTATCTTCTTTAGTGCTTCGAGAAAATGCTTCATTTCAACAGGTCTAGGTTCAAACTTTTCTCTTAAAGCAGTCATTGCTGCTTCTCTACATACTGCTTCAATGTCTGCGCCCGTATATCCTTCAGTAATTTCTGCAAGTTTCCATAGGTCTACGTCTTCCGCTAAAGGCATTTTCCTAGTGTGAACCTTGAAAATCTCAAACCTACCTCTAATGTCGGGAGGAGGTACGTAAATGAGTTTGTCGAATCTTCCTGGTCTTAGTAGTGCTGGGTCTAGTATGTCCGGCCTATTAGTGGCGGCAATAACAACAACATTCTCCAACTTCTCAATACCATCCATCTCAGTAAGAAGCTGACTAACAACTCTTTCAGTTACGTGGCTATCCCCTATTCCGATTCCTCTCATAGGCGCTATTGCATCTATTTCGTCAAAGAATACGATGCATGGTGCTGCCTGTCTAGCTCTCCTAAATGTTTCTCTTATTGCTTTCTCTGATTCTCCAACCCATTTACTTAGAATTTCAGGTCCCTTAATCGAAATAAAGTTTGCTTCACTTTCGGTAGCTACAGCTTTCGCTAATAGAGTCTTACCTGTTCCTGGAGGGCCGAAGAGAAGTATTCCTCGCGGAGGCCTAATTCCCATTTTCTTAAATATTTCAGGATGTCTAAGCGGCCACTCAACTGCCTCCCTTAGTTCTTGCTTAACATTTTCTAGATCTCCAATGTCATCCCAGTGTACTTCAGGTACTTCAACAAATACTTCTCTTAGCAGTGTTGGCTGTATGAACTTCATTGCTTCAAGAAAGTCTTTTTTAGTAACTTTAAGGTTCTTTAAAAGATCTGGAGGTATAGGCTTTGAAAGATCGACTTTTTGCGTCCTAATAAATCTTCTTAAAGCAGTCATTGCTGCTTCCTTACATAGTGCTGCAAGGTCAGCTCCCGTATAGCCATGAGTTAACTCGGCTAATTCATCTAAATTAACATCTTCTGCTAAAGGCATGTTTCTAGTGTGGACTTGTAATATTTCTTTTCTACCTCTCTTATCTGGCGGCCTAATCTCTATTTCTCTATCAAACCTGCCAGGTCTTCTAAGGGCAGGATCTACAGCATCAGGCCTATTGGTGGCACCTATTACTATGACTTTGCCTCTTTCCTTCAGACCATCCATTAGAGCTAGGAGTTGTGCTACAACTCTTTTCTCGACTTCTCCCGTTACCTCCTCCCTTCTCGGGGCAATGGAGTCGATTTCATCTATGAATATTATTGCTGGAGCATTTTCTTCAGCCTCCTTAAACACTTCTCTTAGTCTTTGCTCGCTTTCTCCATAGAATTTACTCATAATTTCAGGACCATTAATAGCTATGAAGTAAGCATCTGTTTCGTTTGCTACTGCTTTTGCAAGCAAGGTCTTACCTGTTCCAGGGGGACCATACAAGAGAACACCTTTAGGAGGCTCAATACCTAAGTGCTTGAATAGTTCTGGATGTTTTAAAGGTAGTTCTATCATCTCCCTTATTTTTTCTTTAGCCTCCTCTAAATCACCTATGTCTTCCCAAGTTACCTTGGGAACTCCTCTTACGGCTTCCTCCTTAACAGGTTCTTCTCTAATGCGCACTTCTGTTTCCTGAGTTATGAAGACGTTAAATGTAGGTTGAGTTGAAGTAACTACGAATCTTATTGCAACGTTAAACACAGGAATTGTAAGTACTTCTCCTCGCGAAACAGGTCTCCCCATTAAAGCGCTTTTTATGTAGTCAACGAATTCAGGTGAGAAACGTATGGGTTCTGTTGGTGCTAGTACCACTCTTGTAGCTGGCTTTACGTCTTTAGCTCTTCTAACAGTTACGAAATCCCCTATTGTCACACCTATTGATGATCTTATCATGTCATCTATTCTAATAATACTCTGTCCTTCATCACGTGGATAAGCTGGCCAAACTTGACATATTGCTGAACCCTTTGGTCCCTCAACTTCTATGAAGTCTCCGGGGACAACACCTAAGTTTCTCATGTCAACTCTGCTTATTCTCGCTATTTTCCTACCTCTATCACGGGGTTTTGCTTCAGCAACCTGAAGTTTAATTTCACTAGACACTTTTACTAACCTCACACTCAAATAGTCCTAGGTAGTTAGTATATATGCGCCTATTAAACTTTAAGCAAAATGGGCTATTCAATAAATTCTCTACACCAAACTCTCTAAAATTTTTAGATAAACTTATTTAAAGTAAAGCCCGCTTTAAAATAACACATCATCGCGATGTTACATCAGAAGGAGGAGGATTCAAAAATTTTTGAAAAAAGAAAAACCTTTAATGAAAAATTTTGAAAATCTTCTTTAACGGAAGCTCATACAGAAACGCCGTCGATGAAAGATACACCAGACTATCCAAAGTGTTCTTAACCGTTATTTCCATGTAATCTGTCACGGGACGAGGCCCATACACAATTTGCTGATACAAATAATCGTCTGTCAGATAAAACGGCTTTTCCTTAATCGTCTCCAGCGGTGGCTTGTTAACATAAACCGCCTGCCAGGTAAGACCTTTATCGCTAACGAAATCGTATCCTGGTATCCGCGAACCATCAGCTAAATGTCCACCAAAACTAAATCCCGTAAACACCCATCCTGTCACTTCAGGGGATGTTGGTTTTAACTGGACAGTCACTTCATAGCCAGAAGGAATTGGCAGAATTAATTGAGGCATCCTCATAGCGTGTTTAAAGATTTCTTTGTATAATTCTGGAGGCAATGGAACGCTCATTTACCTTTCACCTTCTTCACTCTGATGACCGTGACCTTGAAGCGATGCCCAGCGACCTTAATGTTTTTCTTAACGAAATCCTCCTCGCTCATTTCGTTAACCTCTCAGTAATGGGGACTTATAGTAATGTTGCTCTTCCTTTTCCTCTTCCTTAGGTTTTTCCTGTTTCTTTTGCTGTGATTGGGCTTTGATTGATTCAGCAACGGCTTCTAAAACCTTCGCGATGCTTTGCCTAATCGGGAATAAAGGTACTGGTGTACTAGTAGGCGCCTTAGGAAGGTTTTCAGCTATTTTACGTGCTTTAATAAATACTGGTTGCGGCAAACCGAGTGATTCTCTAAGTAACAATCTAGCTTCCAAGAGTGTTTTCTTTGCCTCATCTAATGGATTATTGCTCAAGAACTTCACCCCCCATCTGGTTAATTAATTCAACAATGGATTCAGGATTACCTACCAATTTACGTTCAGGAGGAGGGACTGGTTTAACCCGTTCAAGAACTGATTTGTAGATGTTAATGCCTTCCTTTGCTATATCAAAGACTCCGCGAATGAACTCGACTTGCGCGTTCGTGGTTTGGGAAATCTTTTCTAAACGTTGCTTTACTTCGTTAAGTTCTTTTTGAATCGGTTCAATCAGTTTCCTTTTCTCAAGTTCTTCCTCCAATTTCTCTAATCTTTCCCTCAACCGTGCGTTTTCCTGCATGAGAGAAGTAACAATCCCATCGCTGGGGCTACTTGTAGGTTGTGAAGGCACTAATTTCTCTATCAATACTTTCAGTATTTCGTAAATTCCTGCGATTTCTTTCCCGTTTTCTTGTCGTTGGAAGAGAACATCGGTTTTAATGCCTTTTCTTTCCAAGATGTATAGTGCCTCACGGAGCTCTGGGTCGTCCATCACGGTGGTTTGCGAGTAAGACACGTTAACTATCCCAAGTTCCTTCTTAATTTTAAATGGGATTGTGATTCCTCGAACGTTAGCCCATGCCTCTATGAAGAGTTTGAGTTTTGTTTTCGGCATATATTCCCGAAGGACTTCTGTCAGTTTAAAGAGGTTGTCTACAGAATAGGGCTTCATGAACGTGATAACGGCTGTGATGTTTTTATCTGCTAATCCGAAGGCTTTTAACATTTGAGCGAGATGCTCGTATGGGTCTGGCATTGATTCCTCTTGTTCAGTACTTGTAGGAGGCTTTTTAGAGACAGTTTTCCTCTTCTTAAGTTCTTCAGGAAACTTGTGCCCTGTCACATTACAATGTCCTCTTAGTGCTTGGATTGATGTGAAGCATTTCCCACACTCAGGACAACAGTATTTCTCAACGTCGCTAGGAGGCTGAGGAGGACTAGGAGGAGTAGGAGGAGTTTGAGGCTCTGTAGAGGACATATATATTACGCCTCCTCTCTTCTAAGAATAGGTGCTAACACTTCCAAATAGTTTCTAAGTGTTTCCTCAGCCTCTCTCTCGAGCCTTATTATTTCCTCAAGTTTCCTCCTCGATTCTGAGGGGAGGGGCAAAGACAATAATGCCTCATGCGTGGCACGGAGAGATTGGTAAATAAATGGCATGCGTTCAAGAATAGTTCCCGTGATTATTAATAGGAGACCTAATTTTCGGTCTACGTCTACAAGTTTGCCAGGAATGGTGACTTTGCCTGTAACCTTCTCCTCCACGATAGCCCTTAAAAAGTCGGACACCGTCATATCATAGGCTTTAGCGAGAGCCACAATCTTATTTTTTAGTTCCTCATTAATCCTAAATGCAGCAACGCTCTCCATCACCCACACCTCACCGCTTTCTCAATTATCTCAACCAGCTTTTCCGCATTGAAAAAGACCATAGCTGTAGGGTAGACTTTTATTTTCTTTCCAAGTTTGACAATCATTCTCCTATCGTCACAATATACGACTATAACCTCTTTAGCCTTTCCGAAAAATGAACGGTATTTCCTAGGGTTCATCTTTATTATTAGTCCGTCAATATCCCTTATTCTACCATCAGGCACAATCTTGTACATGCAACATCCTCACTAGAGGTCGTATCCCACCATCACTAGGGATACTGAAGCGCCAGATGCTATTGCCTTCAAATACTCTCCAGCGTAAACCGTTAATAGCGGAGCGTCGGGCTTCGAAATGATGGTCTTCGTCTCGTTAGCCGACAACTTGAGATTGAAGCTTCTGTCAAGCGTTGAGCCGTCGGACTGGTAAACCCTAATAGTTAATGTGTTAGCGGAGCCTGATGTGTCGGTAGCTATGATAGCGTAGATTTTCCTTGCAAACTTGCGTGTTGGCACTTGGCTTGAGGTGCCATGGACGGGCTTGAGGTCGTATTCGTCAGTTCCAACGGAAGCTATTATCTCAAATGTATCTTCGGGCTTGACCATTTTCATTTCACCTCAAAGAACATGAACTCTTGAATGTAGTGCTTCCATTCCTCTGGAATTGACCATGGGAATTCCCTGAGACCGCCAACGGTTATGACTCTAACATTCCTTGACAATAACGTTTCAAGGTCAGCTTTAGAGCGGTACATGGCAACATCGTATGCGGCACCTAGGAACTTTAGCACAGGCTTGACAGACTGCGCGCTGAAATTAGATAAGGCTATGGTAAAGGATAACTTGTAGAACACGACAGATTCACTAACCGTTGTGGGATTATCAAAGGGGCTCTCGGCACCTGTAAAATAATCGCGTTTGTCTCCAGGGGAGACAGGTGTCTTCCAGGCGAATCCCTCGGTTGGATAGCCTGCTGGATAGGCTCTATATACGGCTACATCTGATGGTCTAATCCCTATACCGAAGTGATAGATTCTCCATGGGTATTCGTCTGGGATTTCGAAGATGTCGTCACCCTCGCCTAGCCCGTCCTCACCCACATAGTTAAAATCCGTTGTAGCGTCCTCTGACCCATAAGGCTCTAGTGTAGGTGCGGACGTCCATGTATAAACCAATGGATGTTTTCGTAAAACCCTGAAGCCAGCAAGGGCTATCTCCATGGTTCTCCTTGCCGTTATAGGGAAAGCCAGTATGAAATCCTCTCCTTCATTTAGGATTGCTTGGGATATGGGTTTGATTTTTATCACCTCACATGAGGTTTTTTGTGTAAATGTAAACGTGTGATAGTATTTTAACCGTTTAGACTATGTTAAAACCTAAACTAAAGTGTTAGTTTAGTAAAAATGTTTAATAATGTGTTACACTAAGTTATGAACAAAAACTCATCGGGGGTGAGAATATGAATCTTGATTATTTCCTAGTTAAAGTCCTTAGAGCCAACCAAGAAAACACTGTTAAAATGATAATTCCTTCAAAAATAAGAAGGGCTTGGAACCTAAAGCCAGGGGAAAAGCTACTAATCAAATTTAATGGCAAAGAAATGATTGTGTCGCCTATGAGGGAATGACAATGAGGATTTATAAACACAAGAACATGTTATACATCGAGCACATAAAGGTAAATCAAGGAAAAATCATACTACCTAAAATTCTTCAAGAGGAACTTGAGGGTTCTGAAGTAAACCTTGTAATCATTACAAAAAATTAGGGAAAAAGGAAGATGCGGGGGACTCGACATTGTCTCTATTAAAAATATTGAGGAAGGCTAGAAATAAAGCCACTGAGAACACCAACGGAAACATAGTTATGGTTGTCCTAAACGATGGGACATGGCTGATAGGGAAATTAGTTCATGAGAACAGGTATTATCTACACTTGAGAGTTGATAATCACTACATCCCCATTTACAAAAAGACAATCAGGAAGGTGTATAGGTAATGAATCTGATAGATTTATGGGAACAAATTGTTAAGGAAAAATCTAATGCTCCTCTAATCTCTATTAGAGTTGTAGGGTATTGGTTAATATCGTCAACCCTTGGTCAGTTGGTGGACATTCCTGCCGCACGTCCATTAAAACCCAACATCTATGTAGCTATTGCTTCACCACCAGCGATAGGGAGGAAAAGCACACTAATTTTCTTCGCAAAAGAGGTTATACGTAGATTCTATGGTGAAGTGGAGTATAAGAAAAGGATTTTTGAATATGGCTCGGTTGAGGGGATTGTTGATAGGTTAAACGAATCTAAGGTTTCTTGGGCTATTTTCATAAGCGACGAGCTTGGGTCTCTCTTAGCAGAGGTGAGAAAAAAGGATTGGCAAGCAGGACTTTCGGGTTTACTGAATAAACTCTACTATGGGGAAGATTTCATCCAATATTTTTCACGGAGAGCAGGTAAGGTAGCTTCAACAAGAATCGTTAGCGGGATTTACGCTACATTGTTGGGAGCTATGCAGGAAACCGAGGTTTTCATCGATGTTGATATGGTTAAGAGAGGCTTCGTGAGGAGGCTCATAATTGTTTCACCGAAAAAAGAGGATTTCATTGAAAGAGGGTATAAACCTATTCTTTCGGAACCTGAGTTTTTCGATAGTAAATTTGACAAACTGGTAGAATTACTGAAAAAAAGGTTTGAGGAATTAAGGGATGTTAGGTATGTGCTTTTCATGCCGAAGGTTAAGGATTTAATAAATAACCTTGACTTGGATTTTTGGAAGAAAGGAGTAAATGCTTTAGGTAAAGAAATAGCCGAAAAATATCTCGCATCTGAAACCGAAAAACTGCTTAAACTTTCAGTACTTGAAGCATTAGCGGATACTCAAAATAGTCCTCAAGACTTTAAGGATTTAAAAATCATTAACGTTAAGGAGGTTCACTTTAACAAAGCCTACAAGTTCTTTAAAAAATACCTTGAAGGATATCTCGAAGTTATAGATAAGGCTTTGTCTCCCACGGTTCCCGCACGGATAGTATCGTATGCTTCGATTGAAGACAAAGTGAAAGCAATAATTTCTAGGAATGGAGGACTTATACCGTACCGTAGGCTCCTACAGTTATCGAATATGGAATCAGCTGAGCTTAAAAAATTGCTCATAGAAATGGCGGAAAAAGAAACCATTTCCATAGTTAAGGCGAGACTACCAGGTCACAGAAGATTCGGGATTTATATAGCTATAGATAAAGGAAAAGCCAAAAACTTCATTAACAGCGTCTTAAGGGCTCGAGGAATCGCCGAAATCGTCGATGTCAAGGATTTACGGAAGGAATGGCTATTTGTTAGTGTTAGTAGTTAGTTAGTAAGTAAAAGTTACTAACAAATAGTATTTGTTAGTACAACTGAGGTTACTAACAAACAAACATACTAACGAGTAAACCCATCAAATTGATGAGGGAAACGATGAGGAAAGTTAAAAGTTAGTAATCAGGTAACAGAAAAAAGAACGTTAATGTTGATGTGTTTTTACCTTCCTATTCTCCTCAGCAGAAACCCAATAGTTAGTTCCTTAACCAATTCCCACCCTTCAGCGAGTTTTTGTAGAAGCGTATGTTCATCACGAACAATAATGAATTCTTGTTCCACTTTTCTACGGGCAAGTTGCCTTATCGTGTCCTCAACAACATCAGGAAATACGGCATATATTAAATCTAACCCTTCCAACGTCAAAGTTCCGTCAAAGTAAAATTTGCCCTTTAATGCCTCAATCAATTCCTCAGGAGTTACGCCTAGTGCTCGCGCCATTTGAAGAACTTTATTTATGTTGCTCCGTTTATCTTCATGGTAATTTATTGATAAATTCGGGATTGCTGATTCCCATTGCCGTCTAATCATCTCTATGTTCGCTCTAAGATATGATTCGTCCAAATAACCTTGGTGACCTAAAAGCAACCTTATAAAACTTTCCTGAACGCCTGCCGCCGCCAACATAGTTCTGAAATACTTTCGAAAACTGTGTGGGTGAAGCAAATACCTTCCGTCTTTTTTCTCAGCTAGTCCAGCTTTTTTAATAACCGTCTTTATTTTAAACCACGCGTTCACCGATGTGTATGGGAATAATCTATCCTCCTTATGTAACTTCTTTAGCTTTATGTAATTCTTCAAGTGCTCCGCGGCTTCAGGGGTCAGCAGAACTATTCTCCCGCGCTTCCCTTTGCAATATTCTGGCTTTAATTTGATGTAGGGAGGTTCATGCTCAAAATTAATGTCATCCACTTTTATTAGAACCGCTTCGCTTATTCGCATGCCTGTGCTAACTAGTAGTTCAATTAATGTCCTTGTTTCAAATGAAGCTAACGAGTACATTAACTTTAATTCCTTTTTTGTCGGAATCCTATCTT
>CAYOTT010000012.1:0-47772 GCA_964406965.1 uncultured Desulfurococcales archaeon | reverse complement strand
GCTTCTAAGGCTTCTCTTAACTCTTCTATCTATGAGCCTAAGTGTTTTAGGGTCTACGGTTGCGAAATTAGCTCTAAAAGCAACTTCGTAGTCTTCCCTAAAACTTAACCCTGCACCTAAAGCTTCTAAGGGGCCTCTTCCAGTGTATACTTCGTGTGGATCATATCCTAGAAGAGAAATTACTGCAGCATCGCTCTCGGGAGCAACACCTTTACCAATAACGTACATTAGCCCGCAAACACCATTTCTAGCTATGAAGTCTAATCCGGGCTTACAGGCTTTCTCAAGAGACGTTATGGGGTCTTTAAGGCTATCAGCCATGCCGTCCAGGACGAGATAGAGAAGTTTAACCATCAGCATACACCGACTTCAAAATTCGTTTTTGAAGATTTAATTTTTGCTTAAAAAGAAAGGAAAAGATGTTTTTATTTTTATTTTAGCTTCCGAAAAGTATTGCATACAATAACTGTATTCTTCCCGATACTGTCGGATAATCTTCTAAAAGCAGACCATACTCCGATACTAACTCATTATATAGTTCGCTACCTACAGGTATTGGCGGAATATCTGACGTTATAATTTTAGACCTAAGATACATGTATGCTTCGTATAAACCGTTAAGAACATTGGCTATGTCTCCATCTTCAGTAAACGGGTATGTGTAGCCTCCTTCAGAAATAAAGTCTGACAACTCCTCTAAGCTCATACCTAATTCGTCAAGATCATTTAAAGCATCTATGATTTCGTCTTCAGTGTCATGTACGCGTTTAATAGCTTCCCACCTATCTCTTCCGTAAGGTGGAATGTACAGTGTAAAGCAGTACACGCTAAGAGGCATTACTGAACCAGCTACAGCATACCTACCATTACTTGACACGGTAACTGTTGTGAAGTATTCGGAAAATTCGCTTCCACTAGCATAGTATTTCCAAAGGAAGTCTCCATCACTTGTTAAAGCGAAAATGTAGCTTCCAGCTATTGCAGCTGCAGCATAGCCGTTGCCATCCATCGATAATCCGTTTAGCTCCCAATAAATATCTTCGCTGCTAGGATAGAATATTACATCTGGTGGAACATCTTCACCTGACTTGCTTGTAGACTGCTTGTAGAAGAATATTGCTGATTCTTCTTCACCATTAGCTGCAACAGCAATTACGTTTCCATCATCAGACATTTCAACACCAACTATTCAGTATCCTTCAAGCATAGAAGACCACATTAATTCTCCTTCGCTAAAGAAGAGAACGAAAGAGTCGCTTCCTTCACCACTGGAAAGTCCGAGGGCAAAATATTCTCCATTAGCTGAAATATCTAAGCCTCTTAAATCCATGCTGTAGAAAACCCAGCTACCATTTAAATCTTCTTGCCAGCCTTCTCTAGATAAAGAATTAGCATAATAGTATAGTCTTGCATTACTTCCATAAGTTCCTCCCACTATAACTACTTCTCCATTATCAGATATTCTAGCGTACTCTAACTTCCAGGGATCCTAGTAATCATACCATGTTGGTGTATTGTCGCTTCCAGTGTTTGCTAATGACTGGTTCCAGTAGAAAACATTAGGTCCTGTACCAACAGCTAAAACCGATTTTCCACCGCTAGATGTTGCTAGCGCCTCTTCCTCTATTTCATCGTATAAGTCCACACTTGACCATGTAGGTTCAGGTTCGCCACTTAAGTTTTTAGCGTTTTTCCAGTAAAGAATAAGATACTGTGTTTCTTCCTCATCATATGTTCTTACTGAAGCAGCCACTATGTTTCCATTGTCTGACACGTCTACTGAAGAATAATAACCTTCAACTCCTTCGCTCCAGCTCCACAGAAGATCTCCATTATTGTTGTAAACGAGTATTCCATTGTATGTTGCGATGGCGATTAAGCTTCCACCATCAGATATCGTTATGTCTGCTGCTTCTCCTGAAACATGCCATAATGGCTCTGTAGTGCTTGCGTCTCCCGGGGGAATATATATTGCTGATACTGTTGTTGCTGAAAGACCTATTAGAAATATTAGAATTAGCAGTATTGCTGATACCGTTTTATTTAAACCCATGACTATTAAACCACATCCAACAAACTATGTTGGTTCAACTATGATTACTTAAGTATAAAAGCTTTGTCGAATAATCCAACAATATTTATGGAAATATGGTGTTAAATGCTTAGAAAAATAAATAGCCAAATTATACTTGCTGAACGAACTTTACCATAAATATTAAGGAAATGGGTTTCTATTCGAAATCCATTGCATTACGTATTTTTTCAGGTAAGTTAGGGCAGTTTCTGTCAAGCCAGTATTTGCTTTCCTCAATTTGGGCTTTAAGTAGAGCTCTAAATTCCTCCATGCTTAAGTACGTAGTTGGTTTAAGCTCCTTTAATCTATCATCTGATATTCCGGGAACATGTTTCGGTACAAGAACTTTCTCTCCCCATACTGGGTGAGGCTCATATTCTACTGCTTCACGAACTGCTTGTAAGAGGAAGAGCTCTGTTTCCTCTATTGTTGGGTTTGTTCCACCAATAGGTCTCGGTATTCCCTTTTCGTCTTTTACAAGTATTGGTTCTGGAGCCATAATTGTTTTATTTCCAAGTTTCTTTTCAACCCACTTGTATTTAGCAACTATTCTTCCAGTTGTGTTAAACATGTAAACCTCTACTGGATTTCCTTTCTCAATTCTCTTCAGAAGCATTTCATAGAATCTTACAACATGTGCTGTGTTAGTAACGCCCATAGTGAATGGTTGAGCGTATCTCGCAACATACCTTACTTTACCTATGACCTCTTTAGACTGTGCCGGATGCCCTATTGTTCTACCGTCAGCTAAGGCTTTAGCTGCAATTGCCGGGTCAACTATTTTTATCCAAGCATAATCTGTAAAGTAGCCTGGTGATAGAAAGACAGCTGTAGTTAAGGGGCCTGAGGAAACTATTTCCCCATCAAAATACCCTGTGTCTTCAAGCCTAATTACGCTTCTAGAGTTTCTATTTGGCATGCCGAAGTATTGGAAAAGTTTTCCTTCAAAACATGGGTTTCCGTTTTCATCAAACTCTGTGTTTTCATGGAGAGCATGGGAGCTCATAGCAGCTTTCCACATAGCTTCTTGATCCGGTATTAAATCCTCTGTTTTAGTCCAGCATCCTTTTTCCGAACCATAAACTCTGTCTTCACATATAGCTACTATGTCATCGTTTCTTATTACTTGGTCTCTAACGTATTCTAAAGGGTTAATTCCGAATTTTTCAACGTATTTTTTAGAGTTTTTAGGTGTCCAAACATAGAGTCCATGGGTTGATTTACCTGTGCCTGTAAGACCCCATATTGAAAGCACTACTCTTTCCCATCTATTATCAACTGTTTTAACAGTGAATTCTCTTAAAGAAGCATGCTCTCCTGTACATCCCCTCTTGTAAACGTGGAATATCCAGTGGGTTAGTACAGCCTTTTTAATTTCGCCTTGATAAGACGACGCAGTTATTATTGTGAATCCGTAATGGGGAAACCTCATAACCATGAGCATATTGTTTGTTCCCGGAATATTCGGGTTCCCTAAGTAATGTGGAATAACAAACACTATAATATCGGGTTTCTCATCCGGTGGCGCTGGAAAAACAAGCTGCTTCCACCTATAAGCTAAATCTGGAAATTGCGGGTCAACATAGACTGTTGCATGCATTTGAACTCTAGCACCTGGTTTCCCAACGTATCCGTCAACTTTTATTAAAGGTCCTTGCGCTAAAATGTGCTCTAAAACTCTGAGCATTAAGAGTTTATGCTCGTATTTCAGCTCCTCATCTCTCTCTATAACTACAGTGTTTTTCGCTGAACGACTCCAGATATTTGAAGCCCAACCCCACGAGTTATTTCTGTACTTTACACCGTAAAGTTTCGCTCTCTCAAAAAGATCAGGGGGGTTATCAAGTATAGCCTTTATACCTATGGATTCTTTAAGCTTAATTATTTTCTCAAATGTTTGGAGAAAAGTTTTCGGAGTCAGCTCATTAACTTCAGGAATAACTTTCCCAACCATTTCTTCACCAGCTCTTAATCCTAAAATGTACTGTAGTTGGCTAGGTAAAATAAAAGTTTCCTAGGATGTAGGAAGCAATGTTCTTGAGTAATGTTCCAAAGGGTTCCCTAGCCTTTCCCTACATGTGTTCTGAAGTGTGCTTTAAGTTTAGGGTTTTCTAAAAATGTTGGTGGTGAAGGGATGTGATTAGGAAAACCATAGGGTTAGCAATAGTTTCGCTAATGATTGCTTCACTAATAGCACTAATGGGCTCAGCAGCTACGGTTTTAGCTGTAAACCCTGAAAACGTTGTTGCTAAAAAGGTTGTAGAGATTATTGATAGGAAAATGAACGCTATACTTAGGTTAGCTGATAAATATGGAGTAGAAATTAATGAAACATTGGAGGAAAACATAGGGTTAGCTAGGGAAATAATTTCTGAAGCATACTCTTTAGCAAATGAGAAACCCGGGGAAGCCATTAGGAAAGCGTTTGAAGCTGCAAAAGTCTTTAGACCTGTAGCGGTTCATGTTTTAACAAGTATCCCAGAAGATGAAAAGCTCCGTTTAAGAATGGAGCAGTTGGGGAAAGCCATAGAATTTAGGGAGAAAGCTATTGAGAAAATAAGTGAATTAGTAGCTTTTCTAGAGAATAAAGTACATGTTGAAATACCGGAAACTGTTAAAAACGAAGTTGAAATACTTAGCGAAAGCATTTCCGAAATAAAAACAACTGTTGAATCAGGGAACTTCAGCATAATTCGCATTAAGGTGTCTTTAAACAAAGTAGACGCAAACATAGCTAAAGTTCTTGTCGAAATAAACAAGGTTGTTAAGCATAGATGGGAAACTCTCGCAATTCTGGATAGAAGTGTTTGCAAATTTGCCCATACACTAGCGCTTATAGGTAAGGGAATGAATGTAACGGCAAACCTCATTTCTGAAGGAAAAATTTCAGAAGCAAAACAGCTTCTAAATAGGGAGATAGAAGGGTTAAGCAAAGTTATAGATTATGTTGAAAGAGCTTTAGAACTTGCTGAGAAAAGAGGAGCAAGCGAAAACGTTACTGAAATGCTTAACAACATAAAGTTGTCTCTAGTAAGTGCTAAAGAATACCTCGTGGAAGCATATGATTTCCTAGAAAACAATGACACATTAACTGCTCTTACACTAGTAAGTGATGCTTTAAATGAGCTTTTAAGCATCGCCGAAAAATACGGTGAAACGTTAAGGCATATGCATGGAGCTGTTGAGAAAGGAGAGAAAATAACTAGGGAAATTAGTGTGAGAATAGAGAGGAAAGTGTTTGAAATAGCAACAACTAAAGCAGTGAAGCTCATAGTATTTCTTAAATCAGTAGATGTAAGGCTAAACAAGCTGCATAGGCAGTATGAAGAGGGGGCGTTGTCTTCTGAAGAATTTAAGGAGAAAGTTGAGAGAATAGCGGGTTTCTTAGAGATGCTTAAGGAGAAATTGAGTAAGCTGCCTAAGCAACCAAAGTACATAATCGACATGATAGATGCTCTTACTGAAAAAGCATATGGAATGCTTAGTGAAATGTAGTGGAAAAGTGAAAAAGCCTATATATTTTTTAGTAAACAAACATATTTCACATATTTTCAAAGATAATGAGTGGGCTGCTAAATGCTGAAACACTATGTAGTAATCATCCTGGTGCTCATAATTTTCCTAGCTATTCCAGTAAGTGCAGGTGAAACTACATATTGTGGAGAAGTTTTCCTAACTCTTCTACCGGAAGGCACAGTTAAGGTTGAGCAAAAATTACTGCTGAAAATACTCCCTTAGAAGTGCATTTAGAATTACTAGGTAAACCATTCTATATAGAGGTTATTAGCGGTGATGTAGAAGTCCCGGTAACAGTATCTGATAAAACAGCTTCCTTCTTAGCTTTAGAAGGAAACGTTACTATAACTTACTTTACAAATGATTTAACCGAAAAGCATGGGGAGGAATGGACTCTTCAATACATGTCGAATTGCGTAACATACGTTAAAATGCCTAGTGAAGCATTAATATATTCTGTAAGCCCTGAATCGTTTGAGATATTTTTGGAAAATGAGGAGTTATTGTTAAAGTTCTCCCCTGGAATAGTTAATGTAAAATATGTTCTTGTGCCTTCACCTACTAAAGAAACAGTGGTACTTACTGAAGAAACTGAAGGGCCTTCTCCCATATTTCCAAGTACATATTACCATTACCTATACCTATTTGTTGGCGTATTAGCTTTAGTACTACTACTATATGCCTTATATAAATACGTGTTAAGTAGTAGAAAGGGGCTTCTTGAAGAGCTTGATGAAAGAGATAAGCTAATAATAAATGTTTTAACTAAGCATGGTGAATTGTCTGTTCAGAAAATCATGGAGAAAACAGGTATACCGAAAACACCACTTTATAGGAGGCTTAAGAAATTAGAGAAAATGGGCTTAATAGAGCCCAATGTAAGGTCAGGTAAAACATACTATAGGGTTAAAAGAAAATAATTTTATTTTACACTTAAACCACTTTACTAGTTCTTCTTGACTTAAGCCTCCCATAAGCCAATGTTATTAGTACGCCGCCTATGAATGAAATGAAAAGAAGAAATAATGTAACATAGTCCATAAGGGGACACCGCTAAATAATTTAGGTTTAGCGCTACTTTCTAGCTAACACCTCCGCTTCCTTACTTCCGTAATATCTTAGTATTACTAAGGTAATGCTTTAAAAGAGTTTGCACATTTAAGAAGCTTTTTAATTTACTAACCACTTAGAAGCAACATTAGCGTAATGTAGAGATCTGTTTGCTTATGCTTTAAAAATAACGGGAAGGTGGTGTTTAAAAAATTGTTGAAAAAGGCTTATTTCTTTGTTAGAATTTTCTTATTTTCCTTAAGAGGCATTAATGCAAGGGGTACTCTTTAATTAGAATGTTTGAGATAATGAAACACAGTAGGTAGCTGGGTGTAGTTTTTGGAGTGGGATATTGAAGAATTTAAGAAGAAATTTCCTAATTTAGCTAAGGAAATTCTTGAGAATAAAGGTTCTGTTCATGTGAAAATTAGTTTAAGAAATAATGATCCGTGGAGAGGATACGAGCCTAATGTTTACGACTTCATTAGAAGAGCTAATACAGTAGAGCAAGCATTAGAGGTCATAGATTTTCTAGTGAAAAGAGGTGAATTATCTAAAGAAGAAGCTGAGAAAATAAGGAGAAAGCTTTTAGAAAAGGGCTTACATGCTTTCGGACCTAAGAAGGATTTTGGATGGTATCTTAAAATGGCAGGTTATGGTTAAACTGACGTGAACTAATTTTTAGTTTTAGTGGAAACAAAATTAAGTGTTATAAAATAGTAATTGACGCTTAAATTGTATGGAAAAAAGAAGTGATTTTTACTTAAACTAAGTTTTGTTTCTATTTTACTCTTTTCCTAATTTTTTAGCTAACGGTACTAATTCTGGGTGAACCACTCTTCCCTTATCAAGCATTTGAACGTCATCGAGCCAAACTGAGGAGTCTAAACATATTCCGTCAAAGTGCGATACAGCCTTTATTCCTTTAGCCTGGAACATGGGTCCTTGGTGTCCGAAGCCCCATTCTGTTGATCCCCATATTCTTTCGTCTTCAGTGCATAGTCCTGTTAGCTTAGCTCCGGGGTTGAAGCCGTAGCATACGTGGGCAGCATAGTACATGTTGGGGTCTCCTAGTTTTTGAAGCCACTTTTCAACTATTCTTGCTTCTCTTCCTCCTTCGATTTTCACTATTTTTCCTTCTTTTACTGTTAACTTTATGGGTTCTCTTAATACTCCGAGGTCTGCTTCTCCTCCTCCCGAGAATGAGCCGTCGAAAACTATTACACCATTAATGCTTTCCTCTATTGGGGCCCAACCCATTTGCCCAAGTAGGAAGTGTGGTCCCGGAGTATCTGCGAATAATTCGTTAGTTATTGGTCTTTTCGGGTCATTGTCGAATTCTACGTCTGTTCCGGCTGGAGTAGTTATCCTCATGTGCTTAGCCTTCTTCGTTAGCTCGACAACCTTGTTTTGAAATGCTGCTTGGGCTTCAATATCTACCTTACCTATTAGCCTAACCATTCTTTCAGCATCTAGGCCTCCTAGGAAAAGATACCTTACTCTCCCTGTAGCCATTGCTTCATCCCATGGTGTAGAGTAGAGAAGCCACTGGTTGTTAAGCTCAATCCATACATCTGTGTTTACTATAGCTGCCTTTAGGGAGTCGGGTAAGTATGGGTCGCCGACTTTACCATAGCCTGGAGGTGTAGTGTGCCATGCTACATGAACTTTAGCGCCTGCAGCCTCAGCCATTTTTGCTAATTCTTCAGCAACCCTAAACTCCTCAGGACCATCAACGGTTATTAGAACGCTTTCTCCTGGCTTTACCTTAACTAGTTGGAAAATCACTTTATAAGCAGCTTTTGCTAATTCAAGATCAAAAAGCGAAGGCATAGCTCCTACCGTTAATTACTTAGATTTAGGGGAAAATATAAAGATTTTCAATAGAGTCCCTGCACATTATATCAATAGATTATAAGAAAGTTTTGCTCGAAAACACCAAGTATTTTATTGAGCACGTAGGCAAAAACGTACGTTATATAGACATTGTAGCCGGATTCTCTACGTGGTTAAGTTAGTGCTTATTTTTAAGATGAATAGTTACGGTTGTTTATTTAATTTCTTAAAGGAGAGAATGTACTTGTTTAGTATAGTGTCAAAATACTCACGTAATTTAATGTTCAGCCCTATCGTTGCTCTATAGAAATCGTTTATGTCTTCAGGTGAACAAATAACTATTCCTTCATCGTGTTCTTTAAAGAATTCTTTAACCGTGTCTTTTGCAAGCTTGTTATTCACTAAGTCTAATATTCCAAAGCTTTTTGTTTCTTTTGAAGCCATTACTTTAAACCCTAAAACTTACTTGCTATTTTAAATTTGGTTTCAAATTAGAGTTTCCCTAGTATTTTTGCTACATCAGCTACAAGTTCATCTAATAGTTTCAGAAATTCTTCCTTACTTGACATGAGAACTATTTTCCTTTTATCAATTTTTTCTTTTAACTCTTTTAGTTCCTCTGTAGCTAAATTCCTTTCATCCAGTATTTTTATTAATCTACTTGCTGAATCTATGAGTCTTAATGGACCATAGAGTTTGGGTTCAGTAACTAAGCCTTTAGCGCTTGTTATCATGTAAGCTATTAGTTTAACTATTTCATATCTAAACTTCTCATCGTTAATCATACTTAACAACCTCCTCTAAACTTCTCCTAGGTGGTGGGGAAGGTATTTCTGCAGGGTAGCCTAGTGTAACTATGAGCACTGGTTCTAAATGTTCAGGCAGGTTTAAAAGTATTTGAAGGGCTTTCTTATTTATTGAGCACTTAGGGCATGATCCTATACCTAGCTCCCATGCTGCAAGCATCATATTTTGAACCGCCATAGCTACATCCAAAGATGACATAACATCCCTACCTAGTTCAGCAGCGACTTCGTATGCTCTCTTCTTATCGGCACATGCAATAATTACTACATCAGGGTTTTCATCAGCCATCATTCCCGGAGTTAAGGCTTTAATTTTCTCTATCTTCTCCTTACTCCTGACAATAACAAAATACCATGCCTGCTCATTACTACCGCTTGGAGCCCAAATAGCGGCTTCAAGAATGCGTTTAAGTGCTTCATCAGGTATTTTCTTATCAACGTATTTTCTAATAGATCTTCTGGACTTTATTATTTCAAAAACACTTTTGCTTTCCGAAGGTTTTAACATTTTAATCACTCAATTATACTTAGACCTACTTTGGTTATTTAAATATTATTTAAAGTGTTTAAATGTATGTATTTCAAAAGTAGAATTAAAAAAGTGCCCTTAACTTTTATGTAACGCTTTATCCTCACTTTCCTTGTTGACTATGTTTAGAATGCTCTTCTTGCTCCACGAGTTAGCAGTAATGCACCAACCAGCAGTACTCCGAAGGATATGGCTGTCGTTATAGTTCCCATAGCATACCATTTAGGTGTTGGTGCTACAACTGACATTTGATTATATATGTATGTTGGTATGGTTCCTGTTCCAGCAATAACATATGATGTCCTTAGCAATTCACCTAGAGATAGCGTGAATGAGAATATGAAGAATGCTAGTGCCTCTGTTTTTATCAGCGGGAATGTTATTTTCTTGAATACTTCCCATCCGCTAGCTCCTAAAGCTCTTGCTGCTTTTTCATACTCTACTAGCATTGGGTCGAATCTTGCTAGTACTAGTATGAAGCTGAACGGCAATGTGTAAATTAAGTGTATGGGAATGACTGTCCACAGTGAGAATTCCTTTACTCCTATCATTTTATAGAATAGTACTGCACCAAGCCCCATAATTACTCCAGGCAGTAGGAACCCTGTTAAGATAATGTAGAACAATATGTCTCTACCAACGAATCTATATCTAAACGCTAAAGCCGTGGGTAACCCTATAGCGAACGCTAAAATCCCTGTTATAATACCTACTGTTAGCGAATTCTTTACAGCCTCTATAACGTAGGGGTCGTAGAATATTCCTGTTCTAAAACCTCCCGTCCCTAGCTTTCCTGGAGGAGCAAAGTACCAGTCAAGAGAGAATCTTTCTATCGGAAATGACATGCTAGCTCCTGCTTTAAACGACAGTATAACTACCATGGCCAGCGGTGCGAGGAAGAATGCTAGTAGTAATGCTGTGTATATTCCCAAAACAACTTTTGCTTTATCCTTAACCATACATTTACACCTCACTCATAGAATATTCTCTTTATGTTTGATATTCTAAGTATAAGCGACAGTAGGATCAAGGATATCACCAACATTACCGTTGCATAAGTTGCTGCTAAGGGCCAACGGAAGAATGAAGCATAATGGTGCACTGTTAACCCTAGAGTTTGCAAACCACCAGCCCATAAGCTTGGCGTTGCATAGTCTCCTAAGGTTGAAACGAAAACGAATACTAATCCTACTGTAACTCCTGACAGAGATAGTCTAAATGTAATATGCCAGAATGCTCTCCACGGACTAGCACCTAATGCTTTAGCTGTATGTATTAAGTCAGGGTTTATTCTTGAAAGTGCTAGATACGTTGGAAACAGCATGAAGAGCAGGTTCGTCTGAACCCATATTATTAGTAGAGCAAGTCTACTGAACAGTATTTTTAGGGGTTGCTGAATTATTCCTAAAGACATTAGTAACTGGTTAACTATTCCCTGCTCTCCGAGAATAGGAAGCCAAGCTATACTTCTAACATTCCAGTCAACCCAGTACATTGCTAGTAGCAGAAAGAGTATTACACCTTGTAACCTTACATTCTCTATTTTGAAAGCTAAGTAGTATGCTGCAGGATACACTAGCAGGAATGTTATGAACGCTGTGAGAAGGGCCATACCGAAGGTGTCGAACATTATTTTGTAAAACGTTGGACTAGACAGTACTTTCACATAGTTTGCAAAAGTAGCTTTAGACAAGTCAAATACGTATCTTTCTCCAGTGTTAAAGGATAGTAAAACAAGTGTTGCTGTCGGAATTATTAGGAATAATGTATAAACTATTACGGTTGGCGTAATCATTAAGTATTTTCCGTATTTCGTAACTAGCTTCTCTATCGTCGAAGGCACTTTTACATCACTTCCCGTATATTACTTCCTCAATGTTTAGACCGGGTATTACTGATGGTTTATCTAATACTATGCCCTTTTCCGGAGGCCACCCTAACGTTACTTCGTCTCCTAGCTTATACTTTGTTGTAGGTGTACTTGTGGCCTTAAGTCTTATTCCGTCTCTATCAAACATGAATTCAACGTATGATCCGAAGTAGTAATAGTTGAATAGTTTTGCTTTAACAGTATTTCCATTGTACTCCTCATTTACTCCTAAAGCTACATGCTCAGGTCTAAAACCATACGCTACCTTCTCTCCTACAAGCTCCCTATCTCCATAGTATTTACCTCTAAACACCCCTATGTTAGTTTTAACTATACAGTCTTCTCCATGTTGTTCTTCAACAATACCATCAACGAGGTTTATTTCACCTACGAATCTTGCTGCGAAAACTGTTGCTGGACGCTCATATATTTCATGCGGTTTGCCTATTTGCTCTATAACCCCTGTGTTCATTATCATTAGTGTATCTGCCATTGAAAGGCCTTGTTCCTGTATGTGTGTTGTTAGAATCCATGTATTGCCTACTTCTCTATGTATTATCTTGAATTCTTCTAGAAGTTTTCTTTGAAGCCTATAGTCTACGTGGCTTAATGGCTCGTCTAGTAATAGGATTGCAGGGTCAACAACAAGCGCTCTTGCTAAAGCGACTCTTTGTCTTTGCCCGCCGCTTAACTCGTTAGGCCATCTTTTCTCGAATCCTGGCATTCCAACAAGCTTTAGAGACCACTTAACTTTTTCTCTTATGTAGTCTTCGTCTTTTCCTCTCATTCTTAATCCGAAAGCTATGTTGTCGTAAACTGTCATGTGTGGGAAGAGAGCGTATGTTTCAGGCATTAACGCTATGTCTCTCTTATGTGGTGGAACATCTTTAACGCTCCTTCCCATAATATATATGTCTCCACTATCCCAATCAAGTATTCCTGCAATGCATTTTAGTGTTGTACTTTTACCACATCCGCTAGGCCCCATCATTACGAAGAAGTCGCCTTTCTCCACTTCAAAACTTATCCCGTTAAGTGCTAAAACTTTCTCCTTACCACTACGGTACCATTTTACAAGTTTTTCTACTTTTAATGCTGCAACCAAATCGATCAGGCCCCAGAGATAATGAGCAGAGCTCTTTCCGACTGAGAAAATAGCCGTTCGCCCATATTTATTTTTTACTAAATATGCTAAATCCTTCAATTTTCTTTAAAATTTATTTAAGCATTTAAAGGTAAGAAAAATATATAGCCCAGTTCTATGATAAACTCTAGTTGGAAATTTTCGATAAGAGGTATAAAAATATGTCTTCTGGAAAAAAGAGGAAGAATAATGATCCAGAAGGCGGTATGAGTCGTAGGGAGTTCTTGGCACTTGCAGGTGGCGTTGTTGTAGGTTTAGCAATAGGCCTTGCTGGAGGCAGTGCTTTAGCACCTAAAGTAACCGAGACTGTAACTCAAACAAAAACAGTCACCCAAACCGTTACTGCTACTGCTACACCAAGTCCCACCCCAACTTCACCTACCGTTACTGGAATACCGCCAGAACTTGAAGGATTCCCGCTTGAAAAATATCCTAACTGGCAATACTATTATGAACCAGAGCCTGTTCCACAGCCTCTAAGGTACATGGGCGGCGCCTGGATGATGTATCCTGAAGTCGAGGAATTCTGGGAGAAGGTACATAAACAGAAAGTTGAAGCTACATACGTCGACCTCTTCATTATGGCTCAAAGATTCGTAGCAACTGGAGGTTATGGATGGGATGTTGGCGGTACTGCAAGATTCCCACCAATAAAGAAAGCTGGCATACTTCAGCCAATACCTGTAGCTGAACTTCCAAGATGGGACAACAATAGAATAACTAAGATTCTCTGGGAACCTGAGAAGGTAACTAAGTTCAGACCAGCGCAAATACCACGATTCAAATACTGTCTATGGTGGGGAGACACATACGAGGAAGTTGAAGAAAACATAGGTAAGAACTTAGCATTAGTACCTAACAACTGGAACTTTGACTCCGTAACATACCTACCAGAGTTTCTGCCTTATGAGGAACATGGTGGTAAAGCGTTTTCAATATCGTATTCTGAACTATGGAATGAGGAGTGGAAAGGAAAAACTATGATGCAGGATGAAGCATTAACCGTCTTTGCTGAAACAGCTAACGAACTCGACGCTACAGGGCAGATTAAAATAGAATCACCATTCACAAGCCTGTCACGTGAAGAAGTAGATAAAGTATACAACTTCCTATTACCCATAATTAAGTCAGGTCAAATAAAGACTTTCTGGTTCAAATACGGCGATGCTGTAAACCTATTGGTAACTAAGGAAATATGGATTGGTAGCACATGGCAGCCTATATGCTATGATACTAGAAGAGCAGGTGTTCCAGCATATTACGCTAGACTAGTTAATGGTCCATTCTACTGGTTTAACGGCGACATACTTTCAAAGTACACACCAGTACGTGAACATGCCTTAAAGTTCATAAACTTCAGAATCGACGTATGGTGGGACGCATTCATAACGAGAAACGGCTACGGTACAGCAACTAATGAGTACGAGGACGTTAAAAAGTACATGGGTGAAGAATGCTTCGGATGGTTCAACGAAGGTAAAGCAACTTACTTACCTATAGACCAGATAATAAAGGAAATAGTATTTCCAGACCGTCCAGAGCTATGGGACTTACCTGAGAGACTACTGCAGGCACTCTTCATACCTGACAAGTACTTCCCACCAGGTGCACCACCTAGAGAAGGAAAGCCTCATCCAAGAGGTAACCTAAGAGACCTAGGGTCAATTGCCGATAAGATAGCTATAACAAGGTACTTCTTATCGCCAGACTACCCCGACGACCCAGACTACTACATCGAGAAGTTCGAAGAACTAAAGGCAAACATGCCAGTCTAAAGTTCTCTACTATTTATTAAAACCTTGAATAAGTTAAATACAATTAACATTTTTCTTCATTCTTCTCGGCAATAGAGAATTTTGAGAATTTATTTTCTTTCTACCACAACAACCCCTATTGTTCCACCTAACCCTGCTAGTAAAACTACTAAGGGAATAATGTTCATAGGTGATGCTACAAATAACCACAATGTATAGTTTCCTAAATATCTTAACAAGTCTACGTCTTCAAGGGAATACGTTATTATCAAAAGTACTATACATATTCCAGCAACCAAATAAAGTACTGAACCAAGAATTCCCGTTACGAATCCTCTTAACCTACTTAGTTTATCAAGTCCCGCTAAATAGCCTCCAATAAGTCCTGAAAGAAAGAATGTGAAGAGTGTTCCTACAAGTTGAAAGTGCAGAGTTAAGGGTATTCCAAGTGTCGGAATAAGAGCAGTGGTTAGTAGTATTCCTAAAACAGTTTTATTCACTAATTCCACTCCCAAGTGGTGTTTTTCAAGTTATTTGTCTGGGGCTAAGATTAATAAATTTTATATTATAAAGCTTAAGTACCGCAGAATTCTTTTAGAAATCAGGGCTGGTGTGGTAGCTTGGTTAAAATAAAGTGGGATTCTAGAAAGCTACCTTTGAGACATGAGAGAATACCGTTACCTGACATTTACCTTGAACCCGCAGGAGTACCTACCTACATTGTGAAGAAGGGATCACGTGTTAAACTTAAAAGAGAAAATGTTGTTTTTGAGAATATTGTAGTTGCTAAAACTATTTTTGAACTTGTAAAACCCCTATATGGTCCTCGCGGCTTCAATAAAGTAGTATTAACTAGGAAGGGTAGAACGAAACACATGTTTGTTGTCTCTAATTTAAGGTCTCTCGCTAAAAACGTAAAGATAATTCATCCAATAGGTATTGCCTTCTTAGGAGCAGCATTAAGTGTTGAATCCTCTGTTGGAGACGGCTCCATAACTTCAATAATATTAGCAACTAAAATACTTGAAAACCTGGAGGAACTGTTAAGGAAAAAAGAGCATCCAGGACCATTAGCGGGTTCCGTACTTAAAGCCTATCATTATATAAGAAATGTAGCTCACAACTATCCTGGTTTAAGGAAAGTAGAGCCTATGGTCGCAATAGATAATGTTTTAGAGAATTCTGTTATAAGAAAATTACCTATACCTAATCCCCTCCACGTTAAGAACTTAGCGCTTACAGCAATAGAAATAGTTGGTCTTAAAGGGCTTATGGAGGCAGGCGGAAAATTCCCTGATGAAATAATAGATGTTAAAAGAATAGAGGGAGGAGGTATTACAGACTCCTTTGTCGTTGATGGTTTAGCTCTTTACCGGGAAGTTCCCCATGAAAGAATGCCTAAGGTAGTTAAAAATGCTAGAATAGCTGTTGTGAAGAAGGCTGAGTTGAGAATACCTAATCAGAAAATTAACCGATACATAGATTACGAATTCCGCTGGAAAAGCGAAGGCTATCTTAGAGATTTTGAGAAGTCAAAAGAAAAATACCTATTAAGCCTTGTGGAAAGGATTTTAGATTTAGGAATAAATGTTCTAGTTTTAGAAAAGGGTGTTGATGATTTTCTCTTAGAATATTTAGCGAATAAGAAAATACTTGTCATATGGAGAACTCCGCCGCCAGAAATAAAGAGGGTAGTGAAAGCAGTAAATGCAGTGTTAGTTTCAAACTTTGATTTATTAACACCATCAGACTTAGGCTGGGCTAAAATTGTAGAAGCTAAGAAAATAAATGAGCAACCATGGATTTTCATTAGAGGATGCAAGAATCCAAAAACAATAGATGTTGTTTTAAGAGGTACGTCAAAATATGTAATGTTGGATGTTGAACATACCTTAATGAGATCTATGCGTGTTGCTAGAACCTTAGCGTTAGATCCTAGAGTAGTTTACGGCGGCGGAGCATTTGAAATGTATATTGCTGAGAAATTATTGGAGAAATCTAGGGAGCTAGATCCATTAGATAGCTATGTTTTCGAAGCTATGTCTAGGGCGTTTGAAAGCGTACCTATGATACTAGCAGAATCCGCTGGAATAAACCCATTAGATGCTTTAATGTACCTTAGAAGAGAACATCACGAGGAAGAAAATTATAGAGCAGGGGTTGATGTAGTAGGGCGGAAGATGACTAAAGAGGTTAATGTCTTAGATTCATTCCAGGTTAAGCTTAGCGCTATAAAGGCTGCAATAGAGCTTGTTTTGATAGTTTTAAGGACAGATAAAATAATTAAGATTAGAGAGGCTTCCGAAGCAGAAAAATACTATATGAAAAGGCAAGAAGCAACTTCTCCACAGAAGTTTAAAGAGCATGAAAAGGAAATAAACCCGTAAACCATGACTCTTACGTAGTTCCGTTAGGTTAGTTTAAAATATTTCTTAACTTAGATAGTATATCTTGGTGATTTTTGTGGAGGAAAGTTATCAAAAAGCAGCAGAAGTTGTTGTTAAAAAATGCTTAAATGTTAAGCCTGGAGAGACGTTTCTTATAATAACTGATACTGAGAAATTAAGTATCGCTAATGCATTATTTAAGAAGGGTCTTGAAGTAGGTGCTGAAACATTAATGGTTACTATGAAGCCTAGAACAAGACATGGTGAAGAACCTCCCAAACCAATAGCTGAAATGTGGAAACACGTTGATGTCTTCGTAGCCCCTACTAAGTATAGTTTGACTCATACTCAAGCTAGGAAGAGGGCTGTTGAAGCTGGAGCTCGTGGAGCAACAATGCCCGGAATAACGGAAGACATGTTTGTGAGAACGTTGTCAATAGACTATGAGATCGTTAAAAACAATGTTGAGAAACTCTATGAGGCTCTAAGGGAGGCTAAAGAAGTACATGTGCTTTCAGATAAGGGAACAAACTTAACATTAAGAATTGATGGTAGACCTTTACATAGAGACACAGGCATATATCATAATCCTGGAGATTTTGGAAACCTACCTGCAGGAGAAATATATGTAGCACCATTAGAGGGTACAGCTAATGGAACAATAGTTTTTGATGGATCAATAGCTAGTGTAGGTTTGCTGAAGGAACCTGTAAAGATAACTGTAAAAGATGGATACGCTGTTGAAATAAGCGGTGGAGAGGAAGCTGAAAAGTTTAGGAAGATCCTTGAGAAAGTGGGTAAGAAGGAAGCATATAATATTGCAGAGCTTGGAATAGGATGCAACCCTGCCGCAAAAGTTGTAGGTAACATTTTAGAAGATGAAAAGATCTATGGAACCGTACACATAGCTTTAGGTGACAATTCGACGTTTGGAGGAACAGTAGTTGCAGGTATTCATTTAGATGGTATAATTATGAAGCCTACACTTATAGTTGATGGTAAGAAAATAATTGAAAATGGCAAGTGGCTAATATAGTTTTGAAGGTGAAAATGTCGTGAGAACAATAAAGCTATATGACATATACCCTGACATATACCTTGATGCTTATAGAGAAGTGAAGAGGTATAGAGAAAGACTTTCTAAGGAAATATTTGAAAAAACAGGTGGGCTAGTTAAGTTAGACTACACATTTGTTGACTGGGGCTTAGGTTCTGTTGAAACAGCTTACGATGAAGCAATTAACACGTTACCTATATTAGAGAAGGTAAAATGGGCTGAAGAAAACGGTTATGATGGAGTAATAATTGACTGCATGGATGATCCTGGACTTACAGCTGCAAAAGAGTTAGTTAACATTGTTGTTGTCGGGGCTTTAGAATCTTCAATACACTTAGCAAGCATTATTGGTGGAACATTTTCAATACTCTCAGTTATTCCTGAAGCAAACTTTCATTTAAAAGAGAAAATAAGAGCTTATGGTCTTGAAGGAAACCTAGCTTCAATAAGAAGCATAGGTATTCCCGTTTTAGAACTAGAGAAAGACTTAAGAAAAACAGCTGAAGCAGCAACTCAAGTAGCTGAGAAAGCTATTACTGAGGATGGTGCCGGAGCAATAATTCTCGGATGCACCGGAATGGCTGTGCTTGCTCAGCAAATAGAAGATAATTTGAGAAGAAAGGGCTATGATGTTAAGGTTATAGATCCCTTGCAGGCAGCCATATATACTGCAATTGCCATGGTGCTTATGGGCGTTAAGCAAAGTAAAGCTGTGTTTCCAACACCAAGAAAGAAACCTAGAAGGCTATTACCCGGTATGAAATTATAATATAACAATACCTTATTATAATAATATACTCTTTTCCTTTTAAAATATAGGAAACATTTATAGCTACATTAATTGTTCATAATGCTTTTTTATGATGTAAAACTAACGCAGGTTATGAGGGGAAAACATAGCTTTTTACGTCTTTGTCCAATAATATCAATGTTTTTTAAAGAATATAATGAGTGCTAAAAGCACTATAGTGAAGAGAAGTATATAGTACATTTGAAGATGCTGAACAGTTTTATTGCTTACTACCTTATCTAGTCTTAACAGTGCTTTGGAAGAGTTGAATACTAATATTTTTCTTCCATCCGGTAAATATTTCACCTTACACGGTTTTGTCGATAAGTTTTTGCTTGCAATACTAACTCCACTGTCCCCTTCAATAATGGTTATTATCGTTTTATTTATTTCAAAATTTTTAAGATTACGGTAAATATTGGATATAGTTTCTAAGACATGTTTCGTTCCATCTCTGTTCTCCTTGTAAATAGATTTAAGTGAAACATTTTTTGCTCTAACAATATCTGTAGTGGAATTTGTCTTTAAAATACGGGTATATAATATAAGCATGTTACAATCTCCTAAGGTTACGTTGTCTGTTAAAATAGTGTATGCATCATACATTTCTGTGTAATTCATTTTTTCAAGATAAAGTGCTATTATGTCGTTTATCTTGCTCCATAAGTTCTTTTTGAAGCTAACTTCGCATTCAATGTTTCCTTCAAGAATTATTCTTCCCCTTATAACACTTATCTTACAGTATTTTATTGAAACTTCATTGTTTCCTCCGGTTCTTGCTTTAATGAAAATCTTAAATTCTCTTTCTGTAAATTCCTCTGTAAACTCTTCGATAATGTATCCGAGTGATTCAAGCGTATGTATCAAATCCTCCTTAGAGGGCATGAAGTACAGCAAAAACCTATCACCTACAATTAAAATATTGTAATAGCCATTAACCCTACGTATAAATGCCTGGGCTTTAGAAGTTAATGGACCTAAAAATTCAAATGAAATATTTCCTTCACTTCCACTATAAACTGCTTCAATACGGAACATCGTTGGTAAAAACTCTAAACCCCGTATGTAAAAATTAGCCAATACTTTTATTGAGCTATAGTTTTCCATAATATTCAAGTTCATTGAAACATTATATACGCCTCTAATTTTCTGAAAGGAATGTGTTTTAATATTTATATATTCAAGTTCTAAACGAACTTTATTGTTGGTGTAAAGGGTAACTGACATATTTAACGAAGCTTCATTAACGCATTTTGCGGAGCTCATTACAAACAATAGTCTGAAGAAGAATAAAACTACAACTATTGTAATTACCGTTTTTCTAAGGTCAAATGTTCTCAGCTAAGCCCCTATTGAATAATATTTAGCTTTAGGTTTAAGAGCTCATATGAAGCATTGATTACGAATGGAAAATGAAGTCATTAAGCTAAGCTTGTCTATTCACGCCAAAGAATTTAAGTTGTAAACGGTAATAACTGCTATATTTATTTAAATATTTAAATTTTATCTCAGAATGCCTTCATCAAATTAATTTATATATTTTAACTTTCTAAAGGGATGCGGGGATGTGGATAATATGGGTTCAAAAGTAGTTATAGCCATAATAATAGCTTTCATTATAGGATTAGGTGTGGGTGTTGCAGCGGCACCCGCTCTATGGCCGAAGCAAGCGCCTAAGAAGAAAATGCACTTACTTTTCAGTCTTGACTGGGCAATTTACGGTAGACATGCACCATACTTTGTTGCTTTAGAAAAAGGGTTCTTTGAGGAAGAGGGATTAAGTGTAGAGATTGTTAGAGGCTATGGTTCAGCAGACACTATTCAGAAAGTAGCAACAGGAGTTGTCGACGTAGGTTTCGGGGATATTTCAGCTCTAATAATAGCTAAAGCTAAGGATCCGAAATTTAATGCAAAAATGGTTGCCATGATTTACGCTAGGGCCCCGTTCGCTGTTTTTGCGCTTAAGAGTTCTGGAATTGACGAGCCAAAGGATCTTGAGGGGAAAGTTCTTACAGCATCAGGCCCTGGAGATGTAAACTATGTACTTTTCCCGTACTTCGCTAAAGTAACAGGCATAGATCCCGACAGTATAGAGTGGAAATTTGTTAAGCCTGAAGTTAAAGTCCAATTACTCGTTAATGGAGAAGTAGATGCTATAACAGAATTTGCAATGCAAAAACCCGTTGTCGATAAAGCAACAGCTGAAATCGGCGGAGCAAACATGATTTTGTGGGCGGATTATGGAGTAAACATTTACAGTAATGGAATAGTGTTTAGAGAAGATTTCATAAAAGAGCATCCAGAAGTAGTTAGAGGGTTCGTAAGAGCTATTGTTAAAGGATTCCTCTACACATTCGAGCATCCAGATGAAGCAGTAGATATTTTGCTTAAAAGATTTCCGACACTAGATAGGGAAGTTGCTAGAGCAGAAATAGACATTTTAAAGAAGTTAGTTCTTGTTCCGGAAGCGGAAGAGCACGGCATAGGATACTTTGACCCGGAAAGAGTGCAAGCAACAATAGATGCTATAACCGAAGTATTTAATTTACCTAGGAAGGTTTCACCAGGAGAAATATACACCGACGAATTTCTCCCAGGAAAAATATCGCTAGAACTAGTAGTGCCTTTAAAAGCTGATAACATTGCTGTGCATCTAACTAATTATGAAGAATACTAGCGATGTAGGATGCTGTGAAGCTGTAAGCAAAACACTCCTTAACTTTTTTAACTTTTCATTGTTTCCACAAATTACTTTCGGGGCTTATATAGGAAATGGTTAAAGATGTAATAATTGTAGATAATGTTACAATAGAGTATTATGGTAGAAAGTCTAGGGTTTTAGCGGTAAAGGATGTTTGGTTCACTGTAAAGAACAGGGAATTTGTAAGCATTGTAGGCCCCTCAGGTTGCGGTAAAAGTACAATTCTAAGAGCTATTTCCGGGCTTATACTGCCGACTAAAGGGAAAATATATATTCACGGAAAACTTGTTGAAGGCCCTCAACCGGGAATTGGAATGGCTTTCCAAAATCCGAACCTCTTACCTTGGAGAACAGCGTTGAAAAATGTTTTATTGCCCATTGAAATTCTAGGAGGTAGTGTGAAAGAATATGAGAAGAGGGCTTTAGAGCTTTTCGAAGTAGTTGGTTTAAAAGGATTCGAAAATAGATATCCATGGGAACTTAGTGGGGGAATGCAACAAAGAGTATCGCTTATTAGAGCGCTCATACATAATCCTGAAATACTACTTCTAGATGAACCATTTGGCGCCTTAGATGCATTAACAAGGGAGGAACTTAATCTTGTTCTACAAAAGCTATGGATGGCTGAGAAGAAAACTGTTCTCTTCGTAACACATGACATTTCCGAAGCAGTATTTTTAGCTGATAGAGTCATTGTTTTCAAGGCTAGACCAGGCAAAGTAATTCATGAAGAACACATTGATCTTCCAAGGCCGAGAACATTAGATATGAAAACTTCTGAAGAATTTCTAAGATACATTAGGTCGATTAGGAGACACCTTGGCTTAAGCTATAAAGTATAAAGGTGATATGTTATGAGTAGGACACGTAAAATTACTCGTGAAGAAAGGATTAAAACGCTAATTTCAGGATATATTATGCCTATAGCGACTTTAACAATGATTATAGGTTTATGGGAAGTTATTTGCAGAATTTTTGAAATTCCCGTTTGGCTTCTGCCGTCACCTTTAGCTATAGTAGCTAGGTTAGTAGAGTTTTGGCCTCTACTATTGCGTCACACATATGTTACATTTTACGAGTCAATTCTCGGATTCTTTGTAGCGGTTATACTTGCTATTCCGATAAGTATTGCAATAGCTTATTCAAGAATGCTGCAGAACACTATTTATCCCATACTGCTTGTTTTTCAAACAGTACCTAAAGTAGCTATTGCACCAGTAATTGTATTATGGTTTGGATTAGGGCTTGAATCAAAAATTGTAATAGCGTTTCTAGTATCTTTCTTCGTAATAGTGGTGAATTTAACAACGGGTTTTCTAACGGTACCACCCGAACTCATAGATATTGTTAAGCTTTTAAACGCTAAGAAAACACAAATATTTCTTAAAATAAGGCTACCTTATGCTATGCCGTTCTTCTTCAGTGGAGTTAAAAGCGCAATAACGTTGTCTATAGTGGGTGCTGTTATAGGCGAGTTCGTAGCTTCAAGTGAGGGACTAGGCTACATAATACTGGCTGCAGCACCGCAATTAGACACGGACATAGCTTTTGCAGCGATACTTATGCTTTCAGCAATAGGCTTAGCCCTTTTCGCAACAATTCATGTGCTCGAAAGAGCTCTTATTCCATGGGCTTTTAGGGAAACAAGGTAAAAATATTAATTTCTTCTTGTCTCTTTGATTTAACATGGTTAAAGAGATGGTGCTCTTATATAAGTTATCATGAATGCAACATAAGCTGCAATAGATATTATCCCATGCAATATTAGAATGTATTTTTTTGCCTTACCTTTAACCAGCAAGCTTAAGGCACCTGTAATCATAGCTAATGTGAGAAGAATAGCTGCTATTGTAGCATCTAAGTAATGGTAGTTCATGCTACGTTCTCCTACTAGTTTAAATTGCCGATTTATCCTAAGTATTTTTAGGGGAATGGGAAAGTGGTTACCTTATATACGGAGCTATTAAAAATATTAGCCATGGTGTCACTGGTTGTTTCAGTAGTTCTCATAATTATTGCTTTCCCAAAAATAATTCAGATAGTAAAGTATCAACCAGCATTAACAGCTCCGCCAACACCTTTACATGTAGAAGTCAAGGTTAACAAGTCAGTGATACTGCTCCCATATCCTAGTCTTAAGGGAAATATTAGTGTTGAAGAAGCTTTACTTATGAGAAGAAGTGTTAGAGACTACCTTCCTAAACCTTTAACTCTTAAACAGCTAGCCCAAATCTTATGGGCTGCTCAAGGAATTACGGAGCTAAGATATAAGTTTAGGGCGGCACCGTCAGCAGGTGCAACATATCCTTTAGAAGTATATGTTGTAGTGAAAAGCGGAGGAGTGGAGGGCGTTAAAGCTGGGATTTACAAATACGATGTTGACACCCATAGCCTATTGCTGGTTAAGGAAGGTGATTTCAGCAAAGAACTAGCTAAGGCAGCACTTGATCAAGAATGGGTTTTAGAAGCACCAGTTAACATAGTTATTGTTGCAGAATATGAGAGGACAACAAGATACTATGGTAGTAGAGGGTATCAGTACGTTCACATGGAGGTAGGTCATGTAGGTCAAAACATATACTTACAAGCTGTGGCTTTAAACTTAGGTACAGTGGCTGTTGGAGCATTTTACGACGATAAAGTTGCTGGAATCTTAGATTTACCAGCAAATTATAGGCCACTTTACATTATGCCTGTAGGTGCTGTAATAGGGTATGATAAGCTAAGTTTTGATGCTTTAGTGGAGTTTTATGAGAAAAATAGGGTAGCTAAGGGCTATAAAGGATCTCCTTAGATGGAAAAAGTTTAAGTGCTAATTAATGCATTATCTCAATGAATCCAATGGTTCAGCAATGATTGTGGTGGAAACCCTTTGGAGAAAAGAACTTCAAAATTTGCGGTAGTTATAGCAATTTTTGCTGCGCTCTATGCAGTAGCATCATTGCTTACAGCGTATATTCCAACAGGAATATTTTTCATACAATTTAGACCAGCAATAGCTGTACCCATGGTTGCAGCAGTAATTTATCCCCCAATAATTGCAGGGTTAAGTGCAGCTTTAGGAACATTTATAGCAAGTATTGTTAGGTATGGTACGCCATTACTTACAATATTTAGTGGAACTCCAGCGAATTTTTTAGGATTCTACACTATGGGGCTAACATATAGGCTTTTAAGAAGGAGAAATGTTAACTGGATTCTCTCATTAATAATGTCCTCTATTGCGGGATTGATTGTGGGCTCGTTGATCATAGGCTTAGGACTATGGTTTATAGCTACAAGTATTGCACCAGGCCTTTTACCCCCAAACTTCGCTAACATAGGTTTTGCAATATTTTCCTCCTTTCTACTAGTTTTCGCACCAGCACCAGTAGCAGTATTTATAACAATACTTATTATTGAGTCGTTAAAGCGGTCAAAGAAAATAAGGAACATATAGGAGAAGAAGACTATGGTTAAACTCATATTTTTAGGCACAGGTGGTTGGGTTTCACCGCCTAATAGAGGCTATGTTTCAATCCTCATAAGACCTGATGGAGCAAATTCTCTATATGTTTTAGATTTTGGTGAAGGAGCATTTAAAAGCATGCAGAAATTGAACATAAATCCTCTTGCAATAAAGGCTGTGTTTATTTCGCACATCCATGGAGATCACATATTAGGTCTTCCAGGTCTTCTCATAAATCTTAAAGCTTATGGATACGATGATGAATTAAAAATAATTGCTCCTGAAAACTCCGTTGGATTTTTAGAGAAAATCCTTGAAACTTTAGGGGAAAACAGTATAGAGTATGAAATAATTAAGGCTAAAGCATTTAGAACGGTATATTCTGATAAAAATGTTTCAGTCAGAGCTTTTCCAGCAAAACATCCTATAGAAACCTTGATGTATAAGGTCACGTTGAAAGGTGAAGGAAAAATAGTTTTCTACAGTAGCGATACGTCTCCTTTCGATAAACTACCAGAGTTCATAAAAGGATCTAACATTTTAATATATGAAGCATCATTCCTTGAAGGATTCGAGAAATTTGCTCACTCAAAAGGGCATTCAACAGTAAAAGACGCTATAACTTTAGCTTTAAAATTGAACATTCCGTCATTAATAGTTTTCCATATAGGCTTTCACATTAAATTACCTAAAAAAGTTGTAGTAGATTCTACAACAGTATATTTCCCCAACGACGGTGACGAGATATTACTTTAAGACCTCCTTTTTATAGTTAATTAACGTTTTAAAGCATTGTTTAGTCCAAAGAACTCTTGGTGTAGCAGATGTTACTTCCTCTTTTCTAAATAGAGAACATGAACTAATAAGGGCTTTTTCATCTTAAAACTGCTGACTTTAAGCTTCATTTCATAGTAAAGTATTTCATCAAATCTCCCCCTAATAGCTGGATATAGGTATCTATCTGATAGTTCATATATTGAAATTTTCATACGTTATGATATGGCATGTGGCACACATTTCTTTATATTCCAATCATTGTTTATTCATAATTGATTTGCTGTTTAACCGTATTTCTCAGACCAAAATACAAGTATTGCCGCTGAAACCATGGCTGTTGCTGCTTCAAAAAGTTTAAGGAAAGCTACTGCTTGAACGAGTTCAGAAAGGACAAGTATAACTAAGGGGAGAATGACCGCAGTTAAAGGTGCAAGCATAAGTGCTTTCTGAAACTTATATTCTCCACCAAACTTTATCCCTAAAGCGAAGCCAAGTATTGCTCCTGCAAGTGCAAGAAATGCCATACCCATGTAAGCATCACCTCTTTAAGTGCTTTCGATAAACTATTTCGGCCATGGAATTTCTTAAAAGTCTTAAGGGGTAAAGATACCTAGTACTACCGTATATACGCTAGTATATTTCACGGTAAGGTATAGAACCCCGTAATATCGAGAAAAACACCTACTTTACGATTTTATCTAAACCTATAGTTAATTTGGAGACTTATCTCGCCAAAACACAAGCTTGTGATCTCAATATATTTCAGTCATTATTATCTAAGGTGTTTCATAATTATTGACTTAACTATTGAAGTAAAACTTCTACCACCAAACGCTTTAACCTTAGCTTTCCTTAAAACTTCAATGAAATCGTCAACTGATAATACTTCATCATAAACCTCGGTATATGCTACTCCAACTTCCTCGGGTATATGAGCATCGCTTCCTCCAATACATGGTTTTCCAAGAAACCTGGCTAACTCAAAAGCTCTCAAATTACTTCTCCAAGGCACTCTACCGTTAATGCACTCGATAGCATCGATTTTTTCTAAGGCTTCTTTAAAATCAACTAGAGAATATTTGAGTAGGAAAAACTTACCAAAGGGATGTGCGAATATTGTTATACCGTTGTCGTCATGTATTTTATCTATGAGTTCAAGAATACTTTCAGATTTCGGAAGTTCTGAAACACCATATACTAAAATATGAGCATACTTTGTAGAAACTTCGATACCAGGTATAGCAACAATACCTATGCTATGTTTTTTAACATATCTTGTTAAGGCTTTACCTCCCTCTAAACAGTCATGATCTGTAACCGCAATTCCCCCAAGCCCCCTACTCAGTGCTGCACGAACCACTTCTTCAACACTCATTTTTCCATCAGAAAATCTTGTGTGAACATGAAGGTCAAATAACATTCCATACACCAAGTCATGTTGGTTTAAAATAGTTGAAATTTAAATACTTATGGTCCTTAAAAGTAATTTACGAGTTTTAATAGGGTTTGACTAACTTCATGAATGACAAGGTTAATAATGATGTAGGGTAAATGCCATGAAAACAATGTGTAATTTTAAATGTTTAGGGAAACATTTCGGGATTGTTGATTAAAGGTTCAAGTGCTTTTTTAAGCTTATAGAAGTCCCCCTTAACAACTATGTCTGCTACTTGAGCTACTTCGTAGTTTTTAGGGTTAAATGCTACTCCTAACTTAGCGTATTTTATCATACAAATATCTATATTACTATCCCCTATGGCTAATGTTCTGCCTATTGGCACATTATATTTTATCATGAACTTGAAGAGTGCATTTAGTTTGCAAACAGATTTCCTCAGACATCCTTTTACAAGTTGCCAACCTAAAGGCATAGTTAGCCTCCCAGTTATTACCCCATTTTCTACGTGGAGAGTGTTAGCATAAACCTCATCTATACCTACCTTCTTAGCTACTCTCTCTACGAGAATAGTGTAGGAATCTGATACAGCAATAACTATGAAATTATTTGATTTAAGCCACTTAACGAAATCTTTAGCGCCATTAACTAACGGTATTTTGTCAAAAGCGTTGATTAAATTCCTTAAGGGAACATTTTTAAGTAAACTAGCTATTTTTAAACTTACTTCATAAGCCCACATTTTACCTGCCCTATATTCCCCATAGATCTCGCTAATTTGGTCTTTAAAACCTAGGTTAGCTATAGCATTAAGGCTTCTACCATTAAGTAATGTCCCATCCATATCTATTAATGCAAGGTTTTTGGCTTCCTTAGTCATTACTATTTACACCTTATTGTACATATTTGCTGAAGCATGTGTTTAATATTTAGTCCTTTTCGAATTTCAGAAATAAAGAACTAAATTTCCTTACCTAAATCTTTCTTTTTCGTTTAGTAGGCGCTTATGAAACCAGAGTATTTTATCTTTAAGCTATAGAATACTAGTATGAGGCTACTAAATAGAGTTAGGGAGGTCATGGCGGATGCGTGTTTTAACTAAATGTGTTGAAAAAATTGTAGTAAAAGGGGTTTCAGGAATAATTCATGAATTAGAGATAATAAGAATAGGCAAGGAAAAATATGTTTACATTAACCTTACAAAAGAGAGTATAGAAAAGTCCTTAGGTAAAGTTCTTTCAGCATACGATGTAGGCATGAAGTGTGCAATTGTAGTAAATGGCAATAAGCCTTTATGGATTAAAGATGTTTTCGAACGTATAGGAGGTATTTTATTAGAGGAAAAATAGGTATGGATTAAAGATGTTTTCGAACGTATAGGAGGTATTTTATTAGAGGAAAAATAGGGGTAGTTTGTGCTTGATATAGCATTTATACTTATTCTTGCAGGATTTGTTGTATGGTTATCTATGGTGGCCTATGTCTTGTTTAAGCCTAAGCTTAAGTTTAGACATGAGATAGGTGGGCAGGCTCCGCTTTATGGAGAATCATGGTCTAGAAGCGTTAAAGAAGAGTTAGAGCATGAAGCATTAAGAGACTATGACGTTAAGCTCTTAGTTAAACTAAATATGAGTGGAGGGGAAACTGCCATCGACGAGCTTCTTGCAACACTCAATGAAAGTACAGCTGCTATAGCTGAAAGGATACGTAGACTAGAAGCTAAAGGGTTAATAGTTAGATCACCTTCAGGATCTTTTGTTTTAACAGAGGAGGGTAGAAAGTACGCTGAATTATTAAGAGAAAGGCTGTGGTATAGACGTGGAGAAAAAGAAGTTCTTGAAGGAAAGTAAAAAGTTGCCATTTAGATTATTTTCCGGCGACCACTAAGCGACATATAATAGCACTTAGTGAGAATAAGTTTTTCGCTAAACTATCGTAATGAGAGTTCTTTCTAGCTAGAATGCGTCGCCCCGAAGCAGTTCGTTTTTCTGTAGTAGCTACGCCTATTTTAGCCAGTGATGCTGGATGTTAAATGAAATTCAACTTAAACTTGAAAAAATAAGAGAATTTGATAGTTTAATAGATTTTGCGAGATCTAGTCTGCAATTAGACATAGTCTTATACTTGGCTTCATCAAAAGCTCCTCTATCTGCAGCAGACATAGCAAAAGCCCTTGGGCAAAGGAAGAAACCTATTCTTGATGCTCTAAGAAAGCTTGAAATGAAAGGTCTTGTTAAACGTGCTGGTGCTAGAGAAGACCTATATGAACTAACAGAACTTGGAAGGAACACTATAGATGACCTCATGATAGTCCTGGGTTTTGGAGATATGAAGCAAATGCTGAAAAACGTACATAGAAGATACGGGAAAATACGGGCAAGAGATATGATAAGAGTTGTTGTTCCAGTAAATTACTTACATGAAGTTTTAGTTGCTTTAGGAACTAGTAGGTCAAGTGAGCTTCCTTTATCTACGCTATCCCGAATAGTAGGTATTTCAGAACAAAGGCTTTCAATGTATTTAGAACCTTATGTTAATCCGAAAAGTGAAATAAGACTTTTCAAGAAAATTAGAAGAGAAACTTGGAAGGCAAAGATAAGGAATGTACTTTTCGGAACAAGGCATACTGAAATATTTTATAGATTAACGAGTCTAGGACAAGAAACATTTTATAGATTAACAACGTATACTAAGATTAAAAGTAATACGCTACTAAGATGTCTTGTTAAGTTTTTTGGAAACTATAGTCCAAAATACGTTATAAGGAAGATATCATTGACCACATTATTGTTAGCAAGTATTGCTTTCTCAGTAGTATTGCTATTTCCAGAATACTCCGCTATAGTGCTTTCGCTATGGGCTTCTTTTCAAATGGTTCTGGGACTATTAATTTTCATAGCATATAAGTAATCTTTTTCTACGCACCGACGATATTTGCGTATCCCTGTAAATATACGTTCCTTATTATTTTACTTCTCGAGCAGCCTAAGCAAGCAAGAGGCTGGTTATTATGAATGCGAATTTTGTAGGAAAAAGTAAGTTAATCGATGGAAAAGACGATATAGTAATAATAAGTAAGGAGGTTTTAATTAATGCTTTTCACAAAATGAAGCTCATGTTTGGAGAGAGCGTAATATGTACATTACTATATCATATGGGTAAAGCCATAGGTTTAGCGATGCGTGATAAATACTTACCGTTATTGAATAATGGCAATAACACATCAGATATTGCCTTTGTAAATATAGAGAACATTTTGCAAAAAGCAAGAGATTTAGGGTTCATTAAGATATCTAGTATTAATGTAGAATCTAGTATTCTAAAAGTGGTAGTTGACTACGCTATGGATGAAATATGTACCTTGCAGACATCTCCTTTCCCACTCCTAAGAGGATTAATAGATGGACTTGTAGGCAATATGAAAGCCTCATTAATAGATGTAAAGAAAGCAGGAGAATGTATTGAGCTTTACTTTTACTTGCACCATAGGGAAAATTTAGGGTGGTAAATAGTGGTTATAAACTTATCTCTTTCAATACTTGTAGACGGTTCAATAATTCGAGAAGCAACAATAATAATTAATAATGACGGGAAAAAAATCATACATTGTTATCCATGTAATGTTGTTGTAGACGTTACAGTAATTTTACATGATTTAGCCTTAGAATTAGTTAAAAAGAACATTCTGAAAACTCTTAACAGTTATATAGCTTTAATTGCTTCTAATAAAGGGATCATAGCTATACCTATAAGTGAAAATAGAACATTATCTATTCAAATAAGTGCTCCCTTTCTATATAGAAGAATTACAAAGGAATTACTTTCAGCATTAAATGCCTTAGCAAATGCTGTAACGAATTAGTCCTGAGGTAAGACCTGTGATATATCACAATGTTTTAAGGAATCTGTTTAAGTATGGAGTAATTAAACACGTAGGTTTTATAGTTAATGGTACACTTGTTAGCATGTACCCTGAACCATTTAAGCTATTTCGAAAAATGGCAGGTAAGGTTTATGAAGCATATGTGAAAGCAGCTAAAGAAAATGGAGAATATTTGTTTCTTGAAATAGGCATTGAAACTGAGCGAATACTGGTTTATCCTGTAAGCAAAAATGAGCTCATATTTTTACATTTAAGTAAGGATGCTAGTGTTGAATTAATTATAGACGAAGTTATTAGAGCCTTTAGGAAAAAGCCAGGAGATCTCGAAGCTCATCTAATATGAGCCTTCCAATAGGTGTTAAAAATATTTCATCGTTAGAAATCCTAATATATCTTTTCTTTTCAAGACCCTTTAAAATCTTATTTATTTTAAAATGCGATACCTTAAAGTATTCATAAATTGCATTCTTTGCAACCATTCCTCCATTTTTATGAATCAGTAATAATATGCTTAGTGGTATTATTACTGATCCTTTCAATTTACCATCAATCTATGGTAATTCTCATTTAACATATATTTAACTTTCGATGTAGACATCACCATATTGTCCAGCTAGAACTTTTAAAGCAATTAAATAAAACTCTCTCTCATCAATAAATGGAAATATAATAAAAAGCAGATTAAGCAGAGTATCAGAGGACATCATCAATTTTATTTGAAAAATATTTGAAAGATTAAATGTCACTAGTTAGATAATAGTAATTAGCAAATTATGTTGGCAACCCAAGATAACATTACCTAACTAGCTTTATGTGGAGGATAGGATGCTGATGATAAATAACGATAACGTTCCTAAAACTATGTTTAAATTAAAAGAACTAGACAGTTTAATAGACTTCTCTAGGGCGACTATTCAATTAGACATAGTCCTAGCATTACGTAACACTGAGGAAGGGCTGAGCCCAGATGAAATAGCGCTGAAACTAGGATATAGAAGAAAAGCTATTCTTGATGCTTTAAGAAAACTTGAGCATAAAGGACTTGTTGAAAGAAGCGACGATAATATTTACTATTTAACGGAACTAGGTCTAAGATTCCTTAATGAATTAGAAAGTTTGTTAAATAAAAAGTCATCATATGAAATATCAGAGAAAGCCATTTCAGTGAAACCATCAATTAAAGAGTTTGCTTTAAAACTTATGCTCAACAATATCGCATATGAAATAATAATGATTATTGGTAGTTCATACAAATACAGAATTCCGGTTAAAAAGTTAAGCAGAATACTAGGTTTAAGTGTTTCAAGAGTAGACAGCTATACTGAATATATAAACTCAACATTAAAAACAACTGCTATAAGAAAAGTTAAAGTTAAAAGTGGATTTTACAGAAGAGATTACTATAAATTAACACGTCATGGAAAAAGATTATACAAAAATTTATCAGCGCATCATAGATACCACAAGTTTATGAAAAGATTAACTAATAAGCTTTTAGGGAGTATTCACGATACCATGGTACTTAAGAGATTAACACTAATTAACATGCTCGCTTTAATATTGCTTTTAGCCTTATCTATCATTAGTATTAATATGTATGAGTTCATAACTACACCATTAATAATTGCTTTAATAACAATAAACTTATTACTTTATTTAAAGTAAGCATTAAATGCTTGGTTTCAGCAGATAAGTTTTTATTAGTGACCCTGTAGAATATACTTGCTTGATAAAGGGTTAAAACTCATGTATTGCCTTAAAGGGAAAAGTTATGGCAATAAATCCTCTTTCATTAATGGTTGATGAAGAATTCATTGAAGGAGCTGTAATTTACGAGGGACTTAAAATACAAGAGTATTATCCTGCTGGCATCTTTGTTGATGAATACATAGGTGTAATAGGATTATTAGCTAGCGTAACATTAAGATCCTTAGAGGACTTCATAATAATGAGGAAAAATAATAAATGGTACTTAATAATACCGCTGTTTAGTAATAGGGTTTTAGTACTAATATTCAGAGGCGATTTGAGAAGAAATGATGTTATGGAATTCTCAGAAAATATTATGAAAACTCTAAATACTTTGGCATCACTAAGCTCTATAAGATAGATAGCTAAATTCTCCTCTAATTTGCTTCATTACTACATAAATCAAATATTGCTGATTTTATTTTTGATAAAAGATCATTTTTATTCTCGTATGTTATAATTGATATAGGATATTCTTTTATAAGTTCAAAAATAACATTTTTGCTTTTATTCTTTCTTACAAGAAAAATTATTGGTAGCCGTGTATCTAATGACATAACTACGGTCTTAATAACCTCTGCACCAATTTCTTTATTTAACCCAGGCAGTATTATTGCAACGTTACAGGGCTTCTTAATCAATATATTTATTATATGCTCAACACCACTTAACCCTGTCACTTTAGCGTTTATTAACGCCTCTACTTTACCCTCTTTTGCAAGCTCCAATGCTAAACTTACTAAGTCTACATTTTCATTTTTTCTGCATTTTAGCTTCAACAATGGCTTCCTCGTTAAGTGAATTAGAATCTATTGTTTTGCACTCTGTAATACATGGTCTCTGTATTAATTGTTTGTAAAGGAGCTATCTATATAGGTTACTCTGCTAAAGAATGAACCTTTCATTGTATATAATAAAGCTTTGAAAAATTTTAAGAAAATAGGTTTAAAAGAAATTTATTAAAAACTTTAAAGTTAGTTCGTAGTTTTAGTTTTGCGCACCTTTTCAAGAAGCTTTTCGAGGTTTTTAGCAACATCTTCTAATTCTGTTGCGCTTGCAGCTAATTCTTCACTTGCTGAAGTTGTTTCCTGAACTGCAGAACCGACTTCTTGAGCAGCTGAGGCATTTTCTTCGGCAACGCTTGCTAAGTCAGTTAACTTTCCTGAAGCTTCATTTACTTTTTCACTCATTTCTATGACTTCATTACTTTGCTTATATACTTTCTCCGCTACTAACTTTGAATTTTCACCTATTTTCGCAACAGTTTCTAGGATCTTTTCTGTAGATTCATTTGACTTTAAAAGGTTTCCTCGAAGCCCCTCTAATGCTTGGCTGACGTGTGAAACACTTGTTTCTATCTTCGTAAGAACATCTCCGATAACTTCCGTGCTTTTTCTAGTATCTTCCGCAAGTTTTCTAATTTCGTCTGCTACAACAGCAAAGCCTCTTCCAGCCTCACCTGCCCTAGCAGCTTCTATAGCAGCATTTAATGCTAATAGACTTATTTGATCTGCTATATCCTTGATTCTTGTTGAAACTTCATTTATGCTTTTCATGGCTTCATTAAGAGTGTTCATCTTCCCAAGAGTATTAGCAAGCGCCTTACTTACTTCTGAAAGTGCTGTCCTTACTTCCTCACCCTCACTAAGAGATGTGTTAGCCAAGTTTACTGATTCATCAACTACCTCTTTGAGCTTTTTAGCATCAGTAGCCATTCCCTTAAGTTTTTCATTCAATGTCTTAAGCATCATGTCTAATTCTTGGACCCTTTGACTAGTTACTTGCGCTCCTTTAGCTACTTCTTGTATGGCTTGAGATATCTGCTGCACACTCGTCGAAATCTGGCTTGATGCCTGTTTTACCTGGGTTGCTTGCGATGAAAGAGATGGTGCTATTCGGTTTAAGCTATTTATAAGCTCTTTCATCCAATTAACAACTTTTCCAAGTCCCTCTCTAACCATTCTTATTTCTACTACTCCATCAACTTTAGGTGGTTCGCTGAACTCTCCCGATGAAATTACTTTTAGTAAGTACTCCGAGATTCTTGCTAATCCCGGTACTACAAATTTGTAAGATAGCCCCAAAATTAACGCTACTGTAATAACAGTGGCACTTACTGCTATAAATCCTTCAACCCTTAAGAGCTCTACTATAGTAGCTACTAATATTGTTAATGCTATTCCACCTAATATTATGTAAGAGACTCTTGTTTTCATTTTTACTCTACCTCGGAAATAGATAGAAGGTCATGGAGTCTAAAGTATGCTCTTAAATGTGGCGACTAAAGATAGAACTTCTATTTGATAGAGAAGTTAGGTTAACTTATTTACATTTAGGAGAAAAGCTACCTCTTTTTTGCTAAGTAAAGCAATACCACTTATAATGTTTGAAGTGTTTTTTCGCAGCATTAGTGGCAATGATTTAATTAGTAAGTTGCCTTCCTTTACAATAGAATCTACAATTAGGCCCTTTTCACCGTATTGCGTCTTCACTATTACAACATAGTTTGCATTATCCGAGTTTAAATCATTGATCAATGGAATGATTTTTTTCCTTTCAACAATATACCTGGTCTTGCTAGTTTTTTTCACTATTTTATATATGTGTGATAACGGTATAGCAAAGAAGGTTTCTCTTATTTTGACAACTAATGCCTTAATTATGATTGAGGATAAAGGTATACTTAAAGCTATTTTTGTTCCTTTATCTTTTTCACTAATTATGTTCAAAGAGCCCCCAAGAGTTTCGACATTATTTTTAACGACATCCATGCCTATGCCTCTACCACTTATATCGCTAGTTACATCTTTTGTCGAAAAACCTGGTGTAGTTAATATCTTAACTATGTCATTCCATGAAAGCTTTCTTGCCTCATCTGGAGTAATTAACTTTCTCTCTAATGCTTTCTTCTTTACTCTCTCTATATCAATCCCTCTACCATCATCTTCAATAGTTATTACTATTTCCGTACTGCTTTTCGTAGCATAAATTTTTAAAAGACCCTCTACTGGTTTTCCTTTTCTTAGTCTTTCACTAGGAAGCTCAATACCATGATCTATGGCATTTCTTATCAAATGCACTAAAGGATCAAGCAGCATATCTACAGCTCTCTTATCTATAGAGATATCACCGCCTTTAATTTCTACCTTAACTTTTTTACTAAGCTTTCTTGCCAACTCATAGGCTGTTCTCTCAAGTCTCCTGAAAATTCCTTGAAGAGGCACGAGTTTGAGCCTTAATGCTTCAGAATAAAGCATTGCCAGAATTTTTTCAAGATCTATTAGGGTTTTAGAGATTAAACTATCTGTTCTAGAATCCCTAAACAGCCTCCTTAGCTCTTCTCTTAGAAGATAGAGTTGACTAATATTGTTAAAAATATTGTCAAGTCTTCTTTCGCTAACTTTAATGGTGGTTATCCTTACTGAATGCTTCACAATAGAGCTCCCTTAAGTTAGTCTTCACGATTTAGAGTACTAAAAATTACAGATTAATTGACGCTAAACTGCCGACTTTAACTTGTCCTTTTCGACTCGTGAACGAAGCATGCTCGTCAATAGTTTTTATCATTAACTGAAAAAGGATCTCTAAGCGAAAACTTTAGCTTAGCTTTTCTTTTTAGAGAACTCTACTTATGCAGACAATAGCCTGTTAGGTGAAGTGCTCCTATGGGTGCTTCAATTTCAGTATCCCTAAGGAATGCTAGAATGCTGATAAGCGAGTCTAAGGCATTACTTGTAGAGGCACTTAATGCTGTGAAGAGAGGAGAATTCGACAAAGCTGAAAGGTTAGCACAAAAAGCCATGAAGGGTCTTGAAGAAGCAGCTGACCTTCTAAGCTGTGTTGAATATAAAATTTGGAAGGAGGCTTGTCCAAGATGGGAGAGCATGATGATGAAATTCAGCTTATAACATTTAAGCTCAACGAAAACATTTACGCAGTAGATGTCAGACACGTTAGAGAAGTCGTAAGTTTAAAGAAGATAGTGAAATTACCTAGGACACCGCCTTATGTTGAAGGAATTATGAATCTAAGAGGCAGAATAGTAACGCTAGTTAGTTTAGCATCATATTTAGGGATCAACGGTGATGTTACAGACTTAAATAAAGGAAAAGTGCTTATCTTTACTCTAGACAACAATAGAGACTTAGGATTTATTGTAGACCTTGTATTAGGTGTTCTTAGAGTTAAGCGGTCAAAAATAGAGAAACCAGCTTCATCAACTGATCCGTCCTTAGAGGGTGTAATTAAAACAAATGATGGTGGAATAATCATAGTTCTAAATATACCTCATCTTGTGAAAGAACTTAATCTCACGGATTAGGTTCTCGAGGGTGTTATTTTGAGTGTAAAGAAGCATTATTTTAAACCGGGGAGAGATGAGTCGGAGCTTAATCTTAGAGTTAAAATAAGTCAAGCTTTACTTAGCGCTCAAACAGACATAGATGTTGTTGAAAAGAAGGTCTCGGCATTTGAACGTAGACTTGAAGAAATACTTGACCGACTTGACGATCTTGAAACTCGGCTTAAAAAGCTTGAGGAGCTTCTTGAATAGTTGCGTCTAAGGGGCGATAAAACGTGGTTATGAGTTTTTCTGTTCACTCATATAGAGGAGGTACGGGGAAATCAACAACAACAGCTAATCTTGCTGTAATGCTAACTCTGTACAATAAGAATGTGGCTACAATAGATTTAGATTTAACAAGTCCGGGGCTTCATGTGATTTACCAAGTAAGTCAAGCACAAATGAAAGCTACGCTTAACGATTACATTTATGGTAAAGCACCATTAGAAGACGTAGTTATAGACATAACTAACCAACTTGGATTACCTAGAGGAAAACTTTATTTTCTAGGAGCGAGCATGAAACCTGAGGAAATAGCTAAGCTCATGCATGAAGGATATTCTGAAAGATTCTTCAGAGAAGTAGCTAAACAATTAAAAGACGCTTATGGAGTAGATTATGTAATATTTGATACGCATCCAGGGCTTAATGAGGACACGTTGCTAGCTGTTCTATCTAGCGACATTTCATTTATGCTAATGAGAATGGATAAACAGGATATTACTGGAACTTACGTTACCGCCCAAGTGCTTTCAAAATTTAATAAAACAAGCTATGTAATCCTTAACATGATTCCACCAGAAATGGCTAATGCTCCAGAGTTGCAAGCCGAAGTAAGCAAGTTACTTGGAGTACCAGTAATAGGTATTGTACCGTTTTATCCGGAAATACTACAGCATAGAAGTAGAGGAGTGTTTATTCTGAGACATCCTAAACACCCTTATACGTTGAGAATTAAGGCGATAGTTGATTTTATAATTAACAATCTAAGGTGAAAAATCCTATGGTAAACGCTATTATTGCTGATGACTCAAAATTTATGAGAAAACTAATAAGAAAGGTTCTTGAAAAAGCAGGAGTAACTGTTATCGCTGAGGCAGAAAATGGTCAAGAAGCTATAGATTATATTAAATCGTTTAAACCAGATCTTGTAATATTGGACATCAACATGCCTGTAATGGATGGTCTCGAGGTTCTTAAGCAAATATCTTCTTTTTTAAAAGAGAAAGAACCAAAGATAATTGTTCTTACAGCCGTTAATCAAAGCTGGGCAATCAATGAAGCAGTAAACTTAGGGGTTATAGGCTTTATACCCAAGCCGTTTAAGCCTAATCAACTGCTGAAGGTTGTTAAAAATGCTTTCAATATCTAAAAAAGTTAAAGTCCTTGTCGTTGACGATTCTGTTCTCATGAGAAGGGTTCTTAAAGATGTTCTAGAAACAGATAAGTCCATAAAAGTTATTGGTGAAGCGCGAAACGGTATTGAAGCAGTGGATCTCACATTATCTCTTAAACCTGATGTAATAATAATGGATGTTGTTATGCCTAAGATGGATGGTATAACAGCTATAAGAGAGATTATGTCAAAAAACCCTACCCCTATAATAGTTTTTAGCTCAATAACGCAAAAAGGGAGTAAGGCTGCATTCGATGCGTTAGAAGCGGGAGCATTAGAAGTTATAGGTAAGCCAGGGGGTTTACCTACAGTTAAAAATCTAGGGGATTTAGCAAACGAGCTTGTTAGGAAAGTAAAGATACTAGCGAGTATAGGCTCTGTTAAGCTAACAGCTAGACTTATGCTTAGAAAAATTAGGTCTCAGAAACAAAGTGTAGCGGTTTTATTAAAGAAAGAAGAAGCTCTATTTGCTTTCCCGGCCCCTGTTATTGCCTTTATAGCTTCTTCAACTGGTGGACCACAAATGCTTATGAGAATCATACCTAAGATTTCGCCCAGTATTCCTGCAGCAACTTTAATAGTGCAACATATGCCGCCATTATTTACAAAAACCCTTGCTGAAAGACTCGATAGAATATCACAGATTAAAGTTACTGAAGCATCAGATGGAGAAGAAGTTCTAACAGGTCATGGCTACGTGGCTCCTGGAGGATACCACATGATTGTGCGAGTAAAGAGGGGACGGCCAGTAGTAGAACTTGATAAAGGCCCTAAGGTTCACGGTGTTAGACCAGCAGCCGACATCACAATGAAATCTATAGTAAAAGTTTGGAAATCAGCTATAGTAGCAGCTGTTTTAACGGGTATGGGTCAAGATGGTGCTGAAGGTGCTGTTGAAATTAAAAAAGCAGGGGGTTACGTTATTGTTCAAGATGAAAAAACAAGCATTGTTTGGGGAATGCCCTATGCTGTTATAGAAAGGGGCGTTGCTAATGCTGTTCTTCCAGTTGATAAAATTGGAGACGAAATTAATCGTGTGTTAAGAATCAAGGTTAGGAGGTGTCCAATTAAATGGCAGAAAGTATTGATAAAGAATATCTAGAATTATTTTTAGAAGAAGCGAGAGAATACCTTAGCAGACTAAGTGAACTATTACCTAAATTAGAGAAGGAACATGAAAACAAAGAAATAGTTAATGAAGCTTTCAGATTGGTTCATAGCTTAAAAGGAAACGCTGCTATGCTAAATTTAGAAAACATTTCATCATTAGCTCATGCGGTCGAAGATTTATTAGCCCTAATTAGAGAAGGCGAAACTGAGCTCTCTAAGAAAGCGATGAAACTATTGTTTAAAGCCTTAGATGCTTTAAACGATCTAGTAAACATAGTAGAAGAAAGACATAGTGATAAGGAATTAAATGTAACAGAGTTAATTGAGGAATTAAGAAGCATAATAAAGCATGAAAAAGGAAAAGAAGAAGCTACTCCTTCAATGTCAGAGAAGGCACGTGAAGCCCTTGATTTTCTAAGGAAAATGGCTACATCAGATAAGAAAGGTAAAGAAGTTATCGATGCAATGACCACGGTTTCAAGGTCCTTCGATAAAATAAGCAATTCTGCAAAAGCGAAAGACAAACGAAAAGAAGTAAGAGAGGATGAACTTTTCAAATTAAACGATATCGAACGTAATAAAGCTATTGATGCGTTAGCACATGGCTTACAGCTCTATCAAATAGCTCTTGAATTTAAGGAAACACCTATGCTCACTCTAAGGTATTTTATAGCATTACAGAAAATAGGGGAATTAGGAGAAATCATTAAAACTATCCCAAGCGGTGCAGAAATATCTGAAATAAAAACTCAAAGAATTTTGATCTTAGCTGCTATACGGAAGCTTGAAGAATTAGATGATGCCATTAAGGAAATTCCGGATTTAGAAAGTTACGATGCAAGAAAAATATCACTTGATACATTAGGAATAAAGGAAAACGAAATAAAAAGAACTTCAAAAACAGCTCTTGATAAAGTAACGGAAATAGAGGATCTTCTGAAAAAAGTAGAGGAAAAAGAAGCTGAAATAAAATCAATACTACTTGAAGAACAACAGCAATCACAAAAGCTAGGTGAAGTACGTGTTAATGTAAAGAGTTTAGATACGCTATTTAACCTTGTCGGAGAACTTGTATTAGTAAAGAGTAGGTTAGCAGCAATAATTTCTAAATATGATATTCCAAACATTAAGGAAACGCTAGGGACTTTTGAGAGACTTGTTAGCGAATTGCAAGATGAAGTTATGAGAATGAGACTAGTTCCTCTTCAGTACGTATATAAAACCATTCCAAAGTATGTAGCGGAGTTAACGGAAAAGTATTCGAAGGAAGTTGATGTTTATTTTGAAGGAGGAGAGATTTCCCTTGATAGAAAAGTCTTAGAAGACTTAGCTGGACCGCTCTTTAACCTTATAGAAATTTTAATCAGAGACGATATTGAGAACTCAGAAGAAAGGGTAAGAAAGAGAAAGCCATCGGTTGGAACAATAAGACTTGCAGCTTCTAGAGAAGGAAACCATGTAATTTTATCCATAGAATCTGACGGTAAAGGTATAGACGCTGAAGAAGTAAAGAGAAGAGCCGTGGAGTTAGGGCTTGTTCCAGCTTCTACTGTAAAGAAGATGAGTGGAGAAGAAGCTTTAATGTTAACAACGTTGCCAGGGTTTTTGCTTAAAAACGGAGCGCTCGCTGGTTTAGATTCTGTGAAGAAATCTATTGAAGCTCTTGGGGGAACACTTGAAATCTACAGTAAAGTTGACGTTGAAACAAGGTTTATATTGAAAATACCTGTAAGCATGGCCACTTTGAGAGCGTTACTTGTCAAACTAGGAAATACACCATATGCTATTCCAGTAACTAGCGTTGTTACCACAATAAAGCTTGTAGATAAAGGAAATGTTGGCGAGGCTGATGTTGTTAAATATCAGGATAAAATACTTTCAATATATGATTTAACAAGGCTTCTCGGAATAAATGGTTCATTAAATAAAAAATACGCTGTTATTGTTGAAAAACGAGGAAAACTTGTAGCGTTAGCTGTAAATGAAATTCTTGGCCAAGAAGATATAGTTGTTAAGCCTTTAAGCAAAATGTTAGCACGAACAAAGGGATTAGCCGGTGCCACCATTAGAGGTGATGGTAAAGTATGTTTAATTCTCGATCCATTATCGTTAGTGCCATAGGCAGGTGAAAGTTATGGATAAAAAAATTGTTGTCTTTAAGCTTGGAAACCAGCTTTGGGGAATAGATTTAAAGTATATTAGAGAAGTAGTTCGTGTGAAGCAATACACTAAAGTTCCATCAGCCACCGACCATGTCTTAGGAGTATTTAACCTAAGAGGACAAATTGTTCCGCTTTTAGATATTTCCAGAATTCTTAATGTTGAAAGAGATTCGTCTGAAACAGCGATAATACTAAATTATAATGATGAAGCCGTTGGATTTTCAGTAGACTCAGTGGTAGGCGTTATAAGCATTTCCGACAAAGAAGTTTTGCCTCCGCCAACTGAAGCTGGAGACTACGTAAAAAGCGTTGTTAGAAGAGGTAAGGAGTTAATAAGCGTACTTGATACAGCAAGGGTTCTAGAAGTAATTGAACATGCAGGAATCACTTAGCGTATTGTTGAAGCGTTTGCGACTAAACGGCGTAAACGTAATTAGAGCTTATTTTTATCCCCTCCTTTTTTAGTCTAAGAATAAGGAGGTTTAGTTGAATGCTTAGTCTTGTGACTAATGCTGTATGTAATGAGCTTTCTAAAGGTATAGAAAAAAGTGTTATGGAACTTACAGGCACAAAGATAGAGATAAATATGAAAATAAAAACGAATGTAGCTCCTGAAAAACTTATCACATCACTTAGTAGGAGTGAATTAGTAGTAGCTATTTACTCATTATTTACTGATTATAAATTACACGGTATAATTCTTCTGGACATTAGCAGTGCCCGTAAATTATCTGAAATACTTTTACTTCAAGCAGAACTTGAAATTTCAGATGAAGAAGCTTTAGATGCCTTAAAGGAGTTTGGCAATATAGTTTTTGGAACATTGGCAGCAGTGATTTCTAATAAAATAGGTGGTAAAGTTATTTACACCATACCGGAGGTAATAATAGATTATGATGTTGCAATTCTCGACTCGTTGGTTACACCTATAGCCATAGTAAAGGATTATGTGGAACTGTTTGAATTCGAGGTAATACCTGAAGAAGCTGAAGCTTTAAACTTTAAAATGCTACTAATGGCGGGTGAGTAATCTATGATTAAACTTGTTAAGCTTAACAAGTACTTTCCCAAGAAACAAATGATTATTGTGGGAATAGGCGATTTTAAAGTTGCATCAAACCCTAAAATTCTTGCCACTTATGCCTTAGGAAGCTGCGTTGCGATAATTCTCTATAATAATTTTCTTAGAAAGGGAGCCTTAATTCATGCAATGTTACCTGCACCTAGATCAAGCAGTCCAGATAATCCTCTAAAATATGTAGTAACATCTGTTCCATTGGCTTTATCAAAACTGTCTGAAATAGGTGTTTCTAAACGTAATTTAGTAGCCGCTTTAATAGGAGGTGCAAATATACTTCGTCATTCAACAATGATGAACATAGGTGAGAGGAACGTAAAAATGGCTAAGGAGGTTCTTCGGAAAGAAAATATACCAATAGTAGCCGAAGATGTAGGGGGATTCTCAAGTCGAAGCGTTTTCTTCGACCTTGAAGAGGCAGTAATATATGTAACATCACCTAAGAAAATGCATTTATTCAGTTAAGGAGGATAGTTTATGAAAACTATTCAACATTACCCTATAGTTAGAAGAGTAAAGCAAATAATAGGCAATGTTAAGAGCATGGATGTTTCAGGATATAAAGACGATTTTGTAGCTAGACGTATAAAGGCTAGGATGATAGCTTTAGGAATAAAGTCATATAGTGAATACCTAAGGTACTTACAGAGCAACAGATCTGAGGTAGATAAACTTCTCGATAGTTTATCAATAAATGTTTCGGAATTTTTCAGAGATCCATGGGTATGGAACGTTTTAAGCACTATTCTTAAGAAAATAATTTTTAGTAAAAAAATTAAAGTAGTGAGAATATGGAGCGCTGGCTGCTCTAAAGGCGAGGAACCGTACACTATAAGTATTCTCTTACACGAAATTTTAGGTAGTAAGATAAAAGAGTACTCAATAACTATTTATGCAACAGATATAGATAAAGATGCTTTAAAGTGGGGAGAGAAGGGAGTATATGAGGAATCTTCGCTAAAAAATGTGAGCAAAGCTCTTCTTAGAAAATACTTTGTAAAAATAGGACCTACAACATACATTGTTAAACCCGAAATTAAAAGAATAATTAAGTTTAGAAGACATGATATGATAAAGGATCCACCATACATGTTTTTAGATGCTGTTTTCTGCAGAAATGTTCTCATATATTTTAACAAAGAACTTCAAGAGAGTGTTCTGAGAAAATTCCATTACGCATTAAGAGAGGGAGGAATACTTGTTCTTGGCGCAAGCGAATACATTTTCGGCAACGTGCTTAAACTTTTTAAACCACTAAATACTAGGGCAAGAATATTCCTGAAACCTACATACTTAAACAGTTAACATTGTATGTGTTTAAAGTATTTCGACTAGTAGGCGCAGAGTATAGTTGAGCGCTTATCTCTACAGATTCTATATCACTTCTGAGAGAGCATGGAAATAGCTTATAAAGCATAGGTGTCCTATGGTGCCATCAAATATTTGGCGTTGCAACTGTCCAGTATGTAGGCTAATGGTACATAGAATAGTAAATAGAGTAGCTTATTCTAGCGTAAAAGAGGGAGGGAAGCAAAGTCACAAAAAGAAAACCTCGAACGTTGCAGCAAATATTCAGTCTAATACGCAACAATCTTTACAGCTCTCAAAGGAGTTTCGTGAAAAAATAGGTAATAGACCTGCCGAAATAGTTAAGCTTACTCCTCCTTCACCTACTCCACAAAAAGAATCCATAGTTAAGAAAAGTGAAAGTAAGAATCAAAAAAAGGAACAACTTGCTAAAAGAATTCAGCAACAAATACAGCTACCTTCGGTAGTTACGGAAAGGCTTGATTTGCTGGAAAAAGAGATAAATAAAATTAAAAAATATGTAAGGGCAAGCATTGATGGAATTAAGGCAACCCTTGTAGACTTAAGATCAGCTATGGCGGAGCTAAGTAATCCATTTAACATACTGAGAAAATATGCTGACCTGCTACCTGGAACGGAAAAGCGAGCTTCAGAAACGCAAGAAAACACTCGTCATTTAACATCTCAACAACCTGCACTTCAACCAGTAATTCCAGTAATTCAATATCCCCCTATTGTTCAATCTATGCCTCAACAAGAACAGCAAAGAAAGCAAGAACGAGAAGAAGTTAAGGAGAAAATAGAGAAGCAGGAGAAGGACAAAGAAAATGAAGCACGAATAGACTATGAACTTTATGTTAAGCTAGCACAGTGGGTTAATAAAATTATAGAGCAAATTCCTCCAGATGTTCTTGAAAAACTTGTTAATAATTATGTAGACATAGGAGTTATCGACAAGAGAATAGGAGATGCTTTAAAGAAAATAATTAAGACAGCTAGTGAACTTAAATCTCTAGGTTTAAGTGTTGATGAGCAAGCTAAATATTTACGGGACCTTGTTTACGCACTAGGGCTATCTAATGGAGAAGTTGTTGAAAAAGTTCTCCCAGCCACGGAGAAAACGGGTGAGGATGCAGCAAAAGAGCTCTTGGATTTAATAGATAAGGGGTGATCATGTATGGGTTTCGGAAGTGTAGCGGCAACTGCAATTATGCTTACAATCTCTCTTATTGGCGCAACTGTTATTTCGTACTTTTTAATTGCATCCATGTTTCAGCTGAAGTCCATAGAAACAGTGTTAACGGAAAATGTTGTTAAAACAAGCCATATTAACATTGTTATTACCAATGCTAGATACATTCAGCTATTAAACGAAATACATGTTAATATAACAAACATAGGTTCAGAGTCCGTGATTTTGGGAAGAGGATGCGACGTAATACTCGACTACGTAAATAATTTAGGATCAAAAACCTTAGAATTTTTTGAATATGGTGAATGGAAGCCTGTAAAAGCTTATGTGGAAAACATAACTCTTACAATACCTGAAGGAACATCTGTTGAAATGCTTCCTGGAATGACTGTTGAAATCACTGTTTCACCATCCAGCGTAATGGCTCAAAATAGTACATACGTAATTATCTTTGTTTTATCAAACGGATTAACTTCAGAATACATCGACACCGCTTAGAGGGTATTAACATGGTAGAGAAGGAAAATGATTCTATACTTGATTCGGAAGTCAATAAAGAGACTCTTGAAGGTTATGTTTTATCAACCGGAAATGGGGAGTTAGATATGAGACTTGGCGGGGGAATTCCAGTACCAAACTTACTTTCAATAGAGGGGGATCACGGCACTGGAAAAAGCCTTTTGGCCCAACAGCTCGCTTATGGAGCAACTAAAGCAGGTAAGAGAGTAATATACGTCACTACCGAGGCGGGAGTCAAAGAATTGGTAATACAGACACGAAAGTTAAGTCTAGATTTAACTGATGAGTTCCTTAAAGGTTTAATAAAGATAATGCCTGCTCATATGGAAGGAGTTAGATGGGCTAAAAAAGTTGCTAGAGACTTACTTCACGTTCTAGGTAGCTACATGGCATTGGTTAAGGAGGAATACGAAGTTTTTATTGTTGATTCGTTTAGCGTATTAGCCGTTTATGCAGATACAAGTGTTGTACTCGACTTCCTAACTAGAGCGAGAACCTTAGTTAGAGAAGGAAAGTTAATAATATTAACAATTCACCCATCTGTTTTACCGGACGAAATAATGATTAGAATTAGAGCAATAAGCGATAGCTACATAAAGCTTGACTTTGCTGAAGTCGGCGGAAGACTGATCAAAGTTATGAGAATAGTTAAGCTCCGTGGGGCAGCAGGTCCCGTAGATTCAACAATAGCTTTTGACGTTGATCCAGCTTTTGGAATAAAAGTCATACCTTTAGCCTTAGCTAAAGCTTAAACCGCGGGTATGGGGGGTTAAATTTGAGCTCATCAACTAAGTTCATACAATATGGTGTTACAAGACCTACAGTAGGATTAGATAAACTGTTAGAAGAAGCTAATAGAGTACCTCACTTAGCAGAGTACTTAAATAAGATAGTGCCTGAAGTTGGCTGGCCAGATTATTATGACGGTAAACTTCCAGGAGAGCTAAAGAAAATCCCTAATGTGAACATAATTTACCCCATAGGTGATGACCTCTATATTCACGTCTATATGCCGCCGGGAGGCACGGTTTCAGGCTATAGAAAGTACATTGTAATAGAGCCTCCGAGACCACCACGCGCCCTTATAGAGCTTGTTGAGGAAAAAATTGCTGAACTTGTTACAGAAAAAGATGTTAGTACCAGTGATGAGGAGAGAAAGAAATTATTATTAAAGTTTCTTAAACAATCCGTAGACATAATAGATGAATCCGTAAACTATGATGAGATTCTTTTCAAGAAAAGACTTGGAAAAATGAAGATCAAGAAAGCACCAGTTTACAGAAGAGACTACGATATACTTAAGTATTATCTTATAAGAGATAAGGTGGGACTTGGCGTTTTAGAGCCCTTCATTAAAGATGCTTATATTGAGGACATAAGCTGTGATGGTGTAGGTTATGTATACATTGTTCATAAGGTTTTTGGGCCTTTAGAAACAAGTATAGAATTTAAAACGGAGGAAGAACTTGATAGGTTTGTCATTGAACTTAGTGAAAGAATAGGTAAGCCCGTAAGCCATGCTAGACCAATAGTTGATGCAACACTTCCTGATGGTAGCCGTATAAACATTGTTTTCGGGGCAGATGTTAGTCTTAAAGGAAGCAACTTTACTATTAGAAAGTTCTCTAAAGTACCTTTATCAATAATACAGCTAATTAAGTGGGGTACTTTAGATGAAAAAGTAGCTGCATATCTTTGGATGCTTCTCCTCGAAGGCATGAGCGGCTTCATATCTGGAGAAACAGCTTCAGGGAAAACAACTTCACTAAACGCCATTATAACCTTCATTAAACCAATATCTAAAATAATAACGATAGAAGATACAGCAGAAGTGCAAGTACCACATGACAACTGGGTTAGAGAGCTAACCCGAGACACTGGAAGCGTAGAAAGCAGCA
>CAYOTT010000011.1:32749-49070 GCA_964406965.1 uncultured Desulfurococcales archaeon | reverse complement strand
AATACATATTGACGGACTCATGAAAAACCCACAAGTATACCTACCATACGATCCACTAAGTAATCTCGGACTACCCTACCTTATTTCTATAACACCTTACTCTGGAAGAGCAGGTGTTGCGTTTTGGATAAAAATGATGTTCCACATCGAGGATGATGGTGTGTTAAAGGCTGATAGAAGAGTTGCTAAAATATATGACGATATTGTTAAAATGTTTAGCAATGGAAGAGTTCATCCGCTAAGAGATGAAGAAATGATTAAATTGGTTAAGAAACATATGCCGGAGTTTTATGAAAGACATAAGAATAGATTACCGCCTAGATTAAGAAACATTATTTAAGAACGTATTTTCCATTTCTTCTTTCAATGAAGCCTTCCCTAACAAGACCATCTAGTGCTTCGTCAAGGTACCATCCAACATCTTGCCCATACCATTCCATGAATTTCTCCTTTATTTCCTCCTTAGCCCACTCCTTTCTCTCCTTACCTTCCTCACTTAGCATTCTTCTAATGAACTGCGTTACATCTTCTAACCTAGTCCATGGATACATGAACCATGTCCATTCCTTAACTTCTAAGTGGTAATAGTCTGGCTTGAATTTCGCAACAGGGGATATCCATTGGAGAGCAGCTATTTTTAATTCATCAGGTTTCCATTCTTCCTCTATAAAGTTCTTAGCTAGTAAAAGCGATTCACCCGTGTCAACAATGTCGTCTACAAGTAGTGCTTTAATACCTTTCAAATCAACACTATATTTGAATTTAATAATTGCTTTCTCCGCCACCTTAGCTGCTTCAGTCCAGTGCTGACTTTGTATTGAAAGCAAATTCTCTATCCCTAAGAAGTCACAAAGCAGTCTCGCTGGAACATATCCTCCACGTGCAACAGCAATTACAACATCAGGCTTATACCCTGAATCCCTTATTTTCCTAGCAAGCTCCCTGCTCCACTCAACAACCTCGTCCCACGAAACAAGCTTAGTTCTAACCTTAACCACGAGAATCCCCCTAACATCATACTTTAAACCAATATATAAACCTAATCACAACTCTGCTAACGAGTAGTGAATACAAATACTTACATTTCACACATAGTTCGTTAAATAGCATCCTTAATTAAAACTAATTTATCTTTACTTTACTATCATAGTTAAGGAGGGAAGAACGTTATCGTTTAAGAAGTCATTAGCATTGCTTTTTTGCTTGATTATTATAACTTTAGCAGTAAAATCCTTAGCACATATTTATGCTTATAAAGGGGAAGATAATAGTTATATGAATTACATGTTTTTGAAGGCAACTATACTAAGGTTTACATATACACGAATATAGATCCGTGGATAAAGAGAAATGCTGCCAATATAGCTCAGATTATTGAAGACTATGTTAAAAAGACTGCTGACATCTTAAACATTGACCTCCGATGTAAGGTAAACGGTAACCATAGTACCTTTACTAACCATAGGTAAGAAATTAGGAATGGGAAAAGGATGGGGCATGGCTCGACAACCATTCTTAATAACAAATACGGGTGTTATTGTAGGATATGCACCTTACAATATTAGGAGTAAACCTTACTTTATTCGTGATAAGAATGTAATTAATATGAGCTACTTAATGCTAATTATTGCTGAATAGCGTTAATATTTATTTAATATGGAATTATATTAGTTACCCTTACTCTTATAGTAGCTTTGGTTTCTTTGAGGCATTAAATCTTTACATGGTATACCTGCTCAATACAGAGTTGAAACTACTTTAATTAAATGGCCTCATGAATTCACAGCTTCAATGATCAATATAGGATATTATAAACCCCTTAAATTTGTCATTGAGAATTTTAGGTACGGTAGACCTTATGTCTGGGAGATTTTTAGTTTTGGAAACTGGCTCATTGAAAATACGGCACTGAGAAGTACATAGAGTTTTATAAATTAATAGCTCTAAATTACTCCCTAGATATTTTCAAAGAAATATACGGTTATAGCTTAGAGAAACTAGAGGATGAGTGGCTTAATTTCTTAAAGATTAATTATGGTTATGAGTCGTTTACTAAAGACTTAGCGATAGTACTAGCTGCCAAAATGCCCACAATAGTGTATGATGATTCAATCAGCCAGCTAAGAAATGTAGCACTTAGTTTAACATGAGCTGTTAAAGAAAATAGCTTTAGACACATTCTACATAATGCCTTGGAAGTATAATGGATCTACATTACCCTACTCTAAAATTAAAAGTCCCTTATCTATGTTTTTCAAGAGGAAAAAGCATGTTGTAATAGTATCTCTTCCTAATAGTACGCTCTTTGAGGAAGCCGTGAAAGAACAAGAGGCTTATTATGTAATAAACTATTGTTCCAATGGCTTTGAATTTCTGAACCTATGTTACACCTCTAAAAATGTCTCAATGTTCTTTGTGACACAAACACGTTATGGGGGAACATTAGGATTCTATGTAGGTAACAATGTAAACACTATGATGGGGAATGTGAAATTACTTCTTGTAGAACCTTACAGTAAAGGTGGATTATATGTCAACAATTCATTCTACACATTGTTTCCCAGTGAAATATTTACCCAAATAAAACATAAACAATTAGTAATTGACCTTATTAATGCAACTGTCTTCTCTACAATATTGTTAATTGTGATTATAATGTTAGTTAACAAAATACACAGTCATAGCATATCTTAATGGTCTTATGCAAGATTTCATAATAAATAAAGTTAGGTGCTACATTAAATTCCAGAACATTGTTAAGGGCGAAATACTGAGAATTTTAAGAAGCCTATGAGAAAATGTGATGTTAAATAAATTATCCATGCTTTACTTATCATGTACTACTGATTAAGAGCTTTAGAAAATATGGACTAAAGCTTATTTTAATTTCACAATAAATTGGTGAAAAGATTTTTGGTACGGGGGTGGGATTTGAACCCACGCAGGCTTGCGCGGGGCAAACAACCCCTCTACGCCAGCGGATCTTAAGTCCGCTCTCAATGAATTTGTAATTCACAATAGTTAAGAGACGTTTATACCGTAATCTTTATACACAACTTAATATATGTTTGTGTAAAATGATTTAACATAGGGTGGTGCTGGTTTTTGGTTAAAGTAAAGGTTAAGAGCTCTAAGAAGTTTAAGAATGAGTTTATTAAGGAAATTGAGGATTCTGTTAGGGAAGTTGTTGAGGGTAGGGCTGAGGATTTCGAGAAGCTTATGGAGAAGTATGGTGTTAAGCCTAAGAAAGTTAGAGCATAAGTTTTTCTTTCTAGATTTCTTTGTAAATGTGTTTCCTAAGCTTCACTGTTAAAAGATAAACTTTTGATTCTAGGGGGTTTACTGTGTAAATTACTCTGTAGCTTCCTACACGTAAACTGTAGAGTTTAAGCTTAAAGCCTTCAACATCAACATGGATTCCACGTAAAACCTTCCCAACATAGGGGTTTTCGGAAAGAACCTCAATCTCCCTAACAACCCTTAAAGCAACATCCCTACCTAACTTCTCTAAAGCCTTCTCAAATCTTCTAGTATACACTATTTTCCACAAATCGAAAATACCCATTAGTTATGGTGTTAAACAGACTAAAATAAAGTTTTCATTTATTTACCCTTTAAGAATGAGGGCACGTAAAGGCCATTATTTTTATGTTTTGGTGCGGGGGGTGGGATTTGAACCCACGCAGGCTTGCGCGGGGCAAACAACCCCTCTACGCCAGCGGATCTTAAGTCCGCCCCCTTTGTCCTAGCTCGGGCACCCCCGCACCTTTTCCCTAAAGTGTGTAGTGGTAGCGTGTTTATAAAGTTTCAAATTTAATGTGGTTCTAGAGTTATTTTTCTTACACACTTAATTTTCACACCTAGCTCATTAGCTTTTTCTAAAGCATCGCTTAGTATTTTGGCTGACCCGTAGATTATTAGTATGGGTTTTGCATTGATTTTTGATGATGCGTTAGCTATTTCCTCTATTTCCCTAGTGTTAACAGGATTTGATGTTAGATGCGCTTTGATAGCGTATTTTGCATTATTCTTTTGAGCTAGAATGTCTATAATTAATTTATCGACTTTAACACTCAATGTTACACTATGTCCCGAAGCAACATATAGGGAAGCAAGCTTCCCTAAAACTCCGCCTTCCCTAGTTAGCTTCAATATTTTCTTAGCGATCCAAGTCCACACCATTAAACGGCACCTGCCTAAAAACATTAACACATAAGTCGCTATTAAGAATTTGTTTTTCTATAAGGAATATAAGCTTAAAATAGCAGATAGTTGAAACTAAACAAGGAGGGCCCGTAGCCTAGCCAGGATAGGGCGCCGGCCTCCTAAGCCGGTGGTCCGGGGTTCAAATCCCCGCGGGCCCGCCACACTAACGTTAATGTTGTAGAGAATTAAAATCTATGAGATCCCTAACTTTCATTAGTTTTAGCTGTGGTGGCAAAATGATTATGGGACATGAGGTTTTGAAGGAAATTGCTTCCCTAGTAGCTAAACTTATGGCTTCTTCAGCTAAAACAGCGCCGAAAGCTAGAGGGTTAGATAATATAAAAGTAGTTATTTTAACGGAAAATGAGGAATTAGAGAAGTTAGCTAAGAAAATGGAGGAATCAGCGTCGAAGTACGGTAATTTCTATGCTAGAGATGCTAGGAATATTAGAGAATCCGATGCAGTGGTTATTATAGGTTGCAAAATAATTAAGCATAGAATAGTTCGACCTGAAACTTGGAAAGAAAATATAGACACTGTTCTTAGCCTTTTAAATTTAGGTATAGCTATAGGTTCAGCTGTTAAAACAGCTTCAATACATAATGTAGACAATAGGGTAATGATGTCAGCTGGTGTTGCTGCTCAAGAATTAGGGCTTATAGACGCTGATATAGCCATGGCTATACCGTTAAGTATTAAGGGTAAGAACATTTTCTTCGATAGAAGACTAGTTACTACTTAGCTTCCTTCAAAATTATTTTTGTAATTAGTCCATAATATATTATACTATATTTTCCTCCAAAATCTTTAAGGTGTTTACGTACGTACTCTTCTGAAATGACTTTTCTAGGTATTCCATGTAGTGTAGCAGCCACTTTTAAGAAGTAGTGAAGGTTTTTTCAGGAGCTTACTTGTTTCCTTAACCTCGCTACTTGGAGCATCATGGGAAAATTCGTAAATCCATGCTTCACCTTCTTTTCCAAACACTCTAAAGCATTCTTTAAAAAATTTTCCAGGATATCTTAAATGATGTAGGGTTCCGCTACTAAGAATAAGGTTTACTGAGGAATGTCTAAAAGGCATATTATGGGCGTCTCCTAAAACTAAATTATAAATGTTTTCTTTAACTAATTTTCTCTTAGCTATTGACAGCATTGCATTTGAAATATCTAGTCCTACGGCGAAGATTGCTTTTTCAGACTTAACTATTTTTAAAAGAAGCTTCCCCGTACCACAACCTACATCTAAAATCTTATTCTTACGGTCTCTTATTTCGTTAGCTATAGCTTCATACATGTGTTCAAGAAGCTTCGAAGCCGATGCTTCATAGAGTTTAGCGCTTATCTTAGGAATTCCTTGGACTTTAGCTTGTATGGCGCGGAAAAACTTGTTCACAATGTTAAGGAGCAAAATTACTTTAGCCCCTAAGTATACTATGAAGACGGCCTCTAATACTTTCTTCCTAAAACAATTTTTAAGTTAGCATATGCGATAAGACTTATAAATCATTTTATAAGGAAGCTTAGTTATCGGTCTCCGTAATGGAGGAGTTTATGGAAAGCTATTCTTTAGTTGACATGTGGTTTTCAAAGAAAATGCGTAAACTATTAAGCAGCATGTTAAGTACTTGTAAAAACGAAACTTTAAAAAATCTAGTCAGTAGAAATATTGCGAGACAAAAGAGCCGCGGTAGTATAGCCCGGCCTAGTATGCGGGCCTGTCGAAGACCTCCCCTACCTAAAAAGGGGAGGTATGCAGATAGCCCGTGACCCGGGTTCAAATCCCGGCCGCGGCGCCATATTCAATCCTTCCACGTTTTCGAAAAAGAATTATTTCTCTGTTCCAAATACCACTATGTTGGGGATACTTCGCTATGGTAATTGTTCACCCTAAAGAAGTTAAAGCTGAAATAGGTGTTATTGGCGGCTCAGGCCTATACGATGTTGAAATGCTTGAAAACGTTAGGGAAATAAAGATTTATACGCCATACGGTCAACCATCAGACAACGTTGTTGTTGGAGAGTTTAAGGGACGCACTGTAGCTTTCTTACCAAGACATGGTAGGGGCCATAGAATCCCTCCGCATAAAATAAATTATAGAGCTAACATTTGGGCCTTGAAATCTATAGGTGTAGATAAAATAGTAGCTATTTCTGCAGTAGGTAGTTTAAGAGAAGACTATAAACCAGGGGATTTCGTAGTTCCTGACCAATTTATTGACTTCACTAAGAAAAGAGACTACACGTTTTTCGAAGGAGGAGTTGTAGGACACTTCTCAATGGCCGATCCGTTTTGTGAGCCTTTAAGAAAACTAATAGTTACTGTTGGAAGGGAACTTGGACTTAGAATTCATGATAAGGGAACATACATTTGCATTGAGGGTCCAAGGTTCTCTACGAGAGCAGAATCTAAGCTTTTCAAATCATGGGGTGCTGACATTATAGGAATGACCCTTGCACCTGAAGTTACATTGGCTAGAGAAGTTGGAATATGCTATGCTACAATAGCTATGGTTACGGACTACGATGTTTGGGCAGAGAAGCCAGTTACAGCAGCTGAAGTAGCTAAGGTAATGGCTGAGAATGTTGAGAAAGCTAAAAAGCTACTTTACGAGCTAATACCTAGAATTCCGAAGGAACCCCTTCTAAACTATGAGGAAATATCGAAGGAGGCACTCATTTAGAAAATGTTTAACAATATAGTTAAGGAAATTGCGGAAAAAGTAGTTAGCGTTGAAGACAAGGTTAAGGAAGAACTTGAAAAACCAGTAAACGAGCAGCTAAAAAATTATTTGAGAAAAGAGAAGCTAATAATAACTTTTTCTTCATCTAAAAAAGTTCCAGCATCAATTCTCTACTGGACGCTTGCAGCTTTTAAAATGCACCAGTACCCGCCAATACTGGCTCCATACTCATCATTCATAACACATATAGCTCCATATCATGAGCAATACTCTGTAATAGCTTTAGTAGACAATGTTTATTTGCTTAAACCTATTTTTGATTTCAGAAAGCTACTACGTATAGACACTTTTGTTCTTACTGAAAACATTCCGAAGCAAATGAAAACATTTGATGTTGCCGAAATAAGTTTTAAGGGAGATGTTTTTGAAAAAACGCTTTTCTGGGCTCTATACTTATCAATTACTGCTCTTAAATCTCTTGCAAAAGAAGTTCAAACAAGAAGGGTTTCTAATCTTTTAAAAGAACTAGCTAATGTTGGTGAAATAGTTGAAGACATGTGTAAGCAATATAAAAACACTATTGAGGAATTAGCTGAAGTTCTTAAGCACGGAAGCATATTACACGTTTATGCGCCAGAGTATTTGCTTGGAACAATAAGCTTACTATTTAGCGGTAGAAAACACATTACCTTACACGATATTACCTCAATATATTTTGAAGAACTCCCTAAAGACGGAAAAATCATTATTTTTAGGACAGGCGTTGAAGAACACATTGGAAGATATGTTAAAATAAGACTTAGCATTAAGGGCGTTCATGATGTAAGCATTAATGTAGATCCTGTTTCAGCACCAATATACCTACTAATCCTACTTGAATCAGCTCTTAAACTTAGTGAACATATGTAAGATAAGCCACTATAATAGCAAGAACTGTTGAAATTAAGGAGAGAAGCCAGAAGCACCATACTATTTCATTTTCCTTTAAAGAGTACTTTAAAGTTAACATGTGAGCTAACGTTATTGGAGCATTAGGATTTCTAGATGCTCTTATAAGCCCTGATGCTAAGTCAACGGCGACAGGTCTTATCACTATTTCTCCCCTCTCCCTTAAGCCCTTGATTATTGAGAGTATTCCAAAACCGTTCATTATTTGAGGCATAAATGCTGTTACAGCAACTACTTCTAACCTACCTATGATTGCTAATGCACCAAAATATGTTCCTACGAACAAGCTTCCTACGTCTCCATTAAATACTTTAGCTGGATACTTATTGTAGGGAAGATATCCTAAGAGAGAAGCCATAATTATAGCTGAAGAGTATATGGGAAAAACATCCACTTCACCATAAAAGTATTTGATAAATGATGCTATAAGTAACGCTGAAAAAGAAAAGAACATTGAACCAACCATTGCTCCATTATAAACATCTATCATGTTTGTTGCATTTGCAGTAACAGCTAATGCTAAAGGCATTATCGCTAAATAAACCAATGTTAACCTTGTTCCACCTATAAATGGAAGCATAAGTTTAGGAACATATGTTCCTAGAGAAATTATGGGAATTATTGCGAGAACAGTTAACGCTGTTTTCGTTTTAGCATCGAGCTTTCTAAAATCATCTAGAAGACCTATAAAACCCGCGAAAGATGATGAGAGAATTAGTGAAACAATTTTTAAGAAATTGCCTTTATCAAACGGCATAATTACGAGTAAGCCCAAGATAGTTGATAATAAAATGGACAGTCCGCATGATTCAGGAATTTCAGGTTTATTAGCCTTATGAACATCTACGCCTACATGTCTTATTTTCTTCATAAACCCCGCTACGATAGGAGTAAGTATGTAGCTTGATGTAAAAGAAGCAGCTACAGCTAAGACCATAGCAAATAACAAACTTTTTCACCAAGTTAATGCCGTATTATTACGGTTAAATTTATTATTGAGATTAAGCTTTAAATGATTCGCAAGAAACCTAAGAAGAGGCTTTAAGAAAATGGCTGATTTTGAGCGTTTCGCAGACCTATCACTGCTTTTACTTATAATAACACCTGCTTTATGGGCTATCTTAGGGTATAATGAAGCATACATTGGCTTAGTAATAGTCCTTATGGCGATATCTCCCATAATCTACATTTACTACTTAGTGAAGGCTAGTGTTGAAAATGCCGATATTCATGCTTACTTTTACTCGGCAATTTACGCTACATTATCTATTCTTATAGGTGCTGGTTTAGGTGAAATTTCAACAACCATGAGAGCAGCTGTTTTGTCTGAAGGAGTCGTTTTTGCGCTAATAATGTTTCTTCTAGGCTTAAAGTTTTCCATTAAAATACATAAGGTGTCTAGGGTAAGCCAGCTACTATCTAAACCTTTAATATTACTCGCATTGGCTATAGGGGTCTTTGCAGTATCATATGTTTTAACGAAAATTTTAAAGCTAAGCTACTATGTGTCATCCCCTATTGTTGCATTGCTTATGGCAATAATACCTATTGTCGCCTATTTTGGATTTTACAAAGGTAAATTCTAAAGGATGTTAAGGCTATATTTCTGTATGGTTAGAGGATAAAATGGCATATGTTGCAATAGTTCATGAAGCACCATTACCTACCTGGAGTAGTCGCCAATTAATCCTAGCCTTAGAAAGAAAAGGGTTGCAAACAGCTTATTTAAGACCTTCACGAATGTCTTTGGAAATAAGTGATGGAAAAGTTAAGCTATACTACGGGTTAAAAAGCATTGAAAAACCCGATGCTATGATTGTAAGGTCCTTCGGTTTCGCGGCCAGTATGGAACAGTTCTTTTCTAGGCTTAAAATATTAGCTGTTCTATCCCAAGAAAACGTGTACACTATGAATCCCATAGAGTCCATAATTAATGCTAGAGACAAGTTCCATAGCTTATACTTGTTAAGTAAGAAGGGAATACCTGTACCAAGAACAATACTTTCCGAAAACATTTTCCTAATCACTGAGAAAGTTAGGGAGTGGAAGGATGTTGTAATTAAACCTTTAATGGGCTCTCTAGGTTATGGTTCATTAAAAACTAATGAGCCTGACATAGCATTCCATATAGGGAAAGTTCTCGTTTCAATTAATCAACCACTTTACGTACAGGAATACATACGTAAACCTCAAAGAGATTTAAGAGCAATAGTTGTAGGCGATGAAGTTTTAGGTGTAGTTTACAGAGTATCTAAAACTTCCTGGAAAACCAATGTTGCTCAAGGTGCTAAAGTAGTTAAGGCCCCAAAAATTCCTGAAGTCGAAGAGTTAGCTTTGAAAGCTACTAAAGCACTTAACCTGGTTTATTCTGGAGTGGATATTGGGGAAACTCCTGAAGGAGGATATGTTGTTTTTGAAGTTAACGCTTCACCTCTATGGAGAGGTTTTCAAGCAGCTACGGGGGTGAATCCGGCAGATAAAATAGCTGACATTATTAGGGAAAACATTAGGAAGTAGCATTAATAATTTTAAGCATAGTTCTTAAAACACTATTTTGGGATGAAGACTAGCAAACCATCTGACTAAAGGGTGATGTTGAGCTCTCTCACTGACCACAATAATACTAAATTTTAATGGTCTTTTCTTCCTTATACGTTTCTAAAACTAAGGCAACATAGATTTCTCTTACACCATCAACTCTCCTTACTCTCCTAACTATTTCACTTAGTTTTTTCCTGGACACGGTTATTATTTTAAGTAATAATTGATACTCTCCGGTTATTTCATATATTTCATATATTTCCTCAATATTCTGAATAATTTTTGTTGCTCTTTGATGCTGTCTTGGAGCCGTTTTTACGAAAACATAGGCTATTGTGTCTTTCCCTAATTTCCTATGATCTATGTCTACGGTAAATCCCCTTAAAATTCCACTGTCTCTAAGCTTCTTTATTCTCAAGTAAATTGTGCTTTCACTTACTTTAAGTGATTTAGCGAGTCTTGAGAAGGATATTCTCCCATCTATTTGCAATGTGGATATTATTTTCCTATCTAACTCATCTATCGTTACCAATTTTATTTTAACCTCAATAACTAATATTTCTAGGTAGGTTTAGAAAATTTCTTACTTAAAAGAAGGTGTCTTCTAAGTGGTTAGCGAAGATGATGTTGCAAGGGAAATGGCTTTAGTTGAAAACGCAATTTACCATTTAATAAGGGCTTGCCTTACAGGGGATTTAGAGGATTTCTTCTTTTCACTTAAACAGGTTTTCGAGTTAGAACAGTTTAAAGATGAAAGAGTGAGAAACAATGTTCTTGAAGCATTATTAGTTTATGCTAAAAAGAAAGGGTATTCCATGGATGATATTTTAATTCTTGAGGATAGGGTGAGTGTAAACATTCCGGCAAGCATGATAGCTAAAATTTATGGTGCTAAGAGTTTTCTAGAACAGTAAAGTAGTAAGAGTAGTTAGTAGAAAAGAATCCATACTTGGGAGAAGTTAGAAATGTCACTATGGTTTAAGGAGAAATTCTTTGAAAAAGCAGGAAAAGTAGAGTATTTGGACTTAGTAATATACTCTATTGAGGAATATGAAGTTGGTTATCGCAGTGGAAACATTGAAATTAATGAATCAAAAAACACTGTTTTCGGAATTAGAGCTTACAATAAAGGTAGGTGGGTTATAAATTCAACATATGATTTATCAAAAATAAATACCATTTTAGATAGAACAGTTAACCAAGCATTAGCTTTAAGTGAAGCTAAATCACTATGGTATAGGCTAGAAAACCCTGTTAGAGGAAAGTATGTTTTAGGGCAGGAAATAACAAGCAAAGATAGGGATAAAGCTTTTGAGCTAGCGGAAACGTTATGTGAAAGAATATTAGATAAAGGATGCAGTAAATGTGAAATAATAGTGTCTCTTTCGAAAACCCATAAGCAGTATTTTTCAAGTGAAAACGCTGAAGCAGAGGAAAAAATTAACACAACATACATTATGATTTACGGAGTCTCTGAAAGAGCAAAGAGAGGTATTGCAGGAGAGCTAATAGGGTATTTAGGCAATTTAGTTTCTATTGATGAAGAGCTCTTCCTAAAAACTGCTGATAAAGTTGCTGAAAGAGCTAAGTCAATAGCTAAAGCTAAAAGTTTGCACCCGCTAAGAAGAGGTTTAAAGTGGAATGTAGTATTTGACCATACAACTTCAGCAGCAATATTTCACGAATTAGCGCATATGCTAGAAGCAGATACTTTACGCTTGAAAATGAAGCTCCCATATAAAATATTTAGGGAAAAAATAACGCTAATCGACGATCCCACAATACCTTGGGGTTTCGGATCTTACGCATTTGATGATGAAGGTGTTATGGCTAGGAGGAAAACATTAATTGAAGACGGGGAAATAGTTAACCTCCTACATACAAGAGAAACAGCTGCTCAATGGGGTGTACAACCTTTAGGGAATGCTAGAGGAATTTTCCATAAACCAAAAGCTATGATGAGCAACATTGTAGTTAAACCATCGGATTGGGGTTTCAGAGAACTTATTGAGGAAACAAGGGAAGGCATATATGTTGAGGGTTTAGTGAAAGCTGAACTTACAATAAACAACATTGTAACAATAGTTCCGGAATTAGCCTGGATTATTGAGAAAGGCGAATTAAAGGAGCCAGTTGTCGTTAGTTACGTTAAGTTACAATTGCCAAAACACTTAAACCTAGTTGAGGGATTAGGCAAAGACCTTAAACAGAGATCTTCCTTTGAAAAAGGATATAGAGTTTCAGAGTATGCACCACCTATGAAGATTAAGGGTGTAATTGTTGGGTAATGACGTATACTATGGTAAATTAGTGTTAGAAAATGAGGTTACCTTAAAAGACATAGTACATCGTTTACTAATAAGTTTCAAGAGATTCTCTCAAAACATCTTTCTTTATAAGAGAAGCATTGGAGAACATATTATTGAAAAGAAACTTGTTATTAAAGACAATACTGTAGGAATATATCCTGCATCACCTGCTTTAGTGAATTCAGAATATTCAGAATATGTCTATATTAAGCTAAAGAAAGAAGTTGTCATCGAAAAAGATGCTTCAATATTTTTCTACGTTAAAGCACCTATAAGTATAGCCTTAACAACTAGTGCAAACAATGTTTTCGATACATTTACATTTAACGAAAAACATGCACTCTATGGAACCTTAATTAGAGGTGTTCTTACAAGGTATATGGTTTCTGATGTTCACTTAAATAAGCCGAAAACGTTTTTCGGCGAAGCATTAGTTAAGATTCATGTTATAAATAGTTTCAAGAAAGCTGTTGAAGTAAGTAGAATAGTGTTTCCGGTTACAGGCACGCCAGTTTTCTATAAGAGTGGAGATGTTGAGTCATGGTATGGTGAGGTAACATTAAAAATTGTTGACGATGAAACAGCCGAGGTTATGGTGTCAGAGAATAAACCTCGAGAAGACCTTGCTGAATCTCCTGTTAAAGCAGGTTCTTTGAAGAAATCTTTCACTATGGAATGGGGGATATGAAGTGTTTTTAGAAGCAGAGGTTTTTTACGGACTAAAAGTTATTGACATATTGGTTGTTGTAGTATACTTAGTTCTCGGGTTCCTTATAGGCCATATACTATCAATGTATGCTAGAAAAGCGTTGAGAACTAAAGCTCCAGAATACGCTGTTTACGTAAGTAAAATAGTGTTCTACAGTGTCCTAGTGTTATTCGTAATGGCGGCTTTGATTACCGTAGGCGCTGAAAAGTACATTTCAGGGATAATAGTTGCAGGCGGAGTAGTAGGCTTAGTACTTGGATTTGCAAGTCAGCAAGCATTATCAAACATTATTTCGGGGATCTTCTTAATTCTTGATAAGCCAATTACAGTAGGGGATCCTGTAGAAGTAGAGGACGTCCACGGAATAATTACCGATATTAGTCTTTTATCAACAAAGATAAGGACATGGGATGGTAAAATTGTTAGAATACCTAACTCAACAGTTTTCCAATCAAAAATAGCTAACTATGCTAAACATAAGATTAGAAGAATAGATTTGAAAGTTGGTGTAGCGTACAAAGAAGATCCTAATAAAGCTATTAGCGTAATAAAAGAAATTCTCGAAAAACACTCCCTAATACTTGCAGAGCCAGAGCCCATGGTTTTCGCTGAAGAATTCGGAGATAGCAGTGTAAACATTTCTGTTAGAGCATGGGTTCCTGTTAAGGAATGGTTTAATGTTAAAACACAGCTTGTTTCACTAATAAAGAAGGGTCTTGAGGAAGCAGGCATAGAAATACCGTTTCCGCAAGTTGATGTGTGGTTTAGAAGTCCTCTTAAAATAGTTTCAGAAAAGTAGTGAAAGCTAAGCATAAATAACTACGGGTATGTGTCTTAGCTCAAATATTTTCTTTAAAGTATTAATATCTATGTCGCTTAGTTCCTTGTTGAACCTTATTCTTATTGTCATTCCTCCTCCAAGCGGTCCCGGAGATCCTTCGAAATCAAACATCATTTTCAAATTTCTGCTTAAAATAATGTTGTTTATAGTTTCTATTATGTCCCTTGCATCAATATGTGTATGAACATTCTTCACAATAATTTCTTTCTTACGAATTTCCGCTTTCATAGTTACACCTTATAATAATTGCTAGGCTAAAAACGTATAGAAAGTTTCCTAGAAATAAGCGTTTCAACAAGAGCTTTCGTGTTTCCATAGAGTTTGCTAAGCATTGATGAGGTAATTTCCTTTATTACAAGCTTTTCTGCTTCCTTTTCATCAATACCTCTTGTAGCCATGTAGAATAGATGTTCCTCACTTAACCTAGTGATTGATGTTGAATGTTTTGCTTCTCTTACATTACCTGTCTCTATTTCAAGCATTGGAATAGAGTTTGCCTTTGCCTTATTACCTAAAGCTAGTAGGGTGCTTTCAATTATCGTGCTTGCTTCCTTAGCTCTCCTATGAACCTTAGCTAGTCCTCTATGAATTATTGATGAGGAATTCAATGCAATACCCTTCACAGAGACTTTGCTTTCACTATAGGGTCCGACATGAACTACGTTAGTGAATAGGTCTTGCCATGAGGTTTTTGCCGAAATAACTAAGCTTAAAACATTGACCATGCTGTGTGATGCTAAAATGTGCTCCTCTCTTACATGGGTTACGTTTTCGCCTAAAACAAATTGTAAAGTGTTGCATGCATTGTTACCGTAACTTCGGGTCCTATGTAGAAAATACGTGTAGGAGGTTCCAGAATCTGATGTTAGCAAGTATGCTTTTAACTTAGCATGCTCTTCAACATGACCTTCGATTACGAATGTTTTTAAAACATCCTTGCCTCCTACTCCTAAACTTATAAATTCTATTTCGGCTTTTGCTTCTGACTTTAAAACGTATACTACATGGTAACCTACATGTGTGTTCGAGTGGGATGTAAAACCGATTATTCTTATAGGGGTTTTTAATACTTCTTCTCCACTTATGATTAGCAGTATTCCTTTAGAAAAATAAGCTAAATGTGTTGCAATTAACTTATCTTCTCTGGGCGATACATTCTTAAAAACATAGTCTTTAAACTCCATTGCAGTTTTTTCATCTATTTCTTTGATCTTAACTCCTTGCGGCATTGTTCCATAGTAATCTATTCTGTTTCCATTAAGTACTATGGTATAGTGTTTATCGCTAATGAAGCTTTTAGGTATTTGGGTATGTGAAGCCTTTGGTTCATGAGATATTATGTTTAGTTTATTTATATACTCCCATTTTGCATAGTATTTTATTGTTGGTGAATCCCTAATTCTCTGGTACGGAGTTTTCTCCATGATTTCTTTAGCTTTCTTCCTTATTTTTGAAAGCATTTCCATCGCTAACCTACACCTTTAAACTCAAGTGTAATCACTTTCTTCAGAATATATGCCAGCTCTTCTGGAAGCTTAGGTATGACAACATCGAGTAAGCCTAGTACAATGAGGCTTTTTGCTTGGTTTTCGCTTAGCCCTCTACTCTGCAAGTAAAATAGTTGGTCTTCACTTATTCTGCCTGTTGTTGCTTCATGAGTAACTGTCGCTGTAGGTTCATCAACTTGGTTATGTGGATAAGTGTATGCTTTAGATTTTTCATCGAGAATTAATGAATCGCAACTTACATGTGAAATGGCGTTTTTAGCTCCCTTAGCTACTTTGATTAGTCCCCTATAAACTGAAATGCCGCCGTTTGCGCTAATGCTTTTGGAAACAACTTTTGACTTTGTGTTTGGAGCTAAGTGGTAAACTTTTGCACCACTATCTTTCCAATAGGGACCATTAGCTATTGTAGCTACTGTATGTGATGAGCTAGCGCCTTCGCCTTTGAGAATAGATGATGGGTACACGAATGAGCTCCTTGAGCCTAAAGCAACCTCTATCCACTCTATTTTACCATTTTTTTCTACAACAGCCCTTTTATTATTAAAATTTATTATTCTACGGCTCCAATTTTGAAC
>CAYOTT010000011.1:0-32649 GCA_964406965.1 uncultured Desulfurococcales archaeon | reverse complement strand
CTACAACAGCCCTTTTATTATTAAAATTTATTATTCTACGGCTCCAATTTTGAACGGTCATGAATTTTACGTGCGCATTTTTTGCAACATAAATCTCAACCATACCATCATGGAATGAGAAACCGCTGTAAACAGGTGCTGCACATCCCTCAAGAAATTCAAGGTATGATCCTTCATCAACTACTATTAGTGTATGTTCAAACTGTGCTTCATAGGAAGTTCCTATTAAGAAGAACGCCTCAATAGGGGCAGTAACTTTAACTCCAGGAGGTACGTAAACGAAAACCCCTCCACTCCACAATGCAGCATGTAATGCTGCAAACTTATGTTCGCCAAATGGGTAAACTTTGAAAAGATACCTCTTTACTAAATCAGGGTATTTTTTAATTGCTGTATCCATATCTTCTAAAATTACTCCTTTCTTAGCTAGTGCTTGCTTAATCATTGAATAAACTATTTCTGACTCGTATTGTGTAGCTAAGCCAGCTAAAATTCTGGTTTCTGCTTCAGGCAATCCCAGCTGCTCATAATATTTTCTTAGCTCAGATGGCATTTCACCCCATGTTTTTGTTTTCTCCGCTGCAGGCTTTATGTAATGTATTAGTGATTCCAAATCGAGTTCCTCTATGCCATAAATCCATTTTGGCATTGGTAATTTCTCGAAAAGCTCTAATGCTCTTAATCTAAGTCTTCTAACCCAATCAGGTTCCTTTTTAACCTTAGATATTTCTTCAACAAGACTTCTCGAAATTTTCCTCTTCAATAGGACTTCAGCTTTCATCTTAGCTGGCTTTAGAAGCTCATCAAATCCTTTATACTTTAGTATGTCCTTTATTTCAGAGGGTGCTGTTTCCGCCATATCCTACTTCACCTTAACTTTCAAAAATTCTTCATATCCTCTTTCCTCTATCTCATAGGCTAACTCTGGTCCTCCTTGAGCAACTATTTTACCATCTACCATCACACTTACCTTCGTGGGTTTAATGTAATTTAGAATTCTAGCATAATGTGTTATTAGCAGTATTCCTGTTCCTTCACTATGCACTTCACTTATAGCTTTAGCTACAGCTTTAACGCCGTCAACATCGAGCCCCGAGTCGGATTCGTCGAGAACAGCTATTTTAGGTTTTAAAAGTTTAAGTTGAAGAATTTCAGCCCTCTTCTTCTCCCCTCCTGAAAATCCTTCATTAATCCCTCTTTCCATATGATTTTGCTCTAAACCTAAAACTTCTAATTCTTTCGCAATAAATGGTTTAACATCTTTATGTTTCAAAGACTTATCGTACCTCTTTAGAAGAGCTAATGTTAGGAAGTCCTCAAATTTTGCACCAGGAATTTCAACAGGATTCTGAAAGGCAAGAAATAGGCCGAGTTTAGCTCTTTTATCTGGAGGTAAGTTTAAAATGCTTTTACCATCTAATAGAATGTCCCCTCTAACTACACGGTACTTAGGGTGGCCCATTATAGCGTAAGAAAGAGTGCTTTTACCTGAACCATTGGGTCCCATGAGAGCATGAATTTCTCCTGATCGAACTGAAAGCGTTATACCCTTAAGTATCCTTACACCTTTAACCTCAACGATAAGGTCCACTACATCAAGCCTATGTTCCAATGTAAACACCGTTAATGACTCCTTTGACTAGATTTAAGAGGAAGGGGGAAATAAAGTTGGTGGTTTTAGGAGAAAATACTTCAGTAGATTAATGTTTTAAACAAAGTTAAAAGTTAATTAACTAAATCATTATGTTCTTTAAACGTGAAACCTCTGTAAACATTTTATTTATAGCTAGTTTAGGTATTTCTTTAAGAAATCTACTGTAAACGTTTTTGGGAAATAGTGAAGCTATTTTCTCAACCTCAATAAGTTTGGAGCGTAGTTTAACTAAGGCCTTAGGTATTACATCGTTTTCCTTAACTATTTTCACTAAATCCTTTGAGGCTATGAGTGAAACTTTCTTAAAACCTTTAAGCTTACCTTCAAGAACCCATGCTACAAAGGCAGGTAAACTAGGTGAATGTAGTAGTATGCTTGTGTCTTCCTCCAACTTCACTAAGTCAACTATGTCATCTGCTATTTGAAATGCGAACCCAAGTTCTGAACCATAAGTATAAGCTACTCTTTCGTATTTTTCATTCTCTGCAGCTATTGCCCCCATAAGGGATGCTATTGCGAAAAACTCTCCAGTTTTAAGTTTGGCTATTATTCTGTAGAGTTTTTCATCTAAACTTTTTCCACGCCAAATATCGGCTATTCCTCCTCTTAAAGCATTCATCCATGCTTTATTGAATGCTTCAATAGCTTTCCAACCATATTTTCTGAAAATAGATAAGCTAAGGGAAATTAGGTAGTGACCGCTAATTATCGCTGCTGATACTCCATATTTCTTCCAAAAACTTTCCCTCCCCCTCCTTATCTCATCTCCATCTATGATGTCATCGTGTATTAGTGAAGCATTATGTACGAATTCTACTGCAACAGCAGCATCTAATGCTTTGTCAATGTCTCCTCCAAGGGCTTCACATGTTAGAAGAGTTAAGACTCCTCTTAACTTCTTTCCTCCGTGAACACCGTACATTATCATTTCATATGCTTCGGTATTTTTGAAAACAGGGTCTACTTTAACTGCTAAAGAAAGAATTTCCTTCATTCTCCTCTCTATGAGTTTTTTCCTGCTAACATAATATAGCATTAAGCCCTTAGATATATTAATCATTATTTTTGCACCAACTCATTCACATAGTTTTTTACAGAAATGCATTAATATAGGTTCTCTTAAGACCAGCGCTGCGTTTCTGGAAGTAAAGGCTTTATGTGGAATTCGCAGTACTTGTCGCCTTTAGCTAAACACCTTGTTTCCTCCGCAGTACATTTCTTTTTAACTACTTCAGAAAACCACCCTGCAAGCGCTCCTCTTATGAATTGGCTATACGGTTTCTTTGCTCCCCTACCTAGTTCACATTCGAAGGAATTTTCAATAGTTACTATTGCGAAGCAGTCTTCTAAGCTATATTTCAAAACTTTCAATTTACCCCAGCCTAGAGCTTTAAACAATGCTTCATTAAGTTTGAGAAGGTCTTCAACATTTTTACTAATAGACATTTCATAATGGCTTCTCAGAGCTTCTCTACCAACTTCATAACCTATGTAGTAAAGGAATGCTTCACCTACGGAGCCAAATTTCTCTCTAAAACCCTTTATTAATGCTTCAAAAATAGGCTTTCTAAGAATAATAGCTCTCACGCCGCTAATTGTTACGGGGAAGTGAAATGTGTCTATTAGAATTCCTTCAACAACAGGGTCCATTCTCTCAATAGAAAAGACGTTTTTATTTAAGCGAAGCTCCTTAATTACATCTTCGGGTTTAACCTTTGAGCCCGTGAAGTCAACGTAAAGTAGAAGTTGAAGATACTTTTCAAAAGAAGGTTCAGACGTAGCTATGTATATGATGTTAAGTTTGTTTTTAGCGAATGTTTCAAGTATCGAGTGGAACGAGCCAGGTATGTTTTTAGCTAAAATCATGAAACCGTATATTTTTCGATACTTATCTATAATAAATCTCCCAACATCTAAGGGTTTATTATCCTCAGTACTCAGAAATCACCACCTTATATGCAATAACGGTTGAATTAGTATACTTTGTTTCTTATAAAGGTTAAGAGTATACATGTTAAGAGGGTACACGTAGAAAACTACGGGTAGGCGAAATAGAAATGCCATATTATCTCATTGAGCTAGATAGTAGGCTACGGGAGGAAGTTGTAAAAGCTCATGAGCTTCTGAAGAAAATATTTAAGAACATGGTAAGAGAGTATTTTGGAGAAAATTTTTCACACATAATTGATATTAAATTGCGTAATCTTTTCGAAAGATCGTTAAGCATAATAGTTACGGAAGAGGAAAAATTTAGAGTTATAGTGTTTAATCCTGAAAAGAAAGTAATAAAGGCTCAAATAGAGTCTAAAAGCATTGCTGAAGGAAAAATTAAGCCTGCAAGATACAGGCTTATCAGAGATTTTGAAGGAAAAGCTAGGCTCATAGTTGAAGGTAAAATACCTTACGATGAATTATCGTATCTAGTTCTCGTTGATGAAGAGAAAGGTATTTGTGAATGCAAGGCTTTCGAAATAGGCTTACAAAAGGTTCTTTATAAAGAGAAAAAGTTGGGAATAGAGGATAGCAACATTAGTTACCCATGTAAGCATGTTATAGCTGTCCTAAGCATTTGATTTAATGAAAAGTTTATTACAATTCTCCCAGATTTTAAACGACGAGGTAATTGGTTGTGGAAATAATTGATCTCTCATTTGAAATATATTCTGGTGCACCTGTTTTTTCAAACTACCCTGTTCCAATAGTTCATAAGTGGACTTCTATCAAGGAGCATGGATACTATTCGAACCTATTAATGTTCGTTGAACACACATTGACTCATGTGGATGTTCCAGCTCATTTCATAGAGAACGGTGAAACAGTTGAGAAAGTTCCGTTAGAAAGATTTATGGGTAAAGGTGTTGTAATAGATGTTTCAAATAAGCCCTCTAAATATGAAATCACACCTGAAGACATAGAAACTCAACTTAGAGAGTTAGGAGTTAGTGTAGGTCCCGGATGGATACTGCTATTCTACACAGGGTACGATAGGAAAATAGGGACTCCTGAGTTCTTTAACCATCCAGGGTTGGGATGGGCAGCATCTAAGTACATTGCCGAGTTAGAAGTGAACGCTATAGGCTTCGATGCTCCAAGCGTCGATCATGCACCATTCCCAGCACATAAAACATTGCTACCTAAAGGTATTGTGTTATATGAGAATTTAACTAATTTAGATAAGCTCCTAGGTAAAGCCGGATTCGATTTCATAGGATTACCGCTGAAAATAAGAGGTGGTTCTGCGTCTCCTGTAAGAGCTATAGCCATAATTGAAAAATAGTTTGTTGTTTTCTATTTTTCGGCAATTCTACCGTGTACTTTCTTTTCTATCTCTATTAGTTTCTCAAGCATTTGAGATGCCGCAATTTTTTTGCTTAATAGTTTTTACTTAGGTCTTATGTAACCCCATTTTTCTAGAGCTTCCTTAAGTTCCCTATGTGTTTCGGCATATTCATCTAGTGGTATGTTTTTCATTGCAGCATCTATTGCTTGTCTTACGGCTTTAGCTCCAGCATAAGGTCCCTTTGGATGGCCTAGTACTCCGCCGCCTACTTGCATTATAATGTCCTTACCCATAATTTTAATTACTTCGGGGAGAAGGCCCGGATGCAGTCCTCCTGAAGCTACTGGGAAAACGGGTTTTATGTGATACCATTCTTGCTTAAAAAGAATGTTGTCTTCGGGTTCGAAAGTTGCTGAAGTAATTTCTCTTTCTATGGTTAATACGTCTTTTACCTTAGCTTCCATTTTACCTACGGGAACACCTATGTGTACGTGGTCTACTCCTATAAGTCGGGATAGCTTAGCTACCATGAGCATTGACATTCCATGGTCGGGGTTTCTAGTGAATGCTGCATGAAATGCTCTATGTGCATGAATTGCTAGCTTTAAATCTTCAAGAACATCTCTCATTGTTTGTAGAGCTGCCCAACCGACTGTTAAAATATCTATCATTACAAATTCGTTTCCATAATCTGCAACCGCTTTTGCTCTCTTCATCATTTCATTTGTTTCAGCAGTTATGTTAACTAAGTATCCTTTTCTTTCGTCAGTTTCTTTTTCAACTTTATCAATAACTTTCATAATAGCGTCAAGTCTCTTCATGAAGGGGTTAAAGTTTTGGCTCGTAAGGTTTTCATCATCTTTTAATAAATCAACTCCTCCAGCAAGTATTTCATAAGCTGCTTTAGCATATCTTTCAGTATCTAATCCAACTTTCGGCTTAACGACTGTTGCTGTTATTGGGCGGTCGAAGATCCTTAATTTTTCCCTAACACCTTTTATTCCAAACTGAGGTCCCCTATATGCTTTAACATATTCTTCGGGAAACCTTACGTCTATTAATCTTAAAGCTTTAATTGCTCTCATTCCAAAAACGTTTCCTGCAACAGAACTTATGAACTGGGGTATGCTGTTTATTTCGAAGAGATCTAGTGGGTAAGCTATTTTGATAATGCCGTTTTCTCTAATTTCATAAACTTTAGCCATAAGCCTTCTTAAATCAGGGGTCATAGTCGTTAATGTAGTCCATGTTCCAATACTGCTTTCAGACGCGACTCTACCTGCAGCTTCCTCTAAGGAAATATCTTTTGGTATAACTTTAAACACAGCCAATAAGTCGTCCTCTTTTGGTTCATAATTTAAATCAATAAAATCAGTGTACCATTCAAACTTCGACATATTTACGCACCTAAACCACTCTATGCAGTAATAAAATATTTTAGAAAACCTAAATAAGGAATTCTAAAACATACGCTTATCCACAGAATTAAAATGAACATCTTCAACCAGCATCTTTTTGGCTTTTCTGAAAAGGTATTAGACAGTAGGATTTAAACTACCCTATATACTGTCATGTTCTTTATAATAAATTTAGTAAGCGAGAAGATATTATAAAGAATTTCGAGTAGAAATTAACAAGCTTCCTCTACATTAAAAGAAGTCTGTTAAAGCGCTTATACTTAGTTAGGAATAGTGTGTACCTCATAAGCTAAATAGTGTAATAAAATATCGGTTTTAAAATGAAACATTAAGTAAGGGAAACAATTAGACTCAACACCATAAAGACTAAGTTTTTCTGTTAAGTTAAAATCCATAATGCTTCGTAAAGTAGCCAGCCGACAGTAACACTAACAGTATTAAATGGAAAGCTTAATTTCACAAAGTCTTTAAAAGATACCTTATAACCATGATTCTCTAAGCTCCTAACAGTTACTACGTTAGCTGAGGCACCAATATATGTTAAGTTCCCACCTAAGGTTGCTCCTAAAAGCAACGCCCATGCTAAAGTTATTGCTTCAACACCTAGTTTCACATGTATTTCTTCTATTACTGGAAGCATAACTGTAATGTAGGGTATGTTGTCGATAAAGGCTGAAATAGCAACAGAAAGCCATACGAGAGCTGATGTTAGTGTAAACGGGCTTGAACCAGCATAGCTTATTATAGCGTACGCTACATCTTTAGCTAAGCTTTGCTCCGCAAAAGCTCCTGAAAGAATAAAAACGCCTAGTAAAAACATTACTGTTTTCCATTCGAAACCGCGAATTAAAGCTTCCTTAACCGATACCTTATCTCCGCTGATAAGTCTAGTTGTTGAAAGACCAGTAACAGCTATTATTGCAGCTTCTGTTAGCGTTAGGTTAAGAAGAGATCTAAATGTAAGCAGCACTATTTTCAAACCTAGAAAACCAAGTGTTTCAAGAGCGAAAACCTTATCCTTCACTAGCGCAGTACTACCTTCACTTTTGAAAATTTTGTTTGAACTAGAGATGTGCCTTCTAGATCCAATGTAGGATATTATGAAGCATGAAGCGACCATTGCTGCAATAGTGAAGAAAAACATTGACGGTTTACCCTTATAGACTATGAAGTCGCTAAAGCCTATGTTAAAATATCCTGCGGTAATTATTGCTTGAGGATCACCTATCATGGTAGCTGATCCTGAAAGATTAGATGCTAATGCAACACCTATCGCTAAAGGTCTAGGGTCAATTTTAAACTTTGATGAGAGCGCATAAACTATAGGGATAATCATTAAAACAACGGTTACATTTTCTAAAGCTATGCTTATGATGCCAGCTGTAAGTGTTATTAGGAAGTACAATGTAAAAACGTTTTTAATTCTTCTTTCAAGTGCTGAAGCAACAATATCAACTAAACCTGAAATCTCCATGAACACGGACATTATACTCATACCGACAATTAAGCCAAGAACATCGAAGTTTATGTAGCCCAAGACTTTATCCGGCATTATTAACCCTAAAATTAAAGCCAACAATCCCAGCGCTAATGAAATGTAGTGTCTGTAAATCTGCGTTTTCGAAATACTTGAGAAAACAACCAGCAACGCTAGCAACAATAATACTAACTCCTTCAATGCCACATTACCTCGCATTTAATGTTAGCATTATTCTTCATTATTGTTATTAAATAATGTTTTAAGTATCTACCGCTACCATGAAATAGTAAGCTTATAAGCACTTACATTACTTACTTATAACGGTGCTAAGTTATGGTTACTGTCGAAGTACCTCCGTACACTATTAAGAGAGAGCCCATAGAGTTTCCAAGTAAAGAAACGGCTTTAATAATAGTTGACATGCAGAACGACTTTGTTAAACCTGAAGGAAAACTTTTCGTTCCAACAGCTCCCCAGACAGTTCCCGTAATTAAGGAGTTGCTTGAAAAAGCACGTAAAGCCGGGGTTCTAAGAATTTTCACTCAAGATACACATTATCCTGAAGATCCGGAATTCAAAATTTGGGGTGAGCATGTTCTTAAGGGGTCATGGGGTTGGGAAATAATTGACGAACTTAAGCCTAAGATCCCTGAGGAAATAGTTGTTGAGAAAATGAGGTATGATGGGTTTTTCGGCACAAGTTTAGATCATATACTTAGGGTTTATGGAATAAAGAATTTAGTTGTTGTAGGGACTGTAGCTAACATTTGTGTTTTACATACAGTAGCTTCTGCAGCAATGAATCTTTACAAGGTAATAGTGCCTATTGATGGCATTTCTGCTTTAACGGAGTCTGATAAGCATTTAACCTTAAGGCAAATAGACTTCCTATACAAAGGTGTTTTAACGGAAGCAAAATACGTAGTTTTCAAGTAAGGTCTTTAAGCAAATCATCCAATAATTCTTTTAAACCTATTCCCTTTTTAGCGCTTATTTCATAGACTTTTTCAAATCCTCTTTCCTTAAGATAATCTCTTACTTTAGCAACCCTATTCTCATCTTTAGCATCTATCTTATTTAGAGCAACTTTTACTGGCTTATTGAATGAGCTAAGTATTTCCTCAAAAACTCTAATTTGCTCCTCTAATGTGTAATAGCATCCTATAGATATGTCGAAGAGGTAGAGTATAATTCCTTTAACATGTTTTAAAGCCATAATGGCCTGTAACTCTATAGGATTTCTTTCGGAAAATAGTCTGTCTAGAAGACCTGGAGTGTCTATTACCTGGATTTTTCCTTCAGGCTTTAAGAAAATATGTCCTACAACAAGGTTTTTTGTTGTAAAGGGATAAGATGCTATTTCGGGTTCAGCCGTTGAAATAGCTTTAACGAGCGTTGACTTGCCTACTTGCGGTATTCCAGCAACGATAATTGTTGGTACTTCAGGATCTATTGACGGCATCTTTCTAAGTTTAACCGTGGATGAAGCTAGAAAGTCAATGTATTTTCTATTTCTCCGTAAAACAGACATTATTCTTCCAATACAGCTTCTTCTAATATGTGCGTAATCTTTAGGTTCTTGAGATAGCTTCATAAGATTCATACATTCCTTACGTATTTTCTCAACAATTTTTCTAGCGTTAGCTAACCTTAAAATAGCTCTTCTATACTCCTTAACGCCTACTAGAATATCAAGTAAATCTCTATAGAAGGGATGAATCTTATCAACATGGGGTAATGTTTTAACAATATTGTCTAGGGTATCGTAAATTATTGAATAAACCAACCCTATTCTCTGCATTTCCTTATTCCTAACCTTAACATTGCGTAGTTCCTTAAGCTTAGAATTCAGTTTCGAATATCTTCTCTCGACTTTTTTAGCTACTTCTTCATATGATGGTATGTGCCTTATTTTTTCGAAAGGTGAAGTCAAATTCTCAACCATGCTGATGTTTTAAAATTTAGTGCTATTATTTTATTATTTAATGCTTACTTAAACTACCAGTAGCTACACTATGTTTTTTACATATTCTAGTATAGAATTTATTGGTACTAACCTTAATTACGTCCCCCAATTATTGAGTGTACATGAGGATTCTAAATGGCGCGTAGAAGGAAACGCGGTTATAAAAATGTTAAAATAACTATTCCCTTAGACGACTACATCGTTTTAAGGGAGGTTCTTTCATCAAAAGGATATTCTAGTGTAACCAGCTGGGTTAGGGAAATTGTTGAGAAAGAAATAAGTAGGATCAAGGAGGAACTTCAGCCTACGGGATGGATTAAGCTAGATTTAGACCCACTTATTTTCATAGATAAGCTTTCAGAGATTTTCAATAAAAAATGTTTAGAAATATGTGGTCAAACGTTGCCTTCAACAATTATAGCTAAAGACTATTCTGAAGAAGAAAGCTTAGCCTCGAAATTCTGCGACATACTACTTGATGTAATAAAGGAGGCCTTCGCAAGCTTCGGTCTTGAAAACCAGGTTTACGGGTATAAATGCTATCCTGAACCTCATGTAGCATCCTTAGCTACCTTAGTATTCTACATTGATGAGTACCCATATACTGTATCTTTAGAAACTAAAACAATGTTTAATGAGGAAATGAAGCTTCAAATGGAAATTAGAGGGTTAAGAGTTTCAGGAGAACTTGTCCTTTCATATTGGAGAAAGAAGCTATACGAAATTTTAGTAAAAAGGCTTACTAAATGGAGTCCCAAAGTCGAAGGTGAAAACATAGTTTTCAATATTGAAGAAGAAGATTTGGGAAATTTTGAAAATGAAATTTCTGAAGCACTACGTGTATTTGGGAAAATACTGGGAAGCAACATTTTAAACATGGAGTCAAACATAGGTCCTTCAAGTGTAAAGTTTAAAGCAGACTATGTTAGGTGGAATATATTCTACGACATAATCATCGAAGGGGTTAAGGAGGAACTTACTCCAGGAAAATACAGGGTATACCTTAAAATATCTGCTTAGAAAAATTAGAGAAATGGATGATGAACGTTACCGACCACTACAGAACAGAATAACTTAATGTTGAGGCGGTGGCTGGCTGACCTCCATAAACCATTCACAATAGTTTTCCGGTACAGCATCTTTTAAAAAAGGCATTTTCGCTCTAATCTTCCTTAAAAATCCAAGATTTAACCTTACAAACCTTACCTCCTCAAATACACTACTTAACTTAGCAACTACGGTACCCCATGGAGACACTACAATACTTTCACCAGAGAATTCCTCTTTAACAATACTGCTTTCACCCACTCTGTTTACTCCAATAAAATAGGCTTGGTTCTCTAGTGCGCGAGCTTTAGCTAGAATTCTCCAGTGTGAAGTTCTCTTTTTACCCCATGCTGAAGACACCAAGTAGACTTCGGCTCCCTTCAGAGCTTCTGCCCTAAAAACCTCTGGAAACCTTAAATCGTAGCATATAGCTAATCCCACATTAACTCCTTCTACATTTGCTACAGTGATTTCTGTTCCGTTTGAAAATACTTTGTCTTCGCCGAACATTTTGAATAAATGAACTTTCCTATACTTCGCTATGATTTCATCATGGTAAACTATGACTGCTGTATTAAATATTTTATTACTTTCTCTTTCAGGAACCGTAGTAACGACGTTAACATCGTATTTCCTTGAAATTTCCATGATAAATTCGACTATTTCTGAATTTTCAAGTTTTGACGCATACTTTTCTATTGCTTCTTTAGAAAAACCTGTAGCCCAGAGCTCGGGCATTACCATTACATCTGAGTTTTGAATTGCTAATTTATTTCTCTCAAGAAACTTACTTGTGTGTTTAAAATTTTCCATAACGTTCCCATCTATAGTTTTAATCTGAACCATTGAGACATCTAAATATTTCATATCCCAATTTCCACCTTAGGGCGAAACTTTATGTTCCAAATAGTTTCTTTTAAAGAAATGAGTGAATAAATTTAAAACCTTAACCTACCCCATCAATATATCTTGAAATTAGCAAGGGTAGTGATTGAATCATGCGCGATAAAGTGACGCATAAGGATGTTGCTAAAAAGTACTTTAGAGTTAATGAGAACTTAGTGGGATATGTTTCGAAAAACCGTATATATTCTGAAATGGCGTCTAGAATGCCGTTCACCTACGTTGATTCTAAAGGAGAAAAACATGAAGTAAAATCGTTTGATGATTTAGAGAAGGTTGTTCGTGATGTAGTTAAGTATATTAGACGTAACAATAGCGGTAAGTAGTTAGGATACTTTCTCAGCATAAACATATTAAGTTAAGTAGGTAAATTTCGTATACCTTTATTCTTGAGGTAAAATATTTTGAAAAAGGCTAAATTAGTTCTCGCTGTAGCATTATTCATACTTGCTACTTCAGCTACACTCTTAGGCTACAGTATTGCCGCAATGCAGTTTCAAGGGAAAGTGAATAGCTTAGAAAAAAGTATTGATAAAATGCTTTATGCAGCGGAAGTTATTAGCGTAAAAGACCACGTAGAGGCTTCACTTTACTTTGCGCAAGCAGCAATAGAAGATAAATGCATTATTGAAAGTATAGAAAACGTTCTTAAAATAAACTTGAACAGTACATTTTACACTAAAAATTTCGCAAACATAGTTTTTCTTAAAAAGCTAAAAAATGATTTAAAATCATTAAATGAAACAATTCCTCCCGAAGGGAACAGTGAGATTAATAGGCAACTTTTAGAATCCCTTAAAAACTATGTTGAAAATTACGAACTATACATTGTTTTCTTGGAAAACAATACGTCCTGCAATAAGCTTAAGGCACTTCTACCAGTGCTGAACAGTAACTACAATAAAATATCGGTTATAGTGGAAATTATAGCTAAAAACATTGTAGCTAAAAACAAATGAAGTGAGGTAGTGGGGAGAGGCATATATGATTCAAATTAGAAGATGCCTACATAACCCGCTAAGAGTAACTTTAATTTCTACTTTAAGAAAGCATAGACCCCATTATACTAAGTCTCGGTTAGAAGAAGTTGAAAAAGGAAGTTGCCCATTCTGCCCTGGAAATGAACACTTAACCCCGCCAGCAATTCTTGTGCTACTTAAGCTAAATAATGAAAAATATGCTTTCTCAAAGGAAAATAAGAGTGGTGAATTAAAAGAGTGGGTTGTTAGAGTTTTTCCTAATAAGTACCCTGCCTTAATTCCTAATTCACGCTTAAATGAAGCTTACGGATATCATGAAGTCCTTGTTGAATCAAGAATTCATAGTGAAAACGAGTATCTAGTTTCAAAAACAAACGTTTACTTAGCGTTAAAGACCCTTAAGAAAAGGGTTTCGGAAATACTTAAGGACAATAGGATAAGGCATGTTATAATAATTAAGAATAAAGGTGCTATGGCTGGTGCAAGCGTATTGCATCCGCATTTACAAATTTTCGCAAACACTTTTATTCCGCCCGAAATAGAAGCTGAGATTTCACGTTTTGAAGAATTTTTTAGAAAGAATAATGCGTGCCCCCTCTGCTACTTAGCTTCCTCTAAAAAAGAACTCATATTTTTTAGAAACAACTCTTTCCTAGCCATGGCGGCTTATGCGCCACGAGTACCCTATGAAGTACTAATTTTACCTATAAAGCATCAAAGCAGCTTCTTAGAAACTTCAGGTAATGAACTTAGAGAACTTGGGGAAGCGCTTAGCGAAGCAGTTTTCGCTTTGAAGAAGACGCTAGGTGATATAAGCTATAATTTCTGGTTTCATACAGTATACGATAGTTCACTGAGTTTTTATCATTGGCACATTGAAATACTGCCGCTAACAACTACGTGGGGAGGCTATGAAAGAGGATCCGGGGTTTACATTGTTGATAGGTTTCCTGAAGCAGCTGCTTCTGAGTTAAGGAAAGCTATTTCCTCGGAAACGTAATGTAACTTAGTATTTCCTGAGCAAACCTTCTAGGATTAAAGTATTGCGCCTTATAGTAACATCTTCTCCTAACATTCCTAATGCTTTCGGAGTCATTGGTTTTTAAAATCTCAATTATTCTCTTCAATGCTTCCTCATCTGTAACATACGTATAACCGTCAATACCGTCACTTATAAGCTCCGCTAACCCAGACTCTTTAGGTATTATTGGTATGACAGCTTGCAACATTGCTTCAACAGGGGCCATTCCGAAGTGTTCACCTATTCTCATGTGAACGTAGACTCTAGCCATTCTATAGTATTTCACCATTTCTAAGGGTGTAAGCGGCTTATCTATGAATACTACGTTTTTCGTTTTTTCAGCTATTTCCCTAAGTTTCATATAGTATGAGGAGTATCTTGGGTCTTTAACGCCAATAATGATTAGTTTTGCTTCAGGCACTTCTCTAACTATTTTCTCTCTAAACATGTGCAGTAGCGTATCTATTCTCTTATGTGGAACAAATCTTCCAACAGTAATTATTGTTTTACCTGGAATAGTGTCTAAATCCGGTTCTTCCTTGAAGAACTCCCACGGTATTGCGGGGTAAACAACGTAGCTTGTGATCCCAAATTTCCTATAAAGTGTTCTTGCAGTATATGTTGAGTTAGCTATTTTAACATCAGCTATGGTGTATAGTTTTTCGTATAATCCTGGGAAGCGGAACATTTTCACGAATTCTACAATGTTCTCTTTAGTTAGTTCTTCTTCGAAAGGATAATGTATGTAAATTGCGGTCGGCGTTTTCGGACTTACTACTCTAATCAACATATTGTATATGGGTTCTTGAATCATAACTAATGCTGTATCGAATGTTTCTTTTCCGAAAAGCTTAGCCAATGTTAAATATATTTGTGCTATTTTCTCATGAACATCGTTTAAACCGTGCTCTCCCTTCTCAAAGAAAGATATTTTAATATTGCTTGTTTGCTTAAAGAAGCTCTCGCTTATTGAGGACGTTAGAATATGAACTTCATGACCTAACCTAGCTAGTTCGTATGTGAGAATTCTTGTAAGTACTTCGCTACCGCCCATAACCGAGAGGTGAGGATGTATTATGAGTATTTTCAAACCACACCAACCCGTATTGGATGAGGTATTTGTTTGGAAACGCATTTTAGCTATTGAGGAGATTAATCTTATATACGCTGGGAGACTTATATACTAGTAAGTGATAAATTTTTCCCGGGTAAAAACTATGGCAAGTGCCCCTACAACTTCTAAAATAGTCTTTCTGATAGTGGGTTTGATAATAGGGCTGATAATAGGTTACGGAATAGGTTATGCTACAATAGCTCCTCAGCAAGTTACAGTAACAACCACAACTACTGTGACTTCTCAAGCAACAGTAACTACAACTGCTACGCCTGCTGAAAAAGTTAAACTCATAGTTATTGGTCCATGGGCAGGCGCTGAAATGGAAGCTTTCCAGCAAGTACTTAATAAGTTCATGGAGGAACATCCGAACATAGAAGTAGAATATAGAATATACAGAGCCGAGGACCTAGCATCAATAGCTCCACCACAGTTCGAAGCTGGAATGGCCCCAGGCGACGTAATATTCTCTGCTTGGGGCTGGTGGGTTAAGGAAATGGGTGAGAAAGGGCACTTAATGGATCTTAGCGGCCTTGTTAACACCGATGAATTCGTTTCGGGAATATTTGATCCCGTAAAAAGCGGAGATAAAATATACGGGCTACCATTTACTGCGTGGGCGAAACCAGGATTCTGGTATCGTAAATCGTTCTTCCAAGCATATGGGCTTCAAGAGCCTAAGTCGTGGGATGAGTTCCTACAGTTACTTGACAAGATAAAGGGTATTAGCGGCATAGAAGCACCTATTGTTACGGGAGATAGCGTAGGATGGCCCATAAGCGACGTAACAGAGCACTTCATAATAACTTTCGGCAACATCGACATGCAGCTTAAGCTAGTTAAGAGTGAACTTAAGTTCAATGATCCTCAGGTGAAGGAGGTTTTCGAGAAATACTTAGTACCGCTCATTAAGGAGGGTTACTTTAGTGAGCCAATAGAGTGGACTAAGGCGATTGAGGAATGGTGGAACGGTAAATACGCACTATACTTCATGGGTACATGGCTTACAGGAATGGTTGACGACCCCAACGACTTAGGGTTCTTCCCGCTACCAGGATGTGAAGGAGTAGTCATGGGAACAGACTACATCTTCGTACCTAAATACACTAAGCATCCCGAAGAAGCAAAGCTACTAGCTAAATGGTTAGCAACTGAAGGACAAAGAGTGCACGTTGGAACACATGCTGGCAAGTTCGCAACATGGCTTAAGGTTAGCGTTGAAGACCACTGGACACCCATGCAGGTAGTTTATGAGAAACTATCCAAGATGAAACCTGTACCCGACCTCGACGATAGTGTTGGCGGTGATTGGCAAAAGCTCTTCTGGGATCAGCTGAAGCTACTATGGGTTGATCCGGACAAGCTAGATGAAGTATTAAATACTTTAACTGAGAACTTCCCGAAAGAGTAGCTTCGAACTAGTGGGGCCAGAAATGTCATCACTTAAAATGTCTCCAAAAAGAATTACTTTTTTTATCCCAGCCCTTATCCTCGTATTAGTATTCGTCGTGTACCCTATTATCGCAACTATTCTTCTAAGCTTCAACATAAACCCTATTCCCGGAGTAAACATTGTTGAAAGGCCTCTGGGATTAGAAAATTACGTGAAAATAGTTTCCGATAAAAGATTCATTAATCCGGAAGGTATTAAAACACTAAGTTTCCCTATGGGAGCAATAGTTCATAACATTATATGGATAACTATTCACCTACCCTTAACCCTCATTATAGGTATTTTATTTGCGGTCTTCCTACAGTACATTAAGGGAGGTAGCATTATTAGATCATTTATTTTCTTAGGAATGGTTATACCTATGATTGTTGGAGGCTTACTCATACAGTTCAGCTTCGATAAAGACCTTGGAGTAGTTAACCTCTTACTTAGAATTTTCGGCTTAGGATTTCTCGCTAAATCATGGACAATATATCCCAACACAGCCTTATTCTCACTAATACTAGGCTCTGTTTGGCTATGGTCGGGCTTTACCGTGACAATGTATTCTGCAGGTCTATCATCGTTACCTCGAGAAGTTATTGAAGCAGCTATTGTTGATGGCGCCGATTTTAAAACAATACTTTTCAAAATAATAATACCTATGCTTAAGCCTGTAACTTTAACAGTAGTTGCAATGACCATTCTATGGGACCTCAAAATATTCGATATAGTTTATGCTTCAACGCAAGGCGGTCCAGGAGGAGCTTCAACAGTTCTAGCATTACTAATGTATGAGTATTTCGCTAGGCTAGGAGACTATGCGATGTCAGCTACTGTAGCTACTATTCTAACGATAATAGTGATACCAGTGGTTATCCTATGGATAAGATCAATTATGAAAGGTGAGAGAGGATAATGAAGAAAGCGTTTAAGCTTAGAAAACCTGGCCTCTTAGGCTCACCCTTTAAAATACTTATTCTGAACTTCGTAGCATGGATTGTAGGGATCCTATGGATAACCCCGTTCATAGGTATTTTCATGGCAAGTATTAGGCCCTTTAGAGAAGTTGTCATTTATGGTTGGTGGGCTTTTACACCGTTCACATTTACTTTTAAGAACTATATTGATGCACTCTTTAACCCTATGTTCTCCCTTAGTAAGGGAATACTTAACTCGTTCATAATAGCAATACCTAGCACGCTAATGCCAGTAAGTATTGCTGCATTAGCAGCTTACGGTTTCGCACGTTTCAGCCTGCCCGTAAAGAAGTACTTGTTTGCAACAATACTTTTCCTAATGGCTGTCCCTCAGCAAATGACAATAATTCCAATATTTTTTCTTCTAAGAAACCTTCACCTGCTCAACACTTACCTCGGACTAATACTTATACATTCATCATGGGGTATTCCATGGGTAACGTTTTTCCTAAGAAACTATTTTTCATTACTGCCTGTGGAGCTTGAAGAAGCAGCTAGAGTTGATGGAGCAACAGATTTCCAAGTTTTCAGAAAAGTTGTCTTACCCCTAGCACTTCCCGGTCTTGTTTCAGCGTCTGTTCTCCAGTTCGCATGGGTTTGGAACGACTTCTTCTTCGCATTAATGCTAATATTTGACCCTAATAAAATGGTTGTAACTCAAATGCTACCTAGACTTAAAGGTCAGTACCAGGTTGATTGGGGCCTTCTATCTTCGGGGTCTGTTATTGCTATGCTCGCACCTCTCCTAATATACGCTCTATTCAATAGATACTACATGAGAGGATTTAGAGGATGGGCTATGAAGAGGTGACCCGTATTTGGCTAAGGGTGTGAAAATAGTTGACATTTGGAAAATATTTCCTCCAAAAGTTGTTGCGCTAAAAAACATTAATATCGAGATTAAGCCTGGGGAATTCTTCGTAATACTTGGCCCATCAGGTTCCGGTAAAACAACTCTTCTTAGGATTATTGCCGGATTAGAAATACCAACTAAAGGCAAAATAATCATCGGCAACAAGGAGGTCGTAAGTGTTGAGGATGAGATTTTCGTAGAACCTAGAGATAGGAACATTGGAATGGTATTTCAAAATTGGGCCCTATACCCTCACATGACAGCTTATGAAAACATAGCTTTCCCCCTGAGGCTTAAGAAGCTCCCTGAAGATGAAATTAGGAAGAGAGTTAGAGAGGTTGCTGAAGCCCTCGGAATAGCCGATTTACTTAATCGTAAGCCAGCCTATATGAGCGGTGGTCAGCAGCAAAGAGTAGCTGTTGCTCGCGCATTAGTTAAACAGCCTGACGTACTATTGCTTGACGAACCGTTCAGTAATTTGGACGCGAGAATTAGGGTTACAGCTAGAGAGTTCGTTAAGGAGCTGCAGAAGAAGCTCGGAATAACAACGATACTTGTAACCCATGATCAAGCCGATGCTTTCGCTGTTGGAGATAGAGTAATGGTTTTGAGAAGAGGTGAAATGCAGCAAGTAGGTGTTCCCGAGGAACTATACAATAACCCAGCAAACGTTTTCATAGCGAACTTCATAGGAGATCCGCCAATGAATATTTACAAGCTACCAACGTCACATAAGCTAGTTAGAAACCTAAACATCTCTTCGGAGATAGGTAAAGAATACAGCGAAGTATTCATTGGAATACGTCCGGATGAAGCGGTAGCTTTAGAACCAAACAATGAAGGACACTTAGAAGGCAAAATTGTTATAGTAGAATATGTTGGGTCACGTAGGTATGCAAAAGTCGACGTTGGCAATGGAATATCACTAAGGGTTCTTCTAGAATGTAGTGTAAACCATGGGGATCTTGTTAAAATAAAAGTACATAAGCTACATGTATTTGCACCGGAAGGTAAGAGACTGACAACAATAACGTATTAGCCAAGAATTTCCACAGTAATGTAGTGTGCTTCGATATCTTCCACAGAAGCCCCTAAACCTCCAATACTTAGTTCCTCTCCATCCTTAGTTTCAACGATAATCGTTCTTGTTCTATCATCGGAGCTCCTATATACTCTCTTAGCATAAGCCCCTACTTCAGCAGGCTTACCTGTTTTAATCCATTTACCAACAACGTTGACAAGTACTGTATAGTTTTCTTTCAGCGCCTTATCTATTATCGGCATAACTAACCATTGATGCTTAGCAAAGTACCTATCACCTCTCATAACTTCGAATTCCTTTATTACTTCAACATTTCTCCAGCATCCGAAATAGTATGTATCGTTTAGGAGAACAAGTAGTTCAGGTTCTAACGTGAACAGAGCGTATCCTTTACCGAAAATCACGGCTCTTTTAAAGTCATGTTCAAAAGCTTTTATGAACCCTGTTGACTGATATAGGAGCCTTATATTCCTTATATCCTCAATTTTTCTAAGCACTTTCTCGTTAGGATACTCTATCAGCGTTACTGAAAACGGTATTGATGGTTCCTTAGAAAGTTTATTGGTTAGTGTCGTAAGTATTTGTGATAATATGTTAAGATTTAATGAAGCATATCCGTCAATGGACATTTGCTTAATCCACTCAATAGTTCTTTCAACACTCGCCCCCATACTATGGGAAACCCATAGGTAGGGTTCATGGGTTTCAGTTGTCTTGTAAAGCTTCTCAAGTTCCTCAACTATCCTATTGTTAAGACTCATTATTTGCTCAATATATGATCTAACATATCTTGTTAAAGCAATGCTAGGAGGTAGTGCCCTATACTTTCTCGGCCTACCAGCCTTAATTTCTATGAGCCCCTTCCTACATAGGCTTTCAAGAACATCGTACACTCTTGGCAAAGGTATTCCAGCTTTAGAAGCTAGTTTAGGAGCTGTTTCCTCACCAATCCTTAGTAAAGTTAGGTACGCTTTTCCCTCATACCCCTTTATTCCGAGGGCTTCTAGTGACTTAAGAATTATGTCCATGTTTTCCCCCATAGCTGAAGACCCTAATTTATCTCTCGAAAGTGATAATTTCTAGGTAACTTCTATATACTACAAGATAATATATGTTATCTTAAGCAATTTAAGTGATGCGGCATGAAGGTTTCTGATTTACCGCAACGTAGAATTCTCGAATATAAGGAAATAATTGGTTCTAAGAAAATAAATGAGCTATTAAATCACGCTGAAACATTGAAGAATGTTAAAGTTGTCCACGTAAATTCTACAGCATATGGTGGTGGCGTTGCCGAAATACTCTACAATTTAGTGCCCCTAATGAGAGATGTTGGAGTAGATGCTGAATGGTTTATTATAGAAGCTCCTAAAGAATTCTTCAAGATAACTAAGAAGATACATCATGGTCTACAAGGAATGGAAGTTAGGGTTTCGGATGAAGAAAAGAAGTTCTATATGAATGTTTTGAAGGAAAACTTAAGCGAAATAGATTTAGCGAAAGACGTTATTGTGATACATGACCCTCAACCTTTAGGGCTAAGGACTTTAGTTAAGCAGGGCTTTGACAAGTGGATTTGGAGATGCCACATAGACTTATCAACACCATACAAGCCTATATGGAATTTGGTTAAAGAAATGCTTAGGAAATATGATGCTTCAATATTCCACTTGAAAGAATTTGTTCATCCTGACACCCCTACACCTAAAATATTCACAATGTCCCCATCAATAGATCCTTTAAGCCCTAAAAACCGTGAACTTAACGAAATAGATGTGCTTAGGGTTCTCGAAAAATTCGGTGTAGATCCTGAAAAACCAATACTAACGCAGGTTGGAAGGTTTGATCCGTGGAAAGACCCGTTCGCCGCAATAAGTGTTTACAGGAAAGTTAAGGAGAAGGTAGGTGGTGTTCAACTGCTTCTAATAACGGCTATGCCGACGGATGATCCTGACGGACTAATCTATCTTGAGAAAATATGTAGGAAAATATGTGAAGACCCTAACGTGTTCATACTAGCAGACTATAAAGGCGTTAGAGCGTTGGAGGTAAATGCTTTCCAAAGAGCAACTACTGTAGCATTACAAATGTCCTTAAGAGAAGGGTTTGGATTATCGGTTACTGAAGCATTGTGGAAGAAGGTTCCAGTAGTAGCCCGGCCAGCTGGAGGCATTAAGCTACAAGTAATTGACGGAGTAACAGGTTATCTTGTCAGAGATATAGATGAAGCAGCTAAGTACGTAATTCATTTAATAAGAAATCCAAAGGTAAGGAAAAAACTTGGAGAAAATGGGCATAGATATGTTAAGGAGAACTTTATTATAACTAAGCATTTGGAGAATTGCCTTAAAATATTTGCTGAGGTGCTAAAAAATTAAGTCAGCATGTTAAATGGAATGCTCCAACAACCTTAGCCCCCTTAGAAGATAGCAGATTGAATTCTTCAACTGCTTCACGTGTAGGCTTAGCTATAACCTTCACTTCTCTCTTACTCATTTCCCTGAATACTTCATCTGAAACTCTCATAAAACCATGGTATCCTGTTCCGATAACAAGGTATTCAAACTCTTCATTTAAAACATCCTTTAAATCGTCAAGGAATAGTATGTGTCCCTCTATTCTCCACCAATCACTAATTATCCTATTAGGCGTAATAATTATGTCCCTATTATATTTTCTACCATTAACTACTATTTCTCCGAAGTCGTAATGCTCGATTCTAGCCATAATCTACAAACCTCCCTTCTGACCTCCACAGTAACTAGTTGTTTACGAAGATTTAAGTTGTAAGCGAATCTTCATTTACCGTTAGGAAAACGTATAACCTCGGTTCGTATAGAACATTTCATTTGGGTCTTCGAGAATGTTTCCTCTTGGAAATAAGCTAGTGGCGCTTACGATTTTAACCATAGTTTTAGCCTTAGCTTTGAGGTTCTACGGTGAAATATGGTTTCTAAAAAACGTTGAAGTTTATGTGACCAGTAACGTGCGGAGCAGGTCTCTGGAACTAGACGTAGTTAATGATTCACCATTCACCTATCGTAACGATATTTTACGTGTTAATTTAGTATCTAAAGATAGCGGCGGAGTTGTTTTTCAAGCAACTATACATTAGGATGCCTCGGTTTCTACAGTAGGAAACGTGTTTTCCTGGTTTTACCCAAAATAAACTCTTCAACACTCATACTGAACTATGCCTTAACGTTCAGTATTGGAATGTTTAGCAAGGTTTTAAGCGAAAATGTAACATTAAATATTGGGTTAAGTAAGGTCAAAACAAAACTCATAATATATTCTCCTCCCCCCTAAAAACGTTAGATGGGCTGAAATAGTTTATTTTAGGGGAAACTTGTTACGAAGAATTCTGGGAAACCTATTTCCAATGCTGAAGTACTTCTCATATGTCACGATGATGTTTTAGGAGACAGAGTCGTTGCGAGAAGTAAAACGGATAGTAATGGATTCTTCGAAATAAAATGGCTTGCTCATAGGACAAGCTTAACGAAAAGCTATGCTGAACTGTACTTGAAGTTTCCTGGAAGCGTTTACTATAAAGGTTCTAGGTGGCCTACTAGAGGATACTATAGGATAACAGTTTTCGAACATAGAACTGCATAAGACAAGGTTTTAAATGAAAAACGCAATACTACGGTTACTTAGTGATTAATTAAAATGAGGGGCCCAGAGGAAGCTAGTGCTTTAAGGGCGAAGATACTTAACGGGCCAGTTGTTAAAACTATTTTCTGGCTAGCATGGCCTATAGTGCTAGCTAATCTCGTTAACATATCTTACAATCTGGTTGATGCTTTTTGGCTAGGTAAATTAGGGAGAGAAGCTTTCGGAGCACCAACAGTTTCATGGCCTTTAATAATGCTCTTCTACTCTTTAGGTATGGGGTATGCTACGGCAGGAATCTCGATAATCTCCCAGTATTTCGGTGCTGGAGAATTTAGGCTCGCAAGTAAAAGTGCTGGACAACTTGTAGCGTCAATACTTAGCTTAGGTTTTGCTCTTTCAATGCTAGGATATGTCTTATCACCTAGTGTCTTAAGGTTAATGGGTGTACCTGAGGACATTTATCCGTTAGCTGTACCTTACATTAGAACTATTTTCCTAGGTGTACCTCTTGTTTTCCTAGGCTTCGCATTTATCACGATAGCTAATGCTGTTGGAGATACAAGAACACCCACTTGGTTAAACATTACCTCAGCACTTACAAACATTGTCCTCGATCCACTATTCATCTTCGGCTACCTTGGACTACCTAAACTAGGCGTTGTTGGAGCAGCTGTAGCAACCGTTATTTCACGATCAATACTTTCTATTGCCGGAGGATACTTCCTGATCAAAGGGTTCAGAGGTATTAAGCTAAGCGTTGGCGATTTGAAAATTGAGGGTTGGTGGGTTAGGAAGATTTTCAAAATAGGAACACCACTTACACTTCAGCAATCATCTAACGCCTTAGGATTCACTGTTATGACATCTCTTGTTTCACGCTTCGGCTCAGTTGCTGTTGCAGCTTACGGTGCTGTAATAAGGGTTGTTGATATTATGCAAGCTTTCACATGGGGTATTAGCAGAGCTACTTCGATCATGGTCGGTCAAAACATTGGCGCCGAAAACTACGATAGAGCTAAAAAGGTAGCGTACATATCCTCGGCAATTACCGCAACAATGCTTTCCATTGGAGCACTAGGTATTTGGCTAGTTAGAGGATGGGTTATTTCGGTCTTCATAAGTGATGTAGCTGTCATTGCTGAAGGAGTAAAACTCATAAGCGCTATTGCTCCTTCACTGCCATTCTTCGCATTATTCTTTGTGACAGGAGCTGTTGCAGGAGGCTCAGGGCACACGAGCTTCTTCGCTTTCCTATCAATACTTAGACTTTGGGTTTTAAGAATAGGTTTAAGCTATGTTTTAGCTTTAAACTTGGGCTTAGGTGTTTGGGGTATTTGGTTAGCTATGTCGGTAAGTAACGTTGCTTCAGGTTCGCTGTCTTTAGCCTGGCTTGCTAAGGGAGGCTGGCTTAGACGCGTTATCGAAATACCTAAGCCGAAAATTGGGAGTTTAAAAAGCTAAACTAGATCCCTAAGATATGGTTTTAGAATGTATTTTATTGCTGAGAGAACACATGTACTTATAATTAATGCTACAAGTATTTTGAAGCCAAAACCATTAATAGCCGTAGCTAATGCTGTTCCGGAAGCTAGTGAATGCTCGATACCTGTAATCACCATTAGAAGTATTGATAGTCCTACAGCTAAAGAGTACATAGCCGATGTAATTACGGGCTCTGTTCGGGGAAAGATTAGTCCAACATATCAGCATAAGGAGCCGCTCATAAACCCTATCATGTGTCCTCCAATAACGTTTCTCGGTCTAGCAGTTACGCTTCCAGGCATTGTGAAAACTATGAACGCTGAAGCGCCTATTGAAGCAACTATAACTACGTGTTGTAAGCTAAGCGTTACTAAAACTACGAAAACAGCCACCATAGCTAGGAAGCTCTGTAGGAAACAGTTTATCCAAGGCCTACTTATTGTTCAGTAGCCCTTCTCCTAGGGTAGCATTCCTTCCTAAGCTTAAATATTTCTTCAACCGGCACATTGAAGAAGCGGGCTATTTTTAAAGCTAAAGTTAGTGATGGAAGATACTTTCCCTTCTCAATAGCTATTATTGTTTGCCTAGTAACACCCACTGATTTAGCGAGTTCCTCTTGCGAAACACGATATCTTGCCCTAAACTCCCTAAGCCTAACTTCGATGCAGTCTTCGAACATTTCTCTAAACCCTATGTTTCCACCTAATAATTGATCCTACAATTGCACGAATAAGTATCATAAGCATTGCAAACCATGGTGCCGCTTGAAACAACGGTGTATTATACACTATGTTTAAATTTAAGGATTTATCGATAAACCATGCAAAGTACATTGCGAGAAGAATCATTATGAATGCTCTGAAACTGTAACTATTAACTAAGTTCTCGATATAAATGTCTCTTTCATCATAAACTATTTCGCCCTTTTCAACGGCTTTCCTCATAAGATACTTGTCAATAGCAAACATTGCCAAGACAACTGCTATGAAGACATATGGTAGATTTAGAGTTAGTGACGCTCCTCCAATAGCACCGCATGTTGCAATTAGTATTAATTTTTTCCTCCTATATTTCACCAAATATCACCTATGTAAAGAACTCTTTACAAGTTGTAAATAAACCTTTACATTTGTTGGTTCCATAGTATCCTAAGTAGTGTTCATCATAAAACTGTATTACATGTAATAAAAATATTGAGTAATCGGTGAGTATATGCTATGGTAAGATTCCCTATAGATAGAAGTGGTAGAAGAGAAATAGGTAAAACTGGAGAGTACGTTTCAGCTATAGGCTTAGGTACGTGGGCTATAAGAAACTACAATATGGCATTGGAAACATTGGTTAACGCTATAGAACATGGAATGGACAATATAGATACTGCCGAAATGTACGATAATGGAAGAGCTGAGAAATTAGTTGGAAGGGTTGTTAAGAAAGTTGGTAGGAGAAGGGTTTTCATAACAACGAAGATTCTTCCGGAAAACCTTATTTCGAAAGACCGTGTTTTAAAGGCAACTAAAGCATGTCTTAGAAGATTAGAGGTTTCAGAAGTAGATTTACTGCTAATTCACTGGCCAAACCCCGTGTTGACAATAGAGGAGCAAGTGAGGAATTTGGAAGAAGCTTTTCTCCAAGGACTTACTAGACACATTGGTGTAAGCAATTTTAGCTTAAATGAGTTAGTGAAAGCAATTAATGCTACGAGGAAAGCAGAAATCGTTGTGAACCAAGTACACTATAGCGTTCTCAGTAAGAACGTGGAAAACGATTTACCATACGCTATTAAGGAGGGAATAACTATTCAAGCATACACTCCCCTAGAGAGGGGAGCAGTATTTAGGAGTAGATTGGTGAGGAAAATAGCTAGAGAAGTTAATAAAACACCTATACAAGTGGCGTTAAACTATTTAATTTCAAGACCCAGAACAGTGCCTATACTTAAAACTGGGAAAATAGAGCATTTAAAAGAAATACTTGGATCCATGGGTTGGAGGCTAAGTATTAAACATATTGAAGAATTAGAGAAACTCTAGTAATACTCAACGTTTGAAGCGAGGAGCTGAACAAGTTTTATTCACTTAACTTCGCATACTTTATTCTAGAAGCCCTTGCGAAAGGCCCATTTAACATGAGCTACGGTCACATAATATATTTTTCGAAAGCATCTTTAGGAACTTTAGTGAAAATACTTACTACCATATTTGTTTCATTAGTTTTTCTACTCATTGCTGTAGCCCTATACTTCTATGTTGAAGGAAGTCTTCCCTTAGAAGCGTTAGTGTTCATATTAGCTGCAGCTATAGTAATTATTGTTGTGCCTTACATGTACTCCCCTAAAGCATATGTTTTAACACATAAAGGCTTAGTTATTGAGAGAATTTTGAACAGCATACTTATACCTTACAGTGAAATAGCAGATGCTTCAATCATAGACTTTAACGAAGTATCCTCAGCTGCGGACATGGAACTTTGGGGTTCAAACGGATACTGTGGAATATTTGGGCAATTTAAAATGTTAAAACTAGGCTACGCTAATTTATACGTAACCAAAATAAGCAAATGTATTTTAGTGGAGAAGCTTAATGGTGAAAAATACGTTATTAGCCCTGAAAAACCTGAAGTGTTTTTCAGAATAATTAAAAGCTACACTAAATTAAGGAGAGATATTATTTACAGCAATAATACATGCCGCTGATAAGGTGATTTTAAATTTTAAAACAGTGTTATTTCATTTGCCAAAGTTTTTGCTTCACTATGAATTCGCAGTAGGGGTCTCCTTTAGCAATACACTTGGTTTCTTCAACATCAACTCTTACGCCGAACAGTGAGCTCATAAACCCTGCTATTAGCCCCCTAATGAAGTGGCTTTCAGTCATTCCTGTTTCCCTAAAAAGCTCGCATTCAAAGGAATTGTAAACTCTAACTAAAGCAGTTTTATTTAAGAAATCTACCTCTACAAAATCTATGACGCCGAACCCTACTTGTTTAAACAGCTCCTTAGCAAATGGAATGATTTTTTCTATGCCTTTACGCGCTTCACTAATTATTCTATGGTGGCTTTCATACGCTTTACGTCCAGCTTCAAAACCTATGTGGTAAAGGAATGATGAAGCTACTTGGCCAAATCTCTCCCTAAAACCCTTAATGAATCCCTCGTAAATGGGTTTTCTAAGAATAACTGCTCTACTTCCAGCCAATGTTAAATGAGCATATGAAGTATCCATGGTTAAACCGTTAAATAAGGGTTCGATAGCTTTAACGTTTTCAACATAACTTAGGTTCTTAATGTTTTTCGCAATTTCCTTAAGGAATTTTTTATTCATAGTGAAATCGGCGAACACTGTTACTCTAATGTCATCCTTGTTTTTGGAAATAGATGTTTTAACAGCTAATACTGGTACGTTGTACTCTGATAGCACATTAAATATTGACGCTAATGCGCCGGGTTTGTATAGAGCCTCAGCTTTTAACGATATATTAAAGCAAATAATGAATTTACCGGGTTCCAGTACAAAATTACCTATTTCGAACGAGGCATCCATAGCCTCCTATTCCTCAGCATAAAAATCCGTGAGCTTTTCTTTTTATCTTTTTTCGAAAGTTCTCTAAGTTTAATATTAAATATCAGCTAACTAATAATTCTAATTTAAGTATTGAAAATTTGAAAACTATACTATAGATGATGTCTCCGCTGAATAAATAAGTGAAAAGTAGCTTAGAAATAGTTGTTACTAAAAGTCTTAATTAAAATGCACTAACATTATTCTCTGCTTCTTTAAGCTTCGTTGAGATGTTTCTTAGCTTTCCAACGTTAATAGCGTGGCTTTGTAGGCGTTCACTACTCCATATCCGTAAAGTAGGTCGTATCCTTCAGTACCCATATCCGTTGATGTTGTATGTAAAATTCCTCTAATTGAGTTATAGTTCATGTCAGCTTCTACTCCAGGAGGTAAGGGGTTTTTCCCGCTAGCTAATCTAGTTGCCTGCAGAAGAGCTACTGTACCACTTACATGAGGGCATGCCATACTTGTTCCGCTAAGTGTTTCATATGTATCGTCAGGGTATGTGCTTAAAACATCTACGCCTGGCGCTGCGAGCTCCGGGTTCCTATTGCTCCAGTAAGGTACGTTTCCTCCCTCATCTACCGCCCCTACAGCTATGACTTCAGAGTAAGCTGCCGGGTAGCTTGGGGTAGGTGAGCCTTCATTACCTGCTGCAGCAACTAATGTTATGTTTAAATTGTAAGCTGCTTTCAGCATGTCATGAAGCTCAGGTATGTCGCTATTTCCTCCGAAACTCATACTTATAACCTCTGGTGCATCGTCTTCTCCATCACCAACAATTACTCCGTCTTCATCTGAATCAACTACTCCATCAGGTCCTTTAACAGCTAAGTCTATGGCAATTATAATGTCGCTTACGTAAGCGGAGCCTGCAGGTCCAAATGCTTTAATAATGTATAGTTCTACTGCTGGAGCTGCGCCAACAACACCTATGTCATTATTTATTGCTGCAATTATTCCCGCAACGTGTGTTCCATGCCCGTTTTTGTCGTTGTACCTACTGCTTATTTTCCCTTTAAAAACGGCAATACCCCACTTAACATTACCTACTAAATCAGGATGATCCTTATCAACACCGGTATCTATAATTGCTACTTCAACTTCCGAATCTCCATCACCATTAATGTCGGCGAAGCCTGATGTAATGTTCCAAGCTAATTCAGCATCTATGTAGTCAATACCCCATGGTAGTGTTTGTGGAGGCTGTTCTGAACTCGCATTTTTACCAGGTTTCCCTCTACCTGGAGGCGGCACTGAAATTTTTACGACAACATCTTCTGAAACATGAAGTATTCCAGGAAGTTTTTCTAAAAGACCTATAGCATGCCCTGGTACGGTAACTATAGCTATTGGTGCTAACTCAGCTACATACACTACCTTACCGTTAAGAGCCTCAATAGCTCTAGTGTTAAATTTAGACTTATCAACTTTAAGAACTAATGTAGCTGCATTCGAAAACTCAGCAGAAGCTACGGGCAAAATGTGGAATACTAGAACAGTCAAAAGTAGGGCTAAAGCAAATAATTTAAGCAAAAACAAATACACCTCTTAAGAACATACTAAGACAAGTTAGTGTAAAAAGTGTTACGGAACAATTTAACCTGTTTTTATAAAACCATTGCATACTACTTGGTTTACCTTATCAAAAGAAAGCTGGCTTTGAATAAATAATTCTTATAACTATTATTATACACTCTAACTTCTATACATAACCAACACTTATAAATAGCAATAGAATTAAAAGAATGTTAAAAAATTATTATTTTATTTTTAAAAGTTAACAATTTTAAACTTTCATATAGACTAATTTCCCAATAAGCTAATTTTTAAACAATATTTTTACAAGTTAAAAGATAAACATTACAGCTACAAAAGTATTACTTGAAACAATTACTTCAGGAAGTACTAACAGAAGTAATACCTTATGGAAGCTGTTAAAGAAAAATACAGCTGTAACGGATAGAGCACTAGCAGGCATTAGCAATTTTCCACAAGTATCTTCGGAATTATGCAGCGTTTCCTTCATTAAACAAGGCCTTCTTGTGTTTCTAAAGCTAAACTATTTACGTTTACGTGTGAGAAGTTTGCGTTACTGTGCAAACTTCTTTTAGAGGACATTTATTGCATTTTGGTTTCTTTTTACAAACTAGCCTTCCAACAGATGTTAAGCCTGCGTAAAGTAATTTTAGCTCGTAAATGTTGTTTCCTATTTCCCTCATAATTATCTCTCTTATTGTTTCATAATCCTCATTACCTTTGATAATGCCTATTTTCGAAAAAACTGTTTTAACATATTTTGAAGCCGGAAATGATGGTTTATTGAATGCGAAAAGAATTATTGCATCAGCTGTTTCCTTACCTATACCTTCTATTGAAAGCAAATAATTTCTCAAATCTTTAACACCTAGTTTTCTCAAGGAATCTAATCCGCCATATTCTATAATTTTCTTTGCAAGACCCTTAAGCCTATGTGCTTTAATTTTCCTTAAACCTACGGGTTTAATTAGTTCCGCTAACTTGTCCTCTCCTATGTAAGCTATTTTCTCCAAACTAGTAAGCCCGTTAGCTCTAAGGTTTCTAATAGCTTCAACAACAGCTTCCCACTTAGTTAGCTGAACTAGAATAGCGCTAATAATAACTTCCTCACAACTAACTAAACCCTTCCACCACCTAGGAGAACCAGGTTCGCAAACTTCCCAACCGGCTTGCCTTAGAAAATCCCTGTTTTCCTCGAAAATTCCGAGAATTTCCTTAAGCACCATATTAATCATGTTAGATGTCCTCTTAATCTCTACAAATAGTTTTACTTAATTTTACCATGAAATGCGAATTACATAAAGTACTTTACTCTTTAGGCTACAACTTTATTTTTACACTAAGTGTAGTTAGTTTTGCTTCAAATTTCTCAATTACTAGCTTAATGCGGGATGGGTTAAAGGGTGAATGCTTTGTCGGTAATGTTAAATGCTATTTTTTGAACGATTTTCTCAATTTAATGTATAAGCTTAAAACTTCTAATACAATGTTGGATTCAATAAATGGTTTCTTAAATATTCTTTCTAGGCTTCCATAGTGTTTCTTATATTCAAAATATAGTTTCCTATATTTTTTAGATGTTTTTTCATTAGGCTTTACTATTTCTGCTTCCTTAAACATTTTTGAAACAGCTTCTTCAAGGCTTCTATAATGTTCTGCGCCTATGCTTGCTAAAATAGTGTTTCCTAAGAGTGTTGTGTCTTTGACTTGTGGAAGTGTTAGGTTTCTTGACAACACGTTTGCCATAATCTCTCTCCATACTGGGCTTTTGGAAACTCCTCCGCTTACAACTAACCTCTTAATGTTAATGTTGAATTTTCTTTCGCAAAACTCAATTATGTCTCTTACTTCGTAAGCTGAACCCTCCATTAAAGCTCTTATAATGTCTCCTCTACTATGGTTAAACGTTAACCCTATAATGGAGGCTTTCATGTTTTCATTGATTTCTGAAGAATATTTTCCTCTAAAATACGGGTAGAAGAATAAGCCATTTGCGCCTATGGGGCTTTTCTCAGCTTCTAAATCCATTTCCCTGTAAGCACTGGTTTCTCCCCGACTACTCCATAGATTCATACTTACCCACTGCAGTGCTTCTCCAAGCTGTGTAGGGTATAGTTCCATAATCCATAGTTTCTCATGGGGATGGCAGAACACGGTTACTCTAGGATCAAACACTGGTTTTGAAATGCAAATGTTCAGTATGTTCGATGTTCCCGCTGAGTAGCTTGCTTCTCCTTCACCAATAGCTCCGGCACCTAGAGTTGAAACTTCCTGATCTCCTCCACCAGCCATAACCGGTATGTGTTTTTTCAACCCTAACTCTTCAGCTACTTTGCTTCTTATTTCACCAATCACTTTTGCTGAAGGATACACTTCAGGCCACTTATCAAGCGGTAATCCATGTGCTTCCATGAGTTCCTCGGACCATTTCCTCTTAGATATGTCAAATAATTGCGTGTGTCCGGCAATGCTCCAGTCTGTTGTGAACTCCCCGGTTAACATGTAGTTTATGTAGTCTTTTGGTTGAAGAAACTTGTATGTTTTATTGAAAACTTCTTTCACATTCTCCTTTAACCATAAAACTTTTTCAGCTGACCAAACATATGCTGGAGGAAGCCCTGTGATTTCCAATACTTTTACAAAGCCAACGTTTTCCATAACCCATTTTTCCTGAGGTTTCGTCCTAGTATCTTGCCATATCATGCAATTGTATAGTGGCTTACCATTTCTATCTACGGGAACAACTCCTTCCTCCATACTGCTTATGGAAATTGACGCTATGTTTTCGCCACCAACTTTTGAAACAACAGATTTAACAACGGATTTAACCGCATTCCACCATTCTTCCGGATTTTGCTCAGCCCATCCTGGTTTAGGCCTTAAAACACTGTATGCTTCGGATTCCTCATAAGCTATAACTTTCCCTTCCTCATCGGTTACCATTGCTTTACACGTTGTAGTACCGACATCTATTCCCAACATGTAACTCATTATTTTCAGCCCTCCTACTTTCCTTCAACAAGGCTTCTAATGGTGTTTACGATGTTGTCTAAATCCTCCCTATCGAGCCCCGGGTGAGGGGATATTGCAACAACTTTTTTTAGAACTTCTTCAGCGACAGGACATAGCCCTAGCCTGTATTCTACATAGCCTCCTTTAGCCCTGTACAGGGGGCATTCGAATGGGCATTTAGTTCCGCCATACCCTATCTTGTATCTGTAAAGTGGTTCAAGATACATTGGTGTGTCGAAAAGCGGGTCAGCCATGATGCCTTTGCTTA